>NZ_JBBGYU010000006.1:0-391981 GCF_037479555.1 Comamonas sp. MYb396 | reverse complement strand
TCGCTACGCTCGGCCCCACAAACAGGCCGAGCGTAGCGATGGCCTGCGTCTGCTCTCCCCTTCTGAATGCGCCGAGGAGCACAGGGTATGGGCTGGGCAGTTGCACCGCAGAGTGCAACTGCTTCGTGAACTGACTCACCGCGTCTGTCCGAACGCAGCGCAAAGCGCGTAGTGAGTTTCGCGGTGCAGCCCATACCCGAGCACCACAGGTTGCCCGCAGCGAAACGAAGGGACGCAGTCAGCAGGGGCAGCCTTCTTTTGGGTACTTTTCTTGGCTGAGCAAGAAAAGTACCTCGCCCGCCGGGGCGAGACCCGGCCAGCTGCCCTACGCCAGTAGCAAACAAAACGAACTAAAAAGCGCTGGGAAAAAACCAAACAATCAAGCCTGCCGCTCCAAAGGCTCCACCAACCCCTGCCACAACAAACTGGCATCCGCCAACCCAGCCACCCGACCAATCACCATCATGCAAGGACTCCCCAACCCACTCCCCTGCAAACAACTCACCAAGCAAGCCAAAGACGTCAACACCGACCGCTGACTCGGCAAACTGGCGTTCTGCACCAAGGCCACCGGCGTATCCGGCGCCAGGCCACCGGCCAGCAAGCCTGCTTCGATCAAAGGCGCCGCCGCCACCCCCATGTACACCACCAGGCTGAGCGACAAGGCCTCAGCCGTAGCGCCGAGCTGGCACCAATCCAAAGGCGCGCCACCGGGCTTGGCATGGCCGGTCACAAAGACAACGCCATGGGCGTAGTCGCGGTGGGTCAGTGGCACACCCAGGCTGGTGGCAGCGGCCAGGCCCGAGGTGATGCCGTTGATGACTTCCACCTGCACACCCTGGGCCTGCAGGTGGGCGACCTCCTCGCCGCCCCGGCCAAAGATGAAAGGGTCGCCCCCCTTAAGGCGCACCACCGTCTCGCCCTGGCGGGCGGCCATCACCATCAGCTTTTCGATAAAGGCCTGCGAGGTGCTGGCCCGGCCGCCGCGCTTGCCCACATAGATGGTGCGGGTGGCGGCTGGGGCCAGCGCCACGATGTCGGCGGAGACCAGGTCGTCGACCAACAGCAAGGTGGCGGCCTGGATGGCGCGCCAGGCGCGCAGCGTCAGCAGCTCGGGGTCGCCGGGGCCGGCCCCTACCAGGTAGCAGCGGCCGGCAGCGAAGGGGGTGGTGGCAATGGCATGCATGGCAAGACCTTTCAAAAGCATCAGGCAGAAGGGGCCAACGCGGCCGGGGCCACGCGCTGCACCAGCTGCTTGAGTTGGGGAATGCAGGAGCCGCAGCGCGTGCCGCAGCCCAAGGTGTTTTTCAGCTGCAGCAGGCGCTGCTCCGGCGCGCCGTCGATGCGGGCCAGGGCCTCGCCAATGGCGGCCTCGTCCACATTCATGCAGGCGCAGACCTGGCGCGCGCGGGTCGGCAAAGCGGCAGGGGCCTGGCTGCCCGAGGACAGTAGCAGGCGGCCAAAGCTGCGGGTCGATTGTTCATCGCGCAGCACCGGCGCCAGCCACTGGCCAGCGCTGGCATCGCCGCAAAGCAAGAAAGCCTGCAGCACCGGCTCGCCCGCCTGCTCGCCCATGGTGATGGCGCGGCTGCACTGGCGCTGCGCATCGGCATAGCGCAGGGTCTGCGGGCCATCGAGCTGCAGCAGCTGCTGCAAACGCGCCAGCAAGGCCGCGGGCGGCGCCTGGCGTGCGGCAGCGCGGAACTGCACGCCATTGCGGCCCTGGCCGGCAGCGCCATCGAGCGGCACGGCCCGGCCAAACAGCACGCTGCTGGCAAAGTCAAACTCGCCCATCAAGGCGGCCAGCGCCTGGCGCGTGGCCAGCACCTGGCGGTCATCGAGCCAGGCGATGCCCAGGCACTGCCAGGGCAGGCTGGCTTTTTCCAGCTGCACTGCCACATGCTTCAACTCGGGCTGCTTGGAGCGCGGGCAGCGCTCGGGCGTGGTCAGCGCGTTCACGCCCGCCAGGCGCTGGCCGTCGACCGTGCTGCCGCTCAGGTGCATGCTGCCCCAGTGCATCGGCAGGTTCAGCTGCGCGGGCTGCAGACCGGCATCGGCTTGCACCGGCAGCACCAGGCTGCCGTAGCGGCTGTGCAGCTGCACCAGGTCGCCGTCCTGCAGCTGCAGCCGGCGCATGTCCTGCGGGTGGGCCTGCACGCTGGGCTCGCTCGCCTGGGCAAACAGGCGGCCCAGCTGGCCGGTGCGGCTCATGCCATGCCACTGGTCGCGCAGGCGCGTGGTGTTCAGGCTGAAGGGGAACTGCGCATCGCGTGGCACCGCGACCGGCTTCCAGGGCTGGGCATCAAAGCGCGCGCGGCCATCGCCGGTGGCAAACCGGCCATCGCTATAGAGGCGCTGGCGCCCTTGGGCCGCGCCGCTGGGCAGCGGCCACTGCTGCGGGCCTTGCGCTTCCAGCAGCGCCCAGCTCAGGCCCGTGATGTCCAGGTCGCGCCCGCGCGTGCTGTCGCGGTGCTCCATCCAGATGGCTTCGCAGCCGCGCTCGGCCTGCTCGGTGTCGTACGCAAACAGGCTGGGGCGGCCGGGGCGCAGATGGCGCTCGAGCCGCTGGGCCAGCTGCACGCCGATCTGCCAGTCATGGCGCGCCTGGCCCGTCGCTGCCACCGCCGCGCGCACCCGCGATATGCGCCGCTCGCTGTTGGTGACCGTGCCCAGCTTCTCGCCCCAGGTGGTGGCGGGCAGCAGCCAGTCGGCATAAGCGGTTGTCTCGGTCTGGGCAAAGGCCTCCTGCACCACCACCAGCTCGGCCCGCTCCAGCGCGCGGCGCACCATGGCCTGCTCGGGCATGCTCTGCGCCGGGTTGGTGCAGGCAATCCACAAGGCCTTGATCTGGCCATCGGCCGCTGCTTCGAACATCTCCAGCGCCGACTTGCCCGGCAGTGCTGGCACGGCATCTATGCCCCAATGCTGGGCCACCTCGGCCCGGTGCTGCGGGTTGGCCATGTCGCGGTGGGCGCTGAGCAGGTTGGACAGGCCGCCCACCTCGCGCCCGCCCATCGCATTGGGCTGGCCGGTCAAGGACAAGGGGCCGGCGCCCGGCTTACCAATCTGGCCGGTGGCCAGGTGCAGGTTGATCAGCGCCGCATTGTTGGCCGTACCGCTGCTGCTTTGGTTGAGCCCCTGGCAGTACAGGCTGAGCGTGGGCAGGCGTTCGCTGTTCGTGCCGGGCGCATCCGCCCCGCCCCAGGCCAGCCATTGGGCCGCCAGGTACAGGTCGGCCAGCGCCAGGCCGCAGACCTGGGCCACGCGCTCCGGTGTCGCCTCACGCACGATCGCATGCAGCTGCGCAAAGCCGCTGGTGTGCGCATCGACAAAGGCCGCATCGGCCCAACCCTGGGCCAGCATGATGTGCAAGAGGCCATGGCAGAGCATCACATCGGTGCCCGGCTGCAAAGCCAGATGCAGGTCGGCCACCTCGGCGGTCTCGGTGCGGCGCGGGTCGACAACGATGATCTTGCGCTCGGGGTGGCAAGCCTTGGCTTCTTCCACCCGGCGGAACAGGATCGGGTGCGCCCAGGCCATATTGCTGCCGCTGATGAACAGGCAGCCGGCCAGGTCGATGTCTTCGTAGCAGGCCGGCGGTGCATCCGCCCCCAGGGTGGCTTTGTAGCCGGCCACCGCGCTGCTCATGCACAGGCGCGAGTTGGTGTCCAGGTTGTTCGTGCCCAGCAAGCCCTTGACCAGCTTGTTGAACACGTAGTAGTCCTCGGTCAGCAGCTGGCCGCTCAGGTAAAAGCCCAGCGCATCGGGGCCATGGTCGGCACGGATCTGCAGCAGCTGGGCGGCCAGGCTGTCCAGCGCCGTGTCCCAGCTGCGGGCCTCGGGCGCGTCGCCGCGCTGCAGGCGCTGCATCGGTTGCAGCAAGCGGCTTTGCCGCGCCAGCGCGGGCGCTGCCGTCAGGTGCAGACTGCTGCCCTTGGTGCAGAGCTTGCCCTGGTTGGCGGGGTGTTCAGGGTCGCCGCGCACGGCGGTGATCTGCTGGCCGTCGGACGTGATGATCACGCCGCAGCCCACGCCGCAATAGGGGCAGGTGGATCGGGTCTCGGGCATGGCGGCTCGCTCCGGTGTGCGGCCTCAGGCGGCCGCCGTGGATGGCGATGGGCTGCAGCTCGAAGCCGCAGAACCGCAGCGCCCCAGGCCCACCGGCCCTGCTACAGGTCGGGTCTGCGCCAGCGCATGCCCGGCCAGCTCATCGGCGCGCAGCTGCACCGCGCTGCCCTCCAGCCGCACCGCAAAGCGCGGGGTGCAGCCCTCATCGGGGGCAGCGGCCTGGCCGGTGGCCAGCGCAATCGTCCAGTTGTGCAAGGGGCAGGCCACACTGCTGCCAAACACCAGGCCTTGCGACAGCGGCCCGCCTTTGTGCGGACAGCGGTCGAGCAGCGCAAACACCTCGCCGCTGGCGGTGCGGAACACCGCCACATCCAGCCCCTGGGCGCGGGCCACACGGCGGGCGCCCAGCACCGGAATCTCATCGATGGCGCAGATGGTGATCCATTCATTCATGTCGGTCTCCTGGCGGCGCGGCATCATGCGCCGGCGGTGGTGGTGGCGGGTGCGGAAAGGGCTGACAGCGCAGGCGCAGCCTGCAGCACCGGCAGTGGCTGGAACTGGCGCAGGTCCACCGCCGCCTTGTCGGTCTCGAACCAGGGGTCGGGCTCGCCGTCGAGCGCCTGCTGCAGCTGGGCCCAGAGCGCCTGGCGGCCGGCGGCATCGTCCAGAATGCGGCGCTTGACATGGTCCAGCCCGACCCGGTTCACGTAGTGCACCGTGCGCTCCAGGTACCAGCCCTCCAGCCGGTAGAGCTGCATGAAGGCGCCGGTGTACTCCAGCACCTCCTCGGCGGTCTTGAGCTTGGTCAGAAAATGCGCCACCTCGGTCTTGATGCCGCCGTTGCCGGCGATGTACATCTCCCAGCCCGAATCCACGCCGATGATGCCCACATCCTTGATGCCCGATTCGGCGCAGTTGCGCGGGCAGCCGCTGACGGCAAACTTCACCTTGTGCGGCGCATACATGCGCCACATCGCGCGTTCGAGGTCCTTGCCCATCTGGGTGCTGTCCTGCGTGCCCATGCGGCACCACTCGCTGCCCACACAGGTCTTGACGGTGCGCAGCGCCTTGGCATAGGCATGGCCGCAGGGCATGCCTATGTCGTTCCACACGCCTTGCAGGTCTTCCTTTTTCACGCCCAGCAAGTCGATGCGCTGGCCGCCGGTCACCTTCACGGTGGGGATCTGGTACTTGTCCACTACATCGGCAATGCGGCGCAGCTCGGCGGCCGTGGTCTCTCCGCCCCACATGCGCGGGATCACGCTGTAGGTGCCATCCTTTTGGATATTGGCGTGGCTGCGCTCATTGATGAAGCGGCTTTGCGGGTCGTCGCGCGCCTCCTTGGGCCAGGTGCTGATCAGGTAGTAGTTGATGGCCGGGCGGCAGCTGGCGCAGCCATTGGGTGTCTTCCATTCCATAACGCGGAAGACGCTGTCGGTCGTCAGCAGCCGCTGCTCGCGGATCGCATCGCGCACCGCCTGGTGGCCATGCTCCGTGCAGCTGCACATCGGCTTGGTCTTGGGCGATGCCGAATAGTCGCCACCGACGGTGAACATGATGATCTGCTCGACCAGGCCGGTGCAGGAGCCGCAGCTGGCGCTGGCCTTGGTGTGCTTGCGCACGTCATCCAGGGTGAACAGGCCCTTGTCCTTGATGGCCTTGCAGATGGCG
The DNA here is from genome assembly GCF_037479555.1 of Comamonas sp. MYb396. NCBI lineage: Bacteria > Pseudomonadati > Pseudomonadota > Betaproteobacteria > Burkholderiales > Comamonadaceae > Comamonas > Comamonas sp. MYb396. The sequence continues at coordinate 386,242 of NZ_JBBGYU010000006.1, read as the reverse complement.
CCCTTGCTCACGCCATTGCAGCCGCAGACCTCGTCGGCATCGGCCAGTGCGGCGGCCTTGTTCTGGCCCTGGTGGCCGGCATCGCCCAGGTTGGATTCGCCAAACATCAGCTTGTCGCGGATATCGGCCACACTGCGGCCTTCGCGCAGGAGCTTGAAGTACCAGCTGCCATCCACGGTGTCGCCATACAGGCACGCGCCCACCAGCCGGTCTTCCTTGATCACCAGCTTTTTGTAGACGCCCGAGTAGGGGTCGCTCAGCACGATCTGCTCGGTGCCCTCCCCGCCCTGGAAATCCCCGGCCGAGAACAGATCGATGCCGGTCACCTTGAGCTTGGTCGAGGTGAGCGAGCCCTGGTAGCGGCCAATGCCCAGCTCGGCCAGGTGGTTGGCCAGCACCTTGCCCTGCTCAAACAGCGGTGCCACCAGGCCGTAGGCAATGCCCCGGTGCGCGGCGCACTCGCCCACCGCATAGATGCGCGGGTCGGTGATGGTCTGCATGGTGTCGCTGACGACGATGCCCCGGTTCACATGCAGGTGCATGGCCTCGGCCAGTGCCGTGTTGGGGCGGATGCCAACGGCCATCACTACCAGATCGGCCTCGATCTCGCGGCCATCGGCAAAGCGCAGCGCACGCACGCGGCCTTCGGCATTGCCCAGCAGCTCCTGCGTCTGCGCCTGCATGAAAAACTGCATGCCCCGCTCGATCAGCGATTTCTTCAGCAACTGCCCGGCCTGGTCGTCCAGCTGGCGCTCCATCAGCCACTCGCCGGCATGCACCACTGCGACCTGCATGCCGCGCTTCATCAGGCCATTGGCCGCCTCCAGCCCCAGCAGGCCACCGCCAATCACCACCGCATGGCGCCAGCTGCTGGCCGCATCGATCATCGCCTGGGTGTCGGCAATGTCGCGGTAGGCCAGCACACCTTGCAGCTCCTTGCCGGCAATCGGCAGCATGAAGGGGTTGGAGCCGGTGGCCAGAATGAGCCGGTCGTAGTCGGCCGTTACCGCCTCGCCCTGGGCATTGCGGGCATGCACCACGCGGCGGGCGCGGTCCACCGCATGCACCGTGCAGCCGGCATGCAGGCGTACGCCATGCGTCTCGTACCAGCTCCAGTCGTTGAGGACGATGTCCTCCAGGGTCTGCTCGCCCGCCAGCACCGGCGACAGCAGGATGCGGTTGTAGTTGGGGTGCGGCTCCGCGCCAAATACCGTTATCTCGTACAGATCCGGGGCCAGGGCCAGCAGCTCTTCGAGCGCACGCACACCCGCCATACCGTTGCCAACCATGACCAACTTGATTTTTTTCATAGCATTTCCCGTGGGCAGCACAAAAAAAAGACGTCTAGGCGCCGCATGCCAGGCATGCGCGCTTAGACGTCTTTGTCTTTGGACGGCAGCGCCACTTTGCACCACCACCCGGTGGCCGCCATGGCCACGCCAACAACTATGCAAGTTCCATACCAAGTTGGCTGTCGACGCGCGCCCGCCGCCGCGCATCGCCTGTGCACATTTTTTGTGCTGCTTGGGTGCCGCCCTGCCTCATTTGCGTGCATAAAAAAGGCGCTCCCTGTGGAGCGCCTGGGGCGGCATCAGCGGCAGTGCTCAGGCCACCTTCTCCACATGCACCTGGCGGGTGTAGAGAAAGTCGATCACCGCCTTGCGGCAGGCCTGGTACTGCGCATCCTCGGCCAGCGCCACCCGGTTGCGCGGGCGGGCCAGGGGCACCGTTAGTACCTCGCCAATCGTCGCTGCGGGCCCATTGGTCATCATCACAATCTTGTCGGACAGCAGCACGGCCTCATCGACATCATGGGTCACCATCACCACGGTGCTGCGCGTGCGCGCGACGATCTCCAGCAGCTCATCCTGCAGCTTGGCGCGGGTCAGGGCATCCAGGGCGCCAAAGGGCTCGTCCATCAGCAGCACCTGCGGCTCCATCGACAGCGCCCGGGCAATGCCCACGCGCTGCTTCATGCCGCCCGATATCTCGCCGGGGCGCTTTTGCGCTGCATGCGTGAGCCCCACCAGCGCCAGCGCGGCATCGGTGCGCGCAGCCAACTGGGCCTTGCGCTCGCGCGCACCAAACACCCGCTCCACCGCCAGGTGCACATTGGCCCAGCAGGTGAGCCAGGGCAGCAGCGAATGGTTCTGGAACACCACGGCGCGCTGCGGCCCGGGACCCTTGATCTCGCGGTTGGCGCAGAGCAAGGTGCCTTCGCTGGGGCTGGTGAGGCCGGCAATCAGGTTCAGCAAGGTGGATTTGCCGCAGCCCGAGTGGCCGATCAGGCTGACAAATTCGCCCTGGGCGATCTCCAGGTTGATGCCCTGCAGCGCCTGGAACAGGCCCTTGGCGGTCTTGAAGCTTTGCGCCACCTGCTGGATCTCGATGTACTTGCCCTGGGGCGTGGCGGGGATATTGAGCGTATTGGGCGTCATGCCTTGACCTCCTCAAAAGTGAATGCCGAGGCCAGGCGGATCAGCGCCCATTCCAGCAGCAGGCCGACCAAGCCGATGACAAAGATCGCGATGATGATGTTCTTGACGTTGAGGTTGTTCCACTCGTCCCAGACCCAGAAGCCAATGCCCACGCCGCCAGTCAGCATCTCGGCAGCCACGATCACCAGCCAGGCGGTGCCCACGGCCAGGCGCACGCCCGTCAGCATGTAGGGCAGCACGGCGGGAAAGAGGATGGTGGTGGCAATCTTCCACTCGCTCAGGTTCAGCACCCGCGCCACATTCATATAGTCCTGCGGCACGCGCTGCACGCCGACTGCCGTGTTGATTACCATCGGCCAGATCGAGCAGATGAAGATGGTCCAGATCGCCGCCGGGTTCGCGCCCTTGAACACCAGCAGGCCAATCGGCAGCCAGGCCAGGGGCGATACCGGGCGCAGCAGGCTGATCACCGGGTTGAACATGCGCGAGAGAAAGTCAAAGCGGCCAATGACAAAGCCCAGCGGAATGCCGACCAGCGCCGCCAGGCCAAAGCCAATGCTCACCCGCTGCAGCGAGGCCAGCACATTCCAGCCCACGCCCTGGTCATTGGGGCCGTTGCGGTAGAAGGGATCGCGAAAGATCTCCTGCGCCTGGGCCCAGGTCTCCTGCGGGCCCGGAATGCCGGGGTTGCCCTGGGCGACGATGGACCACAGCACCAGCAGCAGGCCAAAGCCCAGCACAGGCGGCAGCAGGCTTTGCACCAAGCTGCCAAAGCGCTGCTGCCAGACGGCGGCGCCATCGCGCGGGGCCACTGGGGCAGGCACGGCCGGCGCTGCCGCAGCGGGCGGGCTCAGCGCGCCCGACGCGGGCAGGCTGCGCGCCATGTGCTCATGGATGGACAACACCTTGCGTTCAGCCAGGGCCGGGGCCGTGGCCGGTGTCGGCAAGGACGACACACTCTCTCGCAATGCAGCTGGCATGGGGTGCTCCTTATCAGGCCTTGAGGGCAAAGCTGTCGGCGTACTTGGCGGGGTCCGAGCCATCCCAGACCTTGCCGTCGATCAGCTGGCTGCTGCGCATGTCCGACTTGGGCACGGCGATCTTCAGCTGCGCAGCCGCTTCCTTGTACAGGGCGGTCTGGTTGATCTTCTTGGCCACAGCCAGGTAGTCAGGGTGGCTCTTGAGCAAACCCCAGCGCTTGTGCTGGGTGAGGAACCACATGCCATCGGACAGATAGGGGTAGCTGGCCTCGCCATCGGCAAAGAACTTCATGTGGTTGGGGTCGTCCCAGGTCTTGCCCAGGCCATTTTGGTAGCGGCCCAGAATGCGCTGGTTGATGGCATCCACGCTGGTGTTCACATAGGCCTTGCCGGCAATGGTCTCGGCCATCTTCTGCTTGTTCTGCAAGCTGGCATCGATCCAGCGGCCCGCCTCCAGAATCGCCATGGTCACGGCGCGTGCCGTATTGGGGTGGCGGCTGACAAAGTCCTGCGTGCAGCCCAGCACCTTTTCTGGGTGGTCGCGCCAGATGTCCTGGGTGGTGACGGCCGTGATGCCGATGCCATCCATGATCGCGCGGTGGCCCCAGGGCTCGCCCACGCAAAAGCCATCCATATTGCCCACGCGCATATTGGCCACCATCTGCGGCGGCGGCACGGTGATCACTTTCGCATCCTTGAGCGGATGGATGCCCGCGCTCGCCAGCCAGTAGTACAGCCACATCGCATGGGTGCCCGTGGGGAAGGTCTGCGCAAAGGTGTATTCGCGCTTTTCCGCGCCCATCAGCTTGGCCAGCGACGCGGCATCGACGGCGCCCTTGTCGGCCAGCTTTTTGGACAGGGTGATCGCCTGGCCATTGCGGTTGAGCGTCATCAGCACCGCCATGTCCTTTTGCGGGCTGCCCACGCCCAGCTGCACGCCGTAGACCAGGCCGTAGAGCACATGGGCAAAGTCCAGGTCGCCATTGACCAGCTTGTCGCGCACGCCGGCCCAGCTCGCTTCCTTGGTCGGCGTGATCTTGACGCCGTACTTCTGGTCCAGGCCCAGCACCGAGGCCATCACCACGCTGGCGCAGTCAGTCAGCGGGATAAAGCCGATATTGACCTCTTTTTTCTCCGGCGCATCCGAGCCGGCGGCCCAGACGCCCTGGTGGCCCAGCGCGCTGTAGACAAAGGTGGCGGCCGCTGCCTGGGCGCCATGGCGCAAGAACTGGCGGCGGCCGGCCAGCAGCGAAGAAGCGGGCGAAGCCTCTGCCGCCAGGGCGGTGTCAGGGGTGGGGCGTATCGTCATTCTTGTCAAACTCCATCGAAGGCGTTGCAGATTCCAAAAACAAAAAACGGCGTCCTTTCGCTGAGGGCTTGCACCATCAGGAAAGGGACGCCGTTGTCCCGAAATAACTCGCGATTACCGGAAACAGGCCGCCTTTGGCCTGGTTGGGAAGATCAATGCATATTCCATGCCAATTCAAAAATTGCAGTGCTTCCCTCTGGAGAGCCGACCTGGGCCGGCGCAACACAGCGGCCCGCGTCCCTGCAATGGTGCATTGCAGCAGCCTGCGGGCCAGCGGCTGCCATGCTTTGGTGCGCGGGGAAAAGCTGCTAGCGCTCAGTTGCAGCAGGGGCTGCAGGCGCTGCAGGGGCTTGAGGCACCAAGGCCGCCATTGCCAGCACGGCCTCGGCCACCTCCAGCATGCGCTTGTTCTGGTTCATCGCCGTCTGGCGCAGCAGCTGGTAGGCATCGCTCTCGCTGAGCTGGTGCTGGGCCATCAGCAGGCCCTTGGCGCGCTCCAGGGTCTTGCGCTCATGCAGGGCCGTCCTGGCTTCATCAATCTGGCTCTGCATGGTCTGCAGCCGCTGCGATTGCTGCTGCACCAGCGACAGGATATCGCGCCCCAGCGCCGGCGCGCCCACGGCATCGAGCGACCAGGTATCGGGCGGCGCCGAGGCCTCGAAAAAGGCCATACCGCCTTCGCTGCCCTCAGCGCCCTCTGCGCCCGCTTGGGCAGGTTCAGCGCCCGGCGGCAACGCCTGCAAGGCCGCCAGCGCCTGCTCCTGCGCCTGCAGCTTGTGCAGGCACAGCACCTGCAGCTCCTGCGCGACCAAGGTCTCCACGCCATGCAAGGCATCGAGCCGGTGGCTGCAGGCGGCAAACCAGTCGGCGCTCCAGCTGCGGCTCAGGCTGGCCCCGCTCGCGGTATGGGCCACACGGCGCATGCGTTCCACCGCCGCCATATCGGTATCGCCCGCCATATGGGCCTGCCACAGCACCAGCACGCGCGGCGTGGCCAGGCTGGCAAACACCTCAAAGCAGCGCTCCTGCGATTCGATCAAATGCAGCCACTGCGCCCGGGCACCGGGCTGCAGCTGGCCCGAGGCAAAGGCACTGGTGCCGCAGGCGCGCTCCTGCCCGGCCAGCTCCTTGCCCTGCATCAGGTGGAACAGGGCCACCAGCATGCGCGATATCTCGGGCTCATTGGCGCTGTCAGCCGCCTCAAACACGACGGACAGACAGCCGGCAATCAGGCGCGCAAAGGCATCGGTACAGGCGGGGGGCGTGAGCCGCCCGGCCTGCACCTGGGCGCGCAGCGCAGGCAGGGCCGCCACGCCTTGCAAGGTATAGGCAATCGCATTGCACAGCCGCGCGCCGCTGCCGCCCGAGGGGTGCGGGCCCAGGCGATCGAGCTCATCGCGCACATTGGCGATCTGTGCATCGGCCAGCAGCCGCTGGGGCGCCAATAGCTCGGTGCCCTGCGCGCCGCCACTGGCCAGCACCATGTTCGACAGCCCGCGCTCCTTTTGCAGCGCATGCACCAGGCCCGACATCGCCACCACCAGCGAGCAGGCCTTGCCCAGCTGCTCCAGCGCGGCCATCTCATGCTGGCGGGCAGCGACCAGAAAATGCAGGGAAGACTTCATAAACGCGCACCACCGATGTTGAGCGCTCTACCCAGCAGGTTTCATGCCATGCCAGCCGGGGCCCTGCCCCAGCGCCGCTCAGCGCAGCATGCTGGACATGGCCGAGAGGCAATTGGTCATGCGCACCGCCGATTCAATGTCCGGCGCGCTAAAGCGCACGGTGCGGCCATCAACCCGCTCCAGCGTCGGCCACTGGCAGAACAGATCGGCCATGCCGGGCGACGTAGCCGCAATCTGCACCTGCACCGGGCTGGCGGTGTGCAGCGGCAGGCAGCACGCGCGCCCGGCCAGGCCCTGCGCCACCCCGGCGCGGATGGCTTTTTGCGCCTGCTCGGGCGAGAGGCTGATGCCGCTGCCCTGGCCGGTGGCACGCTTGGTCTGCACAAACACCGCCTGCGGGAAGATCGCCTGGTTCTCCTCGCGCAGCACATCGTCGCCGGCCAGCATCACCACCGGCGCGCCATAGGCGCCTGCCAAGGCGCCGTAGAGGCTGGCCTCGCTGGCCTCCTGCCCATTGATATGGATGCTGGCAAACGCAAAGCTGTTGATGGTGTGGGCCAGAATGCCCCGGCCCTGCGCGCGCGAGTGGTAGCCAACCATGCAGACCGCATCCACCCCCAGCTCCACGCCGGCCACCATACTCAGGTAGCGCGGTTTGCCCTGGATGACCTGGGCGCGCGCATCGAGCAGATCGGGCGGCATATTGCGAAAGCCGCCATGCGAATCGTTGACATAGACCTCGAGCGCGCCAGCGGCAAAAGCGCCTTCGACGGCGGCATTGGCCTCCTGGGCCATCAGGCGGCGTGCGCGCTCATACTCGGGGTTGCCCGCACGCACCTGCTCAGGGTGGTAGACACCGGCCACGCCTTCGATATCGACAGAAATCAGTACTTTCATCGCCTCAGTCCTTGCAGAGTTCTTGCAGCCCCCAGCGCTGGTGGCCGTCGCGCCCTTGCACGCTCTGGGCATGCCACAGCGCATTCAAAATCGATTGCTCCACCGCATCCGCCGCCGCGCGGAACAGCGGGTCCAGCTGCGCCTCATGCAGCATCGCCAGCGCTGGCATCGGCGTGGCCGCATCGGCCGGCAGGCTGTAGGCGGTCGAGAACGCCAGCGCAATATCGCCGCTGCCATGGCCGTAGCACGATCCCGTATTGGCCAGACCGGCAGCGGCACGGCGCGCCACGCGGCTGAGCTGGCGGCTGTCCAACGGCGCATCGGTGGCCAGCAGCATGATGATGCTGCCCTTGTCGACGCCGTCGCCCGCTGTGCTGGCAGCTGGTACCCCCGCCGCCAGCTTGGCCTGCAGACGCCGCTCCAGCGCCGCGCCCACGGCCTGGCCGCCCCAGCGCAGATCGGCCAGCTTGCCCATATTGGCCAGCACCAGCGCGCCGACGGTATAGCGCTCGTCACCCACAACGGCTTGGCGCGATGCGCTGCCGATGCCGCCCTTGAGCTGGAAGCTCGACATGCCCCGGCCCGCGCCCACGGCGCCTTGCTGCACTTCGGTCGAGGCGCTGTCCAGCGCCGCCTGGTAGTGCGCCGGGCCAATGGCCATGCGCTGGATATCGCTCAGATAACCGTCATTGCATTCCAGCACCAGCGCGTTCACGGTGGGCAGGCTGCGGCCGCATTCGGGGTTGGCGGCAATGCATTGCGCAATCTGCGCCTGCACCACGGCCGAGACGCCAAAGGTGTTGGTCAGCGCAATCGGCGTTTCAATCTGGCCCAGCTCGGCCAGTTGCACCAGGCCGGCGCTTTTGCCAAAGCCATTGATAACGGCCAGGCCCGCGGGCAGCTTGTGCATAAAGGGGTTGTCCAGCGGCGGGATCAGCACCGTGACCCCCGTCTGCAGATCGCCATCGGCCACCGTGCAATGGCCCAGGCGCAGCCCCGCCACATCGGTGATGGCATTGCGCGGGCCCGCAGGCAGCAGGCCGACGACGGGCAATTGCCTGCAGGCGGCCAGCAGTGCGGCGTCTTGGGGTTCAGTCAATATGCGCTCCCGAGTCCTGCACCACCTGCTTCCAGTAGGCCAGCTCGGCCGGCAGACTGGCCTTGAAGCTTTGCGGTGTCGACACCACCGATTCGGCGCCCAAGGTCTTCAGACGCTCGGCCATCACCGGCGTGGCCAGCACCTTGGTGATGGCGGCATGCAGGCGCACGACGACGGTGTCAGGCGTGCCGGCCGGCGCAAACAGCCCATACCAGCTGGTAACAGCCAGGCCCTTGCCCAGCGGCACGATCTCGGGCGCCAACTGGGTCGGCTTGTCCGAGGCCACGCCCAGCACCCGCAGCTTGCCGCTAGTGACAAAGGGCATCACGCCGGGAAAGCTGCCAAAGGTCATCGGCAGCTGGCCGGCCACCACATCGGTGGCAGCGGCCGATGCGCCCTTGTAGGGCACATGCAGCAGGTCCACACCCTTTTGCTTTTTCAGCATCTCGCCCAGCAAATGGTTCAAGGTGCCATTGCCGGCCGATGCGTACTCCACCTTGCCCGGGTGCTGCTTGGCATAGGCCACCAGCTCGTCCAGGTTCTTGGCCGGAAAGTTCGGGTTCACCACCAGCAGGTACGGGGCGACTGCCAGCTGCATCACCGGCGTGAAATCCTTGATCGGGTCAAACGGCACCGTGCTGTAAAGCGCTGGGTTGATGGTGTAGGCGCTCTGCGCTGTGACCAAAAAGGTGTAGCCATCGGCCGCGCTGCGCGCCACCTGGCTGGTGCCCACATTGCCATTGGCCCCTGCCCGGTTCTCCACAATCACCGGCTGCCCCAGCGACTGGCCCAGGCCCTGCGCCACCGCACGGGCAATCACATCATTGGCACCGCCGGGTGCCTGGGGCACCACAAAGGTGATGGGCTTGCTGGGCCAGTTGGCGGTGCTGGCTTGTGCCCAGGCCTGGGGAGCGCTCACCGCTGCCCATGCCAGCACAGCCGATGCCGCCAGCAGCACATGCCGTTTGCCTGCGGTACCGGCACGCCATGCGCCTTGCGCTTTGTGGTGATGGGGGTTTTGTTGTTGCATGGCCGGGGCACTCCTTGGATTGGCTTTGTCGGTAAATGGCGACATTGTTGCATTGCGCAGCCGGCCTGCTGCGCACTGGGCCCTGGCTATCGCCAACCAAGAGCCCATCCTGCTCGGTTGACGAAGGCCAGCCGCGCCCGCCCTACTGCGGCGGCCTGGCGACAAAGGCCTGCTTGCTGCTGCCGTCAAAACCGGCATTGGCATAAAAGCGCAGCGTCGCCTCTTCCTTGCTGCCGGTCATCAGCATCACCTTGTAGCAGTGCTGGGCCCAGGCCCGGTTCAGCGCCGCATGCAGCAAGGCCTTGCCGTAGCCGCGTTGGCGATGGCCGCCATCGGTGACCACATTCTCGATCAGCCCATAAGGGCGGCAGCCGCGCGTGAGGTTGGGAATCACGACGAGCAGGCAGCTGCTGACCAGCTGTGCATCGACAAAACCACCCAAATAGTGGTTGCGTGGGTCTTCCAGCAAGCCTTGCCAAATGGCCTGCACCTGGGCCTGCGCTGGCAGCGCCTCATCCTGTGGATGGAGATGGGTGTAGAGCTGCAGCAGCGCCGTCAGGTCAGACAGGGCCAGCGGACGAATGACCAAGGGGGAAGAAGGATGGGGCATCACAACGGCACAAAAATGGGAGGCTATGCTGCATCCTAAGCGCTTTCCCGGCCCGGCCTACAGCAGCACCAACCCCGGCGGCAGGCTGTCGCCCAGGCTGCGCTGCTGGTCTTCGGCATCCATCTCCACCACCTGGCTGACCATCGCGATCCAGCGCGCGGGCGCGCCGCTGCTGCGCATCTTGTCCAGCACGTCCGTGCGCAGCGCATCGGGCAGGTCGCGGGCGCGGTCGCCGGTCATGCGGGCCATCTGCAGCGCCGCAAACATGGCGGTCTCGTTGCGGCGCCAGTCCTGCGCCAGGGTGGCCTGTACAAATTCCTGGGCAGCGGCAGGCGGCATCACCAAGTGTGCATTGGCGGCCATTGGCTGGCGGGCGGCCAGGCGGCCGATGGCCCACCAGGTCTGCACGGTTTCGCCCTCGCGCTTCAAGCGCTGCAGCATCCACTGGCCCATCTCCTGGCGGTACTGCCAGGGGACGGCCTCCATCGCGGCAAACAGGCGCAGCATGTCGTCATAGCTGCCATGGCTGCTTTTGCCGCCACTGCCATCGGCGCGCTTGCGGGCGGTTTGCTGCACGGCCTTTTGCATGTGGCCGGCCACATCTTCGAGCAGCTCCATCTGCTGCGCTTCATTCAGCCCGGCAGCCACGCGGCGCCAGAACACCCACCACTCGGTCCAGTTGCCCGGATCCTTGCCATGGCCCAGGCCTTGCGGGTACAGCGCCCAGACCTGCTCCACGCGCCAGGCATCGAGCTGCGCGCCCAGGCCCGGGCGCAGGCACCAGCCGGCCAGGTTCAGCCAGGCGCGCTCATGCTCGGGCGTACGGCGGCGGCGCTTGGCACGCGCCAGCAGCGCATCAAACATGGCCCGCAGCAGCGCCAGATCCCAGCTCGTGCGCGGGCCCAGCAGCCGCTCGAGCACCTGGCGCAGTTGGCGCACTTCCTTGGCGTCCACCGCCTGCGCCTGGTTGCCAAAAATGCGGTCGATCTGCGCAATCGCCTGCTCCCGGCGCGCACTGGCCCGTGCATCGTCGGCACTGTCATTGGTGGGCGCGCTGTCATCCGTTGCCTGCACGACGCCGCGCAGGCTGAGCGGCAGCAGCCAGGATTGGCGGGGGTCATCGACCGCCAGGCAGCGCACCTCCAAGGTGCCTACTTCGGTCATGCTGGCTTGCAGCTGCACCTCGATCTGGCTCTTGTGCTGGCCTTCGGGCACGGGCAGCACGGTGGCGAGCGGCGGTAGCTCTACCCAACCTTCCCCCTGCAGCGGCGCCAGTTGCCCGGCCTGGGCCGGCTGGCTGGGCAGGCTATTGGCCAGCAGGTCAAAGCGCACCGCCTGCCCAAGCTTGAGCGCAAAGCGCCGGCCCGATAGAACGATTCGCACCCCTTCCTGCGTGCCGCGTGGCAGCAGGCACAGACCCTGGGGCGCTGCGCCTTGGGCACCGGGCAGCAGCAGCCAGTAGCTGCGGGCCGATCCGCCGCCAATCTGCGGCAACCGGCTGCGCAGGCTGGCCGCAGGCGGCGCTGCTGCATCGGTCGCTGCCGGTAGCGCTGCGGCGGGCTCAGGCTCAGGCGCAAAACGGGTCAGGCCATAGGCGGCTGCGCCCCGGGCCACGGCCCAGTCGGGGTGCGGGTTGTGCAGCACGCGCACCGGCGCGCCGCGCCAGGCCGACAGCTGCTGCGTCAGCCGCTCCACCACCGCATGCGCATGGAACACGCCGCCATTGAGCAGCACGGTATCGGGCAGCGCCTGCGCCGCGCCGCTGCCCGCATGCTGCGCCAAGAACTGCGCGAGGTGCCGCGAAATGGCCGCATCGGCCGGGTAGGGCAGGCCAAAGCCGCGCAAGGCACCCTGGCGTTTGCCGGGCACCGCGCTGCGCTCGGCCAGCGGTAGAAACCCTTCAACCACCCATTGCTGCACCTGGGTGCGGCTCAGTTGGGCGGTCTTGCTTTGGGCCAGCAGGCGGCTGCCGCTACCCAGCAGGGTCACTGCGACCTGCTCGGGTGCACCGGCTGCCAGCAACTGCTCTTTGGCGATGCGGCAGCGCTGCACCAGCTGCGCAAAACGGGCAGCGGGCAGCCGTTGGCCCTCGGGCGCAAACTGGGGTTCGAGCTGATGCGCCAGGGCCAGGTCCATGTTGTCGCCGCCCAGCATCAGGTGCTCGCCCACGGCCGTACGCGTCAGGCTGGGCAGGCCGCCATCGGCAGCGGGCTCGACCTGGATCAAGGTCAGGTCGGTCGTGCCACCGCCTACATCGACCACCAGCACCAACCGGCTGCCCGCCAGCCGTGCGGCCAGCTGCTCACCCTGCAGCACCAGCCAGTCATGGAAAGCGGCCTTGGGCTCTTCGAGCAAATGCACCTGGGGCAGGCCCGCGAGTTGAGCGGCCTCCAATGTCAATGCCCGCGCGCCCTCGTCAAACGAGGCGGGCACCGTCAGCACGACGATCTGGGCGCTCAGAGGCGCCTGCGGGTGGGCCTGCTCCCAGGCCGCCTTGACATGGGCCAGGTAGGAGGCCGATGCCGCCAGCGGCGATATCTTGGCGACCTCGTCACCCGCGCCCCAGGGCAGGATGGCCGCGCTGCGGTCCACCCCTGGGTGCGACAGCCAGCTTTTGGCGCTGGCCACCAGGCGGCTGGGCACCGCCGTGCCCAAATCACGGGCCCAGCGGCCGACCACCGCCGGCGCTGCATCGCTCGCGCCTTGCGGCGGCCAGGGCTGCTGCCAGGCATCACCCAGCTCGCCCGCTGCGGCCTGGTAGCGCACCGAGGGCAATAGCGTTTGGGCCTGTATCTCTCCGGCACTGCTGCGCTGGGGAATGGCCAGCAGCGCAATCTCGTCCCCCTCCCCCGTCAGTGGTGCATAGGCCACCACCGTGTGGCTGGTGCCCAGATCGATACCAATGACATAGGAGGGAGACGAGGAATTCATAGACGGCCAAGCGAGACGGCAACACCCGGCAAAGGGCTGCCGGGTAGGCGAATCGTAACAATTCTTGCAAAGACCTGGGGGGCCTCTGCAGAACCCTGGCTCAGGGGATGGGCGCGGATTGGGATGTGCCGCCACGGTAGCAGCACAGGGAGAGGCGGAGATCGGTGCGGTGAACGCTGATGCCGTGGGGGCTCAATCTCCGTAGCCCTATGGGTTGCTTCTTACTGTCTCTGACCCACAACAGACATTTATCCATCAACCGCATAGCGGTCGGTCATACTCCATGAACAACTAGGCCAGCTAGCATGCCGGGTTTCATGGAATTTATACCTGTGTTTTTAAACAGAACCCCAAATACTAACCAGAGCTGCAAGCCGCTTTACAGAGAGAATCATGCCCCAAATATCCCGCACCACCCAGTTTATCCCGCAGGTTCTGTTGAACGCATTGCGTTAGGCGCACCTCTCATGAGCGCTCATCTGCCGACAAAGGAACTCTACGATTCGTTCTCGGAGTTCACAAAGCCTGCTCATTCAACAAACCATGTCCATTGTCCAGAGTGTGCCGAATATGATTCGTTGCTGGAGCACGTGAGACGCGAGGATCTATCAATCGAGCAGATCGGTACAGTGTGTTGGGGGCCTGTAGCATTCCTAGTACCCGATGCCATGGCGTACTACCTTCCACGATTAATGGAGTTGGCTTTAGTCGGGTCCTCCAACAAGGATGGCAAGCCATTCTTCACGCAATTTCTAGTTCAGATTGGCCTCCATGCACCAAGCGAACCTCAGTTCTCGCTTCTCAAACCACGGCACGTTGCTCTGGTGCATCGCTGCATTGAGGCAATTGGTAAATCGTATGGAAAAGAGATAGAAGAAGAGTGCTGGGAAGACTGGCTCGAAGAAGCTCTTGGCAAGTGGCGCGCCTAACAATTCATTCAAGTCGCTGCTTCGCGGCGCAGCTTAATTTATCGTGTTGAACGTCAGCATTGGCATTTAGCCAGTGATTGCTTCTAGCCGGATGCAGCCGTGCCCGCAACGCTTGGACTCATGCCCCTATTGGCACAATTAACGCCTGTTGGAGCTGCTCCATCCGCATATGGCTGGGACCATAGGCTCTAGCAAGCACTTTGAATGCTTTCCGCTTCTCAGTAGCCCAAGAACCGCTTATCTCCGACAACAAATCTTGCCCACTGGCGTGAACCACACGTTCAGTCACTGGTTGATTGATCGCCGCGAGCAGATCCGCGTGCGAAAGCGCACCCCATGACTCCAACTCGGCAGCGAGTGCGGCATAAGCAGGGCGCGATGCATGTGTGGTGGAAGGGTCCGTTTGTGGCCCAGATGCAGCCTGGTACACGCTTCTTGTCGTGCTACTTCTTCATGAGGAACGCCGCAACCAGGGCATTCGCGTGCCCATGACCGATCTGGTGCTGGGTCTTGAGGCAATTGACCAGCTCCATGTGCTTCAACGGACCCGCATTCTGAAGAATCTCCATCCAATGCGTTATTGGCTTGGCGTAGGTCTTTTCGATGGAAGGAAAGTACGAGGCAGGTCCTTTTACCTTGGATGTCTCGGCCATGGAGCGCTCCTTTGAAGGGTGAGGATAGTGTCCCCGTGCAATGCCTAGTTCGGCATTCTGACCGAGTTGCATGTCCCTGCCTAGATAACGAAGTTTGGCCAGTTTCTGCCGCAGGGGCGAAGAGCCGCTCCTGGCTGGCCGTAGACACGCAGAGCGTCTGTTCGGCCCACCCTCCCCGGTTAAATCTCCACCATGTGCACAGTCCGTGGGGACTGCGCTGAAAACGTTTCCGCGAGGGCCCGCGCACCAACGGGTGTTTTATCCTTGTGATGTGCACCAGGAACCATGAAGCAGCAGTTCGACACGGTGCCGACAGCAAGGCACCGTTATCAATCCATAGCCAGCTATTGGCAAGCCAGACGGGCAACGCAGCCGCCCGCCCATCCCGCATCATCCCCCTCAAGCGGCCACCGCCAGTGCGCTCAGCGCCTCCGCCAAAAGCGCTCCGTTATCCACGCCTCGCGCTCCAGCACCTGGCGCGCCGAGGCCGTCACCGCAGCCGCATACCGCGCGCATCAGCGCAAACTCGCCATGCAACTGGGCGATAAAGGGCCGATCACCGCTGCAGCCCCGCCCCAGGCGCGGCAGCGGTGATCGGCCGGCCCAACAGGCGCGATGTGATCTCGGCCACACGCAGCGCACCGGGCTGGTGAGAGAGCAGAAACAGCCGATCGATGCCAACGAGGGTCTGCCTGTCGCAAGTCAAGCAAGACAAAGAATGCGCTGCCTATTCAGCGCTGGCGTTGTGACCGCATCCACCACATTTGCCATGCGGCTCCCACCACAAAAATCGCCAGCCAAGCGAGCACCGTGCCGCGCACCAAAGGCGATTCAGGGCCTGTGGCCAGGGGATGGCTGACCGGTAGCCGCGTCAAGGTCTCACCGATGGCCGGCACCAACAGCAGAAAGAAGCTGAACGAAAACCCGAACTGCGACAGGTAGGGAGCGAGGCGTGGGAGAAGCGGCAGCTGCCGGATGAGCAATGACCCGCCCATCACCAACAGCGCCAGAATGCCCAAGGCATGGCCGGCGTTGAATCCTCCGGTGCTGGACAGGCCGAACGCCGTCAGCACGGACAGCAGCATGCCGACCAGGTACAACTGACCCGAGCGCTTGGCCGGCTCAATGGCGCGGTAGCGGACAAAGCTGTACAAGCCGGCAACGAGCGGCAGCACACTGATGGCGGTATGGAAGGCGCCAAGCGTGGAGATGGGATGAGGCATGGGGTGGTCTTTCTAAAAACAACCGACTAGTTGATTGGTTTGATGGGCAAAAAATAGAGAGCCCGACACCCTGGGTGATCGGGCCATTCTTCAAGCTGCCAGCCGATGTATCGCCGCGCGCACGATCGTCTGGAAAGCATCGGGATCACCCAAGGCGCGGGCCGTCAGCATCGCGCCATGCACGGTGGACATCAAGGCGAGCGCTTCTACCGGCGCGTTCGCTTCTGGCTTGAACTGCGCTTTGGCCTGGCCTTGCGAGATCACCGCTGCCAGCCACTGGGTCAGATCCTGGAAATAGCCACGCACTTCCGCCGCTATTTCTGGCGGGATCATCGGCGCTTCAGCAGCCAACATCGCACAGATGCACATTGTCGATGAACCGTCGCGTATGCAGCGCGCCCAGTAATCCACATAAGCGCTCAATTGGGCTTGCGGGTCATCGCCCAAATGCTGCTGCATCGCTGCCAAGCCCTCCACAGATTGCTGCCGATGGCGTTGCACGACCGTCAACACGAGATCCGCCTTGCTGGGGAAATGGTGGTGGATGCTGGCCTTTCCTATCCCGACCTTTTCAGAGAGATCCGCATAGCTGAAGCCGTTGTAGCCGCCAGCGGCCAGCAATTGCCGGGCATGTTCCGCCAATTCAGTGGCGCGGGGGGAGAGTTCAACAGTCATCGGGTGGGCAGCTAGCGCTTTCAAAGATGAGCCATTCTACTAGTTGATCGATTGGCGTCAAGCGCTCAGTTTTGTTGGGCGAACCACACTGTCGCAGCGCGTCTGCCTCAGGTAGAAGCGCGTAAAAGCCGCTCGGACAAGGCAGAGAAGCGCACGCTGGGCAGCAGAAAGCAGAGCGCCTCCGGGTCCGCATCCAGCCTCTGCAACAAAGGGCAGTCCAGGGTTTGCGTGTCCAGCAGCAAGGGCTCCACCGAGGCGACATCCACTGGCAAGTCAATTGTGGCCAAGGCCGACCTGCCAGGGGCGCCCTCCACTGTTGGCACCTCCACCACCGCAGCGTCCTGGGAGGCCAGGCGCCCGACCGCATCTGACCAGCCATGGAACATCCCGGACCAGAGAGGCGACAAAACGGCCTCCCCTGCCCTCACCGCCCTCGCCGCCAATCTTGGCGCGCTGCCATCGCCGGGCGCGATGTCGACGATGGCCTCATCGGGAGTCACGCGGAAATCGAAGCTTGCTGGCCAATGGGATGGCAAGGCATCACTGAACAAGCGCGTTCCGGCCACATGGGCGAGGCTGTCCATCACGTTGTAGACAAAGGCAACGGTGGGAACGGGCGGCGCATCAGACAGCGGCTCTGCCAGGTACAGGCGCCAGTTGCTCTGCAATGGCGAAGGCATAACGCGCCTCAAGGGCCCCATCCACCGAGGACCAAAATGGCCATGCCGATAGGTCAGCACCGTAAGAGGCGTGCGGCCTTGGTAAGACCAGAGGCGCGCGCCCGGTGGGGCAAACGGGGCGGCCAGGGCTTCGTCCACCAGCCATGTCATGTAGACCACATCGACCACATCGCTGTCCAAGGTCATGAAGGGCAGACGAGACATCAGCGCTCGCCGATAGCTGGCAAAGCGACGCGAATTGAGCAGCTTGGCCAGGCCATTGCCAAACCTGCCCTGGTAGGGGTGTGTGTAGAGGTGATGCATGGAAGCGGTAGACAGCAGCGCTGGCTGGCACCGTTGCGCGATGGTGGCTGGAGGCCGGTTCTGGCCGAAAGCGCCATATTAGCGCCAGCCGCCCGTCAGCATGCAACTCCCGCCACGATGGATCTACCTGGGGACCGGCTGCAAAGCAAACTTGTCGCCGCGACACAACCGGCCACGGCTGCTATCACTTGAGGGGTCATTGCACCCGCTTCGGATCCCCGCGTACAAAGTCCAGCACGGTCGGCAGTACCGGGGCTAGCCAATCCAGCGGCCGGGCCAGCGCGGCCACGGTCGTCACGTGGCTGAGGTGGTCAAAGATCCGCATATCCACGTTGGTACCGGCAGCCCGCAAGCGGTTTGCCAGGCCGACGGTGTTGCGCTGCGTATCAACGACCTTGTCGTTGCGTGCGGCCAGCAGCAAGCTGCGGGGGGCCTTGGCGTCGGCGTAGAAGATGGGCTGGGAATCGGCCGGGGTGTGCGGCCAGTTAAAAGCCACCTGGACCTGGGGGTCCACAATCGGCAAAAAGTCGTAGGGCCCGGCCAGCCCAATCCAGCCCGCAAGCCGATCGGGTGTCAGGCCCAAAGGCGCCAGCCAACGCGGGTCCAGCGCCAGCATCGCTGCGTTATAAGCCCCGGCCGAATGGCCCATCACCATCACCCGCTCGGGGTCGCCCCCCAGGCTGGCGGCATGCGCCAAGGTCCACTGCAGCGCCAAGGCGCAATCTGCCAGAAAGCCCTCGAACTGCACCTGGGGGCTCAGCCGGTAGTCAGCCACCACCGCGATGATGCCGTTGGCTGCCAGCGCCTCGCCGACAAACCGGTACTCGGCCCGCTCGCCACTCGTCCAGTTGCCGCCATAAAAAAACAGCACCACCGGTGCACTGCCTGGCGCCGTGCCTGTCGCTGGCTGGTACACATCCAGCAGATGACGCCGATCGGGCCCATAGGGCACGCCCGTGGGGCCGTGGTAGGTGTCATGGGCCACCAAGTGGTCGAGTACCTGGGCACCAGAACAGCCGGAAAGCAGCGCTGCGATGGCGGAACCGATACCGATAAGGCTTAGGCGGCGGGTCATGGGGGTGGAGAGTTCGGAGGAAATGGGCATGTGCGCTATACGCCGCTCACCGTCTTTTGGATTCATTCCGTTGAATGTGCGGAACTCGCTGTCAACGGCAGTTACTTCAAGCAGTCATTTCCACCAGTCTGCGTTGAAGCTAGGTTCTACGCCTCTCAGCGGGTACCGGAAACTTATGTAGGCCGAATGACTGCTTTGGGAGGGGTTGACGCGGGCCCATCTACACCCATCACAACCATTCGTGCGAAGCGCCGCGCGACGCCAAACGCCAGGCGAATTAATGGCGTGAAAACGCGAGTGCAATTGGTTTGGCCACAGCGATGACTTTGGGAACGCTAACGCTCAAAGCCGTCGCTGCGGAGCCAACAGGTCAGGCAGCACTCGCTCCCTCAGCGTAAAAGCGCCTTCCCAAAATTACACACACTCCGGCGAAGAGGAGCGGAAGCACGCAGAGGAGCGACTGCGGTATGGCTTCCGCAAGCCTTTCCATAGCGATGGCGTCCCTGTAGTCGGTACGGAAAATGAGAAATGACATCACAAAACAGTAGCCAATCAATATTGTCGGGCGTCTGTTGGGTCGTCTAATTTCGCTTAAAAAATACAAGGCTGCGAGGATGTGCAGAACCCACAAGGGATGAACCGTGGCGCCTCCAATAGCTGACCATGCGACGTACGCCGAATACACCGCAATATGGAATGCGAAAAGCACGAATGCTGCTTTGATTAAACGAGGCAATTCGCCAAGCTGTACGGTTCCCGAGATCATTGGTGCTGCCTAACTAGATTTAGAAGACATGCAACCAGCATGTCTAGATCGGCAGATACTGTATGAGCTCTCAATGCATAAGGCAAACTAGCTGTTGCCTCCTTTAGACAAACCTAAAAGTATTGGTCTCACTCTTTGGTGAGTACAAAAGATCAGTGACCCAATGGCCGTAATCCGCCGGCCTAACCTCGGACGACCCGGCCCACTGCCCGCCCACTGTGGCCTCAAACCGCCACAGCCAAAGCCCCCAGCTCCTCCGCCAAAAACCCCTCCACCGTCCGTGCCTCCCGCCCCAGCACCTGCCGCACCGTCGCAGTCACCGCAGCCGCATGCCCCGCGCGCATCAGCGCAAAAAACTCGCCATGCACCTGGGCGATAAACGGGTCAGCGGCGGCGGCAGCCACAGGCGCGGCGGCGGTAATGGGCCAGCTCAGCAGGCGCGATGCGATCTCGGCCAGTTTTTGCGGGCGCAGTGCCTGGCTGCCGGTCAGCACCCAGGGGCCGGGGGCGCCCAGCCGCTGTTGGGCAGCCTCGGGGTTCAGCAGCGCTTCGACGGCGACATCGGCAATATCGCGGGCATCGATGTAGGAGACGCCAGCGCCCAGGTGCTGGGAGCGGATCACATCGCCGCTGTGCAGGTCAGCCGCGATGCGCGACAGGCCCACCTGCATCCAGGCATTGGGGCGCAGCACGGTGTGGGGGATGCCACTGGCCTGCAGACCCTGCTCGATGCGGCCATGGGCATCGCCCGACAGCGAATGGCCAGGCGGGGCTATGGTCCAGTCCGAGCCGGAGAGTTTGACGATGTGCTGCACACCGGCTGCGCGCGCGGCCGCCACCACGCGCAGTTGCTGCTCGGCCAGTGCCGGGGTGATCGGAGAGAGCAGGAAAAGGCGCTCAATGCCGACGAGGGCTTGGCCCAAGGCGGCCGCATCCTCAAAACTGCCCTGCGCTACGTCGACGGAATCGCCCCAGAGCGCCTGCGCGGTTGCGGCCTGGCGCACCAGCACCCTGGGCCGTGCTTGCCGAGCCAGCAGGCGTGGCACCAGCAGCTGGCCCAGGCGCCCACTGGCGCCGCAGATCAGCACGCGGGGATGCTGGTTCGCACTCATGCCCGCAGCGCCTCGGGTTCGGCAGCGGTTTGCGGCGCTGCATCCTCGGCCAGCAGGCGGTTCAGCGGCCGGGCATCCACCCAGTCGGCCACCGAGAAATCGGCCGGCAAAAAGCCCCATTCCAGCAAAAAGTCCTTGAAGTAGCCGATCGCATCGACCAGCTCGGGCTCCAGGCTGATGCCCAGGTGATGGTGCAGATCGGCGCCGTTGGAGGCCAGGATGGCCTCTTCGCTGGTGGCGATCTCGCGGGCCACAAAGCGCAGCGTCTCGTCCGGGTGGGCCTGGGCCCAGCGGCCGGCGCGCTGCACCACGCGCAGCAGCGCCAGCACCAGATCCGGGCGCTGCTCGGCCAGGGCGGCATCCACCGTCAGGGTGCGCGGCGTGCCATTGTTGATGCGCACGCGCGGGTCGGGGTGGCGGCCAAATTCGCTCACCAGCTGCGCGCCGATCAGGTTGGCCACCAAGAGGCCCTCGGCGCCTTTGACAAAGATCGCATCGACCTCGCCGCGCACGAGGGCCTCGGCCTCGCGGAAATACGGGTGGCGGCGGCGCAAGCCAAACAGGCTGGGGGTGCCGTGCTGCTGGATCACCGACTCCTCGATCACCAGATCGACCAGCTGCACATCGCTGTGCTGCAGGCCCACCAAGGACAGGCCCGAGACCAAGCCCTTGAGGGCAGTCGCGCGGTGGAAGTCGATCAGGTCATTGACGCGCTGGGGCACGCCAAAGCGCTTGCCCGCCAGGTCCTCGGGCTTGTCAATGCCCCGGCCCGGCAGGGTCACCAGCGCCTGGAACTCGTCCGTCCAGGTGATCGCGACCAGGCGCGTATCGCTGCCTTTGGCCCGCGCCCAGATCGGCGGAATATTGCCGCCCTGGCGGAAGGACCAGGGCAGGCTGTGGTCGAAATGGCTCTCGCGCACACTGCGGTCCTTGGAGTCAAAGATGGACTCGACCCCAATGCCCAGCGCCGCAAAGGCCTGCTGCAGCCAGCCTTGCTGCGCGGCAATGCCCAGTGGGGATGGAACAGGGCAGCGGGTGTACCAGAGCGAGCTGGGTTGTTGACCTGGTACGTTCGGTGTTTCGGAAGGGCTTGTCATCGGTTTCTCCTAGGCAAAGGATCAGGACGCGGCCAGCCAGACGCCGGCCAGGTTGCCGGCCACGCCGTCCGCACCCACGGTGTGGTTGCGCACGCGCTTGTCGGCAATGGTGTAGATGTCGGGGGCGACCAGGGTGATGTCGGGCAGGTCGGTGGCGATGTGCTTCTGGAACTCGGCCACCTCGCGGATGCGCTGGGCCTCGTTCATCTCGACGGCGGCAGACTCCAGCAGGCGGTCCACCTCAGGGCTGGCATAGTGCGAGCCGTTGGAGAACGGCAGCCCGCGCTGAAAGCTCTTGGACCAGTAGAGGCGCTGGATGCCCACCGTCGGGTCAAAGGTGTTGCTCATCGCGCTCACATGCAGGTCAAAGGCCCGGTCGGTGTAGATGCGCTTGATGTAGGTGGCAAAGTCCTGGCTGTTGATCTGCACATCGATGCCGATGCGGCCCAAGGCCTGTTTGAGGAAGTCACCGGTGCGCTGGCCGCCCTCGTTGGGGATGGGGGTCAGGTTCAACCGCGCGCGCCACTGGCCGCCGGCCTTGCCGCGCGTCAGGCCGGCCTCATCCAGCAGCTTCTCGGCGCGCTTCAAGTCATAGGACAGCACCGGCAGATCGGGCACATAGAATTTTTTGAGCGCCGGGTGCACCGGCCCGGTGGTCAGCTTGCCCTGGCCGTACCAGGCGACCTTGAGCAGGTTCTCGCGCTGCAGCGCATGGGCAATGGCCTGGCGCACGCGCAGGTCCTTGAGGGGCTCGCTCTCCAGGTTGAACTCCAGCCGGTAGACGCTGTTGATGTACTCATAGCCCCGGGTTTCGAACTGCAGGCCCGGCTTGGCGCGCAGGCGCTCCACCTCGGCAAAGGGCACCGGCGAGCTGGGCGCAATCTGCACCTGGCCGCTTTCGATGGCCGCCGTGCGCGCAGCGGCATCGGGGATAAAGCGCACCACCAGCCGGTCGATATAGGGCTTGTCGCCATCCCAGTAATGGGGGTTGCGCTCGTAGATCACATGGCTGCCGCGCACCCATTCCTTGAACACAAAGGGGCCCGTGCCCACCGGCGCATTGTTGGCCGGGTTGGTATCGGCCCGCCCGCTGGCATACAGGTGCTTGGGCACGATGGGCGACTCCGAGGCCGCCAGCGCCGTGATCAGGTAGGGGATGGGGCGGCTCAGCTGCAGCACCACGGTGTGCGCGTCGGGCGCCTGCACCTCCGCCACGCCCGCAAAGGTGGCGCGGCCCCGGGGGTGGAACTCCTTGAGCAGCGCAATCGAGTGCACCACATCGGCCGAGGTGAAGGGCTTGCCGTCATGCCATTTGACGCCCTGGCGCAGCTGGAAGCGGTAGACCAGGCCATCGGGGCTGATCGACCAGGCAACGGCCAGCTGCGGCTGCGGGTTGAGGTTGAAGTCATAGGTCAGCAGCCCCTCGGTCACCTTGCCCGAGATCGTCACCGACGAGCCGGCGGTGTGGGCAATCGTCGTCAAGGTTGGCGGCTCGGGAAAGAGCAGCAGGTTCAGGGTGCCGCCTTTTTGCGGCTTGTCCTGGGCCCAGGCCAGGCTGGGGACTGCCGTGCCGATGCCGGTGGCAGCAGCGGCCAGCATAAAGTGGCGGCGCGTGGCGAGCGAGAAATCGGAATCAATAGACATGCGAGGTACCAAGGAGAGGAAACAAGGATGGCGCTCAGGCAGTGGCCTGGTGCCGCTGCAAGGCCGCGCGGCCGCTGTTGCTGCGGATCAGGCTGTTGGAGGGTGAATGGATCTGGCTGCACAGCACATTGCGCAGATGGCGCTCCAGCGGATTGCGCCGCGCCAGTCCGTGGTTGCCGGCCAGCTCCAGCGCCAGCTGCACCACGCGCAGCGCGTTGTCCACCGCCACATGCTTGGCCACGGCGACCAGGCCATCGGGTGCGGCGCCGCTGTCATAGGCGCGGGCATGGCTGTCCAGCAGCCAGTCGCTGGTCTGCAGCAGCAGCTCGATCTCGCCAAACTTTTCCTGCACGGTGGCGAGCGATGCCAGGCTGGCACCGCCCAGTGCGCTGGGGCGGCGCTGGTTCAAAAAGGCGCCCAGCCAGTCGCGCGCCGAGCGCGCCGCGCCGTCATAGACCGTGGCCACCAGGCTGAAGTACCAGGCAATGCCATGGGCCTCGCGCTGCAGGCCCAGGCTGGCCGGGCGCAGGCCTACCGCATGGTGCTCGGGCACCCAGGCGCCATCGAGCACCAGGTCCTGGCTCGCGGTGGCGCGCATGCCCAGGGGGTTCCAGGTATCGACCAGGCGCGCGCCGGCCGTGCCCCGCGGCAGCACAAAACTGCCCAGGCGCGGCTCGGGCTCATCGGTCACCGCCAGCACGCTGATCCAGGCCAGCAGCGGCCCACCGGTCACATAGACCTTGTGGCCGCTCAGCTGCCAGCCACCGGCCACCCGCTTGGCCCGCGCTGCGGGCAGGCCGCCGTGCGAGGGGGAGCCCAGCTCCGGCTCCACCTGGGCGGCGTTGAGCAAGGCGGGGCCTTGCAGGCTGGCTGCGATCAACTCGTCCGCCAGCGCTGCCGGCCACTCGCCCTGCCCCCCGCGCTGCGAGCGGGCAATGGCCGCATGGTTGCTGTAGTGCATCGCCAAAATCAAGGCCACTGCCGGGTCGCCCTGGGCAATGGCACCCACCACCGCACGCGCGCTGGCCAGGCCAGCGCCATGGCCACCGGCCTCGCGGGCAATGGTCAGCCGCAGCAAATCGGCCTGGTGCAGCAGCGCAAACTGCGGGGCCGGTGCAGCGCCGCTGGCGTCATGCGCCTCCGCCAGTGCGGCCAGCTCGCCGATCAGCGCCTGGGCGCGGGCCAGCAAGCTGGCCTCGTCCAAGGCCGGGCCCGGGCTGGGCGCTTCCCGTGGCTGCTGCAGCACTTGCAGCACGGCGCTCATGCATCCCCCTGCGCATAGCGGGGCGGCACCACATAGCCGCCCTGGGCCTGCTCCCAGGCATGGGCAAAGGCGATGGTGGTGCGGTCTTCCAGATAGGGGCCGACCACCTGGGCGCTGATCGGCAGGCCCTCGTCATCCAGCCCGACCGGGAAGCTGGTCGCAGGCAGGCCCGGCAGCACCGGCAAGCCGGCCCAGTAAAACAGTTCGCGAAAGCCGATGTGGCGCACCCCATCGGCATAGGCCACGGGAAAGCGGCGCTCCTCCTTGTGGCCCTGCTGCTGGTGCGCAAAGGCGGGCGTCGGTGCGACTGGGGTCAGCACCACGTCATAGTCCTTGAACAGCTGCTCCCACTGGTGGCTGAGCGCATGGCGGTGCTCGTTGTCCTGCAGCCAGGTGGCATGGGGCAGGCTGGGTGCGCGCAGCAACGCGGCCTCGGCGCTGCGGTCATCGGGCTCCAGCTCGGCCAGGCGCTGCTGCTGCGCCTCGGTCAACGGGGCGGCGTTAGCCACCGACGAACCCAGCAGGCTGCGGTAGGTGCGGTGCTGCTCACTCAAATCAGGGCGCTGCGCGGGTGGCAAATCGCGCCACTGCGTGGTCTTCACGCCCTGGGCCTGCAAGGCGCTGACAACGCGCGCGATCACCAGCTGCTCGGACAGGCTCGCCTCCTGGCCCGGCCAGGCATCCAGCACCAGCACCCGAAAATCCTGCAGCCGCTGCTGGCGCGGCGGCGGAAGGCTTGCCTGCCAGCCCTTGGCCTGCAGCGGATCGAGGTTGAGCAGCTGCTCCAGCGCCAGCTCCAGGTCCAGCGCGCTGCGCGCCAGCGGCCCGGCCACCGACAGATCCCGCGCGCTAAAGCGCCCTTGCGGCGCGCCGGTGCCGCGCATCGATATCAGCCCATAGCTGGTCTTGTGGCCAAACACGCCGTTGAAGTGCGCGGGGATGCGCACCGATCCTCCTATGTCCGTACCCAGCTCCAGCGCCGCAAAGCCCGCCGCCACGGCGGCGGCGCTGCCGCCCGATGAGCCACCGGGCGTACGCTGCAGATCCCAGGGGTTGTTGCTGCTGCCGTAGACCGCGTTGTAGCTTTGCAGATCGCTCAGCGCCAGCGGCACATTGCTCTTGCCGATGAGCACCGCACCGGCCGCACGCAAGGCCGCCACCGCAGGCGCATCCTGCCGGGCGATATTGCTGCGGTAGTCCGGGTTGCCCACGGTGGTGGGCAGGCCGGCCACATCAAAGTTCTCCTTCACGGTGATCGGTAGGCCCAAGAGTGGCTTGCGCTCGCCCCGCTGCAAGGCGGCATCTGCCGCCTGGGCATCGCGCCGGGCTTGCTCTATCGCCCGCACCGGGATCGCGTTCAGCTCACCATCATGGCGTTCGATGCGGGCCAGCGCCTGCTCCAGCAGCTCCACCGCGCTGACGCGGCCATCGGCCAGCGCTTGCAACTGCTCGCGGGCACTGGCAAAGGCCAGGCTGGCAGCAACGCCGGGCGCCGCTACTGCGCTCTCGCTCAGCGTGGTTTCGTTGGGAAAGTCGATGGTCGTCGTCATTTGCTAGCCTCCAGCCACAGGTCAGAAAAGTCTCCAGACGTCAGGTCAATGCTGTTGTTGAGCCCATGCACCCGCGTGCTGTGTACCCGCAGCGCAGAGGGCACGGTGGCGATCGGGTAGACCGGCAGATCACGGCCGACGATCTGCTGGATCTCGCGGAACTGCGCGGCACGCTTGGCCTCGTCGACCTCGACAGCAGCCTGGCGGAACAGGTTGTCGACCTGCGGGTTGTTGTAGTGCGAGGCATTGATCCAGATCAGCGGGTTCTTGATGCCGTCGGACCAGTAGATGCGCTGCACGCCCACCGAGGGATCAAACAAGCGGCCCAGACCGTTGAGGTTCAGGTCAAACTCACGCGCGGTGTAGGCACGCTTCAAAAAGGTGGGCAGGTCGCCGTCCAGAATGTCCACCTTGATGCCCACGCGGTTGAGCGCCGAGCGCAGGTACTCGGCCGTCTGCTTGAACTGCGCGCCGGGGATGTAGGTGAGCTTGAGCGCAAAGCGCTGGCCATTGGCCTGGCGCGGGTAGCCGGCGCTGTCGAGCAGCTGGTTGGCGCGGGCCACATCAAAGCCGTATTTGAACTCGCTGTCGTCGTAGTAGGCGCCCAGCACCTTGGGGATGGGCGAGTTCACCAGCTCGGCCTGCTTGTAGTAGACGTTGTTGACGATGAAGTTGCGGTCCACCGCATGGGCAATCGCATGGCGCACCTCGGGCTTGGCCAGCACCGGGTTCTCCACGTTGAACTCCAGGAAGGAGGCATTGTTCAGGAACGCGTCATAGCTGGCGTCGAGCTTGAGCGTCGGCTTTTGCAGCAGGCGGCCCAGGTCGGCCAGGGCCAGGTTCTGCGCCACATCGGCCTCGCCGGTTTCGATGGCGGCCGAGATCGCAGCCGGATCGCGCACAAAGCGGATCACCACCCGGTCCACATGGGGCACACCGGGGCGCCAGTAGTGGGGGTTGCGCTTGAGGATCACATGGCTGCCGCGCACCCACTGCTCAAAGATGAAGGGGCCCGTGCCCACCGGCGCATTGGAGTTCGGGCTGCCCAGCGGATCGCCATCGCCATAGCGGTGCGCCGGCACGATGGGCAGCTCGGCCGATGACAGCGACTTGAGCAAAAACGGCGCGGGCTTGGACAGCACCAGCACTGCGGTATGCGCGTCAGGCGTATCAACCCGCTCCAGGTTCTGCAAGGTGATGCGGCCGCGCGGGCCCTGCTTCTTCTGGGTCAGGAACGAGTAGCGCACATCGGCCGAGCTGAAGTCGCGCCCATCATGGAACTTCACCCCCTCGCGCAGCTTGAAGCGGTACTGCAGGCCATCGGGGCTGACCGTCCAGGACGTTGCCAGCAGCGGCTGGGGCTGGAACTTGGCGTCATAGCGCAGCAGGCCTTCGGTGATCTTGGCGCTGACATCGCGGTTGTCGGTCTTGGTGTCCAGAAAGGACACCAGCGAGGTCGGCTCTTGCGCGACGACAGACGTGACCGTGCCGCCCTTGACGGGCGTGGCTGGTGCCTGGGCGTTGGCAGCCCCAAAGCTGCTGGCAGCCAGCAGGCCCCAGGCCAGGTTTTTGTAGAGAGTTCGCATGGGCAATGGTCCAGGAGAGAAGGCGCAGACAAGGCGCGGGTAGCACGCAAAAAGCGCAAAGGAAAAACGGGAGGGGCGGAGAAAGTCTGTGGATAAAGCTGTGCGCAGCGCAGGTGCTACTGCTAGAAGCGCAGCCCTGCCTGCTTCATCAGCGGCAGAATGCGGTCGCCAAAAAATTCCAGGTCGGGCTTGAAGTCGAAGAAGCTCAGTTGCAGCCCATCGATGCCGGCGCGCTTGAGCTGCACAAACTGCTCCACCACCTGCTCGGGCGTGCCGATCACTTCGATATTGCCGCCAATGGCGCGGCGCTTGGGGGCATCGAGGGCGGTGCGGCCGCGCCAGGCATGGGCGTCGCTCTTCAAGCTGCTGAAGCCCTCGGGCGTGCGCTGGTCCTGGTGGGCCACGATGGCATCGTGATAGGCCCAGGTCTCGGCCTCGGTCTCGCGGCTGATGACCATCGGGTTGAGCAAGGTGCGCACCGTGCGGCCGGCATTGCGCGCCTCTTGCTTGACGCGGGCCGCATGGGCGGGCAGCACCTCGATGGCGCGGGCAAAGTCGGATGCGCCGGGGCTGGTGATAAAGACCAGGTCCGAATGCCGGGCCGCAAAGGCAATGCCGGCGTCCGAGCCGGTGGCATTGACCAGCGCGGGCCGGCCAAAGCGCGGCTTGGGGCTGACAAAACCGCCGCCCAGCTTCCAGGGCGAGATGCCTTCAAACGAGTAGTTCTCGTCGTACGACCACAGACGCTGCACCACCTCGATGAACTCGGAGGCCAGGTCATAGCGACGGTCATGCTCGATCTGGTCCCAGCCAAACATCTTGTGCTCCACCTCGCGGTGGCCGGTGACGATATTGATGCCCCAGCGCCCGCCCGAGATATGGTCCAGGGTGGCGCCCCACTTGGCCAGGTGCAGCGGGTGCAAAGGGCCGTAGAGCACATGGATGGTCGAGATCAGCATGATGCGGCTCGTGACCGAGGTCAGCGCCGCCGTGGTGGCGAAGGAGTCCAGCGCGTCGCCATTGAACACGCCGCCATAGCCGCCCTTGGGCAGCCACTGCGACAGCGCAAACACCAGATCGAACCCAAGGCTCTCGGCCTTCAGCACCAGGTCCTTGTTGTAGTCAAAGCGCCAGTCGGTGCTGCGCGGCAGGGTGGACGCACTCCAGCCTCCCGCCTGGATCGGCAGAAACAGGCCCAGCAAAATCGGCTGTGCAAAAGCCTGCGACAGGGGGCTGTCCGGAAATGCCAGCGGTGAGGCGAATGTCTCTCTATCAGCGAGTTTTTCCAGCGGTATTGCAGAGTTCATGGGGCGGCTAAGGTTGTCAATACAAAGGATGCTGATCCAGCCTTGAGATAACCAGCCATTCAGCATCCGCATTGGCTTGAATAATCCCATGAATCACCACCCCGCTCTTGCGCCGATTTTGCATTTGCATATTTAAAAATCAGCCATTGGCGCCGATATGCAAACAGAGCCGCAAGCGCGGTGCCTGCGACCTGCACAGCGTCCACCCACGCTTATAGCTTGCGGCCATATGCAGCAAGCCAAACAAAATATGCTGTCTCCGGTGCGAATCACCGCAAAAAACTTTGGCGAGCAGCCACCAACCGATAAAAATCAGATACCGATATTTGTTATTTAATTTACGCCTTTTGATATATGAAATGGCATGCTGCAAATACCGGCGATAACACAGGAACGCTCCTATCATGCACAGGTCACCTCCCGATGAATAATGCGCATGAATACCACCCCACGTTTATTGCGATCGCTCTGGTTCAATGCCAAATATGCCGTGCCCACAGTGCTGGGCGTCGCGATTTTGAACTTTTTGCTGCTGCAGCTCACACCCGGTGATGCGGCCGATGTGATGGCCGGCGAATCCGGTGCGGCGACGGCCGAAACCCTGGCGGCGCTGCGCACACGCTTTGGACTGGACCTGAGCGTGCTGGAGCAACTGCAGGCCTACCTGGGCAACCTGGCGCATTTCAGCCTGGGCTTCTCCCCGCGCTACAACATGCCGGTGATGGAACTGATCGGCCAGCGCCTGCCCAGCACCTTGCTGCTGATGGGCCTGGCGCTGGCGATTGCGCTGACCTTGGGCATTGCGCTGGGCACGGCCATGGCCTACTTTGCCGGCCGCCTGCCCGACCGCCTGCTGTCGGTTCTGTCGCTGCTGTTCTATTCGGTGCCGGGCTTTTGGACCGGGCTGATGCTGATCGTGCTGTTCTCGGTCAAGCTTGGCTGGCTGCCCAGTGGCGGCTCGGCCAGCATTGGCTCGCAGCTGAGCGGCCTGGCCGCCGTGCTCGACCAGCTGCGCTACATGGTGCTGCCGGCCACGTCGCTCGCACTCTTCTATGTGGCGATCTATGCCCGCCTCACCCGCGCGGCGATGCTGGAGGTGCAGTCGCAGGACTTTGTGCGCACCGCGGCGGCCAAAGGCCTTTCGCCCTGGCGCATCACGGTGCGCCATGTGCTGCGCAATGCGCTGCTGCCCGTCACCACGATGGCCGGCATGCACCTGGGCGGCATGCTCGGCGGCGCGGTCGTCGTCGAGACCGTCTACAGCTGGCCCGGCCTGGGGCGCCTGGCCTTTGAGGCCGTGCTGAGCCGCGATTTCAGCGTGCTGATGGGTGTGCTGTTTCTCTCTTCCCTGCTCGTGATCGCCGCCAATGTGCTGGTCGATCTGCTGCATGCCTGGCTGGATCCCCGAATCGAGGTGCGCTGATGTCTTTGTCTTCCTCTTCCCAGGCGCTGCCGATCCCCGCAGCCGCCGCCCACCCGCTGGCGGCCGCGCAAGCGGCGCACAGTACCACCAGCAATGCCGAGCCCGATGCCGCGCCCTGGCCCAATCTGCATGCGCCCGATGCGGTGCGCACCAGCACCAGTGCCGCCAACGCCGGTAGTGGCAGCCAGGGCTACCGCGCGCTGCGCGTGTTTCTGCGTAACCCCACGGCCATGCTGGGCTGCGGCTTTTTGCTGGCCGTGCTGCTGCTGGCGCTGACCGCCCCCTGGCTCTTTCCCGGCGATCCGCTGGACATGGTGGCCCAGCCCTTTCTCTGGCCCGGCCAGGATGGGGCCTATTTGCTCGGCACCGACTCGATGGGCCGCGATGTGGCCGCCGGCATTGCCCATGGCGCGCGCGTGTCGCTGCTGGTCGGCGTGTCGGCCACCTTGATCGGTCTGAGCCTGGGCATTGGCATTGGCGCCGTCAGCGGCTACTTTGGCGGCTGGGTCGATGACCTGCTGCAGCGCGTGGTGGTGCTGTTCCAGACGATTCCCAGCTTTATCTTGCTGGTGGTGCTGGTGGCGATTGCCCAGCCTGCGATCAGCACCATCGTCGTGGCCATTGGCCTGGTGACCTGGCCGACGGTGGCGCGCCTGGTGCGGGCCGAGTTCCGCGCGCTGCGCCACAAGGAGTTTGTGCTGGCCGCGCGTGCGCTGGGCTACTCGCACAGCCGCATCATCCTGCGTGAGATGCTGCCCAATGCGCTGCCACCCATCATCGTCACCTCGTCGGTGATGGTGGCCTCCGCCATCCTGCTGGAATCGGCGCTGTCCTTCATGGGCATGGGCGACCCGAACGTTGTCAGCTGGGGCAGCATGATCGGCATGGGCCGTGACCTGCTGCGCACCGCCTGGTACCTGACTGCGGCTCCCGGCCTGGCCATCGTGTTTGCCGTGCTGGCCTTCAACCTGATTGGGGATGGCTTGAACGACGCCCTCAACCCCCGTCTGTCGCAGGAGCGCTGAATGTCCGAAACCTCTTTGTTGGATGTGCGCGGGCTGAGCATCCGTTTTCCGCAGCTCGATCCGGTGCGTGGGCTGAGCTTCAGCGTGCAGGCGGGCGAGACCTTGGCGATTGTTGGCGAATCGGGCTCGGGCAAATCGCTCACCGCCCTCGCGCTGATGCGCCTGCTGCCGCGCGCGGCCCGCATTGCGCAGGGCGAGGTCTGGTTCAACGGCCAGAACCTGCTGGACCTGAGCGAGCCGGCGATGCGCCAGCTGCGCGGGCGCGAGATCGGCATGATCTTCCAGGAGCCGATGACCTCGCTGAACCCGGTCCACACCATCGGCTGGCAGATTGCCGAGGTGCTGCGCCAGCACGAGGGCCTGAGCGCCAAGGCCGCGCGGCTGCGCGCCATCGAGCTGCTCGATACCGTGCGCATCCCCGATCCGCAGCGCCGGGTCGATGATTTCCCGCACCAGCTCTCGGGCGGCATGCGCCAGCGCGTGATGATTGCGATGGCCATTGCCTGCCGCCCGCGCCTGCTGATCGCCGACGAGCCCACCACCGCACTCGATGTGACCATCCAGGCACAGGTGCTGGACCTGCTCGACCGGCTGCGCAAGGAGCTGTCGATGGGCCTGATCCTGATCACGCACGACCTGGGCGTGGTGTCGCAATGGGCCGACCGCGTGGTAGTGATGTATGCCGGCTGCGAGGTGGAGCAGGCCCGCCCCGGCCCGCTGTTTGACGAGCCCCTGCACCCCTACACCCAGGGCCTGCTGGCGGCATCGCCCCGACTGCAGCCCGGCGCGCACTACCTCGATGGCCCGCTGACCGAGATTCGCGGCAGCATCACCTCGGCCATCGGCCAGGCCGGCTGCGCCTTTGCGCCGCGCTGCCCGCGTGCCCAGGCCTATTGCCACAGCGTTGTGCCGCCCTTGCAAGTAGCCGGCCCCCAGCGCCTCAGCGCCTGCCCCATCACCTTGCCTGCGTCTGCACGCAGCGCCCACCTTGCCTAGGACTGCCATGAGCCTGCTGACTGTCAGCGATCTTCAGACCCATTTCAAACTGCCCAAGGGCGTGCTGCGCGCCGTCGATGGCGTGTCGTTCAGCATTGCCAAGGGTGAGACCGTCGGCCTGGTGGGCGAATCGGGCTGCGGCAAATCCACCTTGGGCCGCAGCCTGCTGCGGCTGGAGACGCCCACCGCCGGCCAGGTGGCGCTCGACGGCGAAGACATTCTGCCCTTGCAAGGCGCGCGGCTGCGCAGCCTGCGCAAACGCATGCAGATGATCTTCCAGGACCCGTTTGCCTCGCTCAACCCGCGCCACAGCATCGGCACGATCTTGGAGACGCCACTGCAGGTGCATGGCCTGGGTGACCGCGCCCAGCGCCGCCGCCAGGTGGAGAGGCTGCTCGACCGCGTGGGCCTGCCGCGCAGCGCGCTGGGCCGCTACCCGCATGAGTTCTCCGGCGGCCAGCGCCAGCGCCTGGGCATTGCCCGCGCGCTGATGCTGCAGCCCGATCTGGTGGTCTGCGACGAGCCGGTCTCGGCGCTCGATTTGTCGATCCAGGCGCAGATCCTGAACCTGCTCGTTGAGATGAAACGCGAGTTCGGCCTGTCCTATTTGTTCATCTCGCATGACCTGTCGGTAGTGCAGTACTTTGCCGACCGGGTGCTGGTGATGTACCTGGGCCGCATCGTCGAGAGCGCCGACCGCCGCAGCCTCTGGAGCAGCCCGCGCCACCCCTACACCCAGGCGCTGCTCGATGCCGTGCCTGACCCCACCCGCCACCGCCAGGCCGCCCCCTTGGGCGGCGACCTGCCCAGCCCACAGAACCTGCCCACGGGCTGCCGCTTTCACCCGCGCTGCCCGCGCGCGACGGCGCTGTGCACTGCGCAAGAACCACTGCTCAGCGACAGCGGCAACGGCCATCTGGTCGCTTGCCACCATCCGCAGCTGCCACAGACCTCTGACGTGCAGACCTCCGTGATTTCCTTTCACTAACCCTTCGTTTTTTCTTTTGCCATGACCTACCGTTATCTCGGCCGCAGCGGCCTCAAAGTCTCCCGCCTCGCACTGGGCACCATGATGTTTGGCGGGCCCACCGACGAGCAGACCGCGCACGCGATCATCGCCAAGGCCAAGTCCCAGGGCATCAACTTCATCGACACGGCCGACGTCTACCAAAAGGGCCTGACCGAGCAAGTCGTGGGCCGGGCGCTGGCCCAGGACCGCCATGACTGGGTGCTGGCCACCAAGTTCGGCAACCCGCTGGGCGAGGGCCCGAACCGGCGCGGCACCTCGCGCAAATGGATCATCGAGTCGGTCGACAACAGCCTGCGCCGCCTGGGCACCGACTACATCGACCTGCTCTACTTTCACCGCGCCGATTTTGATGCGCCGCTGGGCGAGGCGGTGCGCGCCATTGGCGACCTGGTGCGCGCGGGCAAGCTGCGCTATTTTGGGCTGTCCAACTTTCGCGGCTGGCGCATTGCCGAGGTGGCCCACCTGGCGGACGCCGAAGGCATTGACCGCCCCATCGCCAGCCAGCCGCTCTACAACATCGTCAACCGCACGGCCGAGGCCGAGCAACTGCCCGCTGCCGCCGCCTACGGCCTGGGCGTGGTCTCGTACAGCCCGCTGGCCCGGGGCGTGCTGACCGCCAAGTACCTGAATGTGGAAGCGGCCGAACCCGGCTCGCGCGCCGCACGGCTGGACAAGCGCATGCTCGAGACCGAGTGGCGCCCCGAGTCCATTGACATTGCCGCCGAGATCAAAAAGCACACCGACGAACGTGGCATCAGCCCGGTGGACTTTGCGCTGGCCTGGGTGTTGAACAACCGCCTGGTGACCGCCGCCATCGCCGGCCCGCGCACGCCCGAGCAATGGGATGGCTATATCCGCGCGCTGGACTACCAGTTCACCACCGATGACGAGGCCCTGGTCAACCGCCTGGTCGCCGCCGGCCACCCCTCGACCCTGGGCTTTACCGACCCCGGCCACCCGGTCGAAGGCCGTGTGCCTTATGTGGCAGCTACGCAGGCCCCCGCGTCAGCGGCCGCTTAAACCCAACAGGTGCACCGCCATGAATGCCTCGGTTCCTCCCCTGCGCTCCCGCCACCCCAGCCGCGATGACCTGCTGGCCCGCCTGCCCCAGCTCGCCGCCGATATCGGCCAAGGCGCCGCACAGCGCGAGCTGCTGCGCGAGCCGCCCTGGGCGGCCTTTGACCTGCTGCGCGCATCGGGCCTGGGGGGCCTGCGCATTGGCCGCGAACAGGGCGGGCCGGGCGGATCGGTCGCCGATGTGGTCGAGGTGGTCAGCACCTTGGCGGCGACTGACTCCAACGTGGCCCATGCGCTGCGCACCCACTTCAACACCACCGAGCTGCTGCGGCTGGAGACCAAGCCCTCGCCCCTGGCCCAGCGCCAGAACGCCTGGGCCCTGCAGGGTAAGCTGTTTGGTGGCGCCTTTACCGAGCTGGGCACGGCGCGCGCCGGCATCAGCACCTCGACCCTGCTGCGCGAGGGGCTGCACCACCGCTTGAATGGCAAGAAGTACTACGCCACCGGCACGGCCTATGCGGATTACTTCAATGTCTTTGCCACCAATGACGAGGGCCAGGGCGTCAATGCCGTGATCCCCGTGCAGCGCGAAGGTGTGCGGGTGCTGGACGACTGGGACGGCATGGGCCAGCGGCTGACCGCCAGCGGCAGCCTGGAGCTGAACAATGTGCTGGTCTATGACGACGAAATCAGCCCCGGCGCGCGCGACAACTTGGCGGGCCGCCATGCGTCTGCGCTGCGCCAACTGATCCTGGTGGCCACTGCCGCCGGCATTGTGCGCAACATCCTGGCCGATGCGCGCCACTATGTGCTGCAGCTGGGCAGGCCTGCGATGCACAGCCCCGCCGAGCGCTCACGCGACGACCATTTTGTGCAGGCCGTCGTCGGCGAGCTGGCCGCTGCCAGCTATGCGATCGATGCCTTGATCAGCGCCAACGCCCGCCAGCTCGACCAGGGCGCCTATGCCATTGTGCACGCGCCGCAAAGCGCGGACGATGTCGTCCTGCAAGGGGCTCTGGCCACCGCCCAGACCCAGCTGGTCGTCAGCCGCCTGGCACTGAATGCCGGCGAGCGCCTGTTTGAAGTGGGCGGCGCCTCCGCCACCTCGCGCCAGCTGAACCTGGACCGGCATTGGCGCAACCTGCGCACGATCTTTAGCCACAACCCGCTGCTGCACAAAACCCGGGTGGTGGGGGACTATGTGCTCAATGGCACGCGGACGCATTTGGAGGAAGGGCGGGTGTTTTGAGGGCGGCCACCGGCGAGCAAGACCGCAGGCATGCCCCAGCCGACGCACAAATCAAACACTCCATAAACAAACTGAATGACTTTATTAAAGTTCACATTTTTTAGAGTCGTTTGGGGAGCAACGCTCTAGCGTAATTAAATTGTTGCGGTTATCTTGTAGAAATTACTTATTCAGTATATTTATTACAAATACGCCATGCACCTCGCTTCCGAATCCGCGACTTCGCATCTGAACTTGTCCCGCTCCGTTACGCCTTTGGGCAAGGCTGCCCTCCATGGCAGCTTGCTCGCAGGGTTGTTTGCAGCACCTCAGCTAGCGCTGGCCTGCCCGGCCAACCTCAGCGCATCGACTTACACCACGCAGGCTTCGGACAATGGTCTGACCTGCGTCTACACCGCAGACCCCATGGCCGTTACCGTCAATGGATGGCTGGCCACCGGTTTGGTGCAAATCACTGGCAACACCACCGTCAATGGCGTGCTGACCGTCACCGACACCAACGGCGACAACAGCCGGGGCATCCTGTTGTCTGGTGCTGGGAATGGCACTTTTCTGAAGGACGTCACGATCAACAAACCCAGCGGGGCCAACAATGCGGCGGGTATAGAAGCGAACACCACCGGGGCGGCGATCTTCCAGGGCAATGTCACGGTCAGTTCCAACACCGGAACGCCCTCGGCCAGAATCAACACCCGCGATGGAGTGCGCAACAACGCAGGCACGGCCAACTACCAACAAAACCTCAGCATCACCAGCCAAGGCGGCACCCGCTCGGGCCTGTATGTAGGCGCGGGCACGGTCACGGTGGGCGGTAATCTCACGCTGGATTTCCAATCCAACTATTACGCGCTCTACAGCTACGCACCGCTGTGGAGCCAGGGCGGCACCACCACCGTAACAGGTACCACCACGGTCAACACGGCAGCCGCCTCGGGCCTCACGCCAGGCGTCGTAGTGACGAATTCCCAAGTCACCCTGAATGGTGCCACCAGCGTGACGACTGCAGGCGCGGGTGCTGCAGCCGTGGATATCCGCATCGGCGGCATTGCCCAGTGGCCGTTGGCGGGCAACACCATCACCGCATCGGGTGCCGCAGGCATTGGCCTGCAACTGCGCAGCAATGGCAGCTTTAGCGCAGGCTCGGGCCTTGTCGTCAACGCGCAGGGCAGCTCTTTCAACTACCTCTCGGCCAGCGGAAGTACCAGCCTGGATGCAGTCACCGCCACGACGGCCCCGGTGGTCTGGAACGCCGATGCCACCAGCACGGCCACCTACACCGGCAACGAAGGCCACTACAAGGGCAGCAGCCAGTTGGCGAGCGGCGGTCAGCTGACCTTGAACCTGAACCGCGCCGCCTTGTGGGAGGCCACTGCCGCCTCGTCCTTTACGGTGCTGAACCTGCAAAGCGATGCGCTGCTCGATGCCTCCTTGCTGCCCAGCCTGGCAGCCACGGGCAACCTGAGCAATGCCGGGGGCATCGTGTCGCTCGCTCGCAGCGATGCCAGCCCCAACAACACCCTGGCCTTGGCGGGTGTCTATACCGCCAATGGTGGCAGCCTGGTGCTCAACACCGTGCTCAACGATGCATCCACCTCGGTCAGCGATGTGCTGCAGGTGACGTCCACAGCCGCTGGCGGTACACCTACGCTGCTATCCGTGCTACCCGATGCGGCCAGCGCGCCGGCCTTCACCACCGGCAAAGGCATTTTGGTGGTGCGCGTGACCGGCGGCGCGGCCACCTCGGCGGCCAGTGTCTTTGCGCTGCCAGACGGTTTCCTGGACGCCGGCGGCATCCGCTACGAACTGGTGCGTGACGCAGACGATGGCAACTGGTACCTGCGCTCTGTCGCCGCTGCGCAGCTGACCGTGAACAAGGTGGTCACCGGGCCTGCAGGCGCGGCGCCCTTTGCCGGTGAGATTCCGTTTACCGTGAGCTGCACCGGCCCGGCAACGTCCTTCAGCGGCAGCCTGGTGGTGGCGGCCAACCAGGGCAGCGCTGCCCCCATCACCATCCAGCAAGGCAGCGCCTGCACGGTGGCCGAAGGCGCGCTGCCCACTGCCCCTGCGGGCTACCGTTGGGCCGAACCCAGCTATACCCAGCCTGCGGCCATTGCCGCCGGTGCCAACAGCGCAACCATCACCAACACCTTGGTCTCAACCGCCACCCCCACCGATACGGGGACGCTCAAGCAAGTGCCAAGCCTGGGCACCTGGGCCATCAGCGCACTGTCACTGGGCATGGCGCTGATGGGTATGCGCCGCATGCGCCGTCGCACGGTGTGACCAAGCCGCACGGCACTGCCCTCACGTAAAAATGCCACCTCGCGGTGGCATTTTTTCTGGGTGCTGTGTTGGACAGAAGCGCGCTGCTTACTGCTCAGCCGCCACCGGCGCCCGCACATCCAACTCCACCTTCCAGCGCTCATTGCCACCCACCGGCACGGCATTGAGCTCCAGGGTGCCGATATCGGTCACGCGGGCAAGCAGGGTGACGGGGACGACCTCGCCCTTGGCGCGGCCTTCGGCGGGCAGGTTCAGCTCGATCTCCTGCAGTTCCAGCAGCTCCTCGGGGCCCCAGAAATCGAGCATGGTGCCGACGGTGTCGCTGCGGCGCACGCTGGAGCCGAAGAAGCGCATGCGCACCGGCTCGCCAACGACCAGGCCAAACTCTTGCGTATCGAGGGCTGCCTCGCTGCCCTCTTCCATGCCAAACGGTGCCAGGCACAGCGCGGACATGGGAGGCTCCATGCCGGGAATGGCAGGCATGTTGGATTCGACACCGACGTAGTAGGACTGCGCGGTGCCGCCACGGATGCGCACACCCCGGCCTTCGCGCACATGGCCGTAGTAGGCAGCGCCACGGGCCACAGCCAGGTCCAGGTTGGCGCCATCCAGCAGGCGTGCGGGTGCAGCGCCTTCGGCGGCCAGCCAGCTGTTCAGCACCTGGGTGATGCGCTGCTCGATCTGCGGCGCCTTGAGCACGCCGCCGTTG
This sequence comes from Comamonas sp. MYb396, assembly GCF_037479555.1. Classification (NCBI taxonomy): domain Bacteria; kingdom Pseudomonadati; phylum Pseudomonadota; class Betaproteobacteria; order Burkholderiales; family Comamonadaceae; genus Comamonas; species Comamonas sp. MYb396. Next base: position 347,727 of record NZ_JBBGYU010000006.1, on the reverse strand, counting down.
AACAGGATCGCGGTGGGGTGCAGAAAGCTGGCGCCTTCGGGCTGGGTGCCCTGCAGGCCGTCGATCTGCTCGGTCACACCGGCTTGGCGCGACAGGAAGGCGGCCAGATGGCGGGTCACCGCAGCATCTTGCGCATAGGGCAGACCCAGCTGGGTCAGCGCGCTACGCGCGCGGCTGATGGGCTTGTCGCTCACCGCCACTTGGGGGAAGAAGCCTTCGACCAGGGTGGCCAGCACTTCGCTGCGGGTCACCTCGGTGCGGATGCTGCCGCCGATCAGCTTGCTGCCCCGGCTGGGCACCACCACGGGCACGGATTGCAGCGCCTCATCGGACAGCAGCTGCTCCTTGGCGGCGCGGCAGCCATGGGCCAGTGCGCGGGTTTGCCAGGCATCGAGCTGCTTGCCCTCTTGCGCCAGCTTGCGCGCCACGGCGTAGGCCAGGGCCAGGTCCATGTTGTCGCCACCCAGCAGGATGTGCTCGCCCACGGCCACGCGCTGCAAGGCCAGGTTGCCATCGCGCTCCAACACGGCGATCAGCGACAGGTCGGTGGTGCCACCGCCCACGTCCACGACGAGGATCACATCGCCGCTTTGCACTTGCTTGCGCCAGTCGCCACCGCTCGCCTGGATCCAGCTGTAGAGCGCGGCTTGCGGCTCTTCGAGCAGGCTCAGCTTCTGGAAGCCGGCGGCCTTGCAGGCCTCGGCCGTCAGCTCACGTGCGGCCGGGTCAAAGGATGCGGGGATGGTGACGGTGATGTCCTGCGCATCAAACGGCGCCTCGGGGTGGGCCTGCTCCCAGGCCCAGCGCAGGTGCGACAGGTAGCGGATGGAGGCCGTCAGCGGCGATACGCGGTGCACCTCGGCCGGGGCATCGGCCGGCAGCAGCGGGCTGCGGCGGTCCACACCGGGGTGGCACAGCCAGCTCTTGGCGCTGGAGACCAGGCGGATCGGCGTGGCCGCGCCGCGCGAGCGGGCAAACTCGCCCACGACAAAATCCTGCTGCGCGCCCCAGGGCAGCGCCATGTCGGCGGCGCTCAGCTCGCTCTCATGGGGCAGGTACAAAAAGGACGGCAGCAGCGGGCGCGCTTCAATGCTGGCTGGCGCCGTGAGCTGCGGGATGGCCAGCACATGCTGGACCAGGTTCTCGCCATCGCTGGCGCTCTTGTCCACATAGGACAGCGCGCAGTGCGTGGTTCCCAGGTCGATACCGATGCTGAATTGGGCAGATGCTGTCATGGCTTAGAGCTCCACTTCGGCCTGGGCCAGCACCTTGGCGGCGGCGGTGTCGGTGAGTTGGGGCAGCTTGACCTCGGTCACCTGCCAGCCCCGGTGGCCCAGGGTGCCGGTGAACGGGGCCTGGCCTACGACATTGCCGGTCAGGCGCACGGCAGCGGCATCAAAGCCGGCCTGCAAGGTGATGCGGCTGCCTTCGGCCTCGGCACGCACAGGGGCCAGCGCAAAATGCTCGCGCAGCACCTTGCGGCAGCCTTCATGCACCACGCGGGCGGCGGCGCCAATCTCGGCATCGGTGTAGGGCGCCACGTCTTCCTGGATAAAGTCGACAAAGCGGGCCTCGCGCTGGAGCAGGCCCAGCAGTTGCAAAGCAGCGGTCTCGGTGGGCAGTTGCACGGTCTTTTCCACGAGCTTCTCGACCAGCTTTTCCACCGGTACTTCGACCCGCTTTTCTACCGTCTTCTCGACGATTTTCTCGACAGGCACTTCGATGCGCACTTCAACGATCTTCTCGACCGGGACTTCGACACGCACTTCCTGGGGCGGCACATCGGCCGCCAGGCGCTCACCGCCGCGCACGCGCTGCACATCGGCCGCCAGGCGGCCATTGCCGAGGATCGCAAAGAAGCTGCCGATCGCGATCGCGATACGGCTCAAAAAGGAAGGGGGGGTGTTGTTCATGGAGGCACCAACAAACAGCCGCCAAGGCGCGGGGGCTGCGGGGCCAGGGCCGGGGCAGCTGCAGAGCGCAGGCGGGTGGTTTTAAAAAATGGGGGTTTGCGGCAGGTGCTGGGGACAGCCGCTATAGCTGGCGGCCAGCCCGCAAAACCGGGGATTTTACCGGCTGGCCCTATGCCCCCGCGCTATGCACCAGCAAGCCGGGAGCGCCGGCGGGGCGGGGTGAGTACTCAGAACTGGTAGCTGACGTTGATGCCGCTGGCCCAGTTACGCCCCATCGCGCTTTCAAAATAGCGCTGGTTGCCGTCATTGACGATGACCGAGCCGATGTAGTTCTTGTCGAACACATTGTTGACCCTAGCAAAGGCGGCCAAGGTCCAGCGCGGGGCGATCTGCGCGCGGTAGCCCAGGCTGAGCGCGGTGGTGGCGTAGCCCGGGGCGGCCTGGGTGTTGGCATCGTTGGCCTGCACATTCGAGCTGGCCTGCACACCCATGCCGACGGTCCAGGCAGGGGCAAAGCGCCAGTCAGCGCCCAGGTAGGCGTTGTGGCGGGCCAGGCCGGGCAGGCGCTGGCCGGCCACGCCGCTGCCCGAATCCTCGCGGAAGCGCGCATCCAGCCAGGTGTAGGCGGCGCGCAGCTGCCAATCGCGCATGAGATCCAGCTGGGCCGACAGCTCCAGGCCCTGGCGCCGGGTCTTGCCGGCATTGCGGTAGGTGGTGCGGCCGCCGGCGCTCTGGTCGGTCACGATCTCGTCGCTGCTGTGCGACTGGAACAGCGCCGCGCTCCACAGCCCGCGCAGCGCATCGCCACGCAGCTGCTGGCGGTAGCCCAGCTCCCACTGCGTGCTGCTGGTGGGCCGCAGATCGGTGTTCAGGCCCGAGCCGCTGTTGCGGTAGGACATCTCGGTGATGCTCGGTGTCTCAAACCCGCGCCCCACGCTGGCGTAGACGGTTTGCAGCGGGCTGAGCTGGTAGGAGAGCGAGGCAACAGGCAGCAGCTTGCTGTGGCGGCTGCTGCCACTATCATCGCCATTGCCGGGGCGAATGTAGTAGTCGTCCGAGCTGAAGCGCACGCGGCTGTAGCGCAGGCCGGTGTCCAGGCTCCAGCGCGGGGCCAGCTGCCAGCGCGCCTGCACAAAGGGGTCGGTGCTGCTGACCTTGTTTTTCTCATCCCGGCGCAGCTGGCCGCGCACCCCATAGGTGTCGCCGATAAAGTTTTCGTAGCCCTGGCGGTTTTCGGTCATCTGCTGCAGATCCAGCCCCGCGCTCAGCTGCAGCGGCACGATGGTGTCGAACTCACCCACCCAGACCAGGCGGGCGCCGGCATAGTCGCGCGCCATGTCGATCACGCCGCCGGCATGGCCCGGCGCCAGCTGCGGCGCCTTGGGGATGGACTGGTACTGCAGCATGCTGCGGTGGCCGTAGTAGGCCGACAAGCTCAGGCTTTGCTGGGCGTTGATGCGCAGGTCATAGGTGGCGCCCAGCTGCTGCTGCTCCAGCGATTTGCGCGTGTTGTACTGCTCGGCCACGCTGCTGGCCTGGCGCGGATCGGCCTGCCACTGCGCCAAGGTCAGGCCCTGCGCGTCCTGCGCATCGCCCCGGGTGTGGTTGGCCACCAGGGTCAGCTTGTCGTCATGCGCCAGCGGAATCACCAGCTTGGCATTGAGCAGGTTGCGGTCGGCGGCGCTGTGCTCGCGGTAGCCATCGGTCATGAAGCGGCTGGTGCTCAGCACATAGCCCATGCCGCCCTCCGTCTGGCCGCTGGCCTTCAGGCTGTAGCGCTGTTGGCCATCGCTGCCCACGCTCACACCGGTCTCCAGCTTCAGCGGGCCTTGCGGGTCTTCAGTGTAAAAGCTCAGCACACCGCCCGAGGCATTGCCGTACAGCGCCGAGTACGGGCCGCGCAGCACCTCCACCCGCTCCAGGCTGGAGATATCGACATTCGAGGTCTGGCCCTGGCCATCAGGCATGGTCGCCGGTATGCCATCGACATACAGGCGCACGCCGCGCACACCAAAGGTGGAGCGTGCACCATAGCCGCGCACGCTCAGCTGCAGATCCTGGGCGTAGTTGTTGCGGTTGTTCAAGGTCAGGCCCGGCACGCTGCCCAGCGCTTCGGACAGGTTGACCTGCATCTGCCGATCCTGCAGCTCGCGGCCTTCCACCACATTGGCCGATGCCGGCAATTGCAGCAGATCGGCGGCGCCGACCGCCGAGCGCACCGACACGGTCGGCAAGGTGGCTTCGGCAGCGGGGGTTTCAGCGGTGGAAGGTGTTGCTGGTGCGGTCTGCGCAGCGGCGGACAGGGCGCACAGCAGCGCAGCGGCCCCGGCCACAGGGCGCAGGGGCGAGAGAGAAAAGGCTTGGATCGGCATAGAGGCCGCTATTTTCTTACAGCGTCTCAAGCTATGGGAAATTTGGTACATAAACCCCTGCTCTCCTCTGAGAAACCCCAATCTACCACCGTTGCGGCTCCCACCAGCTGGGCAGCAGCGCGCGCACCTGGGCACGGTGAAAGCGGTCATCGATCAGCACCACCACGCCCCGGTCATCCTCACTGCGAATCACCCGCCCAGCAGCCTGCACCACCTTGCGCAGCCCCGGGTAGAGGTAGGTGTAGTCATAGGCCTTGGCAGCGCCAAAGCGCTGGGCCATGGCCTGCTGCATATGCGTGTTGATGGGGTTGACCTGGGGCAGGCCCAGGGTGGCAATAAAGGCGCCAATCAGCCGGTTGCCCGGCAAGTCCACCCCTTCCGAAAACGCCCCGCCCAGCACGGCCAGGCCAATGCCCTGCCCGGCCTCATCAAAGCGCGCCAAAAAGGCGGCGCGCCCGGCGTCGTCCATGGCCGAGGTCTGGCAGAACAGCGGCAGCTGGGGCTGCAGGCGCTGCATGCATTCGGCCGCGCGCTGCAAATAATCAAAACTGCTGAAAAAGCACAGGTAGTTGCCCGGCTGGCGGGCAAACTGCGCTGCCACCACTTCGGCAATCGGCACCAGCGACTGCGCCCGGTCCTGGTAGCGGGTGGAGATATGCCCCGCAATCTGCACCTGCAGCTGCGCGGCCTGGAAGGGCGACGGCACATCGACCCAGTGCGTGGCGGGCGGCAGGCCCAGCAGATCCTGGTAGAAGGCCTGCGGTCCCAGCGTGCCGGAGAACAGCACCGTGGCGCAGGCGGCGGTATGGCGCGCGGCCAGGTGCGGCGCGGGCACGACATTGCGGATACAGAGCGTGGACATCGGCCCCCGGCGGCCGGAGGCTGCACTACTCCACAAACTGGTATCAAACAGCGCATGCGGCCCCAGCTGCTCGGCCAGGTTCAGCCAGGACAGCGCCTCCAGGTAAAAGCCCAGCACCGCATCGCCCGGCAGCATGGGGCTGTCGCCCTGGGCCTGGGCAATGGCGGCCACGGCGCGCTGCACGGCGCCCAGCAGGCCGGGCGGCAGCTCGGGGTAGACCTGGTAGTCCTGGCCGCCTTCTTGCTGGGCCTTGTTCAGGGCCGTCCATTGCCGGTTCAAGGCATCCAGCGATTTCTTGACCGGGCCGGTGGCCGCCTTGCGCGCCGCTGCCAGAGTGTGCTGCGGCAGCTCAGCCGTGTACATGCGGCGCGCGCGTTCGAGCAGGTTGTGGGCTTCGTCCACCAGCACGCCCACCTTCCACTGGTGGGCCTGGGTCAGCGCATACAGCATGGCGGCGCTGTCGTAAAAGTAGTGGTAGTCGCCGACAACCACATCGCTCCAGCGCGCCAGCTCCTGGGTCAGGTAATAGGGGCAGACCTGGTGCTGCAGCGCCAGGCTGCGCACCTTGTCGGGCGTCAGCATCGGCTCCTGCGCCAGGGCCTGGGCGCGGGCGGCGGGCAGGCGGTCATAAAAGCCCTGGGCCAGCGGGCAGGATTCGCCATGGCAGGCCTTGTCCGGGTGCTCGCAGCTTTTGTCGCGCGCCTGCAGATCGACTACGCGCAGCGGCACCGCGCCCGTCTGGCCCTGCAGCGCCGTCTGCAACAGGCCCAGCGCATGCAAGGCCAGGCGGTGGCCGGTGGTCTTGGCGGTCAGAAAAAACAGCTTGTCCAGCCCCTCTTGCGCACTGGCCTTGAGCATGGGGAAGATCGTCGCCACGGTCTTGCCAATGCCGGTGGGCGCCTGCGCCATCAGGCAGCTGCCGCCGCCCGCCTGCAAGCCCGCCTGGGCCGTGCGGTACACCGCCACCGACAGCGCCCGCTGCCCCGTGCGGAACTGCGCAAACGGAAAGCGCAGCGCCGCCAGCGCCGCATCCCGCGCGCTGCGGTGCGCGGCCTCGCTGCGCGCCCAGTCCAAAAACAAGCGGCATTGCTGCTCAAAAAATGCCTGCAGCTCGGGGGCGCTGTAATGCTCGACCAGCACCGTCTCCTGCTGCGTGCCGACATTGAAGTAGACCAGCGCTACCTTCAAGCGGGGCAGGCCCCGCTCCAGGCACAGCAGGTGGCCGTAGACCTTGGCCTGCGCCCAGTGCAAGGCGCGGTGGTTGTCGCGCACGCTGTCGATCTGGCCCCGGTAGGTCTTGATTTCTTCGAGCTGACCCAGGGCCGGGTCAAAGCCATCGGCGCGGCCGCGCACCTGCAGGTCATCAAAGCGGCCTGCCAGGCGCAACTCCGACTCATAGCCCGCGCCCCGGCGGGCGCGCACCAGGCCATGGCCTTCGATGCCTTCCAATGCCGATGGCGCCGGCGTAAAGCGCAAATCCAGATCCCCCTCGCGGGCGGTGAACTCGCACAAGGCGCGCACCGCCACGGTGTAGCTCATGCGTCCGCCTCGCGCCACTGCACATGGCAGACTCCCACCGGTATGCCATGGGCGGCGCAGTATTCCAGCCAGCGGATCTGGTTGTCTTGCAGCTTGTCGCCCGGGCCTTTGACCTCCACCAGCTGGTAGCGCCGCTCTTGCGGCCAAAAGCGCACCAGGTCCGGAAAGCCCGTGCGGTTGGCCTGCAGATTGCCGAGCAGGCGCTGGAACAGCAGTTGGAGGTGGGCCGCTGGTATGCAGGCCAGCGCATGGTCCAGCAGCGCCTCCGTCAACGTGCCCCAAAACACAAAGGGCGACTGCAGCCCGGCCTTGTCGGCAAAGCGCTGACGGATTACCTCGGCGTAGCTGCCGTCGTCCAAGGCCGCCAGGCAAGCCTCAAACAGCGCCGCACGCCGCGCAACAAAATCGGGCGCATAGACATCAGCCGGCCCCGCCTGGAACGGATGAAAAAACGCCCCTGGCAATGGCGCAAAAATCGCCGGCCAGCACAGCAGGCCAAACAGCGAGTTGACGAGCGCGTTCTCGACATAAAACACTGGCGCGTCGTCGCGGTGCCAGTGGTCGCGCAAGGCGTATTCCACCGGCATCAGGCGCAGGCCTTCGGTGGCCTCGGCGGTGTTCATCGCCTCGCCAGCGCGCAAGGCGGCCTCCAACGCTGCGGCATCGCTCAGCGCATCCATCGCCGCCAGACCCTGCGGCATGCGTGGCATGCGCAGCACGCGCTCCAGCGCCACATCCTCGCGCAGCTGGGCCACCTCGGGTTTGAGCGCGCGGCGGCTGGCGCTGCGCTGGCCCAGGTGGCGGCGCAGGCGCGGCAGCATGCGGGCCAGGCGCTGGCTTTCTTCATCGCTCTCGGGCTGCTGCGCGGCGGCGCTGGCCAAGGCCAGGGCCTCGTCAAAGCGCTCCATGCGTTCGAGCACGCGCATGCGGCGGTGGCGTGCGCCCGGATAACGGCTGGCGGCATAGGCCTGCTCGGCCAGCGCCCAGCTTTGGCTGCGCTCGCAGGCCTGGCCCAGGCGCAGCAGCACCTTGGCATGGCGCTGCTGCAGCCAGGGGTTGGCACTGCGCCAGGCGGCCAGCGCGTCCATCAAGGCCTGGCGGTCCTCGTCCTCGTCCTCATCCACCGCCTGGCGCCACTGCTGCAGCTGGCGGTAGCCCTGCACATCGGCACGGGTCTGGAAGGCACGCGACTGCGCATCAAAGGCCACCGTCTCGTATTTGAAGATGCCCAGGTCGGCCAGCACAAACTCCGACCAGTCCTGGTGCAGATTGCCAAAGAACATCAGGCGCAGGCCCTCGGCCAGTTCGCCGACGGTGACGCGCCAGGCAGCATGCTCGGCATGCGGGTGCCAGCGGCGGTAGGGCTGCAGCTGCTCTTGGGCTTCTTGCTCGGTACCTGGATCAGACTGCTGAACCAGTTGGGCCAGCATCTCCGCCTTGCGCAGCGTGCGCGCCAAGCCAGCGTTGGCAAATATCTGCAGCAGCTCGGGCTTGGTGTGCAGCGCAAACAGCTCGGCCAGCGCCATGTCGGCATCGGCATCGATCCAGCCCAGCGCCAGCAAGGGCTGTGCGGCGGCATGCACATCGGGGATCTCTTCGTAGACCAGCTTGTCCGCGCGGAACCAGGGCCCGCGCCGCATCAGCATGCGCACCATCAGCGCCTGCGACGGCATGGGGGCTTGGGCAAAGTCCGCCAAAAACTGCTGCTCCTGCGCATCGAGCACATCGCCATAGCGCTGCCCCAGCCACTGCAGCGCGCGCTCGAAGTTGTGCAGGTAGTAGTAGCGGTGGGGGGCCAGCATGGGGGGTCGGATGCGGTGAAGGTGAGTGATAGCTTATCTGTATTTTTATACAGCTATTTTAACTTTGCCGCCATGTCCCCTTCTGGCCGTCAGGCTCGCGCAGCCGATAGCACTATTCCACTGCTTGCAGGCAGGCTATATACAAATGAGTTTGCGAATAGAAACGATTCTCATTTATTATGTTTTTATTTGACGCTGCCTTGATGCCGAGCAAAGTGTTTTCCGTTTATCCCGTGGAGGCGAGCCAACCGTGCCAAACCCAGACAGTGACATCCATCCGTTGGTGCAGGAGCACGGTGTGATGCTGCGCCACTATGCTGCACTGCAAGCGCGCTGCACGGCCCAGGTCGATGCACTGCGCGCGGAAGTCGAGGCGCTGCGCGCCCAGGTCACCCAGCTGCGGGCCCAGGTCATCATGCGCGACAGCGCCCTCATCTGGGAGCGCGAGGACCGCCTGGTGCACCTGTCGGCCATCGCCAACCGCGCGGCCGTCACGGCCGTGCGCCGCTGTGTGGACCCGGCCGCGACGATGGAAGTGGCCGCCGTGCCCCCGCCGCCACCCGATGCCTATCTGCAAGAGCTGGGCCAGCATGCCACCAACCTGGTGATCTGCCAGACCGGCTGCATCAGCCACGGCGGGTACTGGCGCGACCACGACCAGTGCAAGCGCCTGGGCAGCACCTGCCTGCTGGAAGACCCCCAGGCCTTTGTCCCCACAGAAACTGCCAAGGCCTCGCACGCCTGGGTGATGACGGCGGCCAGCGTGCCCGCCAAGGAGCTGCCATGAGCTCGCGTTTTCCGTCCTCCGTATCGGGTCCGCTGCTGCTGCGCGAATGGGAGCGCCTGACCCAGACCGGCGTGGAAGCCAGCCGCGACAACCGCCCCGAGCAGGCGCTGGCCTGGCATGAGCATGCGCTGCGCGTGGCGCACCAGCTGTTCCACGATGCGCCGGCCGGCGTCTGCGCCGATGACCGCCTGGCCGCCTTTGTGGTCGCGCACCTGAACCTGGCCGACTGCTTCAACACCTTGAGCCAGCCAATATCGGCGGGCGAGTGCATCAACTGCGCCCACCACCAGCTCTTGGCCTTGACGCGTGACGACCATGCCAGCGCCGACCTGCGATCGGCCGCCTGCAAGCACCTGCACCACACCTTTGCTGCATTGACCGAGCACCACAACCGCTGCGCCGCCCGCGAGCGCGAGGATGCGATGGAGCGGCAGGCCCACAGCGTTCCCATGCCTTCGGGCAACCCGCCGCCGGGCACGCTGCTGCACTGACAGCCGCCGCACCGGCATTGACCTCCCTGTTCTCCACTCAACAACTGACACACGATATGTCCTATACCCTGCCCAAGCTGGCCTATGCCTACGATGCCCTGGAGCCCAACATTGACGCCCAGACGATGGAGATCCACTACAGCAAGCACCACCAGACCTATGTGAACAACCTCAACGCTGCGGTTGAAGGCACGGAGTTTGCCAACCTGTCCGTCGAAGCGCTGGTGGCCCAGGTGGAATCGCTGCCCGAGAAGCTGCGCCTGCCCGTGCGCAACAACGGCGGCGGCCATGCCAACCACAGCCTGTTCTGGGAAGTGATGTCGCCCAGCGGCGGCGGCCTGCCCCAAGGCGATGTGGCCAAGGCCATCGATGCCGACCTGGGTGGTTTTGAGGCCTTCAAGGACGCCTTCACCAAGGCGGCACTGAGCCGTTTTGGCAGCGGCTGGGCCTGGCTGACTGTGACGCCTGAAGGCAAGCTGGCGGTGGAGAGCAGCGCCAACCAGGATTCGCCACTGATGAAGGGCATTGGCTCGGGCAACACCCCCATCCTGGGCCTGGATGTGTGGGAGCACGCTTACTACCTGAAGTACCAAAACCGCCGCCCTGAATACATTGCCGCTTTCTACAATGTGGTGGACTGGGGCGTCGTTGCCCGCAAGTACGCCGCAGCGCTGGGCAAGTAAGTCACTCCCTTCTTCGAGCACGCGAGCACGCACATGACCCCAGGCAACCAACCGATGGAAATGGACAACCAGCCCGACCCGCGCGATGACGCATCGCGCAGCACCGCCAGCCCTGCGCCCAAACCGGCGCTCAAGCTGCGAACCCGCATCGGTCTGCTGATCTGTGGCCTGGGGGTGTTTGCGCTCGGCGCGCTCATCTGGGATGGCCTCAAAAACGAGCCCTCCGTGCGCAATGCGCTGCTGGGCGGCTGCATGGCCGCCCTGGCCACTGCGCTGGGCACCCTGCCCGTGCTGCTGGCCCAGCGCCCCTCTGAACGCACACGCGACACCTTGTTTGGATTTGGCGCCGGCGTGATGCTGGCCGCCTGCGCGTTCTCACTGGTCATCCCCGCACTGGATGCCGCACGCGCCTCGAATATCTTTGGCGGCAGCGCCTGGGCTGCTGGCGGCGTCGTCGGCACCTCCATCCTGCTGGGCGGCATGGCCCTCCTGGTGATGGACCGCCTGCTGCCCCATGAACACTTCATCAAAGGCCGAGAAGGCGCCAGCGCCCAGCAGCTGCGCCGCACCTGGCTCTTTGTGTTTGCGATCATCCTGCACAACCTGCCCGAAGGCCTGGCCATTGGCGTGGGCTACGCCGGCAATGAAGGCATGCGTGCCAATGCGCTGGCTATCGGCATCTCTATCCAGGATGTGCCTGAAGGCTTTGTCGTCGCCGCCGCGCTGCTGGCCGTCGGCTACAGCCGAGGCTTCTCCGTCCTGCTGGGCATCGCCTCCGGCCTGGTCGAACCCCTAGGCGCCGTCGCCGGCGCCGCCATCATCGGCAGCTCCGCCCTGCTCCTCCCCTGGGGCCTGGGCTTCGCCGCCGGCGCCATGCTCTTCGTCATCAGCCACGAAATCATCCCGGAATCGCACCGCAAGGGGCATGAGTTTTTTGCGACGACGGGGTTGATGGTGGGGTTTGTTTTGATGATGGTGTTGGATACGGCTTTGGGGTGAGGGGGTAAAACCACGCCCTTTGATAGTGCGGGCTTTGTACATCGCAAGCTGCATGTAGACAGGCTGGGCGACTGCTGCTCATGGCGGCATCAAGAAGCTTCGCGTGCTGTCACTGAAGCTAGTCGAAAATCTAAGCCGCAGCCTCCTCACATCCGGTATGAGTTTTGCAGCCGACCATGACCAAAAGTCCAGCCCGATTGGATCCGGGCAGTCCGCTGTTTATGCCGCTGAATGCTCGCTATCGACCCACTTAGTTCACTATCTCAAAATCACGGCTAGCTCTATGCGTAGCCCAGACACTTGATCATCAGTACTATCCCGCATAGTGATCTGCGGGTATCTAACAGTTACACTTAAAGTTAACGAGTGATCAAGGATGAGTCATGCGAGTTATTGGTATCTTATTAGCTGCCATCGGCGTTATATGGGCTGTCGTGGCTTGGAATATGGAAACGGTAGTTGCCACCGAAAGCACAGTCATCGCTGGAATTTATGTGCCGAGCCAAGAGGTGCATAACATAGGTCTGATAGAGAGTAGGCGCAGCCACCTCATGCAGGCCTCTGTGATGACAATTGCTGGCGTACTGCTTCTCGGCTTTGGCGTACTTTCTGGTCGAGGTTCGAGTCGTAAAGAACCGAACTTCCCTCCAAACAATCCTGAACCGGAAGATAACCTTCCGCATCTTTATACCGGTCGCGGACTCAATGGACATGATGTAGATGATCTACCAAAGGCTGAAGCATCGCTTCGTGCCGCTGGCATCATTGTTCGGCGTTCTGGTTCGAAATGGGAACTCCAGGATCAGAACGGGTCGCTGTCATACATATGGAGCCGCGACGACTTAATCGCTATAGCCAAGGCACGAGGAACTACGAGTTCATGAGCCCGATAGCAGGCCTTGCTGGAGTGCGCTATATCTCGTAGCCACTAAGAAAAACAGCCCTGCACTGCTTTCAGCGACCTCATTGAGCGGCGACTTCATCATATCGATGGACTTGCGGCATGCACCTGTATTGACAATCCGCTTTGCTCTGTACATCGTTCCCGCCAGCGGGTTTGCACAACCAAGCGAGTAGTCGCCTGCTCTCTTTAGCTTCGACTTCTCGTCTTTTTGCTAGCTGCAAATAGGTTGCTATCCCGTCTTTCGAGGTATTCCGCAAGGACCTCCAACGGTGGCACACCAAGCGCCTCAGCGAACTCCACCAATTCCACAGCATCAATGCGACGCTCGCCGCGCTCGCACTTGGACACAAATGTCTGCGTGTTGCCAAGCCGCTGTGCCAGCTCCACTTGCGACACGCCCATGCGCTTACGCGTGGAAGTGAGAACAGACAGTAAGAGCTGGTAGTTGGGATTGTGGGTGGAACGGTACATGGTGCGTGGACATAAAACTGCGCCCAAGTTAAAGTCCGTTCTGGAATAGTCTGAAATAGACTATTTCTGTACCCCAATCGCCCTCTGAACGCTTGCATGCGGTCACCCACAAGTATGCGTTCATGCATCAACCTGAAAGGATTCATTGACATGGAGCACGAGCACAAGCGCCATGTCGCGACCGATGAAACCATCAGTCCAACTCTGTTGGGTGAAGGTCGTATCGAAGCCGAAGGGCTTGAACCCTCTGGTCGTGAAGTAGATGAGCAGGATCATGCACGCATGCACAGACAGGCAGCGCGCCGGTTCAGGCCTATACAGCTATGGATCTGTTTGCTGTTTTTCGTTGAAGGAATGTTGGGACTGTTTGTCGTTGGCTGGCCGGCGCTGATTCTTTGCATTCTGGGAACCTTGTATATGGCATGGGTGGCCAAGCGGTCTAATGCGCCAGCAAGAGAGGACATGAATCGAGGCGGGTTGGAATAACAATCGCCTGCGCACAAGGGCAGGGCCCTCAAGCGATTGACACTGCCCAGGCCCAGTTGCTGCGCCGCACCTGGTTCTTTGTGTTTGCGATCATCCAGCACAACCTGCCCGAAGGCCTGGCCATTGGCGTGGGCTACGCTGGCAATGAAGGCATGCGCGCCAACGCGCTCGCTATCGGCATCTCCATCCAGGACGTGCCCGAAGGCTTTGTCGTAGCCGCCGCACTCCTGGCCGTCGGCTACAGCCGGGGCTTCTCCGTGTTGCTGGGCATCGCCTCCGGCCTGGTCGAACCCCTGGGCGCCGTCGCCGGCACCGCAATCATCGGCAGCTCTGCCCTGCTCCTCCCCTGGGGCCTGGGCTTGGCCGCTGGCGCCATGCTCTTCGTCATCAGCCACGAAATCATCCCGGAGTCGCACCGCAAGGGGCATGAGTTTTTTGCGACTACGGGATTGATGGTGGGGTTTGTTTTGATGATGGTGTTGGATACGGCTTTGGGTTGAGGGGTGGCGAGCACATAGCGCCTAATACAAAGTGCATGTGAACTCCACACTATATGTGCTGCGAGCCGTCGACTGCCGAGTTACAAGACATTGGGGGGGGCGTCGCTTATGGGCCAATGCCGTCTAACTCCGCACAATGGGTTTGAGTTACTCAGCCGATAGTGACTAAAATTCCAGTCGGGTTGAATGCGACAAGTTCGCGCTGAGTACACAATATCTACCTATGTACCAGGGTCCGTATAGCATTGCGTGACATCTTTAAAACGCCACCGCTAGGATTTCCCTTTAAGCTACCTATATGTCATCGGCTTGTCCAGCACTCTGGCTAACCTCGGCGCAGAGGGCGTAGGATGGCCCAGTTGACGAACATTGATAAGGGTTGCATCGTGGGAATAAAAGTCGATCCGATACCGGTCCTTGGACTGTTTAAAAACGAAGATGAGCTTCGAGACCATCTGGCTGCAAATCTTGGATTGATTGAGCCTGGACTTACGCTGATTGCTGCTAACTATCCTGTCAGGACTCTACACGGGGCAAACGGCGCTTTAGATATCTTGGCGAAGGATCGCTATGGTTGTTTTGTCATCATCGAGGTTAAGAGGAGCGATCAAGCAGCCCGCCAAGCACTGCATGAGCTCAGTAAATACATTTCTGCGTTCTTGAGCACGCAGCAGGTAGACGAACAAAAGCTGCGATGCTTTGTAGTCTCTACGCACTGGCACGAGTTGCAAACTCCGCTTGCGTTCTTTCGAGCTGCCGCAAAGGTCGATGTCAAAGGATTTCAAGTCACATCTGAAGATGGGAAGGTGAAAGTTGACGAGCGAAAGCTTTCGCCAATTGATAGCCTCCCAAAACTTTGTCCGGATACGCGCCTTCTTCAAGCGAAGAAGGGGAAAATGCTGTCGGTAGTTGAAGATCTTAGGAAGGCATCAGCCCTTGTCCCACAAATTCGTGCTGCACTCCTTCAGTTTGAACCTCTGAATGGAGAAGACGACCTAGCTGTTTTGTGCGTATGGAGGATTGGTGATGATGCCATCGACGACGTAAAGATGATTTGTGGGGCAGAAAGCGTTGATGATGAAGACTATGAACCTCCATTCTACCGATACGAAGGTTGGGAAGAAGAATCATCCCTTCTAGATTGGCTGACAGCTACGTGCAAAGACGTAGAGTTTACGTTCATGACCATGCGGATGGGTACACCGGAGAAAATCACGGCCATTTTAGAAATTCGACCGTTTGAAGAACTTTTTCCTGTTGGTGATTGGCCAAAAAACGACTTAGTTCACGATTTAGCGGAAATGCAACGGTGCGTTGTAGCTCAGGATTTAGGATCGAATACACCACGCATAAACCGTTACCTTTTTAATGCTATTTCTAGCCCAAAATTAGGACCATCTTGGAACTACACCATTAAAGCGTTCGCTGATTTTTTAGGATTTGAGATTTTCTGGAAATCAGAGGTTGAACGTTTTTTAAGTCAATTGGCAGGTACGCCAGATGTGTCGTTCTACGGACAGGATATTCGCCACTTTTTCTTCCGGATTCATCAGCATCTCGAACACAACACTGCGCAGCTTTCACATTTTTCAATTAAGGTTTTAGACACCAACGGCAGGGAAGTTAGAAGTTTGATTGGGGGATGGTCTTGGGACGACAAGACATGCCCTGACGATGAGGTTATGCAGTTGAAATCAACATATGGATCTGTTGATCAATCACGCTTAGCAGTATTAAGCTCCAAAGATATACGTCGATATGAAATCGCTTTTCGAACTCACGGATTTCATCCTTGGGTAATCGAGCTTGACCTTATCAACAACAAAGGGGAGGTGATTTGGAACCATAATGCCCCAGAGGGCATTGATTATCGATGCGGAATAGAAGCTTTTATCGATAATAATCGTGCATATTGTGAACGGATCTCAAAAAATTATGCAGACATTCCTACCAGCCCGGGAGGAAGCAGGGCTCCATTGCTGTTCGAATTAACTGGGAAATGAAAGTCCCGGGCGTAAAAAATCCACGCAACAGTACAGTTCCCTCCCAATTAAAGGTGTAAATTAAGCGAGAAATTCCAGAAGCCATTGATAGGGAAGAGACATTCGCCAACCATCATTTTCCAGATAAGATTGAGACTACCAAGTTTGAGGCGTACAGCTAGCCTCCTAACACAGCCGAGGCGACCTATCCTTTGTCAGCTGCAATAGCTTTTTTGTGGTAATCAACGGAGGCTGGACTTGCATATAAACCGTGGCTGCGACAACAACTAATAGATTGAGAAAAATCGCTTCGGAGACCATTAACAGAAAGCTCTTGAGAAAATGGAAAAATTTCGGAATTAATCAGGGGTGAGCATACGCTCCCCGAGATAAAAGAGTCCCCAGAAAGTAACTAGCATCATTTGAAACAACAAAAAAAGAAAACAAGCTAACCCAGTCCAGCGCAGCCATACAATGGCAAAAGGGAATTCGATCGCAAGTGGCAACGCCAAATTCAGCGCTGCAATACCTGCCAAGCTAAAAATTATGCTTAACGCTGTCAGGTAAGCAAACATAGCTGTAAGGAAACGACGACGTGTAGCAGACACTTTCTGCAAGGCTCCATTGTGCTTGATATACATCGTTGGCGCTGGCTGTGGCATCTCTCGGTCCAAATGTGGACTATTGAAGGACGAAACAGCCGCGAGTGCGGCGATATAGAAGCCAGCAAGAGTTTGAATAAAACTCAATAAGCGATCGATGAGTCCTTGTGATCCAAAGAAATTCAGAGGAACTGAAAATGCTGAAAATCCAATAATTACAGCGGCTGTAACAATGCAAGGCAGCATCCAGTTTACCCAAAGAGGTAGCCTCGACGGCTGTTGGATGGTTAGAAAAGAAAAT
Organism: Comamonas sp. MYb396; assembly: GCF_037479555.1. NCBI lineage: Bacteria > Pseudomonadati > Pseudomonadota > Betaproteobacteria > Burkholderiales > Comamonadaceae > Comamonas > Comamonas sp. MYb396. Next base: position 331,033 of record NZ_JBBGYU010000006.1, on the reverse strand, counting down.
GGCCTGAAAAGATCAAGCATCTTGAATAGGTTAAAAATTTATGTGGGGACAGATTGCAGCAAAGGCACCATTCCATCCACGATGGTTGGGCTTAAAGAATCTTGTTGCGCCTCGACGTCTGTGTCAAATTCAATGCGTTCCTTAAGCGTAAAAGCTGCATCAAGATGGTCAAGGTCTAAAGTTGCGCTTGTGCTTTTTCCCGCTATAGTCTTGTATCGGACGCGCAATTTGTCATACATCTGACCATCAGGCTGTTTCCTGAACGAACGCACTGCGTTTATGACAGCAGCCCCAGTCACTGTCTCAGGGATAGCTGCCTTCACGCTCAAGCTTCGCTCAACGATCTGCAGATTTCCTCCTGCGTCGAATTGTCCTTGGTCATGGGCAATCAGGTCCATGCTTTCAAATTCACCCGTTTGCAATGCTGCTGTCAGGGTTTGACCTTTGTGAGCATGCGCTGCGAAAATATAACTTACTTTGTATTGGTTCGGGGATCCATCTGGACCAACTGCGCCAGATGGATCATCATAATAAAATAATTTTTTATGTTTTGGGTCTTTGGCAGCATCGCGTGAAAGAGCATTGAGTAAGAACTCAATATCAGCTGCGGAGACTCCTGCACCCATCGTTAAAAGCACTGAAGCAGTTCGATTGCCATTATTAGGTCTCAGCACTATGTGAGCGGAAACTTCGATTCCCTCAGTTCTGGTTTTACCCGCTTTGCGAAGCCGGGTAGTTGGCAAATCACGCAGGGCAACATCTGACAAGGCTGCATTTGCCTTGTTGATCAGTAAAATGTAGCAATTATTGGCAGTATCGTAACGCCAGTCAGCCAACACAGTATGAAGATTGGTAGATTTGCGTATATTATGCGGCAATCCCTTGCCGAGAATCATTGAGTTGAAGCAACTCAGCAAAGGGCCAAGGGGAGCACAAGATGGATTAGTCACCGCGGCAGTGGTGCGTGAAGCCAAATGCAGTTCATAAAAATGAATTGTTCGTTCACGTTGGGGCAAGGACATTAATTCTCCTTTGATTACTATATTCTTTCGAAGTTGTTTGTGGCACTGTCTGGCTAGCACTATTTTCGTAACACACGCTTATATTAACAGCAATATTTACCGCATCAAATACCTTTTCTGGAAGGTTTAGCACATCTCAAATAGAATCCCCCTGCCGCCTCAACAAAAGCTTACTTTGAGGTGACCGTGACGGCAAATGTTAATTAAAGTGGACCCGATCTACGATTATGCAAATCCCCAACTTTATCATTACATGATCCCGAACTTTGCTCTGCAATATAACGAGCGCGATCCATTAAAACTGCTCAAATACTCAGAAAAAACAGTAGCCGAATGGCGAATGCCATCCACTTAACCAACAGTTACACACTCATTCTCGCACACATCAAGAAGCTCAGAACAACTTTCGAAGATTGAGGTTGTTTTGGCTACACGTCATTGTGGATTGAACCAGCGTAACCTTTGACGCTCAGCTACCTTAGGAAGAAATGCGATGGGAAGCCGTGCGTGTATCGCCCGGGGTTGAACTGCTCGCCAGGGGCTGGATGATTACCGTGCCGCTCAGCAGGCTTGTAGAAACAAGGTTTTCTAGAGGTGCTGATTTGAAGAAAAGTCTACATATCGGTGTGAATCCTGATGCCCCAAGCTAAGCGGCCAGCCAACCTCCAAAAAATTTAAGTAAGACAGTGTCGTGGAGGGCTCACCTCTCAATCCCCCACAACCCCAAAGCTTATTTGCGAATGATTCTCAATTGAGCGTATAATGCACCCATGGCGTAGCAATTGCGGCTACTCCAAGGTTCATCGTGGGGCGACTTACCGGAACTGTCCGGAAGTCGTTTTTGCCAGCCAATGGTTCACACTAGCCACGCATTTTTTTGCGATGAACACGGGCCTCGGTAGCGCCATTGCAGCGCAGCGATCCAGGCTCTGACAGCGCCTTTGCCCTGCCTATTGTTGGCAAGCCAGCACCACCAGGCCTGCTGCCCACCCTCCCCTGATCTCTCTATCTACACACATGCCAAGGGCATGTTTTTTTGCGTCTGCACAGTGCATCGCGTTGACGGCATCCAAGCGCTTCACACCGCCCCAACCCAACAAAAAGCCCAGATCATCCCTGCCAACGGCAGCAGCAATCTGGGCTTACCCACCACACCCACCGCAGCGGCAAGCGCTGCAGCAGGCTAGCTACTAAGAGCCGCTAACACAACCCTTGATACGTCGTTGCCTAGCCGGCCGCCTCAGGCCTTGCCGTACGCCTGTACTGTCTGCGGCTTGATGCCTTGTCGGGGGCGCCCAGCCTCAACCGCAAACCTTCGGTTTGCTGGGTCGTGTTAGCGGCTCTGGCTCAATTAAAAATCCACCGACGCCGACAGCGCAAACGTACGCGGCGCGCCCAGCGCCAGGCTGGACAGCTGGGGCATGCCCCAGTACGACTTGTTGGTGGCGTTCAGAACAGAGGCGCGCAAGGTAACAGGCTTGTCGGCCACCTTGGTGCTGTAGCGGGCGCCCAGGTCATAGGTGGTGCGGCCGGCGGCCCAGAGGCTGTTGTCGGCGCTGATGTACTGGCGGGATACGGCGGTGGCGTTGGCGCTGAGGGCGAGGCCCTGCACGCCGGGGACATCCCACTCCGCACCCAGCTTGCCTTGCCACTTGGGGGTGCCGGTGGCGAGCTTGCCTTGGTTGACGCCACCAGCGGTTTGCGTCAGCTTAGGGGCAGTGTAAGCCACGCCGCCCATCAGGCGCAGGCCGTGCATGGCGTTGCCGAAGAAGCTCCACTCAATGCCACGGTTGCGCTGCTCGCCGCCGAACGAGTAGACGTTGGTGACGGGGTCGGTATAGCTGCTGGGCCGGGTGATCTCAAACACGCTGACGGTGTGGGCGAAGTCGCCCAGGTCGAGCTTGAGGCCCATTTCCTTTTGCTTGCTCTTGTAGGGGGCAAACACTTCGCCGGCGTTGGCAGCGGTCATGGGTGCGGTGGCGCCCTGGCTCAGGCCTTCGATGTAGTTGGCGTAGAGCGAGAGGTTGTCGCTGGCCTTGACCAGCAGCGCAGCGGCGGGCGAGGTGGCGCTTTCGTCATAGCGCGAGGTGCGCGCGCCCGAGGTGATGTTGTAGGTATCGCTGATCACCTGCTGCCGGCGCACGCCCAGGGTCAGCTGCACGCGGTCTTGCGCCATCGACAAGGTATCGGCCACGCCGTAGCTGGCCAGGCGCACCTCGGTGTGCGAGATATGCGGCGCGACAAAGTCGGCGGCCGGGCCCCATACCGGGTTGTAGAGGTTGGTGGTCCAGTCTGCGCCGGGCACGCTGCGGCGGCCATAGTCGTTTTGCTTGTGCGCGTAGTGCGTGGCGTTGACGGCCCACTGGTGGCCGACAGGGCCGGTCTGGCTGCGGCCCTTGATGCCGACCTCGCCCGACTGCTTTTTCACATCAAAGGCGAGCTGGCCCATCGTTGTGCGGAAGTCGCCTGCGGTGTTCAGCACCAGGGCCGACATCGCGCCGTTGTACTGGTAGTCGGTCTTGCTCATGCCAAAGGCGGCATAGGCCATGACCTGGTCGTTCAGGTCGTACTCGCCGCGCAGGATGGCGGCCTTGTCCTTGGTGCGCACGGTGGACCAATCGGGGTTCAGCAAGGTATCGCCCTTGGGTGCCTTGGGGATAGGCAGGCCGGGCGACAGGCTGATGCCCCGGTTGACGCCATTGACCCGGTCGTCGCTGGCATAGAAGTCGGCCGACAGGCGGGCGCGGTCGCCACGCCAATCCAGCGCGAGCGATCCCAGCTGCACTTTTTTCTGCTGGTCTTTGATGGAGCCATCGCCATCGCGGTAGACGCCGTTAAAGCGCACGCCCAGTTGCTGGCGGTCGCCAAAGCGGCGGCCCATGTCCAGGTGGCCACCCAACTGCGCATCGGACATATAGGTGGTGGTCAGGCGGGTCAGCGGATCGTTGCCGGCGCGCTTGGGCACCAGGTTGACGGCTCCCCCCACCGAGCCACCCGGCGGCATGCCGTTGAGCAACGCCGACGGGCCCTTGAGCACTTCGATGCGCTCAAACATCTCGGGGGAGGTGCGGTAGTACGGCGCCATGCCGTACAGACCGCCAAAGGTCATGTCGGTGGAGCTGGATGCGAAACCCCGGATCGAATAGTTCTCGGCCCAGGCGCCCGATACACCATTGCTGAACACCGTTGGGTCGGTCGCGGCGATCACATCGGTGATGTTCTGCGCCTGGCGGTCTTCGATGTACTTCTCGGTGTAGCCGATGGTGCTGAACGGCGTCTCCATGAAATCCTTGTCGCCCAGCAGGCCCACGCGGCCGCCGGTGGTGACCTGGCCGCCGGCATAGGGCGCCGCGACCTGGGCGGCTTTTTCTTGCACCGTTATGGGTGCCAGGGTGACGGCGTTGTCTGCCGCTGCTGCCGGCTCTGCCGCGCTGCTGGTTTGCGCGTTGGCCAGCGGCGCGGCGACCAGCATGGCACCAATGGTCAGGCCCAGCAGCACCTGGGGGCTGAGGGGGTTGAGCGCGCTGGGACGCAGTGCAAACGGGGCCGCATGCTGGGCGGCGGGCCGTGCGCTGCGCAGGGCGCTGGCAGCAGGGTGCTGGGGGTGAAGGCGTTCTGGCATGCCTGGTTCCTTAGAAGTGATGGATACAGAAAAAGCAAGGGTGGCGCTCTGGCGGGCGCCGGTGCTTGGCGCACGGCGGTGCCCAGCGCAATGCGCCTGGAGGTTTTTTGGCTGGGTCGGAACCTGGCTACAACGGGAGGGGAAAAGAGAAGCTCGATGTGGTGGCTGGCAGGCGGTCAGCCCGGGTAGCCGCGCAGCACGTCGTCGATCAGCAGGCTGAGCGAGCTGGGGCTGGCCCCGGTCGTGTACCAGGCGTCGGCATCGACAAAGACGACGCGGCCGCTCTTCCAGGCCTTGGTCTCGCGCAGCAAGGGGTTGGCCAGTTGGTCGGCGGTCATCACCGCGTGGCGCTCCATCACGGCAGTGCGGTCCACCACATAGAAGATGTCGGGGTTGGCCTGCTGGATGAACTCGCTGGAGATGGGCTGGCCATGCAGGCTGCCCTCGGCATCGGTGCTGGCAGGCTTGACGCCCAGATCGCTGAACACAAAGCCGTAGCGCGACTGCGGGCCAAAGGAGCTGAAGGCGCCGTTGTTGTGCAGGACGATCAAGGCCTTGTCGTTGCTGCCGGCAATGCGCTGGCGCGCCTGCGCCAGCTTGGCATCCAATGCGGCTACCTTTTCTGCGGCCAGCGCCTCCTTGTCAAAGATGCGGCCCAGGGTCAGCAAATGGTCTTTGACGACTGCGATGTGCTTGGCATGGCTGTCCTTGAAATCCACATCCAGGTGGATGGTGGGCGCGATCTCGCTGAGCGCCTGGTAGTGGTTGGCCTGCAGGGGCGTGATCAGGATCAGGTCGGGCTTGAGCGCATGCACGCGCTCCAGGTTGGGCTGCACGATGGCGCCCAGATCTTGCACCGCTGGGTCGGCCTGGTACTTGGCCAGAAAGTGCGGCACATAGTCCTTGACCATGCCGGCAATCGGCACACCGAGTTGGTCGAGGAAATCGGCCTCGTTCATCTCCAGCGCGGCCACCCGCTGCGGGGTGCGGGGGATGACGGTGCTGCCCAGTTGGTGTTGCACGGTGATGGGCGCGGCGGCCGGCGGGCTGCTGGCAGCAGTGCTGGCCGATGGCGCATCAGCGGCCGAGGTGGATGCGCGGTCGCAGCCGCTCAGGGCCATGGCGATGGTGACAGCGGCGGCTGCGGCGATGGCCGTAGACAGGGGCCGCCAAAGGGTACGGGTGCAGGTGTGAGTGCAGATGCGAGTGCGTTGCATGGCAAAGGTTTCCTAGGTCTTGAAGTAGTTGCACAGGCATCCCTGCGCGGTGCGGCTGATGTCAAACCGCAGCTCAAACAGCTGCGACAGATTGGCTTCGGAGATGACGTCATCGCTGGGGCCGCTAAAGCACAGCATTCCGCCTTTGAGCGCGACGATGTGGTCCGAGTAATTGGCGGCAAAGTTGATGTCGTGGATGACGAGGATCACCGTGCGGCCTGCCTCGTCGCAAAGCCGGCGCAGCGCGCGCATGATCTGCACGGCATGCTTCATGTCCAGGTTGTTCAGGGGCTCGTCGAGCAGCAGCACATCGGTCTGCTGGGCAATGGTCATCGCCAAAAAGGCCATCTGCCGCTGGCCGCCACTGATCTCGTCGATATAGGCGTGGCGCAGTGGCTCCAGCGACAGGAAGGCGATGGCCTCATCGACGGCCTGCTGGTCTTTGCTCGTCAAGGTGCCGCGGTGGTGCGGAAAGCGGCCAAAGCCGACCAGCTCTTCGACCGTCAAGCGCATCTGAAAACCAGGCGACTGGCGCAGGGTGGCGATGCGCAGGGCATAGTGGGCCACCGAGATGGTGGCAATGCTGCGGCCATCAAGCTGGATCTCGCCGCTGCTGGGCGCCAGCAGGCGGGCAATCATCATCAGCAAGGTGGATTTGCCGGCGCCATTGGGGCCGATGAGCGAGGTGATGCGCCCGGCCGGGAAGGCGGTGCTGACGCCGGACAGCACGGCGCGGCTGCCATAGGATTTATGGAGGTTGCTGACAATGATCATGAGAGAGCCCGGCCGCGCACCGTCAGCGCCAGAAAGTAAGCACCGCAGACCAAATTGACCAGGATGCTGACGGTGGTCTTGTAGTTGAAAACATGCTCCACCAGCAGCTGCGCTACCAGGAAGATGGCGATGGCGACTGCGCAGCCCATCGGCAAGGTGTAGCGGTGGCGCCATTGCGGTGCCAGCGCGTAGACGATGTTGGCCACAAAGATGCCCATGAAGGCCGTTGGCCCGATGAGGCTGGTGGACACCGCCACCAGCACCGCCACCAAGGCCAGGTACAGGCGCATGCAGCGCGCATGGGGCACGCCCAGCGATATGGCCTGCTCGCGGCCCAGCGCCATCACATCGAGCACCGGCAGGGTTTTGTGCAGCACCAGGCAGACGGCGCCCACGGCCAGCGCCGCATAGGCCAGGGTATCGGGCCGGGCGCGGTGAAAGGACGCATAGCTCATGCCCTGGAAGACGGCGAACTCGCCCGGGCTGATGCGCAGCTGCACAAACTGCGTGAAGGTGCCGATCACCATGGTCAGCACCAGGCCGACGAGCAGCAGCACATAGATATCGCCCTGCCCCCGGCGCAGCAGCCAGCGCTGCAAGCCCCAGGAATACACCAGCATCAGCGCCACCGATACAAAGAAATTGCCCCGCTCGCCCAGCATGCCCATGCCCTGCGTACCCAGCACCAGCAGCAGCATGGCCTGCCACAGCAAAAAGACGGCCTCGTAGCCCATGATGGCGGGCGTCAGAATGCGGTTGCCCATCAGGGTCTGGAACACGATGGCCGACACCGCCACGCAGATGCCGCCCAGCGCAATAGTGGCCAGGCGCAGCAAACGCCGGGGGATGACATAGCCCATGTCCAGCCCTGAGCCCAGCAGCACAAAGCCCAAGGCCAGCACGGCGATGCCCAGCCACAGCGCATGGCTGGGGCTGAACGCCTTCAGGGTGATAGCGCGCTTCATCGCCGCCCCCGCAAAATCAGCACCAGAAACACCACGCCGCCCAAGGCGCCAGCGGTGAGGCCAATGGGCACCTCAAACGGATAGATCAGCAGGCGCCCGGCGATATCGCAAACCAGCAGCAGGCTGGCACCGCCCAGGGCGACCAGCGGCAGGGTGCGGGCCAGATGGTCGCCCTTGTACAAGGCCACCAGCTGCGGCACCACCAGGCCCACAAAGGGGATGGCGCCCACGGCAATGACGGTGGCCGAGACGGTAACGGCGACCAGCACCAGGCCCAAGGTGGCAGTCGCTGCATAGCCCAGCCCCAAGCTCGTCGCCATCTCCTCCCCCATGCCCAGCACGGTAAAGCGCTGCGCATACAGATAGGCCAGCGCCACCACCGGCACGATGATGTAGAGCATCTCGTAATGGCCTTGGACGATGCGCGAAAAATCGCCCAGCAGCCAGCCCTGCATGCTTTGCAGGATGTTGTTGCGGTAGGCATAGAACTCGGCCACGGCGCTGAGCACGCTGCCGTACATCAGCCCGATCACGGGCACCAGGACGGTGTTCTTGAAGCGGATGCGCGCAATGATCGCGACATAGAGCAGGCTGGACAAAAAGCAGAACAGCAGCGCCAGCGCCATGCGGCCCGGGGCACCGGCAGAGGGCACCAGGGTCATCGCGATCAGAATGCCCAGCTTGGCGGCATCAAGCCCGCCCGAGGTGCCAGGCTCGACAAACTTGTTGCGCACAATGTGTTGCAGGATCACGCCGCAGACGGCCAGGCCCGCGCCGGTCAGCACCAGCGCCGCCAGGCGCGGCAGCCGGCTGGCCGTCAAGGTGAGCCAGGCATCACCCGACAAGCTCCACAGCTGCGACCAGGCCATCTGGCGCGCACCCACCAACAGGGACGCCAGGCACAGCAGCGCAAAGCCCAAGCACCAGCGCAGTCGCATCAGCCCTGCTCCCCAGCTGCAGCAATGCGCCAGCCCTGGGCGTGCGCCCGCTGGGCCAGCCACTGTGCATAGCGGCCCGCATGCGCTGCCAGCTGCGCAGGCGTGCCTTGCTCCACCACTTGGCCTCCCTCCAGCACCAGCACCTGGTCGGCCATGGCAATGGTTGACAGCTGGTGTGCAATCACCACCACCGTGCGCTGGCCACGCAGGCGCTCCAGGGTCTGGGCAATCAGCGCCTGGTTCTCGGTATCGAGCGCGGCGGTGGCCTCATCTACCAGCAAGATGGGCGCGTCTTTGATCAGCGCACGGGCAATGGCAATGCGCTGGCATTCGCCACCCGACAGCTGGGCGCCACCCTCGCCCACGGGGCTGTCCAGCCCGCCGGGCAAGCGCTGGGCGATGCTGTCCACGCCTGCTTGCTGGGCGGGTTGCCATACCTGGGCATCGCTGGCACCGGGCCGGCCGATGCGGATGTTGTCGGCGATGCTGCCGGCAAACAAATAGCTGTCCTGAAAAATCTGGCTGATCTGCGCGGCCAGTTGCCCCTCATCCATCTGCCGCACATCGGTGCCACCAATCAATACCCCGCCCTGGTCCACATCCCAAAAGCGCGCGATCAGCCGCACCAGGGTGCTTTTGCCGGAGCCCGATGCCCCCACCAAGGCCGTCATGCTACCGGGCGGCACATGCAGGTTGATGCCGCGCAGCACGGCGGGCTGGTCTGCGCCATAGGAGAAATGCACATCGCGCAGAGTGATCGATGCATCACGCGGCAGTTGCGGTTGCTGCGCCTGCGGCAAGGGCTGCTGCGCCAACAGCGCATCCATCGCATCCAACTGGCCGCGCGCACTGCGCAGCGCCTCGGCATAGCCCACCAGCTCCAACAGCGGCTCGACAAAGCGGCTGATCAGCAGCATGGACAGCACGGCGCCGATGACCTCACCAGGCGCCAGCGCCTGGGCGCTCTGCTGATCGAGCCCGATGGCAACAGCGACCAGCAAGGCTGCCAACACCGCCTGCACGGCCCAGACATTGAGCACCGACGACAGCGCGGACACCGCAATCAAGCGCCCGGCCGACTGGCGCTGCTGGTCCATCGCCTGCGCCACAAAGCGGGTGCTCTGACCGCCGCCCTGGAAGGCGCGCAAGACCGACTGCGCCTGCGCAAACTCCACGATGCGTTGGCCGGTCTGGGCAAAGTCGCGCTGAAACGCGGCATCGGCCCAGCGGCCCATGCGGGCGGTCAATACCAGCACGCCCAGCAGCAAGGGCAAGGCCAGCAGGCCGATAAGGCCCAGACGCCAATCCTGCACAAACAGCAGCGCCAGCACCACCAGCGGCGCCACCACGCCGCTGATGACGGGTGTGAGCACATGGGCCGGCAGCTGGGCCACGGCCATCATCCCTTGGGTGACCAGGTGGCTGACCTTGGCGGTGTTCTGCGCGTTGAACCAGCCCATGGGAAGGCGCGCCACATGGGCACCCAGCCGGTGGCGGCCGGTTTGCAAGATCGCAACTCCAACGCCCACCCCGGCTTGCTCCACCCGGCCGCGCCACCACCAGGCCAGCACCACGGCGGCCAACATGGCCAGCAGCCAAATGCCAGCTGCGCGCCACTGGGCCTGCAGCAGCTGGGCCATCAGTGGCAGCAGCAGGGCCGTGCACAGGCCGCAGAGCGCGCCATACCAGGCAGCCATCCAGGCGTAGCGGCGCAACAAAGGGGCCTGCTCGCCCAGCAGCAGGTTCAAGGTTTTCAGCATGGCGATGCCTCCTGTGCGGCGGCATAGCCCCCTTCGCGCCACAGGCGGGCATAGCGCCCGCCTTGGGCCAGCAGATCGGCGTGGCGCCCCTGCTCCACCAGGCGCCCCTCGTCGATCACCAGGATCTGGTCGGCCTGCATGACGGTATCGAGCCGGTGGGCAATCACCAGCACCGTGCGGCCTTGCGCAAAGCGCGACAGCGCGCGCTGAATGGCAGCTTCGCTGTCGGCATCCGCAGCGGCGGTGGCCTCATCCAGCACCAAAATCGGTGCATCCATCAGCACCGCACGGGCAATGCTGATGCGCTGGCGCTCGCCGCCCGAGAGCTGCGCGTCCTCGCCCAGCACCGCGTCATAGCCGCGTGGCAGCGCGCTGATGCAGCCATGCACATCGGCGGCGCGCGCAGCGGCTTCCACCTCGGCCTGGCTGGCTGTGGGCCGGCCCAGCGCAATGTTGTCGCGCAGGCTGGCGTGGATCAGGCGCACATCCTGCAGCACAAAGCCAATGCGCTGGTAGAGCGCTGCGCTGCCAATGGCGCGCAGGTCCGCACCGCCCAGCGTGATGCGGCCCTCGGTCGGGTCAAAAAAGCGCAGCAGCAAACGCGCAATGGTGGTTTTGCCAGCGCCCGAGGGGCCAACGATGGCGGTGACCGTGCCCGGCGCTAGCTGGAAGCTGATGTCCTGCAGCACCTGCTGGCCCGGCGCATAGGCATAGCCCACCTGGTCAAAACAGAGCTGGTGGTTCAGCGGTGACAGCTGCTCGCTGGGCGCCGGTTGCGCCAGCACGGGCGTATCGAGCAGCGCCAGCACGCGCTGGGCCGCTGCGGTGGCGCCCTGCAGGTCATGCAGCAAGGTGTGCAGCAGCAGCACCGGCGCGCAGATGCCCGGGGCGACCAGCACAAAGGGCAGCAGATCCAGCGGTGCCAGCGCACCCAGGCTGCCCAGCAGCCAGCCACCGGCCAGCACAAAGCCCAATACGGTGACCGGGGCGGCCATGCCATGGGCATGGGCCATGGCAGCGACCAGGGGGCGCACAAAATCTCTAAAGGCCTGCGCAAACGCATCGACCGCGCCCTGGTAGCTGGCCTGGCCCTGGCCGCTGTTGCCAAAGGCCTTGATGACCGGCATGCCGGCAACAAAGGCCACGGCGGCCGATTGGATGCGGCCCATGTGGCCGGCAAACACGCCCATCTGCGCGCCGCTGGAGCGCAGCGCCCGGCGCAGAAACCAGACATAGCCGGGAAACGGCAGCAAGGCGATCAAGGCCATGCGCCAGTCCTGCGCCAGCAGGTAGGCCACAGCGACCAGCATCGCGCCACCCGCGCGCGCCACCGAGGTGTAGAAATGCGCGCTGAGGCTGTGCAAGGTGGCCATGTCGTCCTGCAGGACCTGCTTGACCTCGCCCGACGAGCGGCTGCTGAACCAGCCCAGCGGCACCTGGCCCAGCCGCTGCACGGCTGCGCGGCGCAGGCCGTGGGTGAGCTGGTTGTCTGCCCTATGGGCCAGTACCTCGCCGGCCAGCACTAACAACGCGCCGCTAAAGAGGCAGGCCAGTGCCCCCCACAGCAGCGGCCAGATGCTGCCGGTGCCCGGCTCGCCCAGGCTGAGCTGGGCCATGCGCACCATTGCCGCGAGCGGCACCAGGCTGAGCATGGCCCCCAGGCCTGACAGCAGCGCGGCCACGGTCAAACGCCCGCGAATCGGGTGGAGCACCCGCCTGATCGGACCGGGCCCTGGGGCTGCGGCAGCCGCCGCGTCATCTGGATGCATGGGAGCAAGACCTAGAGAAAAACGGATGCGCTCACGTGCAGACGGCGCCGTCGCGCTACAGCGCCCGGCGGCGTGACTGCGCTGCGCCGGGCCTGCGATAGACAGCCCGCCCCAACGCGAAACGCAATAGGAACAATAATTAGTTGCATCATACTAAACTAATAAATTACCGTACATCTTTTACAGCTATCGCAGCAGCGGTTTGGCTGACAATGGCCTGGTACCTGGAGAGAACATGGACCCCGAGAAAAAAGCAGCCCCGCGCGGGCGACCGCGCCTGATCACGCAAGAGCGCATCGCCGATGCAGGTATCGAGATGGGCTTGCCCAACATCACCTTTGTGGGCGTGGCCAGTGCGCTGGGCGTGACGCATATGGCGCTGTACAAGCATGTGCCCAGCCTGGCCGAGCTCAAGCACATGGTGGCCGAGGAGATTTTTCGGCGCTGGGAGTTTTCTCTGCCCAAGGTGGGCGAGCAAGAGGGCCTGCAGGACTACCTGGTCCGCTTCAGCGATTCGGTGCGCCAGTTCGCCAAGACCTACCCGGGCGTGACGCCCTATGTGATCCGCAGACTCGTCGCCACCCCGGCAATGCTCGAGAAGATCGATACCCACCAGGAAGAAGTGGCGCAGGCCTACCGCATCGGCAAGGAGCAGTCGCGCTGGCTGCTGGCGACCATCGCCTTCCACGGCCTGGCCGCTGCCGACTCGGTCTACTCGGCCGCACGCCAGGAGAGCGTGGTGCCCACCAGCTACGAGGCTGAGACCGCCGAGATGGAAGGCGATCTGGCCCAGGGCATGCATGCGCTGATCGCCGGCGCGCTGCTGCAGCTGCAGCTCGACCCGCAGCTGCAGCCCTGACGCTCTCGGGTCTGCCCCAGGCGCCCTCTGCCATGCGCCCTGCTGCAGTCTGAACGCAGGCCTCGCTGACCCGCTGCATGGTCAGCCTTGGCAATTACTACGGCTCGCCTTCCAAAGACGCCTTGCGCCTCATCGCTATCCGCGTCCATGCCATGGGCGCGAGCTCTGCAGCCACTAGGTAGTTGCGAGCCCGCAGCATCCGGACTGCGCCTCCTCCTGAAAGCACCCCCGCCCTGGCCACTTTGGCGAGGTGGGCGCAGCCTTGCGCCGGCATTTTTTGGGCGGTCTCGATAAATATTTTCAAAAAGATGTCAGGAATCGATCAGGTCGAACGACTTCATCAACGTGGCAGCGCTGTGCTGTGCACTTTCAACCTTTCATCACAGGAACTACACCATGAACATCAAGACCCTCACCACCTTGGCCGCCGCTGTGCTCGCCACCTCCGCCTGGGCCGCTGGCAGCCAGGACAGCAAATGCGGCGCAGGCAGCTGCGGCAAGAAGGAATCGAGCACCAAGGACGCCAACTGCTCCAAGAAGGACGGCGGCTGCTCGAAGAAGGACGGCGGTTGCTCCAAGAAGGACGGCGGCTGCTCCAAGAAGGATGGCGCGGGTACCCACTGACCCACTCCGTCATAAACAACACCAGGGTGAGCCTCCCACGCTCACCCACCCCCACCACAGAAAGGGTTCACACCATGTTGACCACCACCACGATCACCACCCGTCTTCTTCTGGCTGCCAGCCTGGCCTTTGCCGGCAGCGCCCAGGCCATGAGCACCGCCCCCGTGGGCAATGGCTCGGACTACCCGGCTTACGCCCCCTCAAACAGCAGCCTCAGCCGCGACCAGGTCCGGATGCAGTTCACCCAGGCCCGCATGGACGGCACGTTGCGTTTCGACGGCAATTTTGATGCGCCGCAGTTCAAAGGCCAATCCGGCATGGGCTTGAGCCGTGCGCAGGTCATCGAGGCCGCCTCCCAGGCCCGCATGGCTGGCACCTTGCCACAGGGTGAAAACTTTGGTGGCTAACGTTGGCGGCGGGTTGGCCAAGCGCCAACTCGCGCCTGCACAGAAATGAGGACACCATGATTGGCCTTGGCTTTCGACGTGAAATGCTCGACTGGGACATGTCCGCCGTGCATGCCGACTTCTTCGAGGTCGCACCCGAGAACTGGGTGCGCCGGGATCTGGCACCACTGCAGGCGCTGATCGACTCGGGCCGCCCGGTCCACCTGCATGGCGTGGCCCTCAATCTGGGCGGCGCCGCACCACTGGACAGGTCCTTTCTGCGCGATCTGCGCCAGCTGATTGATGACCTGGGCACCCCGCTGTACTCCGACCACCTGGCCGCCAGCGGCGACAGTTACCAGCTCTACGACCTGTTTGCCGTGCCCTTTACTGAGTTACATGCGCGCCGCGTCGCCGACCGTATCCGTGCGGTGCAAGATGCCTTGGGCATGCGCATCTCGGTCGAGAACACGACCTGGTACACCAATGTGGGGGCAATGCCTGAAGCGGATTTTCTCGGCATGGTCCTCGACCTGGCGGACTGCCATCTGCTGCTGGACCTGAACAACCTGTCGGTCAACCACAAGAACCATGGCGGCCCCAGCCCCGGCGACTTTGTGCAGGGCCTGGACATGGGCCGCGTGAGCTACATGCATGTGGCCGGCCATGAATTCGATGCGCGCTTTGACCTGTTCATGGACACGCACAGCCAGCCGGTGGAGGCACATACCCAGCAGCTCGCACGCAGCCTCGCCGAGCGCCATGGCACCCCCGTGCTGCTGGAGTGGGACAACGACGTTCCCGGCATGGAGGTCATCAACCAGGAGCTGGCATGTCTGCGCACTTCTACGACTATGTAAGAGGCCTGTCCGACCAGGTGCCCCCGGGCTACAGCGACAACGGCATGCGTGCCTACCGCCACCTGGTCTACCTGGGCGCCAGCCAGATGGTGGAAGCCCATTTTCCGGAACTGCGCGAGCAACTGGGCGACGAGGCCTGGCGGGAATTGATCACAGCCTTTGTGCGCGACTCGCGCTGGAGCTCGCCCTACTATGGAGATATGAAAGATGCATTCCTTGAATTCATTGCGCGTGAAAGCACGCGAGAAGATTGATGGCCTGGGCCTGCTGCTGCTGCGCCTGTGGGTGGGGCAGGAGTTTGTGCAGGCGGGTTTTCGTAAACTGTCATCGGGCTGGGAGGCACCGGCCTGGTTTGCCGGCCTGGACTTTCCCATCCCAGTGAGCTGGCTGCCCGCGAGCTTAAATTGGGGCATTGCAGGCCTTACCGAGCTGGTGCTGGGCGTGGCGCTGATCATCGGGCTGGCATCGCGCATTGCCGCGCTGGGGCTGATCTTCATCACCTATGTGGCGGTGTACAGCGTGCACTTTGACCTGGGTTGGGCCGGCTGGAACCAGATCGACAGCGATGACGGCCTGGGCTTCAAGGTGCCCTTGATGCTGGGCATCATGCTGGTCGCCATTGTCAGCCAGGGAGCGGGCCGCTGGTCCCTGGACCGTTGTTGCCACCGTTAAGCCAAGGAGTGTATGCACACCATCGCAGCAGAGATCACCGTCCAATGGCGCAGCGCCATGCTGCGCTTTGCACAGCTGCACCTGCCCTCGCGCGAAGAGGCCGAGGATGCCGTGCAAGATACCTTGGCGGCGCTGCTGCAGCTGGACCGCAGCAGCTTTGACGCTGCCCAGGCCAAGAGCTACCTGTTTGGCATCCTGCGCAACAAGATCAGCGACCGGCTGCGACAGAAATACCGCGCACCCGTCAGCTATGACGAGGCTTTCCAGGACGACCTCGACCAGATCCTGTTTGACAAGCGGGGCCATTGGGTTGAGGGCGTTGCGCCCACCACCTGGGTCAACCCCCAGCAGCAGCTGCAAAACGACCAGTTCTTCATCGTCGTCGATCTGTGTGTGCACAAGCTGCCGGCCAAGCCAGCGCGGGTGTTTTCCATGAAGGAGTTTCTGGAATGCGAGGCCGAGGAGATTTGCAGCACCTTGGGCATCACCAAGGCCGATTACTGGCAGTGCATGAGCCGCGCGCGCAAGCAGCTGCAGCTGTGCCTGCACCAAAACTGGTTTGACAAAGAGACTGCTTCATGAAATGCCGTGACTATATTTTTCAACTCACCTCCGGGCAAATGGAGGAGGCCGGCACGGCGGGCAAAATCGCTGCCTGGCAGCACCGCATGATCTGCTTTCGCTGCCGCGCCTTTACCCGCAATGACCAGGCGCTGCAGGACATGCTCAAGGGCTACAGCGAACATCTGCAAACGCCACCGACCCCACCCGCCAAGCCCTCTTCGGAGAACTAAGGTCCTGGCATGATCGCCGGGCCATCGTCCCAACGACGGGTTGCCCCGATCCACCCGGCATCATCGCTGCGGCAATCAAAATACTGTACATAAATACAGCAACGTGCAAAAATTGCATTTTTGCCTGGACTCTGCCATGGACCATATCGCCACCGGACGCTTTGACATCAAGCTGCAACCCGAAGGCCTCAGCCCGGTTGCCGAGGCCACGGGCCTGGGCCGGCTCTCGCTCGACAAGCAATTCAGCGGCGATCTGCAGGCGGCCAGCCAGGGCGAGATGCTGTCGTTCCGCAGCACGACCGCCGGTTCGGCCGGCTATGTGGCGATGGAACGCGTGCAAGGCAGCCTGCATGGCCGCAGCGGCAGCTTTGTGCTGCAGCACAGCGCCAGCATGGCACAGGGCGCGTCCACGCAAAGCATCAGCGTCGTGCCCGATTCGGCCACCGATGCACTGCAGGGCCTGCGCGGCAACATGCAGATCACGATCGACAACGGCCAGCATTCCTACCGCTTTGTGTACCAACTGCCTGAGGCTTGACGAGCCCCCAGCACCTTCGGCGACTGAAAAGTCCCGGGCCTGCAATCGCATGCAGGCCCGGGTTTTTTTACATGGGGCATCGTGGCCATGTTCCGAAAACGTAACCGCCCCGTAGAATCCAGAGCCAAGCCTGTTCCCCTGGCCAAGGCAATCAGGGAGCACCCACACACCAGCGCATAGAGGCATGACATGACCCATGGCTTCCGCGACTCCCCCGATGGCCTGCGTTACGAGGAGCACATCAGCTGGCCGATGCGGCTGTTTGTCGCGGTGATTGGGCTGGCGATGTTTTTGATACCTGTGCCCTTTTTGCAGCATGGCCACTGGGGCCTGCCTTGGTGGCAACTGCTGCTGCTGGCCGCCTGCATCACGGCGCCGGTGGTGCTGGGGGTGTTTTTCCTCTGCCTGGCAGCTGGGCGCTGCCTGCGGCTGCATTTTGACCAGCGCCAGCGCTGCCTGGTGCGCCATGGGCGCCTGCCCCTGCCCCCACGCGCCATTCCCTACGCCGATGTCGAGCCGCCCAGCGTGCTGGAGCGCAGCGCCGAAGATGGGCCCTACTATGTCGTTCGCCTGCGTGTGCGGGGCGAACGCGCGATGCACCTGAGCAGCTTTGGCCTGCAGGCAGAGGCCCAGGTTTGGTGCCAGCGCATCGCGGACGAGCTCCAGCAGCGATAGCGCAGACGGCCATAAAAAAGGACTCTGCAACGCCAGCACAGGGCTGGCACTGCAAAGTCCAGGGCTGCAGAGTGGGCTGCAGCATGGCAGATCTTGGCGGATCTGCCTTAGGAACGCGATCCTTGGTTTAGAACGTGGCCTTCAGGTTCAGACGCACGGTCCGGGGCTCGCCATAGATGGCGCCCGAGTAGAAGCCATACTGGCGGTAGTAGGTCTTGTCGAACAGATTGGAGATGTTCAGGGTGGCGACCAGGTCCTTGTTGATCTCATAGCGCGCCATCGCATGGAACAAGGTGTAGGCCTTCAGGTCGATATTGACATTGGCGCCCTCGGTGGGGTGGCTGGTGCCGGTGGCGACCTGGTGCATCTTGCTTTGTGCCGTGAGGCCCGTTCCCAGGGTCAGCTTGTTCCAGTTGCCGGGCAGGCGGTAGCTGGTGTTCAGGCGCAGCAGGTGCTTGGGGTCATCTTCTGCGCCGGTGGAATTGGGGTTGTTCACCGACAGATAGGTGTAGCCGCCATAGACGTTCCAGCTCGGCGTGATGCGGCCGGAGAAGTCCACTTCAAAACCCTTGGTCGTCACGCCCGATGCGCCATTGACATAGGCGGTCACGCCCTCGTCGCCGGTCACGTAGAGCGGGTCGCCGCTGGCGTCACGCGCAATCGTGGCCACATCCTTTTGCTTGTTGCGGAACACCGCCAGCGAGCCATCGAACTGGCCATCGAGCCATTCGCCCTTGACGCCCACTTCCATCGCGGTGCCGGACTTGGGGTCGAGATAGGTGCCATCGACGCGGCGCTGCGACTGGGCTTCGAACACATCGGTGTAGCTGGCGTAGAGCGAGTAGTTGCGGTTCAGGTCATAGACGGCGCCCAGGTAGGGCGTGACCTGGTGGCTGAAGTCCGAGGTGACGACGCCGTTGGAGAAGTTGCGCTGCCAGCTCAGCCGCGCGCCGACGATCACCGACAGCGGATCGGTGATGCTCAGGCGCGTGGCCGCATAGCTGCCATAGGTCTTGATGCGGGTGACGGTGTCCTTGCCGTTGCGGGCGGTGGTCACTTCGCCAATGCCTTGGCCGGTGCGGATGAACTCGCGCCAGTCGCCAATCGCAAAGCCGTTGCTGATGCGGTTCATGCAGGCGACGGACTTGCCGGCGCTGTTGAAGCAGTCCAGGCCGTAGGCGGTCGATTGGTTGTCGTTGTAGTTCGCGCCCATCATGAACTGGTGGCGGCGGCCCAATGCCTCGAAGGGGCCGTTGAGCGTCCACTGCAGGTTCTTGGTGGTGCTTTGCGCCTCGGACAAATAGGTGTTCAGGTAGGCACCGCTGCCATCCTGCGCCCAGTAGCCTGCCGATACCGTGCCCCGGTTGGCCTTGGCCACGGCCAGGTGGCTGTCCACCTCGCCACGCGTCCAGGAGCCCGAGAGCTTGGTCGTCCAGTTGTTGTCAAAGCGGTGCTCCAGCGCGCCAAAAATGGTCTTGCTCTCGCGCTCGCTGTAGCTCCAGTCGGCCGACGAATTCAGGCTGCGCTTGAAGTTGGTCTCGGTGCCATCGGCATACCAGATGGGGACGTTCGTGCCCCAGGTGGCACCATCGATGCGGCGGCGCTCGTACTGAAGGCCCAGGGTTGCCTTGGTGTCGCGGCTGATGTCGGCAGCAAAGCTGGCCAGCAGGCCCAGGGACTTGTCCTTTTCGCGGTCGCGGAAGGTGCTCGAGTCATCGCCGCTGATCACAAAGCGCGAACGCACGCTGCCGTCGGCATTGAGTGGCTGGTTCAGATCGGCAGCCAGGTGGCGGCCGCCGTGGCTGCCCAGGGTCACGCCGACGCTGCCAAAGCGCGTCTTGCGCGGCTCCTTGCGCACCATGTCGACCACACCGGCCGGGTCGCCAGTGGCGCCCAGCAGGCCATTGGCGCCGCGCAGAATCTCGACGCGGTCATACAGGTCCATGTTGAGCGCCAGGCCCTGGCCGGAGAAGCCGGTCTGGCCGTTCTGCAATGCGCCATCCACGCGGAAGTTGGTGATCTCAAAGCCCCGCGCGCGGTAGCTGGTGCGGCCGCCCACATCGAGCTGGGTGGCCGAGATGCCGGTGGCGTTGAGCAAGGCGTCATCCAGGGTCTGCACGTTTTCGTCGTCCATCTGCTGGCGGGTGACGACGCTCACCGACTGCGGGGTTTCGCGGCGCGTCAGCAACAGCCCCGTGGCGCTGGAGACGGCCGGATTCTCGTACGAGCGTGTGGCTTCGCTGGCATTGGTGGATTCGGCGCTGACCACCACCTCTTCGAGCTGGGTGGTCTCTGCCGTGCGCTTGGCAGCCGTGGTGTCTGCCGGCGCGGTTTGCGCCAAGGCCGCCTGGGAACAGACCGCCAAGGCGGCACACACCACCGGGCTCAACCGCAGCCAAACCGCCCCCCCTGCCACCGCTGCGCGCTTTTGATTCACCACCATGCCAACCACCTTTTTTATTGCAAAGCTGGCACTGTAAAAAGGGTGGCCCCGCGCCATGTATTCGCCGTGTACGGAAATGAAATGAAATGTATTCTCATTCGCATGTCCCGTTTACAATAGCCGGCCACAGCCATGGAAAACCTGCCCCTGATCCTGGTGGTCGAAGACGACGCCGACATGCGAGAGCTCATCGTGAGCTACCTGGCCAAATCGCGCCTGCACAGCCAGTGCGCGGGCGATGGCGAACAGATGGCGGCCGCGCTGGCCGAGCGCCTGCCCGATCTGATCCTGCTCGACATCATGCTGCCCGGCACCGATGGCATGGTGCTGTGCCAGCAGCTGCGCGCCAACCCGGCCACGGCCCATATCCCCATCATCATGCTGACGGCGCGCGACAGCGTGCTCAACCGCGTGGTCGGCCTGGAGCTGGGCGCCGATGACTACCTGAACAAGCCCTTTGAGCCCATGGAGCTGCTGGCCCGCATCCGCGCGGTGCTGCGCCGCGTGCGGCCCCAGGCCCAGCCCATGCCCGGCATGCCCGAGCCGCCAGCACCGATGCTGCTGCGCTTTGGCAGTTTTACGTTGGACCTGGCCCAGCGTCACCTGCTCTCGCCCAGCAACGTGCTGATCAGCCTGGCCAGCTCGGACTTCCGCATTCTGGAGCACCTGCTGCGCCACCCGCACCAGGCCGTGAGCCGCGACCAGCTGATGGACCTGGCCTTTGGCCGTGAGCGCGCGGCCTCGGACCGGGCTGTTGATGTCTGCATCAGCCGCCTGCGCGGCCATATCGAGCTGGACAGCCGCAAGCCGCAAATCATCCGCACCGTGCGGCATGAGGGCTATATGCTGGTGCCGCCGCCTGTGCATGGCGACTGACGCCCCCCATATGCAGGCCAGCGGCTGGCGCAAGCGGCTGGTGCGCTGGCTGCCAGATACCTTGTTTGGCCGCCTGGTGCTGGTGCTGGCCGTTGGCATGCTGGCCACACAGTTCCTCACCAGCAGCATCTGGCTGGACCTGCGCCACACCCAAACCCTGGAAACCCCCACGCGCGTAGCAGCCGAGCGCCTGGCCGATGCGCTGCAGGTGCTGGCCCAGAACAACCAGGACCCGCAAGCGCTGCGCTACCTGGCTGGCCCCGGCCTGCAAGCCCGGGTGCTAGATCAGGCGCAAGCCCGTTACCCAGTGGAAGACGCCGAGCTGCACCAGGAGGCCGAGGCACTGGTCAACCGCGTGCTGCATGCGCGGCTGCCCCAGGCGGGCCAGGCCCAATTGCAGCGGCTGCAGTTAACTGATGCGCATGGGCATGCGGTGCCGCAGTCCAGCTATTTCGGGCTCAGCCCTTTCACGGTGGACTATGGCCTGCAGATTGCGCTGGCGCCCGGCCGCTGGCTGGTGCTGGAGACGCAACTGAGCCCCGGCTGGCATGCACAAAGCGGCTGGGAAGTGCTGGCCGATGTGCTGCTGCGCGTTTACCTGTTCCGCATTCTGGTGGTGGTGTTGCTGGTGCTGCTGGCAGTGCGCTGGGTGGTAACCCCGCTGCTGCGCATGGGCCAGGCCGCGCAGGCGCTGGAGCGCGATGTGGTCGCCGCACCGCGCATGGACGAGGACGGCCCACGCGAAGTGCGCCAGGCCGCCCATGCGCTGAACCGCATGCAGCAGCGCATTGCCGCCAATCTGACCGAGCGCACGCATTTTCTGGCCGCCGTATCGCACGATCTGCGCACGCCCATCACCCGCATGCGGCTGCGCCTGGAGCTGCTGGACAGCGCCGACCTGGACAGCGGCAAGCAAAAGCTGCGCGGCGACCTGAGCTGCATGGAAGGCCTGATCGACAGCACCTTGGCCTTTATCCAGGCGCGGGAGCACCAGGGCCCGCTGCAGCAGATTGACCTGGATGCATTGGCCCGCAGCATCTGCCAGGACCGGCAGGAGCTGGGCCAGCCCGTCGATATCCGCGGCCATATCCGTGCGCCAGTGATGGGCCAGCCTGTGAGCCTGCGCCGCGCGCTGGACAACCTGATCGACAACGCGCTGCGCTATGCCGGCAGCGCCAGCCTGGTGCTCGATGAAGATGAGGACTTTGCCCAAATCTGCGTGGAGGACCGGGGCCCGGGCATTGCGCCCGCGCAGCTCGAGCGCATGCGCCAGCCTTTTGAGCGCGGTGAAGCATCGCGCAACCAGGACACCGGCGGCCATGGCCTGGGCCTGAGCATTGTCGATGCCATTGCGCAGGCGCATGGCGGCGCGCTCTTGCTGCGCAACCGCGAAGCGCAGGGCCTGTCGGCCGGCATACGTATCCGCAAAAACAGGGCCAGCGCACGGTGATAGGCCTGGAGCGTCTTGCTGGCCAAGGGTCCGCCACCACGATCGAGCGCGTTCGCCATCAGCGAGGGCGGCTAGTCCTGTCCGTCAGAGAATATCCAAGGTCTTGACTGCGTGGGCAAAGCGCTCCAGCGCCTCATAGGCATCGGCCTGGGCCAGCGCCGAGATGTTCAAGCCGCTGCTGTCGATATCGCCATCCGCATAACCCATCACCCAGTTGGGAAAGCGCCGCTCGGGGCCGGACAGCCCCGCATCGATGACCCGGAAATCGGAATGCCGAGGGTCTGCCTGCAGATGGGATTCGAGCACCCGCATGGCATCAGGTGCGCCCTCCACATACTGCGCAAACCAGTCACCATCGAACACCAGCACACCGGTGATGCCATGGATGGCGTTCAGCTCCCGCGCCTGCTTGACGATGCGCCCCACCTCGGTGGGCCCATAGCCGGGAGCCAGCCTGCTGGTGTAGAGAAGGGATCGGAGGGAAGAAGGCATGGCTGGGCTCTCGCTGTCAATATGTATGCAATGTACTGCTTGCCTCGGCGGGTGGGTGCCGGTTGAGGTCTTTTTTCTGCTTCAGAGCCCGGCAGCGATAGCAGGCACTTGCTATCACCGCACAAAACCAGCCCCTGATGGCCATCGCAGATGGTGCATCAGGGGCTAGTGACAGCGCCTTGGCAGGCGCAGCATCAACGCGACTTACTGGCCAAATTTGCGCTTGGCATCGGTCACGCAGGCATCCTTGGCATCACCGGCCATGGCATCGCAGCGCTCCTTGGCAGCCTTGTAGTCGGCTTCACGCGACTTGTCGGCAGCGTCCTTGCGCGCATCGGCCACATCCGATGGATTGGACGATGGCTTGGCGCTCACCTCCGCGACCTTGGCGGCTTCCAAGGCCTTCACATGGGCTGCCTTGGCTTCCTTCTGGCAGACGTCCTTGGTGTTGCCCGTGGCGTCGTCGCACTTTTCCTTGGCCACGTCGTACTCGGCATCTGCCTTGGCCTTGGCCAGGTCGTGGCGGTGGCCTTCGGTAGGTTCTGCACGGTGCTTCAGATCCGCCAAGGCGACCTTCTTTTGGCCATCGGCCTGCTTCTTGCAGACATCCTTGGCATTGCCCTTCATGGGCTTGCACTGGTCGCTGGCAGCCTTGTGCTCGGCTTCGATACGGTCCTTCTCGACCTTCTGCTCGGCAGAGGTCATGGCGAAAACGCCACCGGAGAAGAAAGCGGCTGCACACAGGGCGGCGATGGTAGGTTGGAGCTTCATGGTGTTGTTCCTTGGATCGTTATGGTGAAAGAGCTGACTATTTTTTGCACCCATCAATGAAGCGCAAAAAATAGTCTCCTGGCATGTCATTCATGCAATACCGCCACAATGGCTGCGTTGCTGGCCTCAATGGCGTGAATGAATTATCAGCAGCCCCAAGCGCGCAGGCTGTGGGTGGCAGGACGGACACATGGTCAGATTTCACCTACCGCGCCAAAGCCTTGCGCCAAGCCGTTTGCAGCGCTATGGCGGCTGAGAAAACCCTGGCAAAATCGCCGCAGCCCACCGCATCTCAGCACCCGGGCAGCAGGGTGCTGACAGGGCCTGCGGCAGAGATGCTCCGCCTATGGAAAACACCGCAATGACTACCGAGCACCAGCCCCTCTGGGTGGCAGAACACCTGCTTGCCGCGCTGCAAGGCGAATGGCGTTTTTCGCGCAGCCTGCAGGATCTGGTGACCCGCAACCCCATTGGTACCGTGCAGGGCCTGGCGAGCTTTACCCCGGAGGGTTCCAGCGGCGCCCACTATGCCGAGAGCGGCCAGATGGTGCTGCAAAGCGGCGGCGCGTTTCGCGCCAGCGGCAGCTATTTTTTCAGCCAGCAGGGGACGGATTTGTGCATCTATTTCGATGCCCAGCAGCAGCGCCTTTTTCACCGGCTGCATCCCGCCATCGACCAGGACGGGCAGCTGAGCGCCAGCAGCTCGCACCTGTGCATTGCAGACCGCTATGACAGCAGCTATGCGTTTTTGCGCAGCGGTGGCTTTGTCATCGAGCACCAGGTGCGCGGGCCGCACAAGTCCTACCGCAGCTATACCTTGTATGAGCGGCTGGCGGGCGCCCCGACCAGCAGCAGCACAGCGGTCTGAGACGCCTGGGAGGCAGCCTGGACCAGCGGATTGAAAGTCCGTATATCTCCTCAACAACGCATCAACTGCCCTGCTCATCCTCTGAGCTGCCTGCGCCGCCTTCCAGCACCGCCAGCAACACCGACAGATGCGTATTGAGCGCCGCCAGGCTTGCAGCGGGCAGGGGCTGCAGCAGCGCACGTTCCTTGTCCACATGGGCGGTAACGGCGGCATCAATGCGCTTGAGGCCGGGCTTGGTCAGCTGCACCAGCATGCTGCGCGCATCTTGCGCATGGGGTACCCGCTCGATCCAGCCATTGGCTTCCAGGCGCTTGAGCCGGTGGGTCATGGTGCCCGAGGTCACCATCAGGGTGGAGAACAGCTCGGTGGGGCTGAGCCGGTAAGGCGCGCCCGAGCGCCGCAGCGCGGCCAGCATATCGAACTCCCAAAAGCTCAGGCCGAACTGCGCAAAGTTCGCATCCAGGCTTTGCTCGATCAGCGCCGCACAGCGCTTGATGCGGCCAATCGGGCCCATGGGGCTGGCATCCAGATCGGGGCGCTCGCGCGCCCATTGCGCCAGGATTGCGTCCACGGCATCACCCGCAGGGGACAAAGGTTTTTTTGGCATTTGTCTTGATATCAAGATATTTAAGCGTTAGCATTCATTTTATCTTGATTTGAAGATAAAACCCATGCAAGCCCTCCCACGCCCTTCCCGTTGGCAAGACATCGCCCTCACCGCACTGGCCCCCATGGTCTGGGGCTCCACCTATATCGTGACCTCGGAGCTGCTGCCGCCGCACCGCCCTTTCACCGCCGCGCTGATCCGGGTGCTGCCCGCAGGCCTGCTGCTGGTGCTGGCCATGCGCCGTCTGCCCGCGCAGCAGCACTGGCTGCGCTTGCTGATCCTGAGTGCGCTCAATATCGGCGCCTTCCAGGCGCTGCTGTTTGTGGCGGCCTACCGCCTGCCCGGTGGCCTGGCCGCCGTGCTGGGCGCCATCCAGCCGCTGATGGTGATGGGCCTGGCCTGGTGGGCCGATGGCCAATCCCCCGCCCGCAGCACCTTGGCGGCGGCCGTGGCCGGGGTGCTGGGCATGGCGCTGCTGCTGATCTCACCGCAGACGGTATTCGAGCCCATCGGCATTGCCGCGGCCTTCTTGGGCGCCGCCTGCATGGCCAGCGGGGTCTGGCTCACGCGCCGCTGGCAGCTGGACCTGCCGGTGATGGCGCTCACCGGCTGGCAGCTATTGCTGGGTGGCCTGATGCTCGCCCCGCTGGCCTGGTGGCTGGATGCACCGCTGCCATCGCTCAGCGCCGTACAAGGGCTGGCCTATGCCTATCTCTGCCTGGCAGGCGCGCTGCTGGCCTATGCGCTGTGGTTTCGCGGCATTGCACGTTTGCCCACCGTGGCTGTCGCATCGCTGGGCCTGCTCAGCCCCCTCACCGCCGTCGTGCTCGGCTGGGCGCTGCTGGGCCAATCGATGACCGGCATGGCGCTGGCCGGCCTGGTGGTGGTGCTGGTCAGCGTGCTGGCCGTGCAGTGGACGGCGGCGCCATCTCGATAACGCCAACCTGTCCGTTTTTTTTCAGCCCTCACCCTCTTAACCTGACCATGACCAATCCCGTACAACAAGCCATTGAAAACCGCATCTCCGTCCACCGTTATGTCGATGGCCCCCTGCTCGATGACGGCCGCATCCAGGCCCTGATCGAACAGGCCACGCGTGCCCCATCGGCCTACAACATGCAGAACTGGCGCTTTATCGCCGTGCGCTCTGACGATGCCAAGGCCCGCCTGAAGGCCGTGGCCTATGGCCAGCAGAAGGTGATGGACGCCGCGGTGGCCTTTATCGTCTGTGGCACGTTGGCGGCACACCGCCAACTGGCAGCTGCACTGCAGCCCAGCGTGGATGCAGGCGCCCTGCCCCAGCGCACCGCCGATGCCTGGGTCGCCCAGGCCATCCAGGCCCATGAGGGGGATGCGCAATTGCAGCGCGATGAAGCGGTTCGCTCGGCATCGCTGGCGGCGATGACCTTGATGCTGGCAGCGCAAGGCGCGCAGCTGGGGTCTTGCGCGATGGTGGGCTTTGATGCGCTGGCCTTGCACCAGGCGTTTGGCCTGGCGCAGCACGAGGTGCCAGTCGTGCTGGTCACCGTGGGCTACCCGGCCAAAGAACAAGGACCTCAGAAACCGCGCAAGGCGGTGCAGGAGGTCCTGGAGATCATCTGACAGCATTGCGCCAGGCAACGCCGGGTAGGCCATACCGGAGGGCAGAGCAGGACGGGGGCAGCAATCCACCGCCGCCCTGCTTCTCACTGCCTTTACTTGTTCACCAACTCGCGCCAGCTGATGCGCTTGCCCAGTGGCTTGGGCGTGGCGACCGGGATCTTGATGTCGATCGGGTTCTCTGGCACCTGGCTGGGCGATACGTGGCTGGTAACATCGCCGTTTTGGTTGGCGCTCAGGTCGTTGCCCGAGATCAGGCCATCCACGGACTCACCAGCCATGTTGGTGCTGGTGTTCACAGCACGCCCCGTCTGGAAGTCCAGGTAGTTGATCCAGCCCTTGCCGCCGGCCACGCAGGGTTCGTTCGACGGCACATTGCTCGCGACCACCAAGGTGGTGTTGGCCAGGCGCAGATCCACATTGACGCGCTCGCCGGTGTCGGGAAGGTCCACATACCAGCTCTTGGTGGCATCGTTGCACACCGCATCAGACACCGTCGAGGCACATTGGAGCGTCCGCGTCTGCTTGCCACCAGCAGGAGGTTGGTTAGCCAACACCGACTGCTTCAGGCCAGCACGGAACGACGCACCGCTGTTGCTGTAACCATCGGCTACATCATCAATGCCATAGATGGTCTGCTGGCCCGTTGTGCTCAGATCCCCCATACCCAGCAGCTTGCCGGTGGCAACCAGGATACGTGGCAGCGCGCTGAGGTTGGGGCTTTGCACCAGTTCCAAACGGGTGGTGATGGGTTGCTCATTGCCGCCCTCGTCCTTGAGCTGCACGACCTTCTTGGCCTGGTAGCTGCCACTGCTCCACTGGTAGCGCCAGATATTGCCCTGGATGTCGCCACCGTAGAACAAGGTGCTGGTGTTGTTGCCGCCGGGGTCTTTCATGAAGTTGTTCAGGTCCTTCATGCCCGCGCCATCGGGGTTGGTGATGGTCTGGATCACCGCACCGGTGCCGGCATTGAGCACATAGACATAGCCCTTGCCATCGGCATTGTTGTAGCCCGAGGTCAGCAGTGCCACCCAGGTGCCGTCCGGCATCTTGGTGATCAGCGGCTTGCCATAGCTTTGGCCCATGGTCGAGGCACTGGCTTCCCAAAGACCTTTGGGCGATTCAGGGTCGGTGATATCGAGCGCATAGTAGCCATTGCCGCCCTTGTTGAAGCCGCCCACCAGGATGGTTTTCCAGGCGCCATCGTGGAAGATATCGGCCATCACCGGCGATCCATCGACAAAGTAGCGGTGGTTGCCGTCATAGTTATTGCTGGCCAGAGCCGGCATCGCAGGCATGACGGCCTTGGGCACAAAGGCCCAGGCTTCACGCGCAGCAGGGTAGACCAGCTTTCCGCCAATCGTCTGTTGCTTGGTCAGATCGGTGTCCGCATAGAAAGCATGCAGCATGCCGTCATTGCCGCCCACATAGACCATGGCACGCCGGTCCTTTTGTGCCAGGCGGAAGGCGGCATAGCCAGCATCGCGGTACTTGCGCTGGGGCTTGCCCACATACAGCGGCTGCGAGCCGATGATGTCACCCAGGCGGCTTTCACGGCTGCGGTAAAGCTTGGTGTCGTCGCCTTGAACATAGCCCTCCTTGGTGCGCTCCCCTCGCAGGAACTTCACCAGGTTCTCACCCAGCGCTGCGGTCTTTTGCGTGTCGCTCATCGCGCTGTACTGCGACAGCAGTGCTTGGGCCGCCGTGCCATTGAAATGGCTTTGCAAACCGCCCAGTGTTGCCCAGTTGAAGCTCTTCAATGCCGCGCCGTCCATGAAAAAGATACGGCGGTCGTCACTGGCCAGATCACGCGCATCCAACTTGGTCTTGGCAGACCAGTTGGGGATCAACGTGCGCACACCCGAGCTGACATTGATCTCATAGGCCTGCACCTCGCCCGACCAGCGGCCGCTGCGGTACAGCGCGCCGTAGGCGAAGTTGTTGTCCGTCTCGACCACGGCCGACGACACCGCCACACCGGCGCCCGAACCCACGGCTGCGCGGATATCGGAGAACACCTGGCCCAAGCCCGACTTGATGGCCTGGGGGTCGTTGGCGCTGAAGTAGAGTCCACGGCCATTGACGGCGGTATGCCAGAAGTCGTCGATGGACTGGGGCTGCTCGTAGTTGGTGACACCGGGCGCGGGCCAGACCGGCCAGGTCTTGGTGCCATTGCGGATGCCCGCGAAGTCACCCGCACCATTCTTGTAGTCCTTGTCGAACTTCAAGGTGCCCGAGACGCCCATGCCGATCACATAGGTGGCCATGTGCTGCCAGGTCACCTTGTCATCTTCCGCACCAGTGCCAGCTGGCTTTACCAGGTTGGCCAGTTCAGGGCGCAGATCGGTGCCGTAGTAGTACTGGGCCACATCGGCCAGCGAATTGCGGCTGCCGCCAGTGACATTGCTTTGCTCCACGGCATCGCAAGGCAGCTTGGTGCAGGCCTGGTGGCCGGCGGGCAGGCTGCCCCACACCACCGTGTTGGCTGGCACAGGGCGGCCATTGCTGGGCAGCGTCATACCGGCAGCCTCCGTCGCGCTGTAGCACTGCGCGGGCGATTCCAGCTCCGTCACAGGGATCGTCACGGTGGAGATCAGCTGTGGTGTGCTCTCCGTCGACCCCAGCAGGTTCACGCGATGCGTGGTCGCCGTACCGGAGAACACCTTCTTCTTGCCCATCACCTGCGAGCAATCGGTCGTGGCGCAATTGGCGGGTTTGTCCGGAGTGAAGACCGACGTACTGCTCTCGACATTGCAGACCGTGACCTTGTGGGTCAGCGGATCGTAGCCGGCAGCACAAGCCTGGCCTTGCGGCACAGTGATGGTCGTGGGGCCTTCTTGCTCGCAGATGGTTTCCACACCATTGGCAGCGGTGCCGTTGGTGCAAGCGGCGTAATCAGCAGCGCTGCTCAGGTAGGTCACCTGTTCCACCTTCTGGCAGGTCGTCGTCGTCCAGCCGTTGTCGCTGGTCGGGCCCGATTCCACACAGGCGCCGTAGCCCATGTCCGTGGCCGTGCTCTGGGGATTGCAATTAGTCACCCCGGTCTGCGGGCAGCTTTGTACCGGCTGGTTGTAAAGGTTGTTGGCCACACATTGGGTGGTCACCCAGCCATTGGCCGCAGATGGGCCAGGGGTTGTGCTGCAGCTGGTGGTTTCGACCGGATCCGTGGTCTTACTCTCACAGGTCACCAGGAAGCAGCCGTTGGCCGGCGTCGGGCCAGCCGCCGTGCAGCTTTGCACGGCGCCATTGGCCATTGAAGTGGGTGAACCCGTGGCGGGTGTGCAGGTGCCCCCTCCCGTACTGCATTGGGTCCCCGTCCAGTTGTTGCCCGCAGAAGGTGCTTGCGCGGTGCAGCTTGCGGCATAGCCCCAGTCCGAATACTTCATCTCGCAAACCCTGTCGCCCGTACAGCTGGCAGGGTTGACTGCCGTCGTACCAAAGGTAGTGGTATAGGGCTCTTCGCAGGTGGTAATGGTGGGTGACGAGGAGGCCACGCAAGTGCTCAGTGCGACCGCTGAACTGGTGCGCTGCTCAGGAGCACCACAGACCTGGTCCATCTTGGTCGCATTGTTGGACAGATCAGCAGGGCAGGAATTGACAAAGCTGGTGCTCGCCTTTTTCGCACTGCAGACGGTGTACACATTGCTACTGCTTACCCCTGCGGAGCAATAGTTGTTGGTCGAAGACGAACCATATGTCTGCTTGGCAACGCAAGTCGAGCGTTTGAAGTTCGGCGCCACCGGGCTGGTGTTCACGCACTGCGCATCGGTGACATAGGTGGTTTCGCTGTAGCTGCTGTTGCAACCGCTGAACAACACCATGCTGGCGGTCACGCCACTCGCCACCAAATCAGGGTGCAGCGTTCCACAAGCGGGTACAGGCCCGTTGATCGCTGCCACACCGGGCTTGCCTTCGCAGTAGATGGTGCCTTGGCCGGGAACGAACTGCCCATTGTTGCTGCAGTTCGAGGCACTGATGGGCACTTCGCTCTCCTGGCACTCGACCTTGTAGTCGCCATCCATGCCAGGCGTACAGCTGGCGTTCACCAACTGCCACTGGTCATAGCCCACCAGGTTGCAGCCATAGGGTTCGCAGACACTCTTGTCGGTGGTCTTGAAGGGAATCTCACCAATCGCCTGGTTGATGTAGGAGTAGAAGTAGCGCTTTTGCTGCACCCGCTTGTACACGGCCTTGCCAAATGGCTCCTGCTTTTCGGTGGCCCAGGTGGTGATCAAGGCATTGCGGTACTGGCTCTGCGTGATGGAGTTCCAAGTGTATTTGTGTTGGTAGGTACGCTTGTAGACCATCTTGGTGGCAGCGACCGTCCAGTAGGTGCGCATGGCATTGGCAAAGCTGAGCTCCAGCTTGGCTTTTTGCTCGGTCCACAACGTGCTCTTGTAAAAACCCAGCACGGTGCCATAGGTCACCGCCTGGGTCTTCACACTCTTCTTGGTGATCTTCTTGTAGGTGGTCTCGGTCTTGGTGCCACCGCCAGGAACAATGGTTTGCCAGCCCAGGCCGCAGGCGCTCCAGTCATAACCGATGCTGGCATCCCGGCGCAGCAAGGAGCCACTGGTGGAGCCGTCATAGATCGGGCGCGGGGTGAGGCCATCGGGCCCGGTGAGAGGCCGGTTGTAAGCCGGATCACTGTCAGGGCCGTCTTGCTGCCCAACCAAGGTGGTGCCATCGAGCTGCATGGGGCCCTTGGTTTCCTGGCCGACGTTCCAGTAGCCGTCGGTGGTCACAATCGCATAGTGGCGCTGGCAGGCAGAGACAACCGGGTCCACAAAGGGCGCCATGGCCGTGTTGATGCTGTCATCCTTGTTGGCGTAGTAACGTCCCACGCGGGCCAGTGCTTCACGCGTGGGCGAGCTGCCGCCTGTCTTGGCCGACTGGATGGTCTGGAACCAGTTGGCCTTGTCGGTGCTTTCAAAATCCTTGACGGGCATGAACTTGAAAGTACTGGTGTCGGGCTTGGCGGCTGTCAGAAAGCCGATCCGGAAGTTGTTGTCCAGTGCATTGAAGGCCAGGCTGATGGAAGACTTGGCCATGTTGATACGCGTGCGGTAGAAGCTGTACCAGTTGGCGAAGTTCTGTTGCTGCGCAGCGGTCGTGATGCCCCGGCGAATCCAATAGCCATCGGGGGCCGTCGTGCTGCCGGTATTGATATTGGCACTGGCCTGGTTGAGCAGCAAGCTGCCGTTGTCGGCCTTGATGGTGCTGTTGGTCACCTTGTTGCAGGCGCCAGCTGTCACATCCGCACCTTCGAACGAAGGCTGCACCCCGCCAGTCACGCGCGGCACCCATTCAAAATAATAGGCCGCTTGCGCAGGGTCGTTGTAGATAGACTCCTGCCGCAGGCGGGTGGAGATGTCATAGGCCTGAAAGCTGGTTGCCAGATTCACCACGCCTTTGCTGGTGTCATAGCCGTCAATCCAGGCACCGGCAAAGCTGGGCTCAGGGTAGGCCGTGCCATCGGGCTGGGCAGGCAGCTCGTACTTGGTGGCAGGGTTGTAGTACAGGCTGTTGCACAACGAACTCTTGTATCCCATCGGGAAGAAGGTCGCCGAATAGGTGATGGGATCCCAATCGTCAGGCATGTGGGTCCACTTCATCGAGTCCGACGTGTCCATCAACAGCATCACATTGGGCTTGTCCTGCTGTGCAAAGGTGTTGACTGGCACGTCCGAGATGTCGACCGGGTTATGGGGCGTGTCGGCAATGGCCATGCCGCCGCCCACAGCCCCAGCCAGCGAGACCACCAGGCCCAGCGACCACAGCAGCCTCGGGCTCCAGGCGCGCGCCGGACTCCGGTGTTTCTCTCTATCTGCGAAAGCTATATTTTTCATCTATTCGCACTCCTCTTATTAATCTAGAATTTTTTGCCTGACCCAACGCAACCATGCCCGGAGGGTGATCCGGGCAGGTCTCAGTAGGTGCTCATCTGCACATAGCTTTCGGTGTCTCGGGGACCGGACACCTTCGCGGTGATGCGGTACATGGGCCGCTGCGTGCAGCTGGAGACGCTGCCTATCGATTCGCTGGAACCCGAGCAACCTTCACCCTGGGGCATGACACAGCTTTGCCCGGCAGCGTTGAGCGCTTCTGCCTTGCTGCAGAGCCGATGGATCAGGTAACGCACCTCGTTGCCCAAGCCATCGTTGGTGGTGACCACAGGGGCACTGCCCCAGGCCAGCGATTGAGCGGATGCCTTCGGATCAACGCTGGCGTAATAGCCCAAAGAGCTGTTGTTGGCATCGAGTGCACTGGTGCCCGTGGCTGCCAAGACTTCGAGCTTGGCCAGGCCAGTTTCCAGCCCCAAATCAGCGCCCGATGTGGCCGCCTGCTTGAGTGCCAGACTGCCTGAGACGCCAGCGCCCAAGGTGCTGGTGCGCACGAGGGCCAGGCCGGTGATCGTCATCACCAGCAGCACGACCAGGGCGACCAGCAAGGTCACGCCCTGCTGTTGATACCGTGGAGCGAGAGCCATGGGCGGCGTTGCACGAAGGCATGGCAAGTGTTTGGTCATTGTTGTTGTCCCCAAATCGTGTTGCGCAGCGGGATCACGCTTTCGTATACGCGGTAGCGGTAATGCGGCCATTCGTCACCCGTACCCATCTCGAATGACTTGCTGCCATTGGCCCACTTGGGTGCAGCAGAGGTCACCGCTTCGCGCTCATACTGCGAGCTACGCACCAGGATGGCGACACGCACCGCCATCAGACGCCCCAGCTTGGTGGCGACCAGATCTGCATCGGAAGATGTCCACTCATCCTCCTTGTCGATCTTGCCGCTTCCATCCTTGTCAAAACCGTATTCAGCCACCATTTGCAGCACGTCCTCGGCGACGGCCACGCTCTTGGTATCGGTCTCATCCAGAAAGTTGTAGCGCATCAGCTGGTTGTCCTTGACACGCCAAACGTTGCGAGTGGGCTGGTTGCCCAGGCTGAACAGCCAACCCTCACCCAGGCTGGCGGCGCCGCCATCGAGCATGTCGACCGAGGAGCCGCCATTGCGCTCAGGCGTTACTGAGGCAGCGGTGTAGAAGCTGGTATAGCCACTGGTCATGTGGCGCACCGTCGGATCCTCTTCTGCAACACCTCCCGGACCGGTGATGGACGAGCCAGCGCCGGCTGTCACTTCCATCAGCAGGCACTTGCTGGGATCCGTGTCGCTGGTCCCCACGGCCACATCGCCGGCCTGAAAACCGGCATTGCTGCGCTCCATCGTGAAGACACCGCTGGCACTGGCGCTGTAGCGCGCGCCAATAAACATATTGGGCGATGAGCCGGTGAGCACCCGCAGCTCATTGCCGCTGACGATCTGCACCGGCATCAGCGGAAATGTGTACTGGGCCGGGTCGCGGCCCGTGCGCTTGTAGGCCTGCACTTCGCAGCCCAGGTAGGCGGAATCCATGCCTGCAAACCCCAGTCCGGCCGAGCGAATATCGCGCTCGATGGCAAACAGCGCCAGGGACCCAGCCGTTTGCGCCTGACTGACTGCCGAGGTCGTGCGTCGCCGCCCCTCCGATGTGGAGAACAACTGGTAGATGGCCAGCAAAGTCAGCAGGCCGATGGCCAGCCCGATCATGATTTCGATGATCGTGAAGCCCTGCATGCGCCCATCCGGCGGCGATCTTCGCGGCGCAAAACCTTTCATGGCAATGGTCCTCTCTTGGTATTTTTCTAGTGCACGAATGCCTGTATTTCGTAGATGCGCTTGGCCGTGTCACTGGGCCCTTGCCAGCACAGCCGCACCGTGACCTGGTTGAGATCGTTGCCGGTATTGACGACCACTTGCTGGCCACTTTCGGTAGCACCTGGCAGCCCCAGCCCGGGGTTGGCCGTGTCTGCCCCCCGCGCCGCCTTCAGAACCTTGCCCAGTTCCGAGGTCTCGCTCAGTTCAGTGCCGCTGTAGGCACAGCGTTCCGTGCCGTCTGGCTGGTGCTCAAAGGCCTTGAGCGACTGCGCCAGCGTGCTCGCTGAGCTGCGGTCCACACTCAACGACACCAGCTGGATGATCTGGGCGGCGTAGATACCCGCTTCGGTGCGGTACTGCGCCTGGCCACTGAGCGCCATCGATTTGGCCGTCAGTCCTGCAATCCCCAGGATTCCCAGCAGCAGCAGCAGGATGGAGACCATGGCCTCGATCAGCATCATCCCGTGCTGCGGGCGGGCAGCTGGCCTTTGCACGGGAGAGCGCCTGCGCCGCGTCAAAGAAGGAGTGCTCAGCATTTGCGGTTGTCTCCAGCGGCGGTGATGGTGGGATCGCAGAGGCGCACCTGGCCGCCAGGCGAGACCAGGATGTTCAGGCAGCGCTGGGGACCACTGGCCAGGCACTGCGCACTGTCGCCCGGCATGAACTTGACGGTGTTCGCTGCCGAGGCATTGCCCAGACCATTGAAGGTCACATCCGCCGCTGTGGCCGTGATCGTGAGCGGAGCGGCAGACTCTGCAGGCTTGGCAGCAAGCGTGGTGCCGCCAGTCACAATCGACCATCCCCGGTTGGATTCACTGAGGCTGATGGTCACATCGCCATTGCGGCGCAAGGCTTCTGAGCGTGCCTGCTGCGCGCCGTCGTAGTAAGCCTGGGCCGCTGCACGGATCTTGGTGTCCAACAGGTACACGCGGATGCTGGGCATCACCATCAGCAGCAAAAAAGCGATGATGCCAATCCCCACCAGCAGCTCAAGCAAGGTGAAGCCATGGGCGCGCTTAGCCACAACAGGCAGCATCAGCAGCTCCCATCCTTGCGGGCCGACCAGCAATTGGTACCGGCTGTCCAGCCTGAAGGCGTGCCTGTAGTGGCGCGCTGGCCTTGCTGGTTGAGTGTGAACACAAAGCCGGACATGCTGCCAATACCGGTGGCGGTCACCGTGTAGGTCTTCACATCCAGCGCACAGGTGTATTTGAAGCGGGCGGTGGCCGCCGGCGCTGGCGCCAAGCCGCTCGTGCCGCAGGCGTCTTCGTAGGTCCGGTTATCCTGAAAATACTGCTCCAGCTTGCCGCCCATATCGGCTAACGGCACCAGACCATCCACAATCTGGCCTCGCTTGATATATTCTTGGTACGCAGGCATCGCAATGGCAGCGAGGATGGCAATAATCCCCACCACGATCATCACCTCAATCAAGGTAAAGCCACGCGACATACCTCGCCGCATGCAAGCACCCCTCTGCTTGGCAGAAAGATGCGACCGGCGACTACTTCCCCACCCCCCACCACTGCACGCTTGGCACAGGCGGTCGATATTTTTTTGAAGCATGTTGGACCAACGCCTATTATTAAAATTAATACACCGGCACCCCCCCCCGATCTGTTGGTCTGTTATTTTTATCAATCAGTGGAAACACCGTCAAAAAAGCAAAAAATCTTGCAAAATCAAAGATGAAATTTTTCTGGATTTCCTTATCACGCACCAGGCACAGCACCGATAAGCAGGCACTTACTCATCTTCAAAAATGATCCATCTGCCACCCTCATGCCGATCATCCCCAAGCATGACAATGCAAGGCTAGGCGCTACAGATAAACGGATCGCCCTCCAGAGATACCAATTCATCATTCCTGCGCTTGCACCCCGCGCAACAGGCGGCAGATTATGAATTCATGTTTCTTATGGTTTCTTATTTTTACTCAATGAAATCTGCAGCCGGAGTGTAGCCGCTTACCCAAAGAAACATTCAATCCAATTGTTAACATAGTTTCTACCAGGCACTAATTGACATATTTACAACAATTCATTCCGACTATCCTCAAGATTGATTTGGATCAACGAATCGGGCCAAACCCTGTGCGCAACAGCGCCAAGGCAGAGCAGGCGGGCTGCCAAGCCTTCATGCCTCCGCCCCCAAGATGGGTGCCTTGAAGAGAACCAAGTGTTCCTCCACCACGATGACCAACAGGGCCTCAGAATTGCTTGGATACCAGGGTGAAAATTCGGCTCCATCAACAGAGGACTGACCACATGCCAAGCCGCAGCAAGGCTGTGACCAGAGGTCCAGAAGTTGAGTCGCTTGGGCCAGCAAGACCTGCTCAAACACCAAGCCTGCAGCGCAAAGCGAGGCGACTTTTCATCGCAGCTCCCGGTGGATGCGAAGCCAAGGTGACTGGGCAAACCCCTAGAAGGCCGGAGAATCGTTGTAATAAATAACGACACCTCTTCTATGCCAGGCATGACCCTAAAAGCGCTCTGTTTACAGCCAGCCGCCCCACAGCAACAGCGCGGCGATGCATAGCTACCTGCTGTGGGCAACGCCCACCTTGGTCGTGGCGCTGGCCATTGCCTTTCTGAAGTGGAACGCGACCCGGGCAGCGCTGCTGGGTCTGGCCTTGACGGTGCCCATCGCGCTTTTCACCGGCCCGATTACGTTTTCCATCGACAAGCTCGGTGAGTCGCTCATGCGGGGGGCTTGGATTGGCGGGACCATCGCGCCCTATATCCTGGGCGGCCTGCTTTTTTGGCGCGTCGCGTCCAGCAAGCATGCGCTCGACGGCGCTGATGGCCCCTCTGCGGGTCTCGACCCCTATGCCCGCCGCAGAAGGCTGTTCTTTGCCTGCTTTTTGGTCGGCCCTTTTGCCGAGTCCGCGACCGGCTTTGGCGTCGGCATGGTGGGCACGGTGATGATGCTGCGCCACCTGGCCCTGGCGCCTCGCCACTTGATGGTGTTTGCCTTGCTCAGCCAGACCTTCATTCCCTGGGGTGCAATGAGCAGCGGCACGCTGCTGGGTGCCGCCTACCTGCGGGTGTCGCCCACGGACCTGGCTCTGTATTCGGCCGTTCCTGTCGCGACCTTGATGCTGCTGTGGCTGGCCCTGTTCTGGGTCACTTTGCGCCAAGCCAAAGAGCACATGTCGCTCCGCGAGTGCGCATGGGAGTTGCTCTGGGTGGCGGCAAGTCTGGTGAGCCTCGTGGCCTGCACCTACTTGCTGGGTCCGGAGACGGCACTGCTTGCCGCCTTCAGCCCGCTCATCATTCTTCGCTACCTGGTGGATGAGCGCCCCGATGGGCAGCAAGTTCGCCAACGTGCCATCGCCTGCCTGCCCTATGGCTTGATCATCGGATGGCTGGCCGCGACCAGGCTCTTACCCAGCCTCAGGGAATGCCTGTCGACGCTGCTATGGTTCCGGCCCTTTCCCGACCTGCCCACCTTGCTGCCGCTGATGCATTCCGGCCTGTGGTTCCTGGTGGCCGCACTGTTGACCGCTGCTTTGCGCCGGCGCACGCACACGCTCAAGGCCGAGGTTCTGGCCTCCTGGTCCACCGGCAAGCAGGCCGTGTGGACGGTGTTTCTGTTTGCGATGATGGCGGAAATGCTGAATAAATCGGGCATCGCGCAAGGCCTGGCCAACGGCCTCTTTGCCGCCTTGGGGCCCGATGCCATGGTGCTCACCCCAGCGCTGGCGGGAGCGCTGGGCATCATTGCCAATACCGGCAATGCCGGCAACAGCCTGCTGCTGCCACCGCTCTCCACGCTCGCGTCTCAGGCCGGTATCAGCCTGCTGGCCACGGGCGCGGTGGTGCATGTCTCCGGGCTGGCACTGGGCTTTTTCTCACCGGTGCGCATGTCGATTGCGGCCAAGCTCAGCCATGGGGCTGCAGAGGAGCGGTCGGTCTACCTGTTCCTGCTGCCGTTTGCGCTGGTGGCTTTCGCGGTGATGACCGGTTATGCCTGGCTCAGCACCTGGCACAACTAGCACCCGCCCAGTGCATCCGTTTCAGTAGTGAGGGAGATGGGGACCGAGGCCGGCTAGCCCGGCCCCTGCCACTCGACAAATTCCACCCTTTGGGATTCACACAGGCGGTTCAGCGCAGCGACACCCAGCACAAAATGTGCCTCCGTCTCATGCGCCGCCAAAGCCTGGCGGTCGGTCCATACCTCAAAGAGATAGACCAGCTCCTTGCCCACCGCAACGTCGTAGCGCAGGCAGCCGGCTTCTTGCCGGCTGGCCTGCGCCAAGGTTGTGAGTGTCGAGACGACATCCGGCAAACAGCCCGCGCGGGGCTGCAGCGTGACGACCAGGTTCAGGGCTTCCGTCAAACCAGGGCTCCTGGGGTGCGCTGAGCAAACCATGCCGGCATGTCTTATTCCACCGTAACCGATTTGGCCAGGTTGCGCGGCTTGTCCACATCGGTGCCGCGTGCCACGGCCGTGTGGTACGACAGCAGCTGCAGCGGCACCACATGCAGGATGGGGCTGAGCACGCCGTAGTGCTCGGGCATGCGGATCACATGCATGCCCTCTTCGTTCTCGATATTGGTGTTGGCATCGGCCAGCACATAGAGCACGCCGCCGCGCGCGCGCACTTCCTGCATATTGCTTTTCAGCTTTTCCAGCAGCTCGTCATTGGGGGCGACGGTGACGACGGGCATCTCGCTGTCCACCAGCGCCAGTGGGCCGTGTTTGAGCTCGCCTGCCGGGTAGGCTTCGGCGTGGATGTAGCTGATTTCCTTGAGCTTGAGCGCACCTTCCAGCGCGATCGGGTAGTGGATGCCACGGCCCAGGAAGAGCGCGTTTTCCTTGCGCGCAAAGTCCTCGGCCCAGCTCACTACCTGGGGTTCGAGCGCCAGCACGGCTTGCAGGGCCAGCGGCAAGTGGCGCATTTTTTCCAGGTAGGCATCGGACTGGGCTTCGGTGATGTGGCCCTTGCTCTGGCCCAGGGCCAGGGTCAGCAGGAACAGGCCCGCCAGCTGGGTGGTAAAGGCCTTGGTCGAGGCCACGCCGATCTCCATGCCCGCACGGGTGATGTAGCTCAGCTTGCACTCGCGCACCATGGCGCTGGTGGCCACATTGCAGATGGTCAAGGTATTGGTCATGCCCAGGCCCTGGGCATGGCGCAGTGCAGCCAGCGTATCGGCCGTCTCGCCCGATTGGCTGATGGTGACGACCAGCGCCCGGGGGTTGGGCACGCTCTTGCGGTAGCGGTATTCGCTGGCCACTTCCACATTGCAGCGGATGCCCGCCAGGCCTTCGATCCAGTACTTGGCGGTGCAGCCGCTGTAGTAGCTGGTGCCGCAGGCCAGGATCAGCACCTCGTCGATCTCCTTGAACACGCGCCAGGCGGCATCGCCCTCCACGCCATCAAACAGCTCGGGCACCACGCTTTGCACGCCTTCGAGCGTATCGGCAATCGCGCGCGGCTGCTCGAAGATCTCTTTTTGCATGTAGTGGCGGTAGGGGCCCAGCTCCACCGCGCCACTGTGCGCATGCACGGTCTTGACCGGGCGGTCGGCCGCCTCCAGCGTCTTGCCGTTGTGGTCCACCACCCAGTAGCGGCCAATCTGCAGGTCGACCATGTCGCCTTCAGCCAGGTAGACGATCTGGTCGGTCACGCCGGCCAGCGCCATCGCATCGCTGGCCAGGAAGTTCTCGTTGTTGCCCACGCCCAGGATCAGCGGCGAGCCGGCACGTGCGCCGACCACGCGGTGGGGCTCGTCCTTGTGCATGACGGCAATCGCATAGGCGCCGCGCAGGGACTTGATGGCTTGCTGCAAGGCCGTGAACAGGTCGCCGTCGTAGTGGCTGTCCACCAGGTGGGCAATCACTTCGGTATCGGTCTGGCTCAGGAACTGGTAGCCCTTGGCCTGCAGCTCGGTGCGCAGCGCTTCGTGGTTCTCGATGATGCCGTTGTGCACCAGGGCCACGCGGCCCACGGCTTGCACATCGGCCACACCGGGGCCAGCGCTGAAATGCGGGTGGGCATTGTGCACGGCGGGCGCACCATGCGTGGCCCAGCGCGTGTGGGCAATGCCGGTGGCGCCCTGCAGCTGCTCGCTCGCTACCTGCTCCACCAGCTCGGCGACGCGGGCCGTGCTGCGGGCGCGGCGCAGGCCGCCGGGCTGGCGGCCGTCGAGGCTCGCTTCATGCACGGCCACACCGCAGGAGTCATAACCCCGGTACTCCAGCCGCTGCAGGCCTTGCACCAGCACAGGGACGATATTGCGCGTAGAAACTGCACCAACAATGCCGCACATAGCATTCACTCCTTGATCAACAATGGCTGCAGTGTAGACAGGTCAGCATTTTATTTTCTTTCCATTTTTGCAAGTTTTTGAAATAATATTTCTCATTAAATATCTATTGAAATAAAATTTCATAATGAACGATGATTTGAATGATTTCACGCTGGATATCATCGACCTTCAGCTGCTCGATGCCTTGCAAAAGGACGCCTCGGTCAGCAACCACGCGCTGGCCGACAAGGTGCATGTCTCGCCCCCCACCTGCCTGCGGCGCATCAAGCGCCTGCGCGAGCTGGGCCTGATCGCCGCCGAGGTCGCCTTGCTCTCGCACGATGTGCTGGCCAAGGTGCAGGGCTTTGGCCTGTTTGCGCTGGTCGAAGTGAGCCTCGAGCGCCAGGGCGCCGAAGAGCTCGATGCCTTTGAGGCCGCCGTGGTGCAGAACGACCAGGTGCAGCAATGCTGGCGCGTCAGCCCGGGGCCGGACTTTGTGCTGGTGGTCTACGCCCATGACATGCCCGGCTACCTGGCGCTGACGCAAAAGCTCTTCACCTCACAAAGCAATGTACGCAATGTGAAAACCTACTTCGCCACCAAGCGCAGCAAGTTCATCACCCGCATCCCCCTGCCCAAGGGTCCGCACCTGTCGCACCATAGCTAAAGCCAGCCAACGCCTCAACAGCAGGCTTGGCGATGCCAACGCCCTCTGAAGCCCTGCGATTACCCGCTTGGTAAAAACGGGCATTGGGCTACGGCCTTGCCACCCCAGCCCTCCGCAGCCACCGTGCATGGCTGCGATGTGCATGACCACTCTCGGGCAGTCGTTGTGGACGAAAAACATTCAACAAATGTAACAAGCCCGGACTGGCTTGTCTTGGCGATGGTCCGGCCTCATACTTACACCGGGAGTATCAAACAGTAACATTGACAGGTATGCCTGCAACGACTGTGACCCACGGCTAGGAGAGGCTATACATGGTGCATATCAAAATGGACAGCACCCAGCAGCGCAGTGACTGGGGCCGCATTGTTTTTCTGGCGTCCTGTGCGCTGGCCGCCGCAGGCGCGCTGTGGCAGCGCAATGCCTCCTGGCCCATCTGGCTGGCTGTGGCGCTGCCGCTGCTGGCCTGGCCCCTGCTGGCCCGCTGGCGCACCCGCCGCACGGGCGGGTCGGACGTCAACGATGTCATCCTCAGCTTTGTCGACGGCCTGGTCATTGGCGTCTGGGTGGCGCTGGTGCATTTCCACCTGCTGACCAGTGCCATCATGCTGATGGTGCTGGTGCACTGCACCTACGCCATGCAAAGTGTGCGCCACGCGGCCCTGGCCGTCGTCGGCGCCATTGCGGGCCTGGCGGTCACCGGTCTGCTCACCTCGTTCGAGGTCCAGCACCACACCAGCACCTTCACCATTGTCGGCAGCCTGCTGGCCGTCGCCCTGTACCTGGCCATGCAAGGCATTGCCACCGGCCACCTGCTGCGCAGCCTGGCCCACAAAGAGCAGATGCTGATGGTGATGCGCCGCGTCGATGCGATGACCGGATTTTTTGGCCGCATGTACTGGCAGGATCTGGCGACCCGCCTGTTCGCCTATGCCAAGCAAAAAGACATTCCGGCATTCCTCATCGTCGTCGATGTGGATAACTTCCGCGAGCTCAACAGCCGCCATGGCGAGACCGCTGGCGACGAGGTCATCATTGCCGTGGCCAACACCTTGCGCACCTGCGTGCGCCCGGGCGACGCCACCTGCCGCTTTGGCGGCGACTCGTTTGCCGTGCTGCTGTCGGGTGTGAACCTGGACATTGCCAACCAGATTGCCGACCGCATCCACAGCCAGGCGCTCAACCGCCGCCTGCGCGACTGGCCCGATGTGCAGATCAGCGTCAGCATCGGCATTGCCAGCCTGGCCAAGTACCACCAGTCGGTAGATGACTGGATCGTGCAGGCCGAAGCGGCACTGGAACAGGCCCGGGGCGCCCCGCGCATGTACGGCAGCTATGCCGAGCTGGAACCAATCTCGGCCGCGCACCTGGCCGAGCTGGCCAATATGCCGGGCCCGGCAGCAGCGGCCAGCTGATCCTCTCCCGCAGGCAGGCCATCCCCGCCTGCCTGCCCCCGCATCGGCATGGCGAAGGTCTAGAAACTAGAATGATAGTCATTCTCGTTTTCAGAGCTTTGCCACCTCCATGCCATCTTCTCTTGCCCCCTGGAGCGCCCAACGCTGGCATGCGCTTTTCTGCGCCCACCAGCCGCAGCTGCTGGCCTACCTGACCGGCAAGACCGGCAGCCGCGATGAGGCCCGTGACCTGGTGCAGGAGACCTGGCTGCGCTTGGCGGCCGCCCCCGCGCAATTGCCCGATGGCAGCTCCCCCAGCCAGGAAGCCGCCCGCGCCTACCTGTTTGCCACCGCCAAGCACCTGGCGCTGGACCATTTGCGCCAGCGCGGCGTGCAGCAGCGCAGCCTGCAGGATTGGCAGCAGCTGCAGCCCCCCAGCGCCAGCGATGTGGCCGACCAGGCCATGTACCGCCAGGCGCTGGATCTGGTGGCCCAGGTCATCGCCGAGCTGCCCGCACGCATGCAGTCGGCCCTGCTGGCCCACCGCCTGCAGGGCCAGACCCATGCGCAGATTGCGCAGACCCTGCAGGTATCGCTGAACACCGTGGAGCGCGACCTGATGCAGGCCGATGCCTGCCTGGAAGCCGCTCTGCTGCGCTGGCGCGGCGATGCCCAGGGCATGCAGCAGGCCGCTGCGCGGCGCCGCCGCCGGGGCGCGCTGGGCGCGTTGCTGGGGGTGGCGGGCCTGGCCTGCGCCGGCTGGCCCGCCTGGCAGCTGTGGCAGCAGCGCCTGCTGTGGCAAGGCAGCCTCGCCAGTGGCACCGGCATGCAACGCAGCCTGGATCTGCCCGATGGCAGCCAGCTGCGCATTGATGCCGCCAGCCATGTGGAACTGCGCTACCGCGCAGGCCTCCGCGAGGCCCAGCTGCTGGCGGGCGCGGCCTTCTTCAGCGTGGCGCGCGATACCAGCCGGCCCTTTGAGGTGCAGGCCGGCGCCGTGCGCATCCGCGTGCTGGGCACCAGCTTTGGCGTGGAGCTGGAGCCCGATGCGGTGCTGGTGCAGGTTGAATCGGGCCAGGTGCGGGTGGAGCAGCTGGGCAGCCAGCTGCAGATCGTGCTGCAAGGCCAGCAATCGCTGCGCGTGCCGCTGGCCGCTGGCGCAGCTGCCTGGCAGGTACAGGCCCAGCCCCGGCCTGCCGCCTGGCGCGAGGGCGAGCTGGTCTTTGACCAGCAGCCGCTGGGCCAGGTGGTCGAGCGCCTGGGGCGCTACAGCAGCCGCCCGCTGCAGATTGATGCGGGCGCTGCGCAGCTGGCCATCAGCGGCCATGTGCGCATCGTGCAGGCCGAGCGCTGGCTGCGCAACCTGCCGCAGCTGGCGCCGGTGCAGGTCAAGGCCCAGGCCGATGGCGCCTTGCTGATCAGCCTGCGCAAAAAGAGCTGATGTATTTTTCAG
Source organism: Comamonas sp. MYb396 (assembly GCF_037479555.1). NCBI lineage: Bacteria > Pseudomonadati > Pseudomonadota > Betaproteobacteria > Burkholderiales > Comamonadaceae > Comamonas > Comamonas sp. MYb396. The sequence goes on along the minus strand of NZ_JBBGYU010000006.1, from coordinate 286,986 downwards.
GGTTTTGCGGCCTGGTTCGTATTTGCTTTCAGAAGACCGGTCTGGCCCTCCAGGCCTCGGTCTTTGGCCATCCCCTTCGCTCTTGCTGAAAGCCTTTATGCCTCTCGCCCCTGCGCCCTCCGTTATTTCCTCGCGCTCTTCCCCCTTGCGCCGCCGCTCTACCCTGGCCCGCGCCTGCGCTGCGCTCTGCCTGGGGCTGCAGCTGCAGCTGGCCTCTGCCCAAAGCCTGCAGCTGGAGCTGCCCGCCCAGCCCCTGTCCGCTGCGCTGAGCCAGTTTGCCCGCCAGGCCGGCCTGCAGCTGACCTATGCCTCCGAGCTGGTGCAGGGCCGGCAGTCACAGGCGCTCAGCGGCCGCTATGAACTGCAGCAAGGCCTGGCCCAGCTGCTGCAGGGCACTGGCCTGCAAGGCCGCATCGCAGGCGGCACCTTGACCCTGGAGCGCATACCAGCGCCAGCCCCTGCGCCAGCCCAGGACCCCACCCTGCCCCAGGTCACCGTGTCGGCCGGCGACCAGTATGTCAACCTGCTGCCAGCGCCCTATGCCGGTGGCCAGGTGGCCAAGGGGGTGCGGCTGGGCGTGCTGGGCAACACCAGCAATATGGATGCGCCCTTCAGCACCACCAGCTACACCGCCCAGGCGGTGCGCGACCAGCAGGCCAGCACCATTGCCGAGGCGGTGAACCGCGACCCCTCGGTGCGCTACACCGTGCTGCCCGGCGGCAATGTGGACAATCTCTATATCCGGGGCTTTCCGATCTGGGAAGGCAACTCCGGCGAAATCGGCTTTGACGGCATCTACGGCATTGCGCCCAACTACCGCGTGCGCACCGAGTATGTGGACCGCATCGAGGTCATCAAGGGCCCCGGCGCGCTGCTGTTTGGCATGTCGCCCAACGGCTCGGTCGGCGGCGTGATCAATATCGCGCCCAAGCGCGCCAATGAAGAGGTCGCCAGGCTGACCCTGGGCCACAGCTCCGACAGCCTCTGGAACACCCATGCCGATGTGGGCCGGCGCTTTGGCGACGAGGGCCAGTACGGCATCCGCATCAATGCCAGCAAGTACCAGGGCGATACGGTGGTGGACCAGCAGCGCAGCAATGGCAATGTGCTGGCCCTGGCGCTGGATTACGAAGTGGCGCAGTTCCGCGCCACGCTTGACATCCTGTCGCAGGACGAGCGCATCGACGGCGTGGGCCGGCCCATCATGCCCAGCGGGCTGACCGCGCTGCCGGCAGCCCCCAGCGGCAAGCGCAATGCCTCGCAGGCCTGGGAATGGTCGGACAACCGCGAGCGCGCGGTGCTGCTGCGCACCGAGTTCGATGTGACCGAGCAGCTCACGGTGTTTGCCAATGTGGGCCAGTCGCGCGCCGATGTGGACCGCCTCTACGACTCGGCCCCGCGCCTGACCTCGGCCTCCGGCGCCACCAGCAGCACCCCCACCTATGCGGTGTTTGATGTGGACCGCAGCACCATCGATGCGGGCCTGCGCTCGCGCTTTGCGCTGGCGGGGGTCAAGCACTCCGTCACGCTGCAGCTGGCCAGCTACCGCGAGGAGTTCCACCGCGCGCTGCAAGCGGGCAGCACGATCCAGTCCAACATCTATGCGCCCATTGCCAACAGCCCGCAGAGCATTGCCCGGCCGAGCGTCATTCCGCGCATCCATGACAACCGCAACACCAGCCTGGCGCTGGTCGACACGGTGGGGCTGCTGAACGACCGCCTGCAGCTGTCCCTGGGCCTGCGCCACCAGGTGATCAAATCGACCAACTTCAATGCGCTGACCGGCGCCACCGCCAATGTCTATGACGAGCGGGTCACCACACCTGCGCTGGGCGTGGTCTGGCGCCAGGCGCCCCACTGGTCGCTCTACGCCAACTACATCGAAGGGCTGAGCAAGGGCGATATCGCGCCGCCGTCGGCCAGCAACTACGGCGAGGTGCTGCGCCCCTACAAAAGCCGCCAGTACGAGATCGGCAGCAAGTACGACCTGGGCAGCTTCATGGCCACGGCCTCGCTGTTCAGCATCGAGAAACCCAGCGGCGGGCTGAACCAGGGCGTCTACCAAAGCAATGGCGAGCAGCGCAACCTGGGCATGGAGCTGTACGCTTATGGCGAAGCCGCCAAGGGCCTGCGCCTGCTGGGCGGCCTGACCGTGCTGAAGCCGGAGATCACCCGTGCTGCGACGGCCGCACTGGTGGGCAACCGGCCCATTGGCACCTCGCGCCTGCTGGCCAATGTGGGGGTCGAGTGGGATGTGCCCGCCCTCCAGGGCCTGAGCCTGATCGCCGACCTGGCCTACACCGGCGCCCAGTATGCCGACCAGGCCAACCAGCTGCGCATTCCGGCCTGGACCCGCGCCGACCTGGGCCTGCGCTACACCACCCGCATCGCCGACCGCAAGACCACCTTGCGCGCCACCGTGCAGAACCTGGCGGACCGCAATGCATGGGCAGGGGTCACGTCCTGGGGCGCGGTATCGCCGATGGTGCCGCGCACCTTTGTCGTGTCGGCGTCGGTGGATTTCTAAGGCTGCTGGGCAGCGCCGGTTCTAGAAGAGGCGCTTAGCTTTTCTTCTGCGGCCGGTCCCAGTTCGCAATGCTGACCTGCTTGCCGCGCGCCACGCTCAAGGCGCCCGGCGGCGTGCTCTTGGTGATGGTGGAGCCGCCGCCCACGGTGCCACCGGCGCCAATGGTCAGCGGCGCTACCAGCACGCAGTTGCTGCCCACATGCACATCGGCTTCGATCACGGTGCGGTGCTTGTTGGCGCCGTCATAGTTGGCGGTGATGCTGCCCGCGCCGTAGTTGACCCGTTCGCCAACCTCGGCATCGCCCAGGTAGGCCAGGTGGTTGGCCTTGGCGCCATCTGCCAGGCGCGAGTTCTTGACCTCGACAAAATTGCCGATGTGCACCTGCTTGCCCAGCTGGGCACCAGGGCGCAGTCGGGCAAAGGGCCCGACCAGCGCGCCCTCGCCCACCAGGGCGCCCGCAGCCTCGCCATCGATATGGGTAAACGGGTGGATCACCGCATCGGCGGCAATCTCGGCATTGCTGATATGGCAGTAGGCGCCAATGCGCGCGCCATCGCCAATGCGCACCTGGCCGCCAAAGATGCAGCCCACATCGATCTCCACATCCTGGCCGCAGATGAGCTGCGCCTTGCCGCCGCGCGCATCGTCGCGCAGGTCAAAACGGGCCGGGTCGGCCATGCGCACACCCTGGGCCATCAGCGCCTGGGCCTTACGCATCTGGTGGGCACGCTCGAGCTCGGCCAGTTGCTGGGGGCTGTTGATGCCGGCCACCTGCAGCACATCGGCAATGCAATGGCCTTCCACGGCCACGCCATCGGCAACGGCCATCGCCACAATGTCGGTCAGGTAGTACTCGCTCTGGGCGTTGTGGTTGTTCAGCTGGGCCAGCCAGGGCTTGAGCCGGCGCAGCGGCACGGCCATGATGCCGCTGTAAACCTCAGTGATCGCGCGCTCGTCCGCATTCGCATCCTTTTGCTCGACGATGCGCTGCACCGTTCCCTCGGCATTGCGCACAATGCGGCCGTAACCCGTGGGGTCGGGCATGTTGACGGTGAGCAGGGCCATGCGGTCGCTGCCTGCGGCATCAAGCAGGCCCTGCAAGGTGTCCGCCTGCGTCAGTGGCACATCGCCGGACAGCACAATCGCCATGCCATCGTCGGCCAGCAAAGGCACCGCCTGCTGCACCGCGTGGCCCGTGCCCAGTTGCGGCTCCTGGCGCGCAAAGGCCAGCTGGCTGATGCCGGCGCGGTTCTGGCCTATCGCCGCCTCCACCTGGTCAGCGCCATGGCCGGTGATCACCACCGCCGAGCGGGCCTGCAGCTGGGCAGCGGTATCGAGCACATGCTGCAGCAGCGCGCGCCCGGCCAGCTTTTGCAACACCTTGGGGTGGCGGCTTTTCATGCGCGTGCCCTTGCCGGCGGCCATGATGATGATGTCGAGTGGAGCGGTCATGGTGGATCAGCGAGGCGGCGCCGGGCACCGCCTCTAAAAGACAAAACCCTGTGATTATCGCGCGCTCTCTGGCTCAGCACCCGTAGGGGCGCAAGCGCTTTCGGGCAAAAAAACAGCCTGCACGAGGCAGGCTGTCGTTGGAGAAGGCACAGAGCTTAGATGCTGTAGAGCATGCTGCCGTCGGTCTTACCCCATTGGAAGCGGGTGAACCAGCGTGCGGGCTGCTCGTCCAGGTTCGGCTGGCCGCCCTGGTTCTTGGGGAAGTGGTAGACCAGCGCATCCTGGCGCTTGCTCTCGATGACGACCGATTGGCCGGCCTTGAGCACAACCGTGTGGCCGGCGTGCAGCACCAAGTCACCGGCTTGCAGGCTGGCTTCGTTGCTCAGACCCAGGCCCAGGGTTACCCAGGCGGTGCCTTCGGAGATGCGCAGCACAGTATCGCGCTGGGGCACAAAGCTGATGGCCTTGCCGGTGGGCAGAATGCGCATCTCGGCAGCGGCCGAGGCAGCGCGGCTGGCACGCGCGGGGCGCGCAGCGATGGAGCCAGCAGACAGAACATGAGATGCAGACATTGCCATGGTGTTTTCCTTTGCAGGGCCCTGGTCTCGTTTCGATCCTAGGGTTTACCCGATATGCGTATCTTGCGCCTGGGCAGCGCCTGCGTCCAATGAATAAAACAGGGCCGATCGATGCAGCCGCAGCATTAATGGTTTACCCTAGGTTTTGGTCTTTCCGCAGCCCCAAGGCCACACCAAGCCAGCGGCAGCTATCGAAGCAGGAGCATGATGGTTGGCCTGCCCCGGGCATACACCCTGGCGCAGTGTGTACTTCTTGCTACAGTGCCTCCACCATGCCAGACCTGCCTCTGCCGCCTTCCCTGCTCCGCACCCGGCCCATCGCCGTGGGCCATCTGCGCGCTTTTCTGGCGGTAGCTCGCTACCTGAACTTTCGCGCCGCTGCCGAGGAGCTGGCGTTGACCCAGTCGGCCGTCAGCCGGCAGATCCAGGCGCTGGAAGACGAGGTCGGCATTGCGCTGTTTTTGCGCCATACCCGCGCGGTGGAGCTGACCAGCGCTGGCGCCCAGCTGCAGCGCGCCGTCTCGCCGGCCATCGAGCGCATCGACTCGGCCGTGCGCCTGATCCGCCAGACCAGTGGCCGCAAGAGCGTGGCCATCACCACCTGGGCCAGCTTTGCGTCGATGTGGCTGATCCCGCGCATGGAGGCTTTTCAGCGCGACAACCCCGAGATCGACATCCGCATTGATGCCACCGACAACGTCCTCGACTTGGAAACCTCGGATGTGGACCTGGCGCTGCGCTACAGCCTGCCCCAGCACGCCACCGCCAACGCGCAGCGCCTGTTTGGCGAGCAACTGGCCGTTGTCGCCAGCCCCTGGCTGCTGCAAAGCCACCCGCGCATCAGCCAACCCGCCGACGTGGCCCGCCACACCTTGATCGAGGCAGGCGACGCCCACCGCCTGCAGCACCTGGACTGGCTGACCTGGGAGCGCTGGCTGGAGCTGCACGGCTGCGGCAATCTGCAACCCAAACGCTGGCTGTACCTCAACTACGCGCACCAGATCGCACAAGCCGCCCTGACCGGCCAGGGCCTGGCGCTGGCACGCATGCCACTGGTGGCCGATGCGCTGGCCAATGGCGATCTGGTCGAGGTGCTGCCCGAATACCGCATGGATTCACCGCTCGCCTACTGGCTGATCATTGGCCCGCGCAGCCAGCAACGCCCCGAAGTCACCGCCTTTTGCGCCTGGCTGCAGTTGCAGGCCGCCGCCACGCGCACGGCGATTGGTGACCGACCGGAGCCATGAGCGAGGAGCGCAAAGCGCCGCACATCAACCAGCACTTTCGGCGCGAGGGCAAGCTGATGCTATGGTGGCTGCTGGGGGTGCCGGTGGTCTTGGTGGCGTTGGCCGGCTTGGTGGCGCCCTATGTACTTAAGCACCTGAAAACCTCATCCCACAGCGAAAGCGCCATGACCGAAGCACAATGTTGGACATTGATTGAGCAAGCCAAAGGCCCAGGTGGCGATGCGGAGCACGCGCAGCGCCTTGCGCAGTTGCTGGCACAGCGCCCTGCGCAAGACATTGTCGATTTTCAAATGCAGCTTGAGCGGTTGCGTGGAAAGGCAGACCAAGGGGATGTCTGGGCTGCGGGGCTGCTGCTCAACCGGGGCCATGGGACGGACAGTGGCTTTGAATACTTTCGCCTATGGCTGATCGGGCAAGGGCAAGCCGTGTACGAGCGCGCCTTGACCGATGCCGACTCGCTGGCTGAACTGGCAGCGGTTGTTGCCAGCCATCCCGATGAGGGAGCCGAGTGGGGAACCTACGGTACTGCCCCTTATTACGCCTACCAGGCAGTGACAGGAAAAGACCTGTTTGACGCGATGCCCACGCGTCCACCAAAGGGCATGCCAAAAACCACTTGGAATTGGCAGGACTACAGCGACCTGGTGCTGGAGCAGCGCCTGCCACGCCTGTGGGCAAGGTTTGGCAAGGACAAGCAGGACTCAGACCTGGCCGTACAAGCCGCCATCGACGCCTACCAAAGCCCGGAATCGCTTCCAGTCGCGGACCTGGGTACCGTTTCGCTGGGTGATGTTCTGATTCACAAGAACTACGGGCCTGCCCGTGTCAAAACCTTGTTCGCCAACGATGGGCAACACGTCACCGCGATCATGGTCTTTGAAGACCGGGAGAGCAATATGTCGCTGGTCACGCTCGACCCCAACAGCCCGGCGCTTTGGTCAAAGCCCGCCTCTTGATACACCTGACGTATCAACCCCAAGCAAATCGCACATAGACAGGCCTGAGCACCCTCCCTACAGTCAAAGCGGCTGCATGCGCGTTCCACGCCCGCAGGCAGCCACCTATAACGACACAAGGAGACAGCCATGTTCAACCCTCGCTTTGCCCGCCGGCGGGCGCTGGCGCTGTGTGCGGCGCTGCTCGCGGGCGCCGCCAGCCCGGCGCTGCAGGCCCAGGACTTTCCCAGCAAGCCCATCAAATTCATCGTGCCCTTTGGGCCGGGCAGCGGCACCGATACGTCGGCGCGCTACTACGCCAAAAAGCTGCAGCAGCTCAGCGGCCAGCCGGTGGTGGTGGAGAACCGGCCCGGCGGCAATGGTTTTATAGCGGTCAAGCAGGCCTTGTCGGCCCCGGCCGATGGCTACACCGTCTTTATTGGCAGCAACTCCACCCTGGCGGTGAACACAGCGCTGTTCAAGGAGCTGCCCTATGACCCGCAAAAGGACTTTGCACCGCTGACGATGATGATGCGCGCCCCGGCCATCGTCGTGGCGCCGGGGGATGCCGATACCAGGCAGCTCAAGGATCTGGTGGCCAAGGCCCAGGCCAGCCCTGGCAAGATCAACTTTGGCGCGGGCTCGGCCGGCTACCAGCTGATGGGTGAGCTGTTCAACGATGTGGCCAAGGTGCAGACGGTGCATGTGCCCTTCAAGGGCGCGGGCGAAGTCGCTACCGCTGTGGCCGGCCACACGGTGGATTACGCCTTTGCCGAGGCCACCTCGGTGCAGGAGCTGATCAAGGCCGGGCGGCTGACGGGTCTGGCCGTCGCCTCCGACAGCCGCGTGGCCGCCCTGCCCCATGTGCCCACCGCCCGCGAAGCGGGCCTGCCCGGCATCGAGGCCTACACCTGGGTGGGCGCGATGGTCAACAGCAAGACGCCGGCGGACACCAGCGCCAAGCTGGCGGGCTGGTTCATGCAGATTGCGGCCGAGCCCGAAACCCAGCAGTTCTATGCCAACCTGGGCGCCACGGCGATGAGCGGCGGCCCGGCGCAGATGCGCCAGTTCCAGGCCGATGAGATTGCGCTGTGGAAGCGCATTGCGACCCAGGCCAAGATCGAGCTGCAGTAGGTCTGCCTGCTGACTGGCGCATGCCAGCAGCCGTCAAAAAGAAGCGCTCAGAAAAAAGAGCCGCTTCCCCACAAAGGGAAGCGGCTCTTGGATCAAACAGCCAGCCGGGCCAGACCAGCCCGGCCAACCCAGCTTTAGGCCAAGGTCACGCGGGCAAACTTGCGCTTACCCACTTGCACGACAAAGCTGCCGGCGGGCAGCTTCAGGCCCTTGTCTTCGATCACCACGCCGTCCACCCGCACACCGCCGCCGTCGATCAGGCGGTTGGCTTCGCTGGTCGAAGGGGCGAGGTTGGCCTGCTTGAGCAGGGCGCCAATGCCCAACGGCGCGCCGCTGAGCGCGACTTCGGGGATGTCGTCCGGGATACCGCCCTTGCTGCGGTTGATGAAATCCTGCTCGGCCGCCTCGGCTGCAGCGGCGCTGTGGAAGCGCGCGGTGATTTCCTTGGCCAGCAGCACCTTGGCGTCCTTGGGGTTGCGGCCGCCTTCGATCTCCAGCTTGAGCGCGGCGATTTCCGGCAGGCTCATGAAGGACAGCAGCGTGAACCAGTCCCACATCAGGTCGTCCGAGATCGACAGCACCTTGGCGAACATGGTGTTGGCGTCTTCGGTGATGCCGATGTAGTTGTTCTTGGACTTGGACATCTTGTGCACGCCGTCCAGGCCCACCAGAAGCGGCATGGTCAGCACGCACTGCGATTCCTGGCCGTACTCGGCCTGCAGATGGCGGCCCATCATCAGATTGAACTTCTGGTCGGTGCCGCCCAGCTCCAGGTCGCTCTTGAGCGCCACCGAGTCATAGCCCTGCAGCAGCGGGTAGAGAAACTCGTGCAGGCTGATCGAGCTGCCTTCGTGGAAGCGGGTGTGGAAGTCGTTGCGCTCCATCATGCGCGCCACGGTGTACTTGGCCGACAGCTCGATCATGCCGCGCGCGCCCAGCTTGTCGCACCACTCACTGTTGTAGCGCAGCTCGGTCTTGCTCGGGTCGAGCACCTTGTAGGCCTGCTCGCGGTAGGTCTCGGCATTCACCTGGATCTGCGCCGCAGTCAGCGGCGGCCGGGTGCTGTTGCGGCCCGACGGGTCGCCAATCAGGGTGGTGAAATCGCCGATCAGGAAGATCACGGTATGGCCCAGGTCCTGCAGCTGGCGCATCTTGTTGAGCACCACGGTATGGCCAATGTGGATGTCCGGGGCGGTGGGATCCAGGCCCAGCTTGATGCGCAGGGGCACGTCCGTCGCCTCGGATTTGGCCAGTTTTTTGACCCATTCCTCCTGTGGCAGCAGCTCATCCACCCCACGCAGACTTACCTGCAAAGCCTCTTGCACACGGTCGGTAACAGGGTAAGTTGTAACAGTCGATTGATTCATATGGGGTTTCTCAGGTTGCCAGCAAAGCCGAGGGCGTTATACTGCGTCCCTTGCGTTGCAGCGTTTTATTCTAGCCGCGTCTGTCAGACGATGTCCCAAGGGGACTTCATCCAGACCCGCGAACGCTGCTCATGAAGTTTTTTTGTGCCATCTTGTTAAAAAACACCCTACCGCGCCTGCAGACGCGGTTTGTTTTGGCTCCGACTACGCAGCCGGCAAGATGGCCATCCATAACCGGGATGGAACATTGAACAACGGATTCATCACCGCTGGCAGCCTCGTCATTCGCCAGCTGGTCAATACCGCCCAAGCACACCCCAAGCGTCTCGCTGCAGCCCTCGCCGTCATGTTGATGACTGGCGGCGGCGCCGCTTTTGCCGTGGCTGAGCTGGGCCCCAATCCGTCCGACATGCCAGTGCAGACCGTGGAATACCCCGTCGAGTCGCTGGTTTCGGACATTTCGATCGCAGACCTGGTCGACGGACCAGGTTTTTCTTTGTACCGCACCGATGAAGTGCGCAGCAACGACACGCCGGAATCCCTGCTGCGCCGCCTGGGCGTGGCGGACCCGGCAGCCGCGGCCTTTATCCGTAGCAACGCCAAGGCGCGCAGCGCCATCATTGGCAAGGCTGGCCGCCAGATCACCGCCGAGACCACCCAAAGCCATGAGCTGACCACCCTCACGGTACGCTGGGCCGGTGACAGCAGCGATGTGTTCCAGCGCTTTAGCATCCGCAAGGCCGATGGCAAGTTCGACACCCTGACCGAATTCCTGCCGCTGACCCATGGCACGCGCCTGTCGGGCGGCATCATCCGCAGCTCGCTGTATGCGGCCACCGATGCAGCCAGCCTGCCTGACAACGTCTCGAACCAGATGGTCGAGGTGTTTGCCGACAAGATCGATTTCCGCCGTGCGCTGCGCGCCGGTGACCGCTTCTCGCTGGTCTACGAAACGCTGGAAGCCGATGGCGAGGTGCTGGGCACCGGCCGCCTGCTGAGCGCCGAGTTCCGCAACAACGGCAAGACCCATGAGGCGCTGTGGTTCCAGGACTCGCCCAAGGACAAGGGCGCCTACTACAACTTCGCCGGCGAAAGCGGCGAGCGCAGCTACATCGGCTCGCCGGTCAAATACACCCGCGTCTCCAGCGCCTTTGCGATGCGCGTGCACCCCATCCACAAGACCTGGTCGGCCCACAAGGGCACCGACCTGGCAGCCCCGCAAGGCACGCCGGTGCGCACCGTGGGCGACGGTCTGGTGACCTTTGCCGGCGTGCAAAACGGCTACGGCAATGTGATCTACATCGACCACGGCAACAAGCACGAAACCGTCTACGCCCACCTGAGCCGCATCGCCGTCAAGCAAGGCGCGCGCGTGGGCAAGGGCGACGAGATCGGTGCCGTCGGCCAGACCGGCTGGGCCACCGGCCCACACCTGCACTTTGAGTTCCGCGTCGCTGGCGAGCAGCGTGACCCGCTGGCCATGGTGGCCGAGAGCGAAACCAGCAAGCCGATCAGCCGCCAGGCCCGCGCCAAGTTTGACAACCTGGCCAACAGCATGCGCCTGGCCCTGAACGACCAGATGCTGATGCTCGAGACCAGCGCCAACCAGTAAGCCGTTACGCCCGTCCGCCGGTAAGCAGCACGTAACAGCCGCTGCCGCTGCCCCCAGGCCCCCACAATCTTGGTATTGTTGGGGCCTTTGCTTTTGCACCTTTGAAGACAATGACTGAACGCTTTATGGGCCTGATGTCCGGCACCTCGCTGGATGGGGTGGATGGGGTGATTGCCCAGTGGCAGGACGGCCGCATGGAGGTGCTGCAGTACGCCAGCACCGGTTTTGCCCCCGAGCTGCGGGCCGAGCTGCTGGCGCTCAACAGCGCCGGCGAGCAGGAGCTGCACCGCGCAGCACTCGCGGGCAATGCGCTGGCACGCAGCTATGCGCAGGTGGTCGATCGGCTGCTGGCGCGCAGCGGCCTGCAGCCCGGCGATATCAGCGCCATTGGCGCCCATGGCCAGACCGTGCGCCACCAACCAGGCCTGTGGGATGGCACTGGCTATACCTTGCAGCTCAACAACCCGGCGCTGCTGGCGGAGCTCAGCGGCATTGCCGTGGTGGCCGATTTCCGCAGCCGCGATGTGGCCGCTGGCGGCCAGGGCGCGCCGCTGGTGCCCGCCTTTCACCACAGCGTGTTTGGCGGCGGCGACGCGGCAGGCAGTCTGCGCTGGGTGCTCAATATCGGCGGCATCTCCAACATCAGCCGCCTCGACGGCGATGACATCCGCGGCTGGGACTGCGGCCCGGGCAATGCGCTGATGGACCACTGGTGCCAGCTGAACACCGGCAACCCCTATGACGATGGCGGCCACTGGGCGGCCAGCGGCCAGGTGATTCCGGACTTGCTGGCGGCCTTCATGGAAGAGCCTTTTTTCCAGCTGCCACCGCCCAAGAGCACCGGGCGCGACCTGTTCAACCCCGGCTGGCTGGCCCCGTTGCTGGAGCGCCATGCGCCCGGTGCGGCCCCTGCCGATGTGCAGGCCAGCCTGACCGCCTTCACCGCGCTGGCGATTGCGCAGGACATGCAGCGCCATGGCGCAGCCGAGGGCCAGACCTTGATCGTCTGCGGCGGCGGCGCGCTCAACCAGCAGCTGCTGCAACGCCTGGCGGATCTGCTGCCCGGCATCGCGGTGGACAGTTCGGCCGCACATGGCCTGCCCCCGCAGCAGGTCGAGGCCAGCGCCTTTGCCTGGCTGGCCCGCCAATGCTGGCAGCGCCTGCCCGGCAACCTGCCGGCGGTGACCGGTGCGCGCGGGCCCCGGGTGCTGGGGGCGATCTACCCACGTTGAGCGGCTAAGAATTGACGCTCAAGCATCCCCGCCATCGGGCGCCGGCTTGACCGGCTCATCCTTGTCGAGCTGGCTGAACACCAAGGTGGCAGCCAAGGTCATCAAGGCCACGGTCAGGAAGGTGGCGTGGATGGCGCGCAGCGACTTGTCCGGGTCGGTGATCCAGCGGTCGGCATAGCCTGACAGCAGCGCGCCGGCCAAGGCCACGCCAATGCCCATGGCCAGCATCTGCACCATCGACAAGAGACTGTTGCCGCTGCTGGCAAATTCGCCATCCAGGTCCTTCAGGGTGACCGAGTTCATCGCCGAGAACTGCATGGAGTTGAAGCCGCCAAACACAAACAGCTGCAGCAGCAGCAACCAGGGCGGCTGCTGGGCGCTGGTCAACGCAAAGCTCGCCAGCATGAAGGCGACCATCACCGAGTTGACCTGCAGCACGCGGCGGTAGCCAAAGTGCTGCACCGTCTGCACCGCAAAGCGCTTGACCAGCATGCTGCCCATGACGGTGGCCAGCATCATCATGCCGGCGTTCATCGGTGCCATGCCCAGACCCACCTGCAGCAGCAGCGGAATCAGAAATGGCGCAGCCCCCGTGCCGAAGCGGGCAAACAGATTGCCCAGCAGGCCTACGCGCAGCGAGCGCACGCGGAACAGCATCGGCGGAAACAGCGGCTCGGGCACACGCAGCGCATGCATCCAGTAGCTGGCCAGGCTGGCCAGGCCAAACACCATCAGCACCACGACCATCGCCATGCCCAGGCCCATGCCGGACATGCCATCGAGGGCCACCGAAATGGCCACCATGCCAAAAGACAGCAGCGCATAGCCCAGGCCATCGAACTTGCGCGGCACCGACCAGGTGGTCTCGGGCATCCAGCGGCGCGCGGCCCAGACGCCAAAGAGGCCGACCGGCACATTGATCCAGAAAATCCAGTTCCAGGTCGCCACCTCCACCAGCCAGCCGCCCAGGGTCGGGCCCAGCAAGGGGCCGATCTGGCCGGGAATGGCGATAAAGCTCATCGCGCGGATGAAATCCCCCTTGGGGTGGCTGCGCAGCACCGCCAGGCGTCCGACAGGCAGCATCATCGCGCCGCCCACGCCTTGCACCACGCGCGCGGCGATCAGAAAGCCCAGGCTGGGCGAGAGCGCGCAGAGCACCGAGCCCAGCACAAACAGCGCAATCGCCCACATGAAGACGCGGCGCGTGCCAAAACGGTCGGCGATCCAGCCCGAGGCCGGAATCAGCATGGCCGTGGTCAGCGAGTAGGCGACAATCACCGACTGCATTTTCAGCGGGCTTTGGCCCAGCGAATGGGCCATGGCCGGCAGCGCGATGTTCAGGATCGTGGCGTCGAGCGATTGCAGAAAAAAGGCAATCGCCACCAGCCAGAGCAGGCGCTCCTTGTGGGGCGCAACGGGGCGGGGGGTCAGTTCAGCGGACATGGACAAAACAAAAGCCGCTGGTCAACAGCGGCTTGTGGCAAGGTGGTGGACCAGAAGGCAAGCACAGGAGCAATGCCTTCCATCACAGACTGCGCGGCTTATACCGAGAAGCTCGATCCGCAACCGCAGGTGGTCGTGGCGTTCGGGTTCTTGATCACGAACTGCGCGCCCTGCAGGTCTTCCTTGTAATCGATCTCGGCGCCCAGCAGGTACTGGTAGCTCATCGCATCGATCAGCAGCGACACGCCATTCTTGGTCATGGTCGTGTCGTCGTCGTTGGCAATCTCGTCAAAGGTAAAGCCATACTGGAAGCCCGAGCAGCCGCCGCCTTGCACGAACACGCGCAGCTTCAGATCCGGATTGCCTTCTTCGGCAATCAGATCGGCCACCTTCGCCGCTGCACTGTCGGTAAAGACAATCGGGGTGGGCATTTCCGTCATGGTGTTTTCAGCAACTTCGCTCATGGGAGACGACTCCTGTCTTATTTGATGTACTGCAAAGAATGGTACTCCAATCGCATGTTTCTCGCAGCCTGGGGGCCGGGTGACGCCAATTGCAGTGTGGGAATAGCCCACCCGCAGCGAGCAGCCATAAAAAAAACCGCCCCGAGGGGCGGTTTCTTGGCAAGTAGCCAGCAATTAACGCTTGGAGAACTGCTTTGCGCGGCGTGCAGAGTGCAGACCGACCTTCTTACGCTCGACTTCACGTGCGTCACGGGTCACGAAGCCAGCTTGGCTCAGTTGCGACTTCAGTGCTGCGTCGTAATCGATCAGAGCGCGGGTGATGCCGTGGCGGGTGGCACCGGCTTGGCCGGATTCACCGCCGCCGTGCACGTTGACCTGGATGTCGAAGGTTTCGACATTGCCGGTCAGCACCAGGGGCTGCTTTGCAATCATGATCGAGGTTTCGCGGCCGAAATATTGTTGAATGTCCTTGCCATTCACAACAATCTTGCCGGAGCCCTTCTTCAGAAACACACGGGCGACGCTGGATTTGCGACGGCCGGTGCCATTGTTCCAATCACCAATCATCTCGGGACTCCTTAGATTTCCAGCACTTTAGGCTGTTGGGCGGTGTGAGGATGCTCATCACCACCGTAGACCTTCAGCTTCTTGATCATGGCGTAGCCCAGAGGACCCTTGGGCAGCATGCCCTTGACAGCCTTTTCGAGAGCACGGCCAGGGAACTTCACTTGCATGTCGCGGAAGTTGGTGGCAGTGATGCCGCCTGGGAAGCCCGAATGACGGTAGTACACCTTGTCCGTGTTCTTGGTACCAGTGACCTTGATCTTGGAGGCGTTGATGATGACGATGTAGTCACCGGTGTCAACGTGAGGTGTGTAAATGGCTTTGTGTTTGCCGCGCAGACGGAGTGCCACTTCGCTGGCGACACGTCCGAGCACCTTATCGGTGGCGTCAATCACAAACCACTCGTGTTGCACCTCAGCGGGTTTTGCGCTGAATGTAGACATGAGTTTTCTCTTTCAATAGAGGGTTTGGCGAATCCTTTTCCGCGGTCGGTGCTTCTTCTAGACGCAACTCTCGTCACGCAGGAAGCCTCTTAGGCGGTACTCCCTCACATGCAGCGCCTGGGCACTGCACGCAAAGTCTTCGCCGCGGGATTCATAAAAATCGCTGCGAAGCTCTCCATTATAAAAGTTTTTCGGCAAGACGTAAAGTGCCTCCTTACATCCCACCAATGGACACGGTTCAGGCATTTTTTCGGTGTTTTTGGGGCTTGTAGCAGCTGCTGCATGCCCCTTTGGCGCCGTAGCGTGGCGCATATCGCTACCATTGGCGCCCTATGTTCAGTTACCGCCACGCCTTCCATGCCGGCAATCACGCCGATGTGCTCAAGCACACCATCCTGATTGCCTCCCTGCAATACATGACGCAAAAAGAGGCGGCATTGGTTGCACTGGACACCCATGCCGGGGCGGGCCTGTACCGCCTGGACGGCGACTATGCCACCACCAGCGCCGAGGCCGACGA
Organism: Comamonas sp. MYb396; assembly: GCF_037479555.1. Lineage (NCBI taxonomy): Bacteria > Pseudomonadati > Pseudomonadota > Betaproteobacteria > Burkholderiales > Comamonadaceae > Comamonas > Comamonas sp. MYb396. Next base: position 271,467 of record NZ_JBBGYU010000006.1, on the reverse strand, counting down.
GGGCATTCGCCGCCTTGAAGGTGCCAAGGACCTGTGCCCGATGCTGCAGGACTATGTGGACATGGTCAAAGCCTTCAACACCAGCAATACCTACAAGGTCTACCCGGGCTCGCCCTTTATCGCGCAGCGGCTGCTGGGCGACCGCGACAAGCTCAAGCTGTTTGAACTGCACCCCACTGACTGCCGCTCGCTGAGTGGCAATATCGCGCAGCTGAAGGCCGGCCGCCAGGTCCAGGTGCTGCTGGAAGACGGTTTTGAGGGCGTGAAGAAATTCTTGCCCCCGCCATCGCGCCGCGCCTTTTTGCTGTGCGACCCCAGCTACGAAATGAAGACCGACTACGGCCGTGTGCTCGACATGGTGGCCGACAGCATGCAGCGCTTTCCCACGGGCACCTATGCGGTCTGGTACCCGATCATTCCGCGCCAGGAAGCCCATGACCTGCCGCGCCGCCTCAAGACCCTGGCCAACAAGTTTGGCAAGAGCTGGCTCAATGCCGAGCTGACGGTCAAGAACAGCAAGATCACCACCGCCATGCGCCAGGGCGAAGAAAAGCGCCCCGGTCTGCCCGCCAGCGGCATGTTCCTGATCAACCCGCCCTTCACCTTGAAGGACCAGCTCAAGGTGGCCCTGCCCCAGATGGCCGAGCTGCTGCAGCAGGACAGCAATGCCGGCTATGTGCTGGAGAGCGGCGGCAAGTAAGCAGCGCAGGCGGGAAACACACCACCGGCCGGGTCAACCCCGGACAGAAAAACGCAGGCCATCGCCAAAGATGGGCCTGCGTTTTTGCTTTTGTGTGCTGCGGTTTTACTTTTTGCGCCGTGCTGTGGGCGCAGCCTTGGCAGGCTTGGCCCGGGCCTTGGTGGCGGGGACCACGGCCCGCACGCGGCCATGGTGTGCCGCGGCCTTGGCGTTCTGGTGACCGCGGGGCGCCGCATCACCGGCCAGTGCCCCGCTGCCGCGCCGCCCGGCCAGCACAAATGAGGGGCAGTCGTCGTCATCGTCGTCCAGGGTCCAGAGCTCCACCGGCTTGATACCCAGGCCCAGCATGCCCAGCTCCTGGGCGGCGCCCTGGCTCAGGTCGATGATGCGGTCGCCCGCATAGGGGCCCCGGTCATTGATGCGCACCACCACCGCCTTGCCGGTGACCATGCTGCGCACGCAGACCTGGGTGCCAAAAGGCAGGGTCTTGTGTGCTGCTGTCAGCCCTTCCTTGTCAAAGCGCTCGCCATTGGCCGTCTTGCGGCCATGGAACTGGCCGCCATACCAGGAAGCCATGCCTTGCTGGTCGGCCGAGCGGTAAGGGTCTTGCTTGAGGGCGGGAGGAATATCGGGCACATCCCAGGGGCGCGAGAGCCCATCGATGCTGCTGAGCGGCGCCGACGGCGGCAGCACCAGGCCCAGGCCTCGGCGCTCACCGGACAGCGCGGCCAGCTCCTCAGGCGCGGTGGAGGTGATGGCCGACTCGGCGGCCGAGCGCTCGGGTGCTGTGAATGCGGCTTCGGGATGCACAGGGCCTTGCGCTGTGCTCTGCGCCACGCCATCGGGCGCCGCGCCATCGCTGTCGCTGGGCACATGCACGCAGCCACCGGCGAGCGCAGCCAGGCTGACAGCGGCCAGCCAGCCTCGGCATCGCGATCGTGTGGATGAGGACAACAGCAACTCCTGGTCTTTCCGCGTTCGGCACATTCGGGGCCACCGCGCTGCAAGACCACAGCGCTGTTGGCTACAGCCCCAGCCGGTCGCAGATCGCCAGTGTGGCTGCGCTTTGGTTCATGGTGTAGAAGTGCAGACCGACGGCACCACGGCGGCGCAGGTCCTCGCACATCTGGGTCACCACATCCAGGCCAAAGGCACGGATGCTGGCAACATCATCTCCATAGCCTTGCAGTCGCAGACGAATCCAGCGCGGGATCTCGGCGCCGCAGGCATCCGAAAAGCGCATCAGTTGCGTCGATCCGGTGATCGGCATAATACCCGGGATGACCGGCAGGTCTACCCCGCGTTTTTGTAAATCTTCTTGAAATCTGCAAAAGGCATCGGCGTTGAAGAAGTACTGCGTAATGGCCGAATCGGCACCGGCTTTCACCTTGGCCAGAAAGGCCTGCAGATCGGCCTCGGGGTTGCGCGCCTGCGGGTGCATCTCCGGATAGGCGGCCACTTCGATGTGGAAATCCTGGCCGAATTCGTCGCGGATAAACGTCACCAGATCGCTGGCGTAGTGGAACTCGCCGCCCAGGCCATAGCCGCTGGGCAGGTCGCCGCGCAAGGCCACCAGGCGCTTGACGCCCATGTCCTTGAGCTGCTGCAGCTGCGCACGAACGGTCTGCTTGGTCGCGCCCACGCAGGAGAAGTGCGATGCCGCATCCACCCCCTCGTCGAGGATGGCCTTGACCACGCCAAAGGTGCCCTCTTGCGTGGAGCCGCCCGCCCCATAGGTCACCGAGCAGAACTGGGGCTTGCGCGCATACAGCGCCTGGCGCACCACGCGCAGCTTGTCAGCGCCCTCGGGCGTCTTGGGCGGGAAAAATTCAAAACTGATGGGAAAGGTCATGGCCGTCTTCCAGGTCGTCAATACTCAGCGCTCGTTGCGTTTTTTCTGCTTGCTGCGTGCCGGGCCGGGCTGGCCAAAGCTGGCCGCTTCCGGGTCCACATACAGCTCCTGCAGATCGCGCTTGGCTCGCATATCGGCCCGCGATGGGCGCTTGGCAGCGGCCTTCTTCGCTGGCGCGGCAGGGGCCTCATCGCTGGCATCGGCTGCCGCAGACGCAGGCAGCTTCACCACGGCGCCTTGCTGGGCATGCACAAAGAACTCGTGGTTGCCGTCACCGCCATCGATGGCCGAATCCATCCATTGCTTGACCTCCAGGCCCAGCTCGGCGAGGCAGGCGCGGATGCGCTGCTCCACCTCGGCGTACAAGGCCTTGTCGCGCACAATGCCGCCCTTGCCGATCTGGCCGGGCTGCAGCTCGAACTGGGGCTTGACCAGCATCAGCAGCTGGCCGCCGGGCTTGAGCACGCTCACCACCGCTGGCAGCACCAGGGTCAGCGAGATAAAGGACAGATCGCCAGTGACAAAGTCAAACTCGGGGCGGATATCGACGTTCTCGGTGCCGGCGCGGCGGCGGCGCTCGACCGGAGCCGTGCCTTCTGCCTTGGCGCGCTGCTTGGCATTGCGCTCGGCCTTGAAGTCCTCGATCTCCTGCTCTTTGGCGTCCTGGCTGTCGTCGTATTCCTCATCGACCTGGCCGCCATTGCGCATCCAGGCATAAGGGGCCACCGGCTGGGTGTCGTTGTCCTCTTCTTCGAGCACGATCTCGGTCAAGGCCAGATCGCAGGCCGCCTGCAAGGACTCAGGCGTCAGCGCGCGGGCATTGAAGCCCTCGACACAGACCACGCGCGCATCGGCGCGCAGGCGCTCGTGCAGTTGCCCCGTGCCCACATCGACACCGATCACCTGCTGGGCGCCGGCCTGCAGCAGGCAGTCGGTAAAGCCCCCGGTGCTCTGGCCCACGTCCAGGCAGCGCAGGTCCCGGACCACCAGGCCCGTCGCGGCCAAGGCGCCTTCGAGCTTCAAGCCGCCGCGCGAGATGTACTTGGCTTCCGAGTCATCGAGCAGCTCCACATCGGCGCCTGCTGGAATCTCGTCCCCGTTCTTGGCCACCTTGATCCAGGGGGCCAGCGAGGTGGTGCGCCATTGCACACCCGCAGCAATCAGGCGCTGCGCCTGCGAGCGGGTCGACGCCAGGCCCGTTTCCACCAAAAACACATCTGCGCGCATGCGCGTTCCTTCAATCAAAACGACCGGCTGGCCCGCCCAAGCGGAGCAGCCCGTCTTCACAACAAATGCCCAACAGGGCTGCAGCGCCTGGCGGCACACAAGGGTGTCACCAGGCGCTGGGATTACCGCTCCATTTAATAACGGTAGGTTTCAGGCTTGTACGGGCCTTCCTTCTTCACGCCGATGTAGTCCGCTTGCGCCTGGGTCAGCTCGGTCAGCTGGGCGCCCACCTTCTTCAGGTGTAGGCGTGCAACCTTCTCGTCCAGCACCTTGGGCAGCACATAGACCTTGCCCACTTCGTAGGCGTCGGGGCGGGTGAACAGCTCGATCTGCGCCAGCGTCTGGTTGGCAAAAGAGTTGGACATCACAAAGCTGGGGTGGCCGGTGGCGCAACCCAGGTTCACCAGTCGGCCCTTGGCCAGCAGGATGATCTTCTTCCCATCGGGGAAGGTGATGTGGTCGACCTGCGGCTTGATCTCCTCCCACTCGTACTTCTCGATCGATGCGACATCGATTTCGTTGTCGAAGTGACCGATGTTGCAGACGATGGCCTCGTCCTTCATCGCGACCATGTGCTCGTGGCGGATGATGTCCTTGTTGCCGGTGGTGGTCACGAAGATGTCGCACTTGTCAGCGGCGTACTCCATGGTCACAACCTTGTAGCCTTCCATCGCCGCTTGCAGGGCGTTGATCGGGTCGATTTCGGTCACCCAGACTTGCGCGCGCAGCGCAGTCAGCGCCTGGGCGCAGCCCTTGCCCACGTCACCGTAGCCAGCCACCACAGCCACCTTGCCGGCGATCATCACATCGGTGGCGCGCTTGATGCCGTCCACCAGCGATTCGCGGCAGCCGTAGAGGTTGTCGAACTTGGACTTGGTCACCGAGTCGTTGACGTTGATCGCGCGGAACAGCAGCGAGCCGTTGGCCGACATTTCGTTCAGGCGGTGCACGCCGGTGGTGGTCTCTTCGGTCACGCCCATGATCTGGGCCGACTTGCGGCTGTACCAGGTCGCGTCCACGGCCAGCTTGGCCTTGATCGCGGCAAACACGATCTTCTCTTCTTCGCTGCCGGGGTTGGCCAGCACGGAGATGTCCTTTTCGGCCTTCTTGCCCAGGTGCATCAGCATGGTGGCATCGCCGCCGTCGTCCAGGATCATGTTCGGGCCTTCGCCTTCGGTGCCCTTGGCGCCGAATTCAAAGATCGCGTGGGTGTAGTCCCAGTAGTCCTTGAGCGACTCGCCCTTGATCGCGTACACGGGCACGCCGGTCTCGGCGATGGCGGCAGCGGCGTGGTCCTGGGTCGAGAAGATGTTGCACGAGGCCCAGCGCACTTGGGCGCCCAGCGCCGTCAGCGTTTCGATCAGCACAGCGGTCTGGATGGTCATGTGCAGCGAGCCGGTGATGCGCGCGCCCTTCAGGGGCTGGGCAGCGGCGAACTCTTCACGCACGGCCATCAGGCCAGGCATTTCGGTTTCGGCGATCTTGATTTCCTTTCGGCCCCAAGCGGCCAGGGAAATATCGGTAATCGCGGAGTCAGCGGGATTGAAGCGAACAGCAGCGTTCATGGTTTTCTCCAAAAATTGAATGAAAAACCACGTTCCGCGGAAGAAGGGAAGGACCATCTCACCGCACAGAAAGCGTGGGTGAGCGTCGTTGCGAGATGAAATCCGAGCCTCACGCCCCAGGGTGGTCTGGCGCCTGGCCAGACTGGGAAACGTTGCAACGCTCCTCGGATGGAGTGCGATTATAAGGGCATCAGCCCTGTAACCCCACCAGGCGGTAGCCCACTTGCAGCTCGGTAAGCAGATGGCGGGGCTGGGCCGGCTCGGCCTCGATCTTCTGGCGCAGGTTGGCCATGTGCACGCGCAGGTAGTGCGGCCGGTCCAGGTATTCCGGCCCCCAGACCTGCAGCAACAGCTGGCGATGCGTCAGCACCCGGCCCTGGCCGGCGATCAGCGCTGCCAGCAGCCGGAACTCGATCGGCGTCAGGTGCACGGCAGCGCCCGCCTGGCGCACCTCGTGCGTGGCCAGGTCCACCTCCACATCGCCAAAGTGCACCGTGCTGCCGGGCTGCTCGCCGCCACTGCGCTGGCTGCGGCGCAGCATCACGCGCAGGCGCGCCAGCAGCTCGGGCACGCCAAAGGGTTTGCTCAGGTAGTCGTCCGCGCCCGCATCGAGCGCCGCCACTTTCTCGTCCTCCTGGTCGCGGGCCGAGAGCACCAGCACCGGCAGGCCGCTCCAGCCGCGCAGCTCGGTGATCAGCGTCTTGCCATCGGCATCGGGCAGGCCCAGGTCCAGCACCAGCGCATCGGGCTGGCGGCTGGCCGCCTCGATCAGGCCACGCCTTGCGCTGTCGGCCTCGAAGACCTGCCAGCCTTCGTCCTCCATGGCCAGACGCACAAAGCGGCGGATATGCGGATCATCGTCCACCAAGAGGATGCGGGGGGCAGCAAGCGTCATGCGCCCGATTGTGACAAAAAACCGGGGTGGTTTGCGCCTGCTGCCCGGCGGCAAGCGGGCACTTCGCTACACTTCAGCACCCCGGCATTGCGACTGCGCTGCCGCCTGCTCCATGTTTGCCACCCCACCCTCTCCCCTTCCACAGACCCAAGGCTGGTGCCCTGGCGCCTGGCAGCCCATGGCTTCTGGCGATGGGCTGGTGGTGCGGGTGCGCCCACCGCTGGGCAGGTTGTCGGCCGCGCAGGCGCTGCGCTTGGCCGAGCTGGCCAGCGAGCATGGCGCCGGCCTGCTGGAGCTCACCAGCCGCGCCAATATCCAGCTGCGCGGTGTCGCCCCCAATCAGCACGGCGCGCTGCTGGCGGCCCTGGCCGCCCAGGGCCTGCTCGATGGCGATGCCCGCCAGGAGCAGCTGCGCAACCTGGTCATCGACCCGCTGAGCCAGCCCGCTGACGGCGTGCTCGCACTGGCCGAGCCCTTGCAGCAGGCGCTGCTGGCCGATACCGCGCTGGAGGGCCTGCCCGCCAAGTTTGGCGTCTCGCTGGCCAGCGGCCGCCATGGCGGCCTGGCCGAGGTCGCGGCCGATGTGCAATTGGTTCGCGATGGCGCCCAAGGCTGGCTGCTGCAGGTACCCGGCTACCCCATCGCCTGGCAGGCAGACACCCCCCTACTCAGCGTGCAAGCCGCCCTGGCGCTGGCCCGCTGGTGCGCGGCGCAGGCGCGCGCGCGGCGTGCGGCCGGCGAACACCCCGGCCGCCTGCCCCAGCTGCTGCGCCAGGCGCAAGCCAAGCCAGGCGCGCAGCCACCGCTGGCCTTGCCCGCTGGCCTGCATGAAGCGCCCCCTTACCTGCCCGCAGCGAGCCAGCCAAAACCGGGCTGGCAGTGCGGTCTTGGCCTGTTGGTGGCCGCTCCGCTGGGCCGGGTCGCTGCCAGTGCGCTGGCGCGCCTGGCACGCAGCGGCATCATGGGCCTGCGGCTGACACCCTGGCGCATGCTGCTGGTCGAAGGCCTTGCGCCCCAGGGCATGCCAGGGGCGGGCTTGAACGAGCACGAACACTGGATCTGCGATCCGCAAGATGCGCGGCTGCGCGTCTCGGCCTGCAGCGGCGCGCCTGGTTGCCGCCAAGCCTTGGCCCCCACGCAGGATCTGGCGCTGGCCCTGGCCCCCCATGTGCCCGAGGGCGCCCACCTGCATGTCTCGGGCTGCAGCAAAGGCTGCGCACGCCAGCTGCCCGCCAGCGTCACTTTGGTGGCCCAAGCGGGCAGCGAAGGCCCCCTGTTTGGACTCGCCCGCCATGCCACGGCCCAGGCCGTCCCCGATTCCCGCTGGAGCGAGCGCAGTCTGCGCGACAATCCCGGGCTGTTGTTTGAAGAAATGTAATGGTTCATACCTACGAAACCAATGGCGCCGAGATCTACCGGCAGTCCTTCGCCACCATTCGCCGCGAGGCCGATCTGCAGCGCTTCACCCCCGGTGAGGAGCGCGTGGCGGTGCGCATGATCCATGCCGCCGGCATGGTGGAGCTGGCCGCGCATGTGCAGTTTTCCGCCGGTGCGGTCGCCGCAGGCCAGCGCGCGCTGGAGGCCGGCGCGCCCGTGCTCTGCGATGTGCGCATGGTCAGCGAAGGCATTACCCGCTCGCGCCTCCCCGCTGGCAACCCGGTGATCTGCACCTTGCACGAGCCCGCTGTGGCCGAGCTGGCGCAGCAAATGAACAATACCCGCAGCGCTGCGGCGCTGGAGCTGTGGCGCCCGCACCTGGCCGGCGCCGTAGTGGCGATTGGCAATGCGCCGACCGCCCTCTTTCACCTGCTCAACATGCTGCAGGACCCGAGCTGCCCCCGCCCTGCGGCCATCATTGGCTTTCCGGTCGGTTTTATCGGCGCGGCCGAGTCCAAAGAGGCGCTGATGCAGGACCTGCCAGTGCCGGCGATGATCGTACGCGGGCGCCTGGGCGGCTCGGCGATGACCGTGGCCGCCGTCAACGCCATGGCCAGCCATGTTGAATAAGACCAGCGTCGCCGCACCGGGCATCATCTGCGTGGGCCTGGGCCCGGGCGACCCCGAACTGATGAGCATCAAGGCCGACCGCCTGGTGCGCGGCGCCCGTCATGTGGCCTTTTTCCGCAAGAAAGGCCGGCCCGGCAAGGCGCGCCAGCTGGTCGAGGGCATGCTCAGCGTCCAGGCCGCCGAGTACCCGATGGAGTACCCGGTGACCACCGAAATCCCGGTGGACAGCCCCGCCTATGTGCAGCAGCTGGCCCAGTTCTACGACGACTGGTGCCTGCGTCTGGCCGCGCTGGCCCGGCAGGAACAGGTCATCGTGCTCTGCGAAGGCGACCCCTTTCTCTACGGCTCCTTCATGCACCTCTACACCCGGCTGCGCGCAAGGGGCGATGTGGACCTGCAGGTGGTCCCCGGCATCCCCGGCATGGTGGGCTGCTGGCATGCCACCGGTGAGCCCATCACCTGGGGCGACGATGTGCTGAGCGTGATGACCGGCACCCTGTCTGAAGACGAGCTAGTGCGCCGCATGGACACGGCCGATGCGCTGGTGGTGATGAAGGTGGGCCGCAACCTGCCGCGCATCCGCCGCGCGCTCGCCCGCGCGGGCCGCGCCGACGCCGCCTGGCTGGTGCAAAACGGCACCACCGAGCAGCAGCAGGTGGCGCGCCTCAGCGACGTGGGCGACGAAGTCTGCCCCTATTTCGCGATCGTGCTGGTGCATGGCCAGGGCCGCCGCCCGGAGGCCGCATGGTAAGCAACGGCCAGCTGACCATTGCCGGCCTGGGCCCCGGCGACCTGGACCAGATCACGCCTGCGGTGCTGCAGGCCTTGCTGGCGGCCGACGCGGTTGTGGGCTACTTCCCCTATGTGGCGCGTGCGCAGGCCTTGCTGGCGCAAAGCGCGCCGGCTGGCAGCCGCGAGCCGCAGTGGCTGGCCTCGGACAACCGGGTGGAGCTCGACCGCGCCAGGCAAGCGCTGGAGTTGGCCGCCCAGGGCCGGCAGGTCGTCGTGGTGTCGTCTGGCGATCCGGGCGTGTTCGCCATGGCATCGGCAGTGTTTGAAGCCATCGAAAGCGCCGAGGAACCGCAGGCACAGGACTGGCTGGCGCTGGACGTGCAGGTCTTGCCCGGCGTTACCGCGATGCTCGCCGCCGCCGCCCGCGCAGGCGCGCCGCTGGGCCATGATTTTTGCTGTATCAATCTGTCGGACAACCTCAAGCCCTGGCCGGTGATTGCCCGCCGGGTGGAGCTGGCGGCCGAAGCCGATTTTGCGATGGCCTTTTACAACCCGCGCTCGCACAGCCGGCCGCAAGGCTTTATCCGCCTGCTGGAGCTGCTGCGCAGGCATTGCGAGCCCGAGCGCCTGCTGATTTTTGCCCGCGCCGTCTCTACGCCCGAGGAATCGCTGCAGGTCTGCAGCCTGGCCGAAGCCCAGCCCGAGATGGCCGACATGCGCACCGTCGTGCTGGTGGGCAATAGCCTCACCCGCCGCGTGGGGCGCTACGCCTATACGCCACGCTACTACGGCGCAGTGGATGGCAAGGCGCCATGACGGAGCCAATGCATGACCGCCGCCACGCTGTCGGTACGCGGCCGCAGCGGCAGTGCCGGGCGCTGCACCATCAGGACCGGCAGACCCAGCGCACGGGCGGCATCGATCTTGCCGCGCGTGGCCGATCCACCGGCATTCTTGGCCACCAGCCAGGCGATGCCGTGCTGCTGCAGCAAGGCCAGGTCGTCCTGCATGCCAAAGGGGCCCCGGCCCAGCACCACGGTGTGCCGGGGCAGCGGCAAGCTGCCGGGCACAGGTGCATCGACCAGGCGCAGCAGGTAGTGGTGCTGCGGGTAGGCGGCAAAGGCATCGAGCTGTTTGCGCCCCACGGCCAGAAACACCCGGCTGGGTGCCTGGGGCAGCGCGCTGGCGGCATCGGCCATGCTGGCGACCTCGGTCCAGCTATCGCCGGGCTGCGCCTGCCAGGGCGCGCGCTCCAGCGCCAGCAAGGGCGTGCCGGTAGCGGCGCAGGCCGCGCAGGCATGGCGGCTCATCTGCGCGGCAAAGGGATGGGTGGCATCCAGCACATGGCTGATGCCCTGGGCGCGGATAAAGGCGGCCAGGCCTTCGGGCCCGCCAAAGCCGCCGCTGCGCGTGGGCAGCGGCTGGGCCAGTGGTTGCTGGGTGACGCCGGCATACGAGAAGCAGGCGCGCACCCCCGCCTGGTGCAGGGCCTGGGCCAACTCGCTGGCGCCGCTGGTGCCGCCCAGCAGGAGAACATGCGTCATGGCTGATCCGTGGTTGACATTGATAGGGTTGAACGAGGATGGATTGTCAGGCCTGAGCGCTGCGGCCAAAGACGCATTGGACCAGGCCGAGCTGGTATTTGGCGGCCCCCGCCATCTGCAGCTGGCCGCCATCGATGCGCGTGGCCGCCCCTGGCCCCAGCCTTTTGATGTGGCCCCGGTGCTGGCCGCGCGCGGCCGGCGGGTGGTGGTGCTGGCCTCGGGCGACCCCTTCTGGCATGGCGTGGGCGGCAGCCTGGCGGCGCACTTGTCGCCTGAGGAATGGCGCTGCCATGCCCAGCCCTCGACTTTTTCACTGGTTGCCGCCCGCCTGGGCTGGCGGCTGGAAGCCTGCGACTGCCTGGGTCTGCATGCCAGCCCGATTGCGCAGTTGCTGCCCCGCCTGGCGCCTGGCCGCCAGCTGATCACCCTGCTGCGCGATGGCGCGGCCGTCGTGCAGCTGGCCGATTGGCTCAGCCACGAAGGCTGGGGCCAGAGCCCCTTGTGGGTGATGGAAGCGGTGGGCGGCCCGCGCGAGCGCTGCCGCATGCTGCGCGCCGATACGGCAGCCGCTGCGCTGCAGGCCGATCCGGCGCAGGCGCCGGTGACCGTCGCCTTGATCGCCCAAGGCGGCGCTGCGCTGCCAGCGGTGCCCGGCAGGCCCGACGACTGGTATGCCCACGATGGCCAGATCACCAAGGCGCCTGCGCGCGCGCTGACCCTGGCCACCCTGGCCCCCCGGCCGGGCGAGCGGCTCTGGGACATTGGCGGCGGCTCGGGCTCGGTGGCCGTCGAATGGTGCCTGGCCGGAGGCCTCGCCACCAGCATTGAGCAGCATGCCGCGCGCGTGGCCAATATCCGCAGCAATGCCGCGCGCTTTGGTCTGCAGGCCCGCATGCAGGTGGTGCACGGCCTGGCGCCGGAAGCTTTGCAGGACCTGCCCGCACCCCAGGCCATCTTTGTTGGCGGCGGTTTTGATGCGGCGCTGTTTGCGGCATTGCGCGCCCACATGCCGCCCGGCTGCCGCCTGGTGGTAAATGCGGTGACTTTGGAGACCCAGGCGCTGTTGGTGCAGCTGCATGGCGAGCAGGGCGGCCAGCTGCTGCAGCTGGAGCTATCCAGCGCGGCAGCGCTGGGCCGCATGCGCAGCTGGAAGGCCGCACGCCCGCTGGTGCAATGGAGCTGGCAGGCATGACCGGGCCAGCGCCGCACCGCTGCGTGGTGCTGGGGCTGGGCTTGCGCGCGCAGGCCCAGGCGGCAGACCTGCAGGCGCTGTGGCTGCAGGCCCGGCAGCAGCAGCCTGCGCTGGCCGAATTTTGCGCAGTGGCGGTGCTGCAAGGCAAGGAGCAGCGGCCCGCGCTGCAGCAGTGGGCCGCGCAGCTGCCTTTTGCGGTGGCGATGGTGGCGGTGGCGCAAGAGGCCCTGCCCGCGCAGCCGGTGGTCACGCAGTCGCCGCGCCTATTGGCGCGTTATGGCACCGGCAGCGTGGCCGAGGCCGTGGCCCTGTCTGCGGCCGCGCCCGCGCCCCGCTTGCTGCTGGCCCGCCTGGTGGCGGGCGATGGCAGCGCCACCCTGGCTGCCGCGCGACGCGCGCGCGGCAGCACCCCCTATTGTTGTCTGGCAGCGGGCCTGCGCCCGGCTGATCCACAAACCCAAGGAGTTACGGCATGACCGTGCATTTCATCGGCGCCGGCCCCGGCGCTGCCGACCTGATCACCGTGCGCGGCCGCGATCGGATGGCCCGTTGCCCCGTTTGCCTCTATGCGGGCTCGCTGATTCCGCGCGAGCTGCTGGCCCATTGCCCGCCCGGCGCGCGCATTGTCAACACCGCATCGATGAGCCTGGACGAGATCATCGAAGAGATTCGCGCCGCCGATGCGCAGGGCCAGGATGTGGCGCGCCTGCATTCGGGCGATCTGTCGGTCTGGTCGGCCATGGGCGAGCAGCTGCGCCGCCTGCGCGCACTGGGCATTGCCTACAGCGTGACGCCGGGCGTGCCCTCGTTTGCCGCGGCTGCCGCCACCCTGGGCGCCGAATTGACCTTGCCGGGCCTGTGCCAGTCGGTGGTGCTGACGCGCACCTCGGGCCGCGCCACTGCGATGCCCGAGGGCGAGCAGCTGGCCGCCTTTGCCGCGACTGGCGCGGTGCTGGCGATCCATTTGTCCATCCATGTGGCCGAGAAAGTGCAAAGCGAGCTGCTGCCGCACTATGGCGCCGACTGCCCGGCCGCCATCGTCTGGCGCGCCAGCTGGCCCGATGAAACCGTTGTACGCACCACTGTCGGCCAACTGGCCCAGGCCGTGGCCGCCAGCATGGAGCGCACCGCCATCATCCTGGTGGGCCGCAGCATCAGCGCCGAGGACTTTGGCGAAAGCCGCCTCTACGCCACCGACTACGACCGCCGCTACCGGCCCCAGGGCACCGAGCCGCGCTTTCCGGCGCCGCAGGCTGCGGTGGATACCGCCACCGACCGGCCGCTGGCAGCCGCGCCCGCGAACAGCGAAGGCCAGGCATGAGCAGCAGCTTGCCGCTGGTCGCGCTGAGCCTGATCGGCATTGGCACCGGCAACCCAGACCACCTGACGCGCCAGGCCATCGCCGCAATGAATGCGGCCGACCTGCTGCTGCTGCCCCACAAGGGCGAGGACAAGGCTGAGCTGGCAGCCCTGCGCCAGGCGCTCTGCGATGCCGTGCTGCAGCAGCCCGCTCCGCAGACCGCCGGCTTTGACATGCCCGAGCGCCGCAGCCAAGGCGATGACTACCTGAACCAGGTCGATGAATGGCATGCCGCCATCACCCTGCGCTGGCAAGCCGCGATTGCGCAGGCGCTGGAGAACGGCTTGAAGCCGCGTGCGGATAACGGCGTGCTGCAGGTGGCGCTGCTGGTCTGGGGCGATCCATCGCTCTACGACAGCACCCTGCGCATTGCTGCACGCATGCAGCCCGCGCCGCAGCAGGTCACGGTCATCGCAGGCATCACCTCGATGCAGGCACTCACGGCCGCGCATGCGATCGCCGTCAATGACATTGGCCAGCCCTTTACCGTCACCACCGGCCGCCAGCTGCGCGAGCAAGGCTGGCCAGCCGGGGTGGACACGCTGGTGGTGATGCTGGACGGCCAGTGCAGCTTTCGCAGCCTGCCGGCGGCGCAGGCCCGTGGTGTCTACATCTGGTGGGGCGCCTACCTGGGCATGGCCCAGCAGTGCCTGGCACACGGCCCGCTGGCCGAGACAGCCGAGCGCATTGTGGCCACACGCGCCGCTGCACGCGCGGCGCATGGCTGGATCATGGATATCTATCTGCTGCGCCGCATGCCACTCAATCCAGCGCCGGCTGAGGCAGCACCGGCAGCGCCAGGCTGAACACGGCCCCCGGCCCGGGCTCGGCCGCGGCGGCATCCAGATGGCCGCCATGGGCCTGCACAATGCGCTGGGCCAGCGCCAGGCCCAGGCCAATGCCGGAGATACTGGACTCGGCATGGCCCCGGCTGAAGGGCGCAAACAGCTGCTCGGGCGCCAGGTGCGCGGGCAGGCCCGGCCCGCTGTCCTGCACGCGCAAGAGCAGCTGGTCGCGCTCCACCTGCGCCGTCACCCGCACGGCGGTGCCCACGGGGGTGTATTTGCTGGCGTTGTCCAGCAGGTTGACGAGCACCCGCTCCATCATCGCCGCATCAATCCACAGCAGCGGTAAATCGGCCGGTAGCTGCAGCTGCACCGGGTGATCGGCCAGGCGGCCGCCCAGCTGGCGCAAGGCACTGCCCACCAGCTCATCGACAGGGATCCAGGCGCGCTGCAGGTGCACGCCATCCTGCTGCAGCCGGGCCATGGCCAGCAGGTTGTCCACCAGCTGCTGCAAGGCCTGGGCCTGGTTGCGGATTTGCACCAGCATGTCTTGCGCCGGGCCAGGCGGCGCATGCGGCAGGCCCGCCTGGGCGGCACCCAGGATGCTGGTGAGCGGCGTGCGCAAGTCATGCGACACCGACGACAGCAAGGTGTTGCGCATGCGCTCGCCCTCCATCGCCACCTGGGTCTGCTGGGCCACCTCGACAAAATGCACGCGCTCGAGCGCCAGCGCAATCTGGCTGGCACAGGCATCCAGCAGGCGCCGCTCCTCGGGCACGCGCAAGCGCTCGGGTGTGCGCAGCTGCAGCACCAGCACGCCGCGCGCCCGCACCGGCGCCATCAGCGGCACATACAGCGCGTCCGACGCGGCCAGGGTGTCCGTACCCCGGCCCGCCATCTGGCTGTGCTCCATGCTCCAGCGGCCCACGCTGGCGTCAATCGCCGCCTCGCTGCCGGGCGCCACATGCAGCTGCTCTTGCGCATCGGGCAGCAGCAGGCCGGTGCGCGCATCGAACACGCCCGAGACCGTCGTCAGCGCCGTCTGCACCACCTGCGCCTGTGTGAGCGCCCCCGACAGATCACGGGCCAGGCGCGCCAGCGCGCCGGCGCGGCGTTCGCGCTCGGCTGCCACCCGGGCCTCATGCCGCAGCCGCGCCATCAGCTGGCCGCAGACCAGGGCCACGCCCAGCATCAGGCAGAAGGTGAAGATGTACTGGGTGTCATTCACGCCAAAGGAGTTGCGCGGCGGTACAAAGCAAAAATCAAACAGCAGCACCGATAAGAGCGCCGCCCAGGCGCCCGGCCCCCGGCCCCAGCGCAAGGCCGACAGCACGACCACCAGCAAAAACAGCATCACCACATTGGCAGGGTCAAACACCTGCAGCAGCGCCTGCGCCAGCAGCGCGGCCGCACCGCAGGCCAGGCTCGCGCCCAGGTAGCCGCGCCAGGGCCAGGGCGCCTCCCGCGCCGGCGCGGGTTCGGGCCGGTTGCGCGGCCGGGGCACGGACAGCAGCAGCACGTCGAGCCCCGGGTCCAGCCGAGCAATCTGCTCGGGCAGGCCGGACGGCGCCCAGGGCCACCAGCGCATCGCCGTTGGCGGCACGCGGGCGAGCACCAGGTGGCTGGCATTGCGCTCGCGCGCAAAATCGACCAGCGCAGCGGCGACCTGGGCTCCGGGGATCGTCGCGGTATCGGCCCCCAGGCGCGCGGCCAGCGCCAGGGTTTTGAGCACGGCCTGCTGCGACTGCGCCGAGCGGTGCTGGCGCGCGGGCGCATCCACATAGACCACCATCCAGTCGGCCTCCAGGCGCCGGGCCAGGCGCGCTACCTGGCGCACCAAGGCATCGTCCCCCGCCTGACCGCCTACGGCGACCAGCAGACGCTCACGCGTGGGCCAGACATCGCCGATGGAGCGCTCGCGCCGGTAGTCGCGCATGTCCTCATCAACGCGGTCGGCCGTACGGCGCAGCGCCAGCTCGCGCAGGGCCAGCAGGTTGCCCAGGCGGAAGAAATGGTGCGAGGCCCGCTCGGCCTGCTCCAGCGGGTAGATCTTGCCGGCCTTGAGGCGCTTGAGCAGCTCCTCGGGCGGCAGGTCGACAACGATGACCTCGCTGGCATCGTCAAAGATGTGGTCGGGCACGGTCTCATGCACCTGGATGCCGACAATGCCGCCCACCACATCGTTGAGGCTCTCCAGATGCTGCACATTGAGCGTCGTCCAGACATCGATGCCGGCATCGAGCAACTCCTGCACATCCTGCCAGCGCTTGGGGTGGCGCGAGCCGGGCGCATTGCTGTGGGCCAGCTCGTCCAGCAGCAGCACTTGCGGGTGGCGTGCCAGCGCCGCATCCAGGTCAAAGGCCTCGCGCTGGCGGCCCTGGTGGGGCAACAGGCGGCGCGGCAGCAGCTCCAGGCCATGGAGCTGCTGCACGGTCTCGGCCCGGTCATGGGTTTCCACCAGTCCCACCAGCACCTGGCGGCCGGCCTGGCGCTCGCGCTGCGCCGCTGCCAGCATCGCATAGGTCTTGCCCACCCCGGCATTGGAGCCAAAATAGATGCGCAGCTTGCCGCGGGCCGCTTGCTGCTGGTCGGCCTTGAGCTGGGCGACCAACGCGTCCGGGTCGGGCCGGGCGGCAGGTGCGCTGGGGGTGTTGCTGGGGTGGGGCATGGTGGCGCTATTGTGGGGCAAGCGCTTAGACCAGGCCTGTTGCGGTCAGCAGCATGTCGATCAGCTTGATGCCCACAAACGGCACCAGCAAACCACCCAGACCGTAGACCAGCAGATTGCGGCGCAGCAACGCAGCCGCGCCCACCGCCCGGTAGCGCACGCCGTGCAAGGCCAGCGGCACCAGCGCGATGATGATCAGCGCGTTGAAGATGACGGCGCTCAGAATGGCGGAATCGGCGCTGTGCAAGCCCATGATGTTGAGCGAGGCCAGCTGCGGGTAGGTGGCGACAAAGGCGGCCGGGATGATGGCAAAGTACTTGGCCACATCGTTGGCAATGCTGAAGGTGGTGAGTGCGCCGCGCGTCATCAGCATCTGCTTGCCGGTCTCCACCACCTCGATGAGCTTGGTGGGGTTGCTGTCCAGGTCCACCATGTTGGCCGCTTCCTTGGCGGCCTGCGTGCCGCTGTTCATCGCGACCGCCACATCGGCCTGGGCCAGTGCGGGTGCATCGTTGGTGCCGTCGCCCGTCATCGCCACCAAACGGCCTGCGGCCTGGTGGCTGCGGATCAGCTGCAGCTTGTCCTCGGGCCGGGCCTCGGCCAGGTAGTCGTCCACCCCCGCCTCGGCGGCAATGGCAGCGGCGGTCAGCGGGTTGTCGCCGGTGACCATCACGGTCTGGATACCCATACGGCGCAGCTGTGCAAAGCGCTCGCGCATGCCGGGTTTGACGACATCCTTGAGCTCAATCACGCCCAGCACCCGCGCACCATCGGCGACGACCAGCGGCGTGCTGCCCTTGCGCGAGACGCTCTCCACCGCCAGCTGCACCGCCTGCGGAAACTGCCCACCCAGCGACTCGACATGGCGGCGCAGCGCATCGGCCGCGCCTTTGCGCAGGCTGCGCGGGCCTGTGGCGCCAGCCAGGTCCAGGCCGCTCATGCGGGTCTGGGCGGTAAAGGGCACCGGCTGGGCCTGGGCGGGGTCGAGCACAGCGGGGCTCAGCCCATGGCGCTCCTGGGCCAGTGCCACCACGCTGCGGCCTTCGGGGGTGTCATCGGCCAGCGACGACAGCTGAGCGGCTTCGGCCAGCTGCGCGGCGCTCACGCCAGGCGCTGGCAAGAATTCGCTCGCCTGGCGGTTGCCCAAGGTGATGGTGCCGGTCTTGTCCAGCAGCAGCACATCCACATCGCCTGCGGCCTCCACCGCGCGGCCCGAGGTGGCAATCACATTGGCCTGCATCATGCGCCCCATGCCGGCCACGCCGATCGCAGACAGCAAGCCGCCGATGGTGGTCGGGATCAGGCAAACCAGCAGCGCCACCAGCACGGCCACGCTGACGGCGCTGCCGCTGCCCGATTGCGCCACCGCAAACACCGAGAACGGCCAGAGCGTGACGATGACCATCAGGAACACCAAGGTGAGCCCCACCAGCAAGATGCCCAGCGCCAGCTCGTTGGGGGTCTTCTGGCGCTTGGCCGATTCGACCATGGAGATCATGCGGTCCAGAAACGACTCGCCCGGGTTCACCGTGACCTCGACCACCAGCCAGTCGGACAGCACGCGCGTGCCACCGGTGACCGACGAGAAATCGCCACCGGCCTCGCGCACCACAGGGGCCGATTCGCCGGTGATGGCGCTCTCATCGACCGAGGCCACGCCTTCGACCACGGTGCCGTCGAGCGCAATCACATCGCCCGCCTCCACCAGCAAGAACGTGCCCTTGCTCAGGCTGCTGGCGGGCTGGGCCGTCCAGGCGGCGCCATGCTGCGCTTGCTGCAGCACCTTGGCGACCGTGTCGCGCTTCATGCCGCGCAGGCTGGCGGCCTGGGCGCGGCTGCGGCCTTCGGCCAGCGCCTCGGCAAAGTTGGCAAACAGCACGGTGAACCACAGCCAGCCGGCAATGGCCAACGTAAAACCGCTGCCCTCCTGCGCCATGAACAGCGCTTGCAGCCACAGCAGGCTGGTGAGCCAGGCACCCAGGTAGACCACAAACATGACCGGGTTGGTCCATTGCAGGCGGGGCGAGAGTTTGCGCAGTGCATCCCAGGCGGCGGCCTGCAGCAGCGCCAGATCGCCGAGGCCAGCGGATGCCGTCCGTTTTTTCGTGTTCATGGTTGGCTCCGGGTTGGCAGAGCATCCAGCGCCATATTGAGCGCCAGCACGTTCACGCGCGGCTCACCAAGCAGGTAGCCGGTGCGCTGCTGCGTGGCCTGGTCCAGCAACTGCTGCACCTGGGCGGGGGGCAATTGCCGCTCGCGCGCCACGCGGGCCAGCTGCAGCTGGGCATTGGCGACCGAGATATGCGGATCCAGGCCCGATGCCGATGCGGTGACCGCATCAACCGGCACGGCGGCATCGGCCGCCAGGCCATTGGTACTGCGGTACTGCGCCACGCGCTCGGCCACGCTATCGGCCAGCCCCTGGCTGCTGACGCCCTGGTTGCTGGCGCCGGACAAGCCGGCGTTGTAGGGCGCAGCGATGCTGGCCCCGTCCTGCTTGGGGTCGGGTGCCGTCGTGGCGCTGGGCCGGCCATGGAAGTAGCGGGCGCTGTCAAAGTACTGGCCGATCAGGACCGAGCCCACGATCTGGCCATTGCGCAGCACCAGCGAGCCATTGGCGGCATGGGGCAGCAGCGCCTGGGCGACGCCCGTGGTCGCCAGCGGGTAGGCCACGCCGCAGAGCAGCAGCACCAGCACGGCGGCGCGGGCACTGCTGCCCAAGGTGCGGCCCCAGCCTGCGGCGGCGGGGGCGGCGGCCTGCTGCGCAGGCAGCGCGGGCAGGCGTTTATCGGAATCAAGGCTTGTCATGGTTTTCTCCTGCGGGCACGGCCTGGCCGTGCCCCGGTTCGCTTCACATCAGTTGCAAGTTCGGTTCAAAAGGTGGGGGCTCATGGGTAGAGCTGCCCCGCCAGCATCTGCAGGTGCTCGACGACCGGGCCCAGTGCCAGCGCTGGCAGAAAGGTGAGGCCACCGACAACCAGCACCACAAACACCAGCAATCCAGTGAACAGCGGCGTGGCAGTGGGGAAGGTGCCGGCACCGGCGGGCACGCTGGCCTTGCTGGCCATGCTGCCGGCCACAGCCAGCAGCGGCAGCAAGGTCAGGTAGCGGCCCATCAGCATCGCCAGGCCGATGGTGGTGTTGAAGAAGGGCGTGTTGGCATTGAGGCCCGCAAAGGCCGAGCCGTTGTTGGCGGTGGCCGAGGCATAGGCGTACAAGATTTCTGAGAAGCCATGCGGGCCCCGGTTGTTCAGGCTGTCGGCAGCGCCCGGCCAGAGCATGGCCAGCGCCGTCCAGCCCAGAATGCAGGCCGGGTGGGCCAGCACGGAGAGCATCACCAGCTTGATCTCGCGCACCTCGATCTTCTTGCCCAGGAACTCAGGTGTGCGCCCGATCATCATCCCGGCCAGGAACACCGTCAGGATGGCGTACTGCAGCAGGTTGATGAGGCCCACGCCATCGCCGCCAAACACGCAGTTGAGCATCATCAGCGCCAGGGGCGTGATGCTGCCCAGCGGGGTGAGCGAGTCATGCATGGCGTTGACCGAGCCGGTGGTGGCCGCCGTGGTGGCCGTCACAAACAAGGCGGTATCGGTGATGCCAAAGCGCAGCTCCTTGCCTTCCATATTGCCGCCCGCTTGGGTGGCGCTCCATTGCTGGTCGGCACCGGCGCGGGCCAGCAGGCTGCTGCCGTTTTGCTCGCCCGTCCAGACCAGGGCCAGAAAGCCCAGGAAGATGACCAGGCTCGCCCCAAAGAACACCCAGCCCTGGCGCCGCTTGAGCAGCATGGCGCCCAGCGCATAGGTCATGCCCGCCGGGATCAGCAGCATCGCCAGGATGTGCAGCATATTGGTGAGCGGCGTGGGGTTCTCAAAAGGATGGGCCGCATTCATGCTGAAGAAGCCGCCGCCATTCGTGCCCAGGTGCTTGATGCTCTCCAGGCTGGCGACCGGCCCCATCAGCAGCTGCTGGATGCGGCCGCCATCGATGCTGTGGGCCAGCACCTCGGTGCCCAGGGTTTGGGGCACGCCTTGCCAGACATAGACCAGCGCCAGCAGCAGCGACAGCGGCAGCAGCACGCGCCAGAGCATGCGCACAAAGTCCACCCAGTAGTTGCCAATGTCCTGGCTGCCTGCACGGGCCAGCCCACGCACAAAACCGGCCGCGGCTGCCAGGCCGGCGGCCGAGCCAGCAAACATCAGGCCGGTGATCACAACCATCTGCGTGGCATTGCTCAGGCTGCTTTCGCCCGCATAGGCCTGCCAGTTGGTGTTGGTGATGAAGGAGGCGGCGGTGTTGAACGCCAGATCCGGCGTCTGCGCGGCATTCTGCAGCGGGTTGAGCGGCAGCAAACCCTGCAGCCGCAGCAGCAGGTAGCCCAGCAGCATCAGCAGGCCATTGCTGAGCACCAGCACCGCGCCATAGCGCTGCCAGCCCATGCGCTCTTGCGGATCCACGCCGATGGCGGCGTAGGTCCAGCGCTCCAGCCGGCTGTCGTGCGGGCTGGTAAAGCAGCGTGCCAGCCACCATCCCATAGGGATGGTGAGCAGCACCAGCACCGCCACAAAGGCGGCATATTCGATCCAGACTAAACCCATGTCAGCCCCCGTTCAGATGCGCACCAAGGCGCGAACAAAGCCCAGCAGGCCGACAAAACAGGCCAGCGTGAGTGCGACGAATACCAGGTCTTGCAGCATGTACATGGCCCTCTCCCCTTTTTTCAGAATTTTTCGGGCCGCAGCAGCGCGTAACCCAGATAGACAAACAGCGCAGCACTGACCAGCGCGGCCAGCACCTCCACTCCATGGATCCACATGGTCTTCTCCTCATACACTGCAGCCAGGCCGCCCAATTCGGCCCCGCGCAGCGTGGTGTTGCACAGGCAAAACGCCTGCAGTGGAGCCAATGTAGGTTTGCGCGCATCAAGCAGGCGCTGAGAATGCGCGGCGGGATATCAAGATGGCATCAAGATGGCCGAGAGAAGGGGTGGCTAAGCCCGGGTGACGCGGCTGTGCCGCTGCGGCGGCCTGGGCAAAGGCGCTGGCGCCCTGCCTGCCCAAGCCCGGGTAAAACGCTTTCCGTTAAAATGCCCGCAGTCCCAGCCAGCACCTGCTGGCTTTGTTTTTTGGCAGCCCAGTCCCGGGTCTGCGCCCTTTGCTCTTCCGTACTGTGTCCTACGCTCCCGAAACCCAACGCCGCCGCACCTTTGCGATCATCTCCCACCCGGACGCGGGTAAGACCACCCTGACCGAAAAGCTGCTGCTGTTCTCCGGTGCGATCCAGATCGCGGGCGCGGTGAAGGGCCGCAAGGCCTCGCGCCACGCCACCTCGGACTGGATGGAGATTGAAAAGCAGCGCGGTATTTCGGTGGCCTCGTCGGTGATGCAGATGAGCTACCGCGACCATGTCATCAACCTGCTCGACACCCCCGGCCACAAGGACTTCTCGGAGGACACCTACCGGGTGCTGACCGCCGTGGACTCGGCGCTGATGGTGATTGATGCGGCCAACGGTGTGGAATCGCAGACCCGCCGCCTGATCGAGGTCTGCCGCCAGCGCGATACGCCCATCATCACCTTCGTCAACAAGATGGACCGCGAAGTGCGCGATCCGCTGGACATCATGGATGAGGTCGAGCGCGAGCTGGGCATGCCCTGCTGCCCCATCACCTGGCCCGTGGGCCAGGGCAAGAGCTTTGGCGGCATCATCAACCTGCTGACCCAAAGCATGACCGTGTTCGCGCCAGGCAGCGACCGCGGCCCCAAGGATTTTGAAGTCATCCCGCTGAGCGAGGCCGACAAGCTGCGCAGCCGCTTTGGCCAGGCCTTTGACGATGCGCTCGATTCGATGGAACTGGCCCAGGGCGCCTCTGCCGAATGGAACCATGCCGACTTCCTGGCCGGCAAGCTGACCCCGGTGTTCTTCGGCTCCGGTGTGAACAACTTCGGTGTGATGGAAGTGCTCGACGCCGTGGTGGACATGTCGCCACCGCCCGGCCCGCGCATCGCCTACACCGAGGTCAACCGCAACCGCGAAGAAAAAACCATCCACCCGGAAGACAGCAGCTTCTCGGGCGTGGTGTTCAAGGTGCAGGCCAACATGGACAGCAACCACCGCGACCGCATCGCCTTTGTGCGCGTGGCCTCGGGCAAGTACACCCCCGGCATGAAGATGAAGGTGCAGCGCACCGCCAAGGAGCTGCGTCCCACCAGCGTGGTGACCTTCATGAGCCAGCGCCGCGAAGCGGTGGACGAGGCCTATGCCGGCGACATCATCGGCTTTACCACGCACGGCGGCGTGCAGCTGGGCGACACCATCACCGATGGGCCCAACCTGCAGTTCACCGGCCTGCCGTTCTTCGCGCCAGAAATGTTTATGACCGTGGTGCTGAAGAACCCGCTGCGCACCAAGCAGTTGCAGCAAGGTCTGATGCAGCTGGGCGAAGAAGGCGCCATCCAGGTCTTCAAGCCTGATGCCGGCGGCAATATGCTGCTGGGCGCCGTGGGCCAGCTGCAGTTTGAAGTGGTGCAGCACCGCCTGAAGACCGAGTACGACTGCGAAGTGCGCCTGGAAGGCTGCCAGTACACCGGCGCCCGCTGGATCACCGCCGATACCCCCGCCGAGCTGCGCGAGTTTGAACACGCCTACCCGCTGCGCCTGGCGCATGACGCGGCCAATACCCTGGCGTATCTGTGCACCAGCCCCTATGACGTGCGCCTGGCGCAGGAGCGTTTTCCGAAGATCCACTTCCATCCGCTGCGCGAGCATGCGGGGTTGGAATTGCAGACCTCTTGACGCATCAAGCCAGTAGCCTGGCAGACCTGTCTCCTCATTCCGGGCGTCTCCAGGAGAGGAGCATGGCGACTGCCACATGGACTGGCAGTGATCGATGCACAAGCGATTGCCGCAGATCAAAGCGAGTCTTTGCTGAATCTGGGGTGAATGCGACGAATATGCAACAGATAGCAGATCTTTGCCACCACATGGGCCCTTGCATGCAGCCATGGCCCATCGTGGCTTTTCCTTTGGCCGGGGGTGGCCCGTGCTGTCACCATTTTCTCCTGCAACGTGGGATGCATGGCTCTTCCTAATACGCCTGCAGGCTCCCCCCGGTGAGTCATTTTGTGACCAATGCAGCGATGTATTGGCATCTCGGCGTCACGGTGACCACTAGAATCTGGCAGCACAGTGGCTGCAGCATTCACTCAGAAATAGGGCTTTGACGCCCCGAGGACGCACACCGGACTGCCTCCGGCTGTGGTGTATCAGCCTGCGCTTTTGCAATATTTTTAATGATTACAGCTTGACCGCGCGATGCATCCGTATCGTTTGAGGCCGTGATTTTTCTGGGGGATTTTGATGCGAATGAGCAGCTGGCGTTGGGCTTGTTTGGGTTTATGGCTGGTAGCTGCCTTGGTGTACATCGGCAACACCTGGTCGCCGTCCTCTTATGCATTCACACTGAAGACGCACTACGGTTACCAGGATATTGAGCCCACACTCGGTAAGGCGAGATCCATCCGTGCGGATGAGTGGGCCGTGGTAACGCCGCTGACGCAAGCGACCGTGCGCAATCATTTCGAGCGCTATAACAAAACTTCGCTCTACCAAGAAGACTTGCGCATCAACTATGGCCTACCCATCGCAGACTGGGGCATGGCATTCAAGCCCACGATGTGGCTCTACGGGCTGGTGAACCCGGCGTATGCGTATTCATTCCACTGGTTTGCCATTTTTGCACTCTTCATCACCGGCTACGCCTTCCTCTTCAGACAATTTGGCGCCAGCAATACCACGGCTATGCTGCTGTCGTTTGGCCTATATTTCACTGGATTCAGCCAGTTTTGGTGGAATGAGAAAGGCCCGATCATTGCGATATTCCCATGGGTCATCATGCCCTTTTGGCTGAATTTACGCTTGCACTGGCAGCTCATCTGGTTTTATTACGCGGCAGTCTTCTGGCTGCTGACCAACTTCTACCCCCCCGTTCAAATTTCACTCGCCTTTGTGGGTCTGGTGCTATTGGTCGCCGGCAAGCCCCGACTCTTTCAGCCTCGCACCCTTGTCTGGGTGGCCCTTGCCGCAGCCTTGGCCGCCGGCACGGCAGGGCTGTATCTCTATGACTATCTTTCTGCCACCAGTGCCACCATTTATCCTGGAAGCCGTCACTCCATGGGCGGAGGGGTCAGCGATCGCTTCATGCTCTCGTGGATCTTTCCGTCGGTCAATTTCAGCTGGGTGTACAACAGCCTGATTGGCCTCAACATGAGCGAGATCGGAACCGTGGGGATGTACTACTACGTCGCTGTGCTGTTCTTTCTCGATTACCGCAATATTGGTTTGCTGTGGAGGGATACCAGCAAGCGCAGAATGTTCCTTGTATTGCTCGCAGGGTTCATGGTGCAGTTTGTCTGGATGGTTCTGCCGATCCCTTCCGTATTTGGCAAAGTACTGCTCTGGGACCACGTGGAGCCAGCACGCATGCAGTATGCAAGCGGCGTGCTGTTGACGATCATCGTTTTGTACGCAGCCAATGTGCTGGGTTTGGCCTTATCGCTTGGCCGATTGCTTGCACTCAGCGCCTTCGTCGTCGCGGGCTGGTGGATCTTCAAGCATCCGCTAGGACCCAAGCGGGCCGAAGATCTGTTTTTTCTGTTTCCGCTGATCGTGCTGTACTTGCTTGCACGCAAGCGCAAAGTTCAGAGCCATGAAGCGTTGGCGCTGGCCTCCCTGGTGTTTGGAGCGGTTCTGTTTGGGCGCTTCAACCCTTTGCAGTCAGCCTGGCCCATCTTCAACCTCCAACCCAATGCAGTGGTCAAATACTTGCAAGAGCAAGAAAAGAAAAACGATGGCGTTCTGGTATTCCCGCACCTGCATGCGGCAACAGCCAATGGCCTGGGGTTTCGCTCCCTCAGCCATACAAATGCCGTGCCACCGATGGCATTTTGGGACCAGCACTTTGCAGATATTCCAGCACAAGAGCGCAACCTGATCTTCAACCGCTACGCGCATGTGTCTCCAGATCTAATGCCCGGCCCACGCCTCCAGCAAACCGATGGCGTGCAGGTGCCCATGGACCGTTTTCTCAAGGTCGCCCATGCTGATGTGGTGACCCGCTTCCCCGAAGGCCTTCCGCAAGAAGGAGGCTTCGACCTCAATAAGCAATACCCCAACGCCTTGGTGCTGCATGGTTGGGCTGGCTGGACCAGTGACCCCGATGCGCATGGACTGGAGATCATGACTCGGCCACCCACCGAAGATGTGGTGGAGCTGACACCCATGGTTCGCTCTGACCTGCCGTTGAACACCCAACAGAGAATCTCAGCGCTCAATGGCTTTAAAGTCATGATCCCGCATGCAGATGCCTCGCCGCCCCAGTGCATCACCCTGATATCGCTGGACAAACGCACGGGTGAACGAAAACTGCTCAACAATCCAGCCGGCTTGCCCATGTGTCAACCAGAAACTCCATGATTGCCAACACTGGCGCTGGCCTGAAAAGCGTGCTGCACCTTCCAGCGTTTTTCAGATTGTGATATTTCACTTGATAGAATGAGCCGCCAATACCGGCAGCGGTTCGGTCGCGCTGCACTGTTCATTCAGTTGGTATTTTTGCAAGAGCATCAGGCATCGCTGATGAAAATTTCAGATATGAAATATTTCAGATATTGAAATACAGGGATTCATGCAAGCAATAACAAACAGCAAAGAGACACACTTGGTCAACATGGATGCACTGCGTGCCATTGCGGTGATAGGCGTTGTGGCGCACCATACCAAAGCAGTAACGGGATTCAGCATCCCCTTCATTGGTGATTATGGCGGTCTTCTGGGCGTAGAGCTTTTCTTCATCATCAGTGGATTCTTGATCACGGAAAGCGCTTGCAGGAGCGACCTCAAAAAATATGTGATCCATCGCTTATTCAGAATCTTCCCGGCCTATTGGTTCACCTACCTGCTATTTGCAATACCTGCTGGTATCTACTTGAAATCCAACCAGGACTGGACTGCATTCTTTCTGAATATCGTCAACCTTCAACAGCTCTCGCCAAAAGCGTTGATTGCCTATGATGTGCTGCATGTCACCTGGACGTTGACCGTTGAACTGATCTGGTACGTTATTGCTCCCCTCTTCATACTTGGCAGAGCACGCTGGGCGCTGTGGTGGCTACTGGCCAGCGTCGTGATATCGACCTGCTGGAGCTACTTTGCCGCACAAGGCTATTTCAATGCCTGGTTCGCCGATGCTTTCGCATCACTGCAAAACCCGGCGGATCCGGGCCAGGTGGGAATCATCATCAACAATGCCTTTCCTGCACAAATGTTCTTTTTTATATTTGGCGGTTGCATTTATTTTTATAAGGACTTTTTCTTTCGGATCAGTGAAACCCTCATCAATGCGACCATCATTGCGCTCCTGCTTTTGATTGGGGTATACCAAGGAAAGCTCCCATCACCCATCTTCCTGACTGGCATTGGCCTTGGCGCCTTGTTGATCAAGGTGTTGAGAGCACCACCCACACAAGACAAGATTCTTCCACGCATCGGGAAAATCTCATATTCGATCTACCTCGTTCATTTCCCCATCATTATATTTTTTGCGCAAAAATTCAGTGGACCGCTGGGGAATATCTCTATCGCCTTGGGGTACTTGACAATATTCATCGTCTCCAATGTGATTTACGAATTGATCGAGAAGAAATTCATCGCCCTTGGCCGAAAGCTCTCCTGAGCCCCGTGCTATGCCCCCGAGACCTTGTGAGTAGCACCGCGCCCATGCAAACAGTTCAGTCCCCTGATTCCTCTACGACCTCCTTTGCTGAAAAATCTGGATGGTATTCACCCCTCTCTTACTGGGGGTGGATTGCAGTCGTCAGCGCGCTGTCCCTCTGGCTGCGTATGGCCTTTCCTATATTGGCCGTGGGCTGGGCTGCACATGATGACCTGCTGTTTGTACGTCTGGCCGCAGAAATCGGGATGGGCAATTGGTTGGGCAAATACAACGAGCTGACCCATGCCAAAGGCGTCGGCTACCCGCTGTTCCTGCTGCTCAACCATGCGACGGCACTGCCTTTGAAGTTCACGGAGCACGCGCTGTATCTGGCATCCGCCGCTTTCTTTGTGCATACGGTGGGTCAGATGACCCGCTCGCGGTTGCTTACGTTGGTGCTGTTTACGGTGATGGCCTTTCAGCCCACAGCCTGGTTGGAACAATCGGGCGGCCGGGTAATGCGCGAAGGTATCTATGTCTCGCAGACCCTGTTGCTGCTGACCTTGGGGCTGCGTTGCTGGGTAGCCGCAGCTGCAAAGGCTTTGCCGGGCGAGCAACTGCGTATGCAATGGCGCTCTCTGCTGGCCATGGGTCTGGTCGGCGGCTGGTTCTGGCTGACGCGTGAGGAAGGCGTATGGCTGCTGCCCGCACTGTCATTGCTGCTGGCCTATTGGCTATGGACGCAGCACTCAGTGCTGCTGCGCCATTGGAAGCCTGCATTGGCGTTTGCTGCACTGCCCATTGTGGTGGCCACGGTCATGGTCGCGGCCGTCAACACCACCAATTACGCGGTATATGGGGTCTTTCGCAACAACGATTTTCGCTCGAACGACTTTCTGGCTGGCTATGGCGCACTCACGCGTATTCGCCACGACCATTGGCAGCGTTATGTCCCATTTCCCAAGGATGCCCGTGAGCGCGCCTATGCGATGAGTGAAGCCGCACATGAGCTGAAGCCTTATTTCGAGGGTGATGGTGGCGAGTTCTGGCGCCAAGGCGGCTGCGCGCAGACGCAGACCTCGCCCTGCCCAGAAATTCTCTCGGGCTGGTTCATGTGGGCGCTGCGCCGTGCGGTTGCTGCCAACGGGCACTATGAGACAGCCAGGGACGCAAGGGCGTTCTACCGCAGACTGGCCTCGGAAATCGATGCCGGCTGCCGCCAGCGTCCTGGAGACTGTCTTCCAGCCCGTGCCACCATGGTGCCACCATGGCACGAAGGCTACGCGCTCGATGCCATCAAGGCATCCGGCGAGGTCTTTTGGACGCTTGCCACGCTGGACCAGGCCCAGCTCAAGACTTATCACAGCATAGGCGAGCCCCTGCACCTGAGGCTGTTCGAAGTGGTGACCAATGGCCCAATCGCCCCCACGACCGACCCAGAGCCACTGGCGGTGGACCTGACATCGCCCCGTGACACGTTCCGGCTTCAGCTTGCACAAGGCATCGCCACCGCCATGAGCAAAGCGTCGGCGGTAGCACTGCCCTTGGCATTCGCGTTCTGGCTCCTATGGTCTGTGGCACTGTTGGCCAAAAGGCGCCTGCCTGATATGGCCTGGATGCTGGCAACATGCCTGGCAGCAGCGCTGGTCACCCGCGTGGCACTGCTCGGCTTTCTGGAAGCGACATCCATCCCCAGCAACTACATCCTCTACCTGTACCCTGCCGTGCCCCTTTCGCTTGCATTCCCGGTCATCGTGGCCTGGTGCATGGCCCAGCGTCTCAAGGGCCGTAAAAACAGCAGGCACAATGCGGCAACTGCCTGAATGATTGAGAAGAATACTGAAAAATGACTGCACAACAACCGGCCAATCTCTACCGCAACCAGCGCATCGCCGTCATCCTCCCCTGCCACAACGAAGAGCTGACGGTGCGCCCCGTGGTGGAAGGCTTTCGCCAGGCCTTGCCAGAGGCTGAGATTTACATCTTCAACAATCTCTCGACGGACCGCACCGCCGAGATCGCTGTTGAAGTGGGCGCACATCTGCGCAATGTCCATCTCAAGGGCAAAGGCAATGTCGTGCGCCGCATGTTTGCCGATGTGGATGCCGATATCTATGTGATGGCCGATGGGGATGCAACCTACCATGCGCCATCGGCACGCAAGCTCATCGACATGCTGATTGACCAGCAGTTGGACATGGTGGTGGGTGCACGTGTCGAAGCGGAGCCTGAGCCCGGCGATACCGGCGTCACCTACCGGCCAGGCCATCGCTGGGGCAACAAGCTGTTGACCGGCACGGTGCAGCAAATCTTTGGCGGCAGCTTTCGCGACATGCTCTCGGGCTACCGGGTGTTTTCGCGCCGCTATGTCAAATCCTTCCCTGCACATTCGCAGGGCTTCGAGATCGAGACCGAGCTGAATGTCCATGCGCTGGAGCTGCGCATGCCTTGCACCGAGGTCGATACGCCTTACGGCGCCCGGCCCGAGGGCTCGGCCAGCAAGCTGTCCACCTACCGCGACGGTTGGCGCATCCTCAAGACCATCGGCCGCCTGGTGGTCAGCGAAAAGCCTTTGCAGTTCTTTGGCTGGCTGGGTGCTGCACTGGCGCTGGTCGCCATTGCACTGGCCATCCCCATCGTGATGGAGTACAGCCACACGGGCATGGTGCGGCGCTTTCCGACCTTGGGCCTGGTGTCCGCCATGGTCGTCTGCGGCGGGGTGTCCTTTGTCACCGGTCTGATCCTGCAAGCCATTACCTTGACGCGGCGCGAGATCAAGCAGATTGCTTATCTCGCTTCTGTGGCCAACACGCCGAGCAAGTGATGCAGTTCAAGATCAAGCGCTCGGTGCTCTGGTTCCTGATTGCCGGCTCACTTGCCTTTGTCGTTGATGTCGTGGTGTTGACCTTGCTGCGGGATGCCCTGGGCGTGTATGCCGCGCGGGCCGTGTCGTTCTGGCTGGCGGCCACCACGACCTGGCTGATCAACCGCAATATCTCCTTTGCGGGACGCAGCGCCAACGGCAGCTTGCTGGCCGAGTACCTGCGCTATCTGGGTCTAATGCTGGGCGGCGGTGCCGTCAACGTTGCCGTCTATTCGTTGCTGGCCTGGACCTTTCCCCAAGGCCCGCTATGGCTGATGCTGTATGTGGCTGCGGGTACCTTGGTCGCGATGACGGTGAATTACCTGAGCATGACCCGGTTGTTGTACCGCCAGCGCGCTGAAAACTGAGTTCTACTGACCCAGGCACTGGCCCCATTTTTACGCTGACCTCTCGCCGTTCCCTTCTCTATGCTAGCTTTGACCCAATGGCAGCCGACTGCCCCCATCCTCGGCCTGCTGACCGATATCGACGACACCCTGACCACCGAAGGCAGCGTCCCTGACAACGTGGTGCAGGCCATCGCTGCCCTCAAGGCCAAAGGTCTGGCCGTTATCCCCATCACCGGCCGGCCGGTGGGCTGGAGCAAGCCTTTTGCCGCTGCCTGGCCGGTGGATGCCATCGTCGCCGAGAACGGTGCCGTCGCGCTGCGCCGCAATGCCAGCGGCGGGCTGGACAAGCTCTACCAGCAGGATGAGGCCACGCGCATAGCCAACTTTGCCAAGATGCAGGCGGTGCTCACGCAGATCGAGCAGACGGTGCCGGGCGCGCAGCGCGCCACCGATTCGGCCGGGCGCGAATGCGATATTGCCGTGGACCACAGCGAGTTCACGCAGATGCCGCAGGCCGATATCGACCGTTGCGTTGCGCTGATGCAGGCAGCCGGCATGAATGCCACCGTCAGTTCCATCCACATCAATGGCTGGTTTGGCGGGCACAACAAGCTCGAAGGCGCACGCTGGATCGTCAAGACCTTGTTCGGGCGCGATCTCGACGCGGAAATCGGCCAGTGGTGCTATATCGGCGACTCCACCAACGACCAGCTGATGTTCCAGCACTTTGATAACAGCTTTGGCGTGGCCAATATCGCGCGCTTTGTGCCCCAGCTGCAGCACCTGCCGCGCTATGTGACGCGCGGCGAGCGCGGCGCTGGCTTTATCGAGCTGGCCGAGCGCATCTGCGCGCTGAAGTAAACGATTGGGCGGCGAACTGATCGCCCTCTACAACGCAAAAAACGCCCGCGGCACCTGAAGTGCAGCGGGCGTTTTGCCATGTAGAACGCGCGAAGGCGCGGTCTGTCTCAGGGCTTGAAGTCGAACTGCTGCTGCAGGATGACCTTCATCGGCTGGTTGTTCTTCATCGCGGGGCGGTATTTCCACTGGCGCACCGCGCGCTCCACCTCGGTGGCCATGTCGCGGGAGGTAGTGGTCAAGGTCTTCACATCGCTGACGGCGCCATCGGTGTTGACGACGAACTGCACGCGCACGCTGGCCGGCTGGGGCTGGGCACCAGCGGGGTAGGGGAAGCGGGGCGATGCACCGGTCAGCAGCTGGGGCGCCGTGTCGCAGGCATTGCCGGCGCAGCCAGCCGCTGCAGGGGCGGCATTGGCGGCAGTGGCCGTGGTCGCAGCAGCGCCAGCATCAGGCGTGGGAGCCGGCGCATTGGTGGCGCACCCTGCCAGCAATGCGGCAAGAACGGTGACAACGGCAGAACTGGTACGGATCAATGGCATGGTCTGAAGCTTCCAAAAGTCTCATGGTGGTGCGGCCCAGGCCAACCTGGCGTGCACAGGGCGCGGCGCAACAACGCTGCCCGCGCGGCAAACCCCATGTTTTACCACGGGCCTGCGGCTCTATTGTGGAGAAATCCGGTACATGCCCGCCCCAGCATGTCGAAATTGCCTTGCGCGACTACGCACACCGGCACGAACGGTTAGGATTTGCAGTTGTTCGCCCGCAGCCATCCATTGGCTGCCCGCGACGGCCCGACCACTGGATACCTCCAAGACACGCAAGGAAAAATGGCAATGACCGCTGCATATCCGGATACCCGACTGCTGATCAACAACGAATGGTGCGATGCCTCCGACGGCAAGACCATCGACGTGGTGAACCCTGCCACGGGCAAGCCCATCGGCAAGGTGGCCCACGCCACCAAGAAAGACATGGACCGTGCATTGGAAGCCGCGCAGGCGGGTTTCCTGGTCTGGCGTGCCACCCCCGCGATCGAGCGCGCCAACATCATGCGCCGAGCCGCTGGCCTGCTGCGTGAGCGTGCCGAGCAGATCGGCCGCCTGCTGACCCAGGAACAAGGCAAGCCCTTTGCCGAAGCCAAGGGCGAAGTGCTGGCCGGTGCCGGCATCATTGAATGGTTTGCCGAT
This sequence comes from Comamonas sp. MYb396, assembly GCF_037479555.1. Taxonomy (NCBI): domain Bacteria; kingdom Pseudomonadati; phylum Pseudomonadota; class Betaproteobacteria; order Burkholderiales; family Comamonadaceae; genus Comamonas; species Comamonas sp. MYb396. The sequence continues at coordinate 238,968 of NZ_JBBGYU010000006.1, read as the reverse complement.
GAAGGCCTGCGCGTCTACGGCCGCATCGTGCCCGCCCGCGTGCCCAATGTGCAGCAGCTGGTGATCAAAGAGCCGGTCGGCCCCATCGCCGCGTTCACGCCTTGGAACTTCCCGGTCAACCAAGTGGTGCGCAAGCTCGGCGCTGCACTGGGCACCGGTTGCTCCTTCCTGGTGAAGGCGCCTGAAGAAACCCCCGCATCGCCTGCCGCGCTGCTGCAGTGCTTTGTGGACGCCGGCCTGCCCAAGGGCGTGCTGGGTCTGCTGTTTGGCTCGCCTTCCGAGATCTCCGAGTACCTGATCCCCCACCCGATCATCCGCAAGGTGACCTTCACCGGCTCGACCGTCGTGGGCAAGCAGCTGGCCGCGCTGGCTGGCGCCCACATGAAGCGCGTGACGATGGAGCTGGGCGGCCACGCCCCGGTCATCGTCGCCGACGACGCCGATGTGGAGCTGGCCGTCAAGGCCACGGCAGCTGCCAAGTTCCGCAATGCCGGCCAGGTCTGCATCTCGCCCACCCGTTTCCTGGTGCACCGCGATGTGAAGGACGCCTTTGTCAGCGCCTTCGTCAAGCACGCCGAGAGCCTGAAGCTGGGTGATGGCCTGACGGACGGCACCACCCTGGGGCCCCTGGCCAATGCCCGCCGCCTGACTGCCATGGCCCAGGTCGTCGAAGACGCCGCTGCCAAGGGCGCCAAGGTTGCCACCGGTGGCGCACGTGTGGGCAGCGAAGGCAACTTCTTCGCACCCACCATCCTGGCCGATGTGCCGATGAACGCCTCGGTGTTCAATGACGAGCCCTTTGGCCCGATCGCCGCGATCCGCACCTTTGAAAAGCTCGAAGACGCGATCACCGAAGCCAACCGCCTGCCTTTTGGCCTGGCTGCCTATGCCTACACCCGTTCGTACAAGAACGTGCAGCTGCTGTCCAACCAGATCGAAGCGGGCATGGTCTGGATCAACCAAGCCGCGACGCCAACGGCCGAGTTCCCCTTCGGCGGCGTGAAGGATTCGGGCTACGGCAGCGAAGGCGGCCCCGAAGCCATGGAGGCCTACCTGAACTCCAAGGCCGTGTCGATCACCGCCGTGTAAAAACTGCCCAAGGGCCTGTGCGCAGGCCTTGGGCACAAAAAAGCAAGTCTGCGGACTTGCTTTTTTCTTGGGTGCAACCACCAGGCCGCGCAGCCGATTCAGGATGCTGCATCCGCCTCGCGCTCGCGCTGGCTGGGCAGACCAAAGGCAATGGCTCCCAGCGCGCCCTGCACCAGCGCATACACGCCATAGATCAGCCCCACGCCGACGGCCAAGGCTGCCGGCACGCCAAAGGGCGCCAGCGCCGCCGCACTGGCCGCTTCCCGCGTGCCCCAGCCGCCCACGCTGACCGGCAAGGCCGCCATCAGAAAAATGGGCGCCATCGCAAAGGCCCAGGCGGCCAAGTCCAGATGGATGCCCAGCGCCAGCCCGCCCAGCGCCAGGGCTGCGGCGGACAGCAGCTGCACCAGCGCTGATGAACCCGCCTGCACGAGCATCTGGCGGTTAAAGTCCGGCCGCCCAGCGGCCTGCAGCAGGGGCTGCAACCAGCCCGGCAGGCTGGCCGCCTGGCGCCGGCCCAGCCACCACAGCAGCAGCCAGGGCAAAGCGATCCAGAGGGCGGTGCCCAGCAGCATCAAAACCTGCAGCGCTGCTGGAGAAATACGCAGCACGGGCGCCAAGGCGCTGGCGGACAGCGCCGCGCCGATGGCGCCAATGGCGCAGAGCATCCACAGGCCGCTGAAGCGGTCCAGCAGCACCGACAGCGAAGCAGCGGCCTTGCCCTGGCCACTGCGCTGCAGCACCACGGCGCGGTAGACATCGCCGCCCACCACAGCGCCGGGCAGCAAGGCATTGAGGCCAATGGCCTGGAAATACCAGCGCAGCGCATCGGGCCAGCGCATCGGCGCGCCCAGCCACTGGGCGAGCGCACGCCAGCGCCAGGCAGACACCACGTTCGACGCGATGGCGGCCGCCAGCCCCGCCAGCAGCCAGCGCCCATCGGCCGCGCGCAGCCGGGCCCAGAGGGCCGCAGGATCGGCAAAGTAGGCCACGGCGCCCAGCAAAGCGGCGCCACACAAGGCCTTGATGCAGGCTTTTTGTGTACGGTTCACACCAAGGGGCGCTTAAATGTGGGAGGCGGCAGCGGGCTGCACAGCTTGCGCGCGTGCGGCATGGGCATCCAGGCGCACCATGCGGGGGGTCTCGCCCGTCTCGTCGATCACATAGTCGTCCGCATAGTACTGGCGGCCACCGCCCGACTCGTAGTAGATGCGGGTCAGCAGCTCGCCAATGAGGCCCGCGGCGACAAAGGTCATGCCCATCAGCACCAGCATCACGCCAATGATCAGCAAGGGACGGCCGCCAATGCTCTCCCCCATCAGCTTGACGATGAACAAATAGGCCAGGATCAGAAAGCCGGGGGTGGCCAGCCACAGGCCCAGGCCGCCAAAGGCGTGCAGCGGGCGCTGGCGGTAGCGCATCAGGAAGACCATCAGGATCAAATCCAGAATCACGCGGAAGGTGCGGTCAATGCCGTACTTGGAGACCCCCGCCGTGCGGGCATGGTGGCGCACCGGCACTTCGGTGATGCGGGCACCAGCATCGCGCGCCAGCGAGGGGATAAAGCGGTGCAGCTCGCCGTAGAGGTGCACGCGGTCGATGATGTGGCGGCGGTAGGCCTTGAGCGCGCAGCCATAGTCGTGCAGCTGCACGCCGGTGGCGTTGGAGATCAAACGATTGGCGATCTTGGAGGGCAGCTTGCGCGAGATGGCCGCATCCTGGCGGTCCTTGCGCCAGCCCGAGACCATGTCCACGCTCGGGTCGGTCTCCAGGCGGTTGAGCAGCAGGGGGATGTCGTCGGGCTCGTTTTGCAGGTCGGCGTCCAGGGTCACCACATAGCGGCCTTGCACCCGGTCAAAACCGGCCTGCAGCGCGCTCGATTGGCCGTAGTTGCGCGCCAGGATCACCGGGCGCAGCCAGGGGCGCGTAGCAGCCAGCTCCAGCAGGCGCTTGGCGCTGTCGTCCTTGGAGCCATCGTCGACGGCAATCAGCTCATAGCTCAGCGGCTGCGAGCGCATGGCCGCGTCAATCCGGTCGACCAGGGCGATCAGATTGTCGAACTCGTTGTAGATGGGGACGACGATGGAAACAGCAGGAGACATAGAGGGCACATTGCAAAAAGCCGCTCAAACAGGCGGCTGGACCGAGACCGGAACCGGCATGCGGCGCAGCCCAACCGGGGTTGGCGACTCTTGTGGCATTGGTAAAACAGTGGTCGCCTATACTACCTGATCCGCTCTTTCCTCTGCTGCTGATGCGACAGGCTGGTGCCGCGCCCCAGGGCTGCGGGCCCTGTATGCACCTGCATTTCGTGTTTCTGCCATGACGTCTGCGTCCCCCTCCTCCGCCAAAGATTGGCAGTCCCAGCTCTACCGCCACCCCCTGGCCTGGGTGCTGGTGCTGGCCTGTGCACATGTCATCTCGCGTGTGGCCATCTCGGACGGCATGAAATGGGACGAATCCGAACAAATCCTCTGGTCCCAGCAGTTCCTGCTGGGCTACGGCGCCCAGCCGCCCGCCTACAGCTGGCTGCAATGGCTGGTGGGCCAGTTGCTGGGGCCCACGGTGCTGTCGCTGTCGCTGGTCAAACACAGCCTGATCGTGCTGACCTATGTGCTGGCCTGGCAAACCGGCCGCGCGCTGCTGCCGGCCAAGGGCGCCTTCTGGGTCGCCGGTGGCCTGCTGCTGATGCTGCCCTTTGGCTGGGACAGCGTGCGCGACCAGACCCACACCATCCTGGTCACCGCAATGGCCTTTGGCGCCTGGTGGATGGCTCTGCGCCAGGTGCGCGCGCCAGCTTTGGTCAATTTTGTCGGCCTGGGCATCTTCTGCGGCGTGGGCATGCTGGCCAAATACAGTTTTGCGATGCTGATCGGCGTGTTTGCCGTGGCCGCCTTCAGCGTGCCCCAGGTGCGCCGCGCGCTGCTGGGCCGGGGCTGGTGGCTGGCACCCCTGATTGGCCTGCTGATCTTTGCACCGCACGGCTTTTGGCTGCTGCAGCACTGGCGTGAGGCCACGACCGAAACCATCCACAAGATGGACATCTCCACCCAGGTCTCCCACCTCAAGGGCCTGGGCGCGCTGGCGACGGCCGTGTTCTCGACCCTGGGTCTGTGGCTGCTGGTCAGCCTGGCCAGCTACCGCAGCCGCTTGTGGAAAGCCGATGCGGCACCATCCCCCGCCGCAGATGCAGCCCTTCCTGAATGGCGCATCTGGGCCTGGCCGCTGCTGTGGCGCTACCTGGCGCTGGTGTTTGCGATCCTCGTGGGCATGGTGCTGGTGGGCGATGTCAGCAGCTTCAAGCAGCGCTGGGTGCTGCCGCTGACGGCCGTGGCACCTCTGGCCCTGTATGTCTGGCGCCCGCGCCTGCTGGCCGAGGGCGTGGGCCGGGGCTACACCACCACGGTGGTGGTGTTTGCGCTGGTCTTTCTGACCCTGGCAACGGTGCGCCCCTGGCAGTCCAACCTGCGCAAGGATCCCGACGAGCTCAACCACCCCGTCGCGCAGCTGAGCGCCGCGCTCGCGGCCGCAGGCTATGACGGCCAAGGCGTCATCGTTGGCTCGGACAATATGGTCGCTGCCATGCTGCGCTCGCGCAACCCCGGGGCCTATGCGACGGCCTGCACGGCCGAGTTTGGCCGCATGGCCGACTGCCTGGCTCAAGCCCGCGCCAAGGCCGCGCAAACCGGTCGCGGCCTGCTGTACATTGCCCGCATGGACAAGGCCACACCCGCCTGGTGGGAGCCGGTGCTGGCGGCGGCGCCCGGCGCGTCCGTGCAAGATCTGACCCTTCCGTTTTCCCATATGCGTGCCAGCACGCCACCCATGCACTACCAATTTGTGTGGCTGCCCGCACCCATCACACCATGAAACCTGTTCTCGTCACCGGCGCTGCCGGTTTTATCGGCATGCACTGCGCGCTGCGCCTGCTGGAGCGCGGCCTGCCCGTTGTCGGCATCGACAACCTCAACAGCTACTACGATGTTGCACTCAAAGAGGCGCGGCTCGCGCAGCTGCAAGGCCATCCCAATTTCCGCTTTATCCAGCTCGATCTGGCCGACCGCGCCGGCATGGCCGCGCTGTTTGATGAGGTTAAGCCCCAGCGCGTGCTGCACCTGGCCGCCCAGGCAGGGGTGCGCTACTCCATCGACCAGCCCGACGACTACACAGACTCGAACCTGCTGGGCTTTGGCCATGTGCTGCAGGGCTGCCGCAAGCACCAGGTGGCGCACCTGGTCTACGCCAGCAGCTCCAGCGTCTACGGCGGCAATGCCAAGATGCCCTACGCCGAGAGCGATGCGGTGGACCACCCGATCAGCTACTACGCGGCCACCAAGAAGGCCAATGAGCTGATGGCCCACACCTACTCGCACCTCTACCAGATGCCCACCACCGGACTGCGCTTTTTCACGGTCTACGGGCCCTGGGGCCGGCCGGACATGGCCTTGTTCAAGTTCACCAAGGCCATCCTGGCGGGCGAGACCATCGATGTTTACGGCAATGGCCAGCTGGTGCGCGATTTCACCTTTATCGACGACATCGTCGAAGGCATTCTGCGTGTGCTGGACAAACCGGCCACGCCAGACAGCCACTATGACGCGCTGCAGCCCAACCCGGGCACCAGCACCGCGCCCTACCGCATCTTCAATATCGGCAACAGCCAGCCCACCGTGCTGATGGACTACATCGCCGCACTGGAGTCTGCCCTGGGCATGCAGGCGAACAAGCGCATGCTGCCCATCCAGCCGGGCGACATGCACAGCACCTCGGCCGACACCCGGGCCTTGCAGGCCTGGGTGCAGTTCGCCCCTTCTTTCACTGTCACAGACGGAATCCAGCGCTTTGTCGACTGGTACCGCTCGTTCTACCGCGTATGAAAGTCACTGTTTTTGGAACCGGCTATGTCGGTCTTGTTCAAGGCGCTGTGCTGGCCGATGTCGGCCACCAGGTGCTCTGTGTCGATGTCGATGCCGCCAAGGTCGCCGCGCTGCAGGCCGGCCAGATCCCCATCCATGAGCCGGGCCTGGACAAGCTGGTCACCAGCAACCATGCCAACGGCCGCTTGCGCTTTACCACCGATGCAGCGCTGGGCGTGGCGCACAGCGAGGTCATCTTTTTAGCAGTGGGCACGCCCCCTGACGAAGACGGCAGCGCCGACCTGCAGTATGTGCTGGCCGTGGCCCGCACCATTGCCCGGCACATGGATGGCCCGCGCATCGTCATCAACAAATCCACCGTGCCGGTGGGCACGGCCGACAAGGTACGCGCGGTCATTGCCGAGGGCCTGGCAGCTCGCGGCGCCAGCCACGGTTACGACGTGGTCTCCAACCCGGAATTCCTCAAGGAAGGCGCGGCCGTGGCCGACTGCCAGCGGCCCGACCGCATCATCATCGGCACCAGCAACCCGGCGTCTGAGGCGCGGCTGCGCGAGCTGTATGCGCCCTTCAACCGCAACCACGACAAGATCGTGGTGATGGATGTGCGGAGTGCCGAGCTGACCAAGTACGCCGCCAATGCGATGCTGGCCACCAAGATCAGCTTCATGAACGAGATCGCCAACCTGGCCGAGCGCCTGGGCGCCAATGTGGAAGCGGTGCGCCGCGGCATTGGCAGCGATCCGCGCATTGGCTACCACTTTATCTACCCGGGGGTGGGCTACGGCGGCAGCTGCTTCCCCAAGGATGTGAAGGCCCTGGTGCGCACGGCCGAGGAGATCGGCTTTGATCCCCTGCTGCTCAACGCTGTCGAAGCCCGCAACGAAGCCCAGCGCAACGTGCTGTTCGAGCGCATCAGCGCCTTCTACGGCGGCCAGTTGCAGGGCAAGACGATTGCGCTGTGGGGCCTGGCCTTCAAGCCCAATACCGACGACATGCGCGAGGCGCCCAGCCGCAACCTGCTCGAAGCGCTGTGGGCTGCAGGCGCCCGCGTGCAGGCCTATGACCCCGTCGCCATGCAGGAAGCCCAGCGCATCTATGGTGAGCGCAGCGACCTGGTGCTGGTTGCCGACCCCGAGGCCACCCTGCAGGGCGCCGACTGCCTGGCCATCGTCACCGAGTGGCAGATCTTCCGCGCGCCCGATTTTGGCCAGCTGGCCCAGAGCCTGCGCGACCGCATGGTCTTTGACGGCCGCAACCTCTATGACCCGGCCCTGGTGGCCGGTTATGGCCTGGGCTATGTGTCGATTGGCCGCCAACCGGTGCCACGCAGCGAATAAGGCCGCTGGCGATCAATCACAAAAAAGCGAGTCCTCGGACTCGCTTTTTGCTATCTACGGGCCACCAGAGTAGACAGCCGATTTACTTCGCGCTCTCCACCTGGCCATCAAAACGCATATCGGCATAGGCCACGGTGCGGCTGCCTTTGGCCCAGCGGTAGCCCCACCAGATCAGCAGAAACACCGGCAGACCGATATAGGTGGCCACCACGCCGCCCCAGTCGATATGGTCCTTCAGGAAGGCCTCGTAGTTCTGGCCCAGGGTGATGACCAGGCAGAGCACAAACGCAAAGATGGGACCAAACGGGAACCAGGGCGAGACATAGGGCAGCTGCGACACATCATGGCCCTGCGCCAGAAAGCCCTTGCGGAAGCGGTAGTGGCTGATGGCAATGCCCAGCCAGGCGATAAAGCCGGTCATGCCCGAGAGGTTGAGCAGCCACAGGTAGACGGTCTGCGGGCTGAACAAAAAGCTGAAAAAGCACAGCCCGGCCATCACCGTGGTCGCCAGCAAGGCCATCACCGGCACGCCATGGCGTGAGAGGCGGCCAAAAATGCGCGGCGCCATGCCCTGGCAGGCCAGCGTGTAGAGCATGCGGGTGGAGGCATACATACCCGAGTTGCCGGCCGACAGCACCGAAGTCAGCACCACGGCATTCATGATGACGGCCGCCGACAGCAGGCCCGCCTTCTGGAACACCAGCGTGAAGGGGCTGACGCTGATATCGCCGATGTCATTGCGCAGCAGATGCGGGTCGGTGTAGCTCACCAGCGAGCCGATCACCGCAATCGCCAGCACATAGAACAGCAGGATGCGCCAGAACACCTGGCGCACCGCGCGCGGGATGTTCTTGGCGGGGTTCTCGGACTCGGCTGCCGCAATGCCGATGAGCTCGGTGCCCTGGAAGGAAAAGCCCACGATCATCGCCACACCGATCAAGGCCGCAAAGCCGCCGGCAAAGGGCGCATCGGCCACCTGCCAGTTGGCGATGGCGCCCCAGACGCCGTCCGTCGGGCCGCCGCGCAGAATGCCAAAAATCATCGCCACGCCCAGCGCGATGAAGACCAGTACCGTCGTCACCTTGATCGCGGCAAACCAGTACTCGGCCTCACCAAAACCGCGCACCGAGATGGCATTGAGGGCCACCATCAGCAGCAGGAACAGCGCGCTCCACCAGTAGCCCGGCACATCGGGGAACCAGTAGGCCATCACCAGCTGCGAGGCCACCAGATCGACCGCAATCGTGATCGCCCAGTTGTACCAGTAGTTCCAGCCCAGCGCGAAGCCAAAGCCCTCGTCCACATAGCGCGCACCATAGGTGGCAAACGAGCCCGACACCGGCATGAAGGCCGCCAACTCGCCCAGGCTGGTCATCAAAAAGTAGACCATCAGGCCGATGACGCCATAGGCCAGCAGCGCGCCGCCGGGCCCCGCCTGCGCAATGGTGGCGCCCGAGGCCACAAACAGCCCCGTGCCGATGGAGCCACCAATGGCGATCATCGACAAATGGCGCGCCTTGAGATCACGGCGCAGTTCATTGACTGGCGCGGAAGAAGAGGAAGACCCAGAACCCGGCATAAACAAAAAAGCATGGCCACAAGCGCCATGCCGACAATGACAAGGCCGCCATTATCGGGTTTTCCCCTGGTCTGCGGTAGTGGCCGCCCACAATTCCGCCACAGCGCTTGTGTTTCCAGCTAGCTGGCCAAGTCTCAGGCCAGGGTCAGGGTCTGGCTGATCGACCAAGGCTGGCCCGGCGCCAGCAGCACCGGCGTGTCGATGCTGGCCGCCTCCACACACAGCATCTGGCGCCAGCCGTCATCGGGCATATCGGCCAGGCTGTGGCTCAGCAACACGCCCGGGTTCCAGACGACGATTTCGCTGGCCGTGCTGCTGTGGCGAATTTCCAGCCTGCGGCCGGCGGGCACATCGGGCTGCTGCAGCTGCAACGCTGCGCCCGGCGCGGAGAACACCCGGTCAAAGCCCTGCTCGGTGGTCGCGGCAAAGCCCACATCGCCCGGCGGCTGCACAAAGCGGGTGTCCGCCAGCGCATCCCAGCAGGCCAGGCCCTGCAGGCCGGACAACCGCGTTTGCGCCACATCGTCCACCTGCAGGTAGCTGTGCAGCGCGCAGGTCATGGACCAGGCGACCTGGTCGGTGTTCTGCACATCGAGGCGAATCGACAGGCTCCCCGCCTGCACGCCAATGCGCAAGCGCGCATCAAAGGCATGGGGCCAGAAGGCCCGCGTGGCCTCGCTGTCCGTCAGCTGCATGACGATGCCGGCTTCATCGGCCTCCCGCATCTGCCAGGGCAGGTTGCGTGCAAAGCCATGCTTGGGCAGCGGCCCGCGCGTGTTGAACTGCGGAAAGCAGACCGGCACGCCGCCGCGAATCGCCGCCTGGCCATCGCGCTGGCTGGCCGGGCTCAGGTAGAGGTGCTCGCGGCCACCGGCCGTCTTCCAGGACAGCAGCTGCGCGCCCTGCTCGGCCACCACGGCCGACGAACCATCGGCCCACTGGGCACACCAGGCGGCAAAGCCTTCGTAGCTGATTCGGGTCCACGCATGCGCCATCTTTTTTGCTCCTCTAAATGCAGCGATTGTGACATTGGCAGCGGGCCCCACTGCCGCTGGCGAGCCATACAGCGGACAGCAAAAAGGACAGCCGCAGCTGTCCTTGGTAGATACCTATTGAAGCCAGTGCCCCGCCTCAGCCGGGCATGCTGGCGATCAATATTCCCAGAAAATGCGCTGGATTTCCTTGGGGTCGTTGGTCTTGGTCAGCGCCAGCGCTGCCAGCAAGCGGGCTTTCTCAGGGCGCAGGTCATGCGCAACCACCCAGTCATACTTGTCATCGGGCTGCTCTGCATTGCGCAGCACAAAGCCATAAGGCACGCGCGCCGAGCGGATCACCTGCACGCCCTTGCTGCGCGCTTCCTGCAGTGCGGGGACGATGCGGTCGGCCACCGAGCCATTGCCGGTACCGGCATGCACGATCGCCTTGGCGCCGGTGCCGACAAAGGCATCAATCGCGGTGCGCGGCACATTGCCGTAGCTGTAGACCACTTCGACAGCAGGCAGGCTGGAGATGGTGTCGATGTTGAACTCGGACTGCATCGTGTGGCGCTTGATCGGCGCACGGAACCAGTAATTCTTGCCTTCCACCACCATGCCCAGCGGGCCCCACTGGCTTTGGAACGCGCTGGTCTTGATGTTCACATCCTTGTTCACATCACGCGCGGTCTGGATCTCGTCGTTCATCGTCACGACCACGCCCTTGCCCTCGGCGTCCTTGGACGCTGCCACGCTCACGGCGTTGACCAGGTTCAGCGCGCCATCGGCCGACAGCGCGGTGCCTGGGCGCATCGAGCCCACGACCACGATGGGCTTGTTGGTGTGCACCGTCAGGCTCAGGAAATAGGCTGTCTCGGCCAGCGTGTCGGTGCCGTGGGTGATGACCACGCCATCCACATCGGGCTGCTTGACCAGCGCGGAGACGCGCTTGGCCAGCACCAGCAGGTTGTCGTTGGTAAAGCTCTCGGAGGCAATCTGGAAGACCTGCTCACCGCGCACCTGGGCGACCTTGGACAGCTCAGGCAGGCCGGCGAGCAGCTTGTCCACCGGCACCTTGGCGGCGCTGTAGGTGGCGCTGTTCATCGCCGATGCACCGGCGCCGGCAATCGTGCCGCCGGTGGCCAGCACGACCACATTGCGCTGGCCTTGCTGGGCCACCTGAGGCGCAGCCGCTGGCGCTGCAGCAGGTGCGGCGGCAACGGCAGGGGCCGCCGCAGCGGCTTGGGTGTTTTGGGGGCCGCTGGCGCAAGCGCCCAGGCTCAGCGTGACCGCCAGGGTCACAGCACTCAGTGCGGGAAGCCGCCAGCGGGACGCTTGGGACACCTGCAGCATTGTTGTCGATTTGTGTGGCATCAGTAGCACCTCGTGTCAAAAGCCGCTATCTTAGAAACTGTGTGCAGGCTGCGCATTGGTGAACACACCTATGGTTTTTTGCAAGCCCATAGGCTGCAAGATTGACGCCCAGGTGACGATTCGCCGACACAAAGACACCCACCCGTCTAGGGCTATGTTGGCCACCCGCCAAGGGGGTCGCAGCCGCCGCTAGACTTGCCGGATCGGGGTTGTTACCACTGTCAATATCAACAGTTTCTAAGCTGCTTACCATGCAGCACCGGGGCAGGCCAAGCAACTTTTCCAAGACCCAAGGCCCAGCCTCATTGCAGGAGATCAGTGCATGTTTTCGTTTTTCGAGCGGCGGGTGCCGCCCTATCCCAGCGCCGAGCCCCAGGTTCCGCCCAAGGGGTTTTTTGCTTTCATGTGGGCCTGTACGCAGGGCATGCGGGGCTGGATCGGCCTGCTCACGGCCACCTCGGCGCTGCTGGCCATGTACGAGGCCATGCTGTTTGCAGTGATGGGTCATGTGGTCGATTGGCTGGCGACCATGTCGCCCAACAACTTCTGGGCCGAGCAAGGCCGCACGGCACTGGGCATTGCCGGCATCTTGCTGGGCAGCGTGCTGCTGCTGGCACTGCACACCCAGGTGATGCACCAGGTGCTGGCCATCAACTTCCCGATGCGGCTGCGCTGGGTGTTCCACCGCCTGATGCTGGGCCAGAGCATGTCCTTCTACGCCGACGAGTTTGCCGGCCGCATTACGACCAAGATCATGCAGACGGCGCTGTCCGTGCGCGAAGTGGTGTTCATGATCGTCGATGTGCTGGTGGGTGTGAGCGTCTACATGATCGGCATCCTGATCCTGGCGGCCAGCTTTGAGTGGCGGCTGATGCTGCCCTTCCTGCTGTGGCTGCTCGCCTATATCGGCGCCTGCTTCTACTTTGTGCCGCGCCTGGGCAAGATCGGCAAGGCCCAGGCCGATGCGCGCTCGATGATGACCGGCCGCGTGACCGACGCCTATACCAATATCGCCACCGTCAAGCTGTTCGCCCACACCAAGCGCGAGGCCGACTACGCCCGCAGCGCGATGGAAGCCTTCAAGCAGACCGGCCATGCACAGATGCGCCTGGTCAGCCTGTTCGAGATCACCAACCACCTGATGATCACGCTGCTGCTGCTGGGCGCCTCGGGCACCGCGCTCTACCTGTGGTTGAACGGCCAGGCCAGCGCCGGTGTGGTGGCGGCCGTGATCGCCATGGCCCTGCGCCTGATGGGCTATTCGCACTGGGTGATGTGGCAGATGACGGGCCTGTTTGAGAACGTGGGCACCATCCAGGACGGCATCAACACCTTGACCAAGCCGCGCAGCATCGTCGATGCCAGCGGTGCCAAGCCGCTGGTGGTGCAGCAAGGCCGCATCGAGTTCGACAACGTCAGCTTTGCCTACAAGGATGCCGGCCGCCCGGTCATCGACCAGCTCAACCTGACCATCCACCCCGGCGAGCGCATTGGCCTCATTGGCCGCTCGGGCGCCGGCAAGTCGACCCTGGTCAACCTGCTGCTGCGCTTCCACGACCTGGCCGGTGGCCAGATCCGCATCGATGGCCAGGACATTGCCAAGGTCACGCAAGACAGCCTACGCAGCAATATCGGCATGGTGACGCAAGACACCTCCTTGCTGCACCGCTCGATGCGCGACAACATTCTGTATGGCCGCCCCGACGCCAGCGAAGAAGACATGCGCCGCGCCACCGAGCGTGCCGAGGCATCCGACTTTATCGCCACGCTGAGCGACCGCTTTGGCCGCACCGGCTACGACGCCCAGGTGGGCGAGCGCGGCGTCAAGCTCTCGGGCGGCCAGCGCCAGCGCGTGGCCATTGCCCGCGTGATGCTCAAAGACGCGCCCATCCTGCTGCTGGACGAAGCCACCAGCGCGCTCGACAGCGAGGTCGAGGCTGCCATCCAGGAGAGCCTGGACAGCCTCATGCATGGCAAGACCGTCATCGCCATTGCGCACCGCCTGTCCACCATCGCCGCGATGGACCGCCTGATCGTCATGGACAAGGGCCAGATCATCGAGCAAGGCAGCCACCAGCAGCTGCTCGCCCAAGGCGGCATCTACGCCAAGCTCTGGGCCCACCAGAGCGGCGGCTTCCTGGCCGAGCCGGTCGATGGACCTCTGTAAATCTGCATATGGCTATTGAACTCAAAAAGGACGTGCACGACCGTGCCGTCCAATCCATCGAACGCTACTTCGAGCAGACCCAGGGCGAACGCATCGGCAATATGACCGCCGCCGCGCTGCTCGGCTTCTTCCTGAAGGAAATCGGCCCCAGCCTCTACAACCAGGGCGTGGCCGACGCCCAGGCCCGCCTGCACGAGCGCCTGCAGGAGCTCGACTATGAGGTGCATGAGGACGAGTTTGGCTACTGGAACAAGGCCAGCGGCAAGCGAGAATCACGGGGCTAGTCCCCTTTAGGAGCGCCACGATGTCTGCGATGCCTTCCGATTCCGATGTCAGCGCCGCCGTGGTGCAGCGGCTGGTGGGCTTCTATGAATCGCTCGCGCCCGAGAACCTCGCGCAGCTGGGCGACTACTACGCTGCAGATGCCTTTTTCAAGGACCCGTTCAACGAGGTGCGCGGCGTCGCGGATATCCGCGCCATTTTTGCGCATATGTTTGAGACCCTGCAGGAGCCGCGCTTCATCGTCACCCAGCAGCTGGTGCAGGGCGATCGGGCAGCCCTGGAGTGGGAGTTTCGCTTTCGCTTTCGCAGCTGGAACGCGCAAGCGCCCCAGTGCATCTACGGCGCCTCGTTGCTGCGCATCGATTCCCACGGGCGCGTGGCCCAGCACCGCGACTACTGGGACGCGGCAGAAGAGCTGTACGAGAAATTACCGGCAATTGGCCTGTTGATGCGCTGGCTGCGGCGCAACGCCTCGGTCAAGCGCTAGGGGCCGCACCAGGCGCCACCGCCGGCCCGGCCAGACCGTAGAAGGTGGTGCCCGTAACCCAGTCGATGATCTGGTCATCGCTGTACTGGCCCGATTCCTTGAGCAGGCCCAGCACCGGGTCGCAGGCCCGTGCAAACAAGGTGTAGAGCACCAGCTCGGCCGGCAAGCCCGCTGGCAGCTGGCCGCGGGTCTGGGCCTCGGTGATCCAGATGCTCAGCCGGTTGCTCAGCGCAATCAGCCGGTCCATATAGGCATCGTTGGACTGCAGCGAGGCGCTGAGGTTGGAGTTTTGCGCGGGCAGCGACGGCATCTGCCCTTCCAGCTGGGTGCGCATGGCCCAGCGCACCACCGCCTTCAACTGCTCCAGCGCCGCGATCGGCTGGCCTGCTTCGGCCGCCGCATCGGCCGCGCTGCGCAAGCCATCGACAAAGGCCAAGGCGCGGTCCAGCACCCCGACCATCGCAGCACCCGCCAATTCTTCCTTCGACGTGAACAGCTTGTAGAGACTGGCCTTGGCCATGCCCGCCTCCGCCGCCACCTCGTCGACGGTCATCGCGTCGTAGCCCTTGGTCGCGAGCAGGCGGTTCACCGCCGTCACGATGGCCTCTTCACGCACACGCTGTATTTGTTCCTTGATGGCAGACCGAGCATTCATGCCGCCATTTTATGACGTCGCAGGTCATGAAGAAGACTAAATGGTGCATTTTTGACATTTGTGGTTTATAGTGTGAACTCATCAGTTCAACAATTGATCTAGAAGGTTCAAACGTTTGGCTGTGGCATCTACAAGGGGTCCTTTCATGCAACGCATCGCTGTCATTGGATCGGGGATTTCTGGGCTGGCTGCTGCCGCCCACCTGGCCCGTTCGCAGACATCGCACCGGGTCTGCCTGCTGGAAGGGGGCAGCCATTTCGGCGGCCATGCCAACACGGTGGACCTGAGCCTGGATGGCATCACGCACGGCGTCGATACCGGCTTTCTGGTGTTCAACCACCGCACCTACCCCTTGCTGACCCAGCTCTTCCAAGACCTGGCCGTCGATACGGTGGCCTCCGAGATGTCGTTCTCCGTCCAGGTGCCCGGTGCCAACGGGGCATCTGCGCTGGAATGGAGCGGCCGCTCCCTCGCCAGCGTGTTTGCCCAAAAACGCAACCTGCTGCGCCCGCGCTTTTGGGGCATGCTGCGAGACATTGCCCGCTTCAACCGCCTGACCACCGAGATCGCAGAGCGCCAGGCCGAGGCCGAGATGACAGCCTCGATCGCTGCATTCCTGGACCAGCACCAATTCTCCGCCGCGTTCCGCAGCGACTACCTGCTGCCGATGCTGGGCTGCATCTGGTCCTGCCCCACGGACCAGATGCTGCACTTTCCCATCGCCACGATGATTCGCTTCTGCCACAACCACGGCCTGATCCAGGTGCGCGACCGGCCCCAGTGGTACAGCGTGCGCGGCGGCTCACGCCAGTATGTGCGCCGCCTGCTGGCCCGTTTGACACAGGATGGTCGCCACGAGGCGCGCCTGAACACGCCGGTGCTCGGCCTGCAGCGCCACCCGCAGGGCGTCATGGTGCAGATGGCACAGGGCGCCGAATGGTTTGATGCCGTGGTTCTGGCCTGCCACAGCGACCAGGCCTTGCAGCTGTTGGGCAATGGCGCCACGGCCGCCGAACGCGCGGTGCTGGGCAGCATCCGTTACCAGCCCAACGAGGCGGTCCTGCACACCGACAGCGCCGTGCTGCCCCAGCGCCAGGCGGCCTGGGCGGCCTGGAACTACGAGCGCGCCGCCGCATCCAGCGCCGAGCAAGCGGGCGTCTGCCTGCACTACCTGATCAACCGGCTCCAGCCCCTGCCCTGGCAGCAGCCGGTAGTGGTGTCGCTCAACCCAGCGCGCCCTATTTCTGCGGACAAGGTACATGCCCGCATCCAGTACAGCCACCCGGTGTTTGACCAGGCAGCCATCGACGCCCAGCGCCAGCTGCCCCAGCTGCAGGGCCAGCTGCGCACCTGGTTTTGCGGCGCCTGGTGCGGCTATGGCTTCCACGAAGACGGGCTGCGGTCCGGCCTGGCGGCGGCCCAAAGCCTGTGCCAGTCGCTGGCCGGCGCAGCGCCACCCGCGCAGGCGCCGGCGCTGGAGGAGGCCGCATGAGCAACCGTTCGCTGATCGGCTTTGGCCACATCTGGCACCAGCGCCTGCGCCCGGTGGTGCATGCCTTCCGCTACCCCGGGTATTTCTTGCTGCTGCCCCTGCGCAGCTTGCGCGACCAGCCCGATGCGGTACTGCGCCGCAACCGGCGCGGCCTGATCAGCTTTTATGACCGCGACCATGGCGATGGCAGCGCCGACTGCCTGGCCTGGTTTGACCAGCTGCTGCAGCAAGAGGGCATCGACGACGCGGCCGGCGAGGTCTGGCTGCACACCTTCCCGCGTGTGCTGGGCTATGCCTTCAAGCCGGTCAGCTTCTGGTATGCGCACCGGGCAGATGACTCGCTGGCGGCGGTGCTGGCCGAGGTCAACAACACCTTTGGCGAGCGCCATGCCTACTTGCTGGCCGGGCCCGATCTGGCCTGGGGCACGGAGCAGCTCGCGGCCAAATGCTTCCATGTGTCGCCGTTTTGCACGGTGCAGGGCGCATACCGCTTCCGCTTTGTGCGCAGCGACAGCCGCAACCTGGTGCAGGTCGACTTGCATGACGAGGCCGGCGCGCTGCTGCGCACCGGCGTCGCAGGCAGGCTGCAGCCCTTGACCCGTGCCACCGTGCGGCGCGCATTCTGGGCCATGCCCTTGATGACCTGGGGCGTCGTGCTGCGCATCCACTGGCAGGCACTGCGCCTCTGGCTCAAACGCCTGCCTTTCCACCGCAAACCCTCCGAGCCCAAGCGCTTCGTCACACGATGAACTCCACTACCGCCTCCCTGCCGAGCCCGTCCGCCCAAGCCGGACGCTCCATCCCCCGCAGCGCGCGCCAGGTACTGCAGCTGCTGGAGCACCTGCCCCGCGGCCAGCTGGACCTGCAGCTGCCCGATGGGCAACTGCGGCACTTCAGCCAACAGCCCGCAGCGCAGGCCGATGCGCGCTGTGCCATCCAGGATTGGGAGGCGCTGGAGCGCGTGCAGCGCTCGGGCGATATCGGCCTGGCCGAAGGCTATATCAACGGCCAGTGGGACAGCCCCGACCTGAGCGCGCTGCTGCGTCTTTGCATCGCCAATCGCGACCACATGGAGCAGCTGGTGTACGGCCACTGGTGGGGCCGGCTGGGTTTTCGCCTGCGCCACCTGCTCAACCGCAACACCCGCTCGGGAAGCGCCCGCAATATCCATGCGCACTACGACCTGGGCAATGACTTTTACCGCCTCTTTCTCGACCCAAGCATGAACTACAGCGCCGCCTGGTTCGAGGGGCGCAGCGGCGCTGCGCTGGCCCAGGCCGATCTGCTGCAGGCCCAGCAGGCCAAGATGCGCCGGGCCTTGCAAGAAACCGGGCTGCAACCCGGCCAGCGCCTGCTGGAGATTGGTTGCGGCTGGGGTGCACTGGCCCAGACGGCGGCCACCGAGTTTGGTGCCCAGGTGACCGGGGTGACCTTGTCGCGCGAACAGCGCCAATGGGGTCTGGAGCGCATTGCGCAAGCGGGCCTGCAAGCCCAGGTCGATCTGCGCTACCAGGACTACCGCGATCTGGCCGCCCAGCACCAGTCGCAGCCCTTTGATGCCATCGTGTCCATCGAGATGTTTGAAGCGGTCGGCCAGGAGTACTGGCGCAGCTATTTCCAGTCGCTGCGCCAGTGCCTCAAGCCCGGTGGCTATGCCTGCGTGCAATCCATCACCTTGCGCGATGACCTGTTTGCGCGCTACCTGCGCTCGACCGATTTCATCCAGCAGTACATCTTCCCCGGCGGCCTGCTGCCCAGCGTCCAGGCCTTTGAGCGCGAAGCGCGCCGGGCCGGCTTGACCGTAGAGAAGAAGCTGCACTTTGGCAGCGACTATGCCGAGACGCTGCGGCGCTGGCGCCAGGCCTTTGAGCAGCAGCTCGATACCATCCGCGCGCAGGGCTTTGATGAACGTTTTGTGCGCATCTGGCGCTTCTACCTCGCCTACTGCGAGGCCTCGTTCGACATGGGCAACACCGATGTGGTCCAGTTCACATTGCGCAGGCCCGACCATGCCTGAACTCTGCCGACGCCAAGCCCTGGGCTGGGGCGCCCGCCTTCTTGCTCTCTCCATGACTGCCATGACCCACGACCTCCTCGCAGCCACGCCTGCCTCCCCTGCCCCTCCTGCTGAACTGGGCACGGCCTTGCCAGGCGCCCGCCTGGTAGGTACCGGTGTGCTGCGGTTTTTTGGGCTGCGGGTGTATGAGGCGCGCCTGTGGGCCGCTGCCGGCTTCAACCCACAGGACTATGCGCGCCAGCCCTTTGCGCTGGAGCTGATCTATGACCGCAAGCTCGAGGGCGAGGCCATTGCGGAGCGCTCCATCGCCGAGATGCGCCGGGTGGCGCCCTTCTCCGAAGACCAGGGCCGCCAGTGGCTGCGCATGATGAAGCAGGCCTTTCCCGATGTGGTGGCGCAGGATCGCCTGCTGGGTTTGAACGACGGAACAGGCAAGGTCGTTTTTCTGCACAACGGGCGTGAGACTGCCACCATTGACGACGCGCTGTACGCGCGCCTGTTCTTTGGCATCTGGCTGTCGGAGCAAACCAGCGCACCGGCGCTGCGCGCTGCGCTGCTGGGCCAGGGCTGAGGGCTGTCCGCCATGAACGCCATCCCGGTTCAGCAAGCGCTTTCCTGGCGCACGGGGCTGGCCTATGGCGCGCTCGCTGCACCGCTGGCCTTTGTATCGCTGCCCTTGTATGTGACCCTGCCGCATTACTATGCGGCGGTGGCCGGCGCACCGCTGGCCGGTTTGGGGGCTGTGCTGCTCGCCACCCGGACCTTTGATGCGCTGCTGGACCCGGCACTGGGCCGCCTGGCGGATCGCTTGCTGCGGCGCGGGCGGCGTGCCGCCTGGCTGGCTGCGGCGCTGGGCAGCCTGGCCATGGCCCTGGGGTTTTATGCGCTCTGGCACCCGCCCAGCAGCAACCCGTTCCAGATGCTGGGCTGGCTCGCCGGCTGCCTGCTGCTGAGCACCTTGGCCTATAGCGCGGTCGCCATCCTGCACCAGACCTGGGGCACCCGCTGGGGCGGCCAGGCGGCCTGGCGCACGCAGGTAACGGCCTGGCGCGAGGGCGCCACCTTGGTCGGCGTGCTCACCGCCAGCGTCTTGCCCAGCCTGTTGGGCATGGATGCAACCAGTGCGGTGCTGCTGGCCGCGCTGGGCCTGGGTTTGCTGGGCTTGTACCGGCTGCGCGATCCGCGCGTGGACGCAGCACATGCCAGCGCAGGGGCCGCGCAGCGCAGTGGCCGGCCCCAGGCCTCACCCTGGCGTGATGCCGCTTTTCGCCGGTTGCTGTCGGTCTTCATGCTCAACGGCATTGCGGCGGCCATACCCGCCACGCTCCTGCCCTTCTTTGTCGTGGACCGGCTCCAGGCGCCCGCGCTGCTGCCGCTGTTTTTGCTGTGCTACTTTGCCGCTGCAGCCCTTGGCCTGCCGCTGTGGGTCAGAGCCGTTGCCCGCTGGGGCCTGGCGCCCAGCTGGCGCGCCGGCATGCTCGCCAGCGTCATTGCCTTTTTCTCGGCCTCCTTGCTGGGCCCGGGGGATGCCTGGGCTTTTGTGGCCATCTGCATCGCCAGCGGCCTGGCGCTGGGCGCCGACCTGGCAGTGCCTGGCGCGCTGCTCACGGGGGTGATCCACGAATCGGGCCATGGCGGATCGGGCGACGGGCGCTACCTGGGCTGGTGGGCCTGTGCCACCAAACTCAACCTGGCCCTCGCCGCCGGGCTCTGCCTGCCGCTGCTCGCCGTTGCCGGCTACCACAGCGGCAGCACCGCCCCTGCCGGTCTGAAGGCGCTGGCCTGGGCCTATGGCGGCCTGCCCTGCCTGCTCAAGCTGTTGGCCCTGGCCGCTCTCTGGCGCGCCGAGCGCCTGCAACCCTCCTGGAGGTAACGATGACATCCACGCCAAGCACCCACCGCCTCATCACGCTGCGCCGCGCCGGAATCGGTCTGGCCCTGGTCGGCACGCTGGCGCTGCTGAGCGCCTGCGCCAGCCCCTCGGTCGAGGACTATGCCCAGGAGCGCCCGGCCTTGGACCTGCGCGAGTACTTCAACGGCCCGCTCACGGCGCACGGCATGTTCACTGACCGCCAGGGCAAGGTGGTCAAGCGCTTTACCGTGCAGATGACCGGCAAGTGGACGGGCAATGAGGGCGTGCTGGAAGAGCACTTTGTCTACAGCGATGGCACCACGCAGGAGCGCACCTGGCACATCCAGTACCTGGGTGATGGCCGCTATAGCGGCCAGGCGGGGGATGTCGTCGGCCCCGCCACCGGCCAGGCCGCCGGCAACGCGCTGCATTGGAACTATGTGCTGGCCTTGCCGGTGAACGGCCGGGTCTGGAATGTGCGGATGGACGACTGGATGTACCTGATGGACGGGCGCACCATGCTCAACCGCACGGCGATGAGCAAGTTCGGCATCCACCTGGGCGATCTGACCATCTCCTTTATCAAGGGGACGCAGTGATGCCGCTGCTGCAAGCCAAGCTCAATCCGCCGATGCGCGACTGGCAGGGCCGGTCCGTCTGGATCATTGGCGCATCGTCGGGCATTGGCCGGGCCACGGCTGAAGCGCTGCAGGCCCAGGGCGCGCACGTTATCGTATCGGCCCGGGACCTTGCTGCGCTGCAGGCCTTTGCAGGCAGCCGCCCCGGCTGCCTGGCACTAGCGCTGGATGTGAGCGAGCCAGGCACCGTGGCGGCTGCCGCACAAGCGGTGCATAGCGCCCTGGGTGCTGCGCCCGACCTGGTGCTGTACTGCGCCGGCCACTACCGGCCGCTGCGCGCTACCGCCTTTGACCTGCCCGAGATGCAGAAACACCTGGCCGTCAACTATGTCGGCGTGCTGCATGTGCTGGATGCCATCCTCCCGATGCTGCTGCAGGCAGGCCGGGGCCATATCGCGCTGGTCGGCAGCGTTGCCGGCTACCGGGGGCTTCCCATGTCGCTCGCCTACGGCCCCACCAAGGCCGCGCTCAACAACCTGGCTGAAAACCTCTACCTGGATCTGCACCCCCAAGGGCTGGGCGTATCCATCATCAACCCCGGCTTTGTCGAGACGCCTCTGACCGCCCAGAACCATTTCAAGATGCCCGCGCTGATCAGCCCCGCAGAAGCAGCGCAGCATATCTTGCAGGGCTGGGCGCGCGGACAGTTCGAGATGAACTTCCCCCGCCGCTTTACCCGCTGGATGCGCCTGCTGCGCTGCCTGCCCGACCGCTGGTACTTTGCCAGCGTGCGGCGGATTACCAAGGCCTGATGCGGGGGTTGGGACGACAGCGGCACGGCATGTGTGCTTATCGCCAGTAGCCCAATGATGAGCCAGTCTGTACCCAAGCCTGTTCATCCGCCTTTCCCACTTGAGGCCCTGCCCAAAATCAAAAGGAAACATCCTATGCCTATCTCCACAAGCGCTCTCTTGCGCGCCACCGCCATGGCGCTCGCGATCACCGGTGCTGCAGTCGCCCTGCCCGGTTGCGCCGTCTCTGTCCCCCAAGGGGTGCAACCCGTCAGCGGCTTTGACGCCAGCAAGTACATGGGCACCTGGTATGAGCTGGCACGCATCGACCACCGTTTTGAAAAAGGCCTGACCCAGGTGACGGCCAGCTACAGCTTGAATGCCGATGGCAGCGTGACCGTCGTGAACCGCGGCTATGACCCCGCCAAGCAACAGTGGCGTGAAGCGCAAGGCAAGGCACGCTTCCTCGGACAAGCCGATAAGGCTGCGTTGAAGGTCTCGTTCTTCGGCCCCTTCTACGGCGGCTACAACGTGGTCAGCCTCGATGAGCAGTACCACACCGCCTTGGTCATTGGCAGCAGCCTGGACTACATGTGGATTCTGTCTCGCAGCAAGACCATTCCGGAGACTCAGCGGCAAGCGCTGCTTGAGAAAGCACAGTCTTTGGGAGTGGACCAGGGCCATGTTATCCGAGTGGAGCAATAGCCATGTCTGGCCCGGTTAAACGGGACCGCTTGTTAGCGAAGGTAGTCTGCAGTTAGCAGCAACCCACAGCATTTCATATGCAAGAATGTTTCATATAGATTCAAATTGTTATTAATTGTTATATGATGTCGAGCACTCATGCCGACCTCACTTCATGATCCCCATGGTGTGTCCTCCCGGAAAGCGCGAGATACTTTTGGAACGCACCACTCATGTATCAACCTTGCCTCCCTCCATCGACGCGCACTGTGGAAAACGCTCCACTGCGGTTCGGCTCCATACGAATCCTTGGTTCGGCATGCATAACTGCGCTGCTGGCGCTGCCTGCGCTAGCAGCACCCGCGCCTACACCTGACATCATCCACTACCGGTTTGACGAAGCGGGAACATCCGTAACCAACCGCGCGTCAAATCCGCCCGCCAACACGGCAACGGCGGTGCTGAACGGCGCACTTTCTCAAGGCGCACACATTGACGGAACCAACCTCAGCGCGGCGCGGGGATCAGGGAATTCATCCTCCTCGGACTATGTCAACACAGCATGGACTACCAGTCTGAATGGGTCCTGGTCCATCTCGTATTTCAGCAGCGAAATTGCGCCTTCATCCACGCTGTTCTACATCATGGGGGACATCAGCGCAGGGAGTTTCCGCATTTTCACCAATGGCGTTGCCGGACCCAACAATTGGATCCTGCGAGGCCCCTTCACTGACGTCCTCCTAGAAGGTGGCGCTGTACAGGGTACGACACTGAATACCTTTGTGTATGACAGCGCGGCACAAAATATCTCCGCCTATCTCAATGGAGTTCTTGTAAACACTGTCGCGCAGCCGGAACCCATCACCGTCTCCGGCACAGGTCCGTTCAAGGTCATGGGCTATAGCTCAAACGTTGGGTTGAATGCAGGAGGAAAACTGGGGGATGTGCGTATCTACTCGCGCGCGCTGACCTCTGGTGAGGTGACTGACATTTACAACGCCGCATTTAGAACGCCCCAAGTGCTGACGTTCAGCGCTGCACCTGCGGTGTCAGTCAATTCAACAGCCAATGTTGTAGCAACCAGCGCCGAGCCTAACTCGGGTAATGCCATTGTCTATTCGACCGCTTCAACAGACTGCACAGTCACATCGAGCGGTGCAGTGACGGGGGTGCATGCAGGCACCAACAACTGCACGATCACCGCTACCCAAGCAGGCCTGGAAATCCCGTTGCCCGGTTTCCAAGAAGCCTCGGCAACGCAAGCATTGAGTATTTCCAAAGACACGCAGTCCATCACCTTTACGTCGGTGCCGCCCAGCGGAGCCAGCATTGGAGATACCTACGCGGCAACTGCGACGGGTGGTGCATCTGGAGAAGATGTCACCCTCGTGGTGGATTCTGGTAGTGCAGCAATCTGCTCTATAGCCAATGGCACGGTGACATTTTCTGCGGCCGGGACATGCGTAATCAACGCAAATCAAGCTGGAAATCCAGATTACGAGGCAGCCACTCAGGTTCAGCAGACAATCGAGGTAGGCAAGCTTGCTCAAAGCCTGTCCTTCACATCGGTCGCACCAGCCAATGCCAAGGTGGGAGATACCTATACACCTGCTGCTACCGGCGGTGCATCGGGGAATCCAGTCGTGTTCTCTGTCTCTGGCGTCCCGCAAGCAGTGAGTGCTTCGACTACAGCCAAGGCTTCTGCCGATGTGTGCTCCATCAGTGGGGGAGTCGTGAGCTTTAGCGCTCCAGGCACTTGCACCATCATGGCGACGCAAGCCGGAAACGAAAGCTATGCTGGTGCGGAAATGGGCCAAGTCGTCTACGTTAGCGCTGCTGCTGCGGCTCCAACGCCAGTGCCCTCGCTTCACCATGCGGCTCTCTTGCTTCTAAGCTTGCTGGCTGGCATGTTGGGCATGCGCAAATTGCATCGCAAGAGCTAAGAAGACTGCGGGTAAAGCGCGCCCCGCTAGTAAAACGCAGCCACCCAGGCTGCGTTTTTGCATTCAAAAGCCCCAGGCCACCGCCCAAGCAGCGGCGCGCGAGCTTCCTATCAGCAGTCGCCCACGCGCTTGCTGGTCACCGTGGTGGTCATGCCCTGGCCGGCCATGTCCATGGTGCTGGTGACGGTGTTCTCGGTGGGCGAGACGTAGACGGCTTCGAGGTTCATGCTCATCTTGCCTTCGCCGCAGGTGAAGCGCATCGATTCCTTGTTGCCATCGGTCTTGACGTCAGCCGGGCTGCAGCCAGGCATGTTCTTGAGCTGCGAATCGGCCAGCGACTGCAAGGTCTTGCCGGCCATCTCGGGGGTGATGCACATCTCTTGGATGAGCTTGCCGCCTTCGACCTTGGCGTTATCCAGGTTGGCGGCCTTCTTCTGCTCGGGTGTCATGGTCTTGAAGGCCTGCTCCATGCCGGCCAGTGCCTGCTGGCCCATGGGGCCGCTCATCTCGGTGACCGCCTGCCACTTGCCGGGCTGCACTTTTTGTGCGGCAGCGGCGGGCGCTGGCGCGGGGGCCGGTGCTGCTGCGGGCGCAGGGGCCGGCGCGGCGGCGGCCGGTGGGCTGCTGGGCGTCTCTTCCTTCTTGCTGCAACCCATCAAACCGGCACATGCGACCACGGCGGCTACGGCGAATCCTGTTAGTTTTTCCATTTTTTCTCCTCGTTGCGGCACGGCACAGGGCTTGCGGCGTGCAACGCCTTGCCCTCCCTATGAGCACAAGCGCGTGGCCGCAGTGTAGCGATCTGGCATGCAGAAATGGTTACCAATTGCGTTTCCAACGCCGCCCCATCAGGGTCGAAAAATGGGCTCAATGATGTGAATTGGCGCTTCTCTCACGCTGGTCGACTGGGCCAGTACAGAATGTAAACAAGCTTAAAATGGCGCGAATAATTCTTATTCATAACACTCCATGCGCTCCACATTCAGCTGGACACTGGCCCTCGTGGCCGGTTTGGCCGGTTTGGCCGGTTTGCTCAGCGGCCCTGCCCTGGCCCAAGCGCCCGCTGCGGCACCCTCCACCACCGCATCCAACACTGCTGCTGCCACGCAAGCCACAGACGCGCGCCAGCTCTGGCAGCTGCTGGACTATGTCGCCGTAGACTACGGCGGCGCCGTCGAAAATGGCCAGATCGCCAGCGAAGGCGAGTACGCCGAAATGCTGGACTTCAGCGCCAACGCCTTGCAGCAGGCCCAGGCCCTGCCCGCCCATGCCGACAAGGCCAAGGTGGTGAGCTTGGTGACCCAACTGCGCGCAGCGGTGCAGGCCAAGGCCACAGCCGATGAAGTCGCCCAGCTGGCTCACCAGGCAGCCCAGTTGCTGGTGGCGGCCTACCCGATGCCGGTCGCGCCTGCCAAGGCCCCCGATATAACAAAAGGCTCTCAACTCTTTCAACAAATCTGTGCCAGCTGCCATGGCGCTACCGGCGGTGGCGATGGCCCAGCCGCGCAAGGGCTGGATCCGCAGCCCATTGCCTTTAGCGATGCGCAGCGCGCCAATGCGCGCAGCCTGATGGCCTTGTACCAAGTGACCTCGCAAGGGGTGGAGGGCACCTCGATGGTGTCCTTTGGCGCGCTGCCCGAAGACGACCGCTGGGCGCTGGCCTATTTTGTCGGCGGCCTGTCGTACAACGACGAGCTGCGCGCTACCGGCAAGGCGCTGTGGCAGAGCGATGCCGGCTTGCGTGCACGCTTTGGCGACCTGGCCGCGCTCAGCACCACCACCGCGCAAAGCCTGACCCCGGCTATGCCGATCGAGCAGGCCCGCGCGGTGCTGGCCTATCTGCGCGCCCACCCCGAGGTCGTCAGCGAAGGCAAGGCCAGTGGCGTGGCCCTGTCACGCCAGCGCCTGGCGCAAAGCCTGGCCGCGCTCCAGGCGGGCGACCGCAACCAGGCGATGAAGCTGGCCCTGTCCGCCTACCTCGATGGCTTTGAGCCGCTGGAGCCGACGATTGCTGCGCGCAACAAGGCCTTGATGACCCAGGTTGAATCGGCCATGGTGCAGTACCGCGCCACGGTGGCCAGCGGCACGCTGCAAGAAGCCGAGGCCGCCGCCCAGCAGCTGCAGGCGATGTTTGGCCAGGTCGAGGCCGAGTTGAATGCGGGCGCCTCGGACGCTACCGCCACCTTTGTCGGCGCGCTCACCATCTTGCTGCGCGAAGGGCTGGAGGCCTTGCTGATCGTCATCGGCATGGTCGCGCTGCTGCGCAAGGCCGGCCGCCAGGATGCACTGCGCTATGTGCATGCGGGCTGGAGCTCGGCCCTGGTCGCCGGCGGCCTGACCTGGGCGGCTGCGACCTATCTGGTCGAGATCAGCGGCGCCAGCCGCGAGGTGACCGAGGGCCTGGGCTCGGTGGTGGCCGCGCTGGTGCTGCTGAGTGTGGGCCTGTGGATGCACAGCAAGAGCAGCGCCGGCCGCTGGCAAAGTTATTTGAGCGAGAAGCTCTCGGCCAGCATGGGCCAGGGCTCCATGTGGGGCCTGTTTGCGCTGGCCTTTGTCTCCGTCTACCGCGAAGTGTTCGAGACCGTGCTGTTCTTCTCGGCCCTGGCCTCGGACGGCCACCATGGCGCGTTGCTGGGCGGCGGCCTGGCTGCGGTGGCGATCCTGGCAGTGATTGCCTTTGTGCTGCTGCGCACCAGTGCCCGCATGCCCGTGGGCCGCTTCTTCTCGGCGACGTCGATCCTGGTGGCTGTGCTGGCTGTCGTGCTGGTAGGCAAGGGCGTGTCCTCGCTGCAAGAGGCTGGCTGGGTCAGCGCCACGCCGCTGGCCGCGCCGCGCATCGAGCTGCTGGGCATGTTCCCTACGCTGGAGACCCTGCTGGCCCAG
Organism: Comamonas sp. MYb396; assembly: GCF_037479555.1. Taxonomy (NCBI): domain Bacteria; kingdom Pseudomonadati; phylum Pseudomonadota; class Betaproteobacteria; order Burkholderiales; family Comamonadaceae; genus Comamonas; species Comamonas sp. MYb396. The sequence goes on along the minus strand of NZ_JBBGYU010000006.1, from coordinate 211,907 downwards.
GCCATCGTGCTGGCGCTGGTGGTGTTTGGCTTTGCCTACAACCGCGCTGCGGCGCGCAAGGCGCTGGGCCCCCCGCAGTAAGAACCGCCTTGTCGGCTGCCAGACCTCGCCAGGGCGCCAAGCCTTGGCGAGGTCTTTTTCTTTGACCGGCGCTGCGCCCAGCGACTACCATCGACAGGGTTCCCGCGATCTCTCCATCCCCCTCCCCCGACCATGCGCATCATTCACACCTCGGACTGGCACCTGGGCCAGCATTTCATGGGCCAAAGCCGCCAGACAGAGCACAGCGCGCTGATCGACTGGCTGCTGGAACAGGTGGCGGCGCAAGCCGCCGATGCGGTGCTGATCGCCGGCGATATTTTTGACACCGGCGCGCCCCCCAGCTACGCGCGCGAGCTCTACAACCGCCTGATTGCCCGCCTGCACCAGGCCGGTGTGGCGCTGCTGGTGCTGGGTGGCAACCATGATTCGGTTGCGGTGCTGGAAGAGAGCCAGGGCCTGCTGCAGCACCTGGGCACCCAGGTGATTGCCGCGACCGGCGCGCCCGCGCAGCATGTGCGCATCCTGCCGCTGCGCGATGGCTCGCCTGGCTGCATTGTCTGCGCGCTGCCCTTTATCCGTCCCCGCGATGTGCTGCAAAGCCAGGCCGAGCAAAGCGCGCAAGACAAGCAGCTGGCCTTGCAGCAGGCCATCCAGGCGACCTACCAGCAGGTGTACGACGTAGCACTGCAGCAGCGGGCTGCGCTGCAGACCCGCCTGGGGCGGCAGTTGCCCATCATCGCCACCGGCCACCTCACCACCGTGGGCGCCAGCAGCAGCGAATCGGTGCGCGAGATCTATGTCGGCACGTTGGAGGCGTTCCCGACCCAGGCCTTTCCCCCTGTGGACTACATCGCACTGGGCCATATCCACCAGCCGCAAAAGGTGGGCGGACTTGAGCACATCCGCTACAGCGGCTCGCCGATCGCGCTGGGCTTTGACGAGGCGCGCCAGACCAAACAGATGTTGCTGGTTGACCTGGGAGAGTCGAGCTTGCAGGCGGTCACCGCCTTGCCGGTGCCGGTCTTCCAGCCCATGGCGGCGCTGCGCAGCAGCCTCGCCGCATTGCCGGCCGCGCTGCAGCAGGCCGGTGCGCTGGCCCAGGCCGACAAAAAGGTCTGGCTGGATATCAGCATCGAAGAAGACGACTACCTGGCCGACCTGCCGCTGCGCGTGCAGGCCCTGGCAGAAGGCTTGCCGCTGCAGCTGCTGCGGGTCAAACGGCTGCGCGGGCGGGCGGCTGCGCAGTGGAGCGGCCCGGCCGTCGAGGCGCTGGATGCGCTGACACCGGCCCAGGTGTTTGAGCGCCGCCTGGCGCTGGAGACCATCGACGCCGAGCTGCAGCAGGCACTGACCGCGCGCTACCAGAGCGTGCTGCAGTCGCTGGCCAACCCCAGCGGGGAGGCGCCATGAAGATACGCAGCCTGCGGCTCAAGAACCTGAACTCGCTCAAAGGCGAGTGGCGCATCGATTTCACAGCCGCGCCCTTTGCCGACAACAGCCTGTTTGCGATCACCGGCCCCACGGGCGCGGGCAAATCGACCTTGCTCGATGCGATTTGCCTGGCGCTCTACCACCAGACACCCCGGCTGGCCACCCTCAGCGCCAGCAGCAACGACCTGATGACGCGTCACACCGCAGATTGCATGGCCGAGGTGGAGTTCGAGGTCAAGGGCATCCTCTACCGTGCCTTCTGGAGCCAGCGCCGCGCCCGCGACAAGGCCAGCGGCGCGCTGCAAGGCCCCAAGGTGGAACTGGCGCGCGTGGCCGATGGAGAAATCCTCAGCATCCACAGCAGCGACAAACTGCGCCAGATGGCCGAGATCACTGGGCTGGATTTTCAGCGCTTTACCAAATCGATGCTGCTGGCCCAGGGCGGGTTTGCGGCGTTTTTGCAAGCCAGTGCCAATGAACGCGCCGAGCTGCTCGAAGAGCTGACCGGCACTGACATCTACAGCCAGATATCGCAAGCCGTGTTTGAGCGCGCCCGCGATGCCCGCCAGGCGCTGGAGCGCGACCAGGCGCAGGCGGGCGGCATGCAGCTGCTGCCCGAGGCCGAGCGTGATCATCTGCAGACCGAGGCCCAGCAACTGCAAACCACATTGGCTGCCTTGCAGACGCGCCATGCCGCGCTGCAAACCCTCCAGCACTGGCAGCAGCAAACTGCGCAAGCCGCGCAAACGCAGCAGCTGGCGCAAGAGCGCCTGCAGCAGGCCCAGCAAGCGCTGCAGGCGGCCGCCCCCGATCTGCAGCGCCTGCAGGCCCATGGCCCGGCACAGGCGATTGCCCCCTTGCATACAGGCTGGCAGCAGGCGCAAGCGGCCGCTGCAGCAAGCCAGGCCCAGCAGACCCAGTTGCAGGGCCGCCTGGCAGATGCCCAGCGCCAGCAATGGCAGCTGCAGCAGCATGCCAGCGCGCTGGCGCAGCAGGCCCAGCAGCAGGCCGAGCAGGCGCTGCAGCGGTTGCAGACCCAGCACAGCGATCTGCAGCACTGGCTGCAGCAGCACCCAGCCCATGCCACGCTGGGCGACCAGCTGAGCGGCTGGCGCGAGCAACTGGCGCAGCGCCAACAGCAACAGCGGCAGTTGGCCCAAGAGCAGGCCGCGTTGCAGCAGGCCCAACAACAGGGCCAGTCGTTACAGCAACAGATGGCGGCACAGGCCAGAAAACTGCAGCAAGCCCAAGCGGTGCAGCAGCAGGCCGATGCTGCGGCGCGCGAGCTGCAGCATGCGCAGCACACCCGACTGGCCCCGCACGGCGGCAGTCTGGGCCAGTTGCGCGCCCACTGGCAGACGGCGCAGCAGCACGAGCAAGCCTGGCAGCAACTGCTGCAGCATGCCGAGCAGCGCCAACCGCTGGCGCGCGATGCGCAGCAACTGGGCGCCGCCTTGCAGGCCTGCACCGCACCGCTGGCCCAGCAGCAGGCCACACTGGCCGCACTGCGCAGCCAGTACAAGGCCCAGAAAGAGCGCGTGGCCGACAAACAGCGCCTGCTGGCGCAGGAAGAGCGCATCCAAAGCCTGGAAGCGCACCGCCACGCGCTGCAGCCCGGCGAGGCCTGCCCCCTTTGTGGTTCGCAGGAGCACCCTGCCATTGCCGCCTATGCCGCGCTGGATGTGACCGCCACCGCCGCCGCGCTGCAAGTGGCCCAGGCCGAGCTCGACGCGCTGCAGCAGCAGGGCGAGCAGCTGGGCGCCGCCCATGCCGCGGCCCTGAGCCAGCAGACCAGCCTGCAAGCCCAGTTAACAGCCGCCGAGCAGCGGCTGGACGCCTGGCAACAGCGATGGGAAACACTCTGCGCAGCCATGGCCCAACCCGTCGCCGCATCTGCCTGGCAGCAGCCGCGCACATTGGCCGAGGCCCAGCAAGCCAGCGCCGCGCAAGCGGCGCAGTTGCAACAGGCCCTGGCGGCAGCCGAGGCCGCTGAGCAAGCGCTGCAAGCCGCCAAGGATGCCGCGCATGCAGCAGCCCAGACCCTGCAGCTCGCCCAGCATGCGCAAGCGCGCCTGCAGCAAGCCCTGCATGACAACAGCAGCCTGCAGCAACGCCTGGTGCAGGCCGTGCAAGCGCTGCAGGCCCAGGCAGACGCGGCCGAGGCCGCCTTGCAATCCAGCCTGGCCCCGCTGGGTCTGGCGATGCCGCCCGCCGATGACCACGATACCTGGCTGCAGGCCCGCCAGCAGGAATGGCAGCAGTGGCAGCAGCACAGCGCGCAGCTGCAAACCACTGCCCAGCAACTGGCACTGCAGCAGCAGCAGGCCCAGCAGTGCGCGCAAGAGGCGCTGCAATGGCAGCAGCGCCTGGCGCAACTGCCGGCTCCGGCACCCGCACAAACCAGTGCAGCGACCCTGGCACTGCCCGCCACCTTGGCGGAATGCGCTGCGCTGCTGGAGGACACCCGCCAAGAACTCGCCAGCCTGCAAGGCCAGGCCCAGCAAGCGGGCCAGCAATTGGCCGAGCGGCAGTGGGCCCAGGAGCAGGCCCAGTCTGCGTGGGAGCAGGGCTTGCAGGCCAGCCCCTTTGCCGATGCGCAGGCCTTTACGCATGCGCTGCTGCCAGCGGACGCGCTGGAGCGGCTCAGCCAGCAGCGCGATGGCCTGCAGTTGGCTTTGCAGCGCGCCAGCACGGTGGCCGAGGAAGCAGTGCAGCAGCACCAGCAACTGCAGGCCCAGGCCTTGACGGAGGAGGCACCCGAGGCGCTGAATGCGCAGCTGCAGGCTTTGGAGGACGAGCGCAACCAGACGGCAGAGCGCATGGGCGCCCAGCGCGCGCGCCTGGCCGATGACGAGCAGCGCCGCGCGGGTCAGCAGGCCTTGCTGGCGCAGATTGCGGCGCAGGAGCGCGACAGCGTGCTGTGGCAGCGGCTCGATGGCCTGATCGGATCGGCCAAGGGCGACAAGTTCCGCAAGTTTGCCCAGGGCCTGACCCTGGACCATTTGCTGGCCTTGGCCAACGGCCATCTGGCCAGGCTGCATGGCCGCTACCTGCTGCAGCGCAAGACCACTGGCGAGCTGGAGCTCGATATCGTCGACAGCTGGCAAGGCGATGTCGCCCGCGACACCCGCACCTTGTCGGGGGGCGAGGCCTTTTTGGTCAGCCTGGCACTGGCGCTGGCCTTGTCGGACCTGGTCAGCAGCAAGACCTCGATCGATTCGCTGTTCCTCGACGAAGGCTTTGGCACCCTGGACGGCGACACCTTGGAGGTTGCGCTGACGGCGCTCGATACGCTGAACGCCAGCGGCAAGATGATCGGCATCATCAGCCATGTGGAGGCGCTCAAGGAGCGCATCCCGGCGCAGATCCGGGTCGAGAAGGGGGCGGGAATCGGGTACTCGCGTTTAGAGCTGCAAGGCTGAAGCGCAGAACCCTTGCTATGCTTTTTACCTTAGGGCGCCATGGGGATGCGCCCTGCCTGGCCGCCCTGCAGCGGCCATATCGGCTACCATCCATGCCCTTGCTTGATAGGTACAAGCCATGATCCGGATCGCAGAACTCAAACTCCCCCTCTCGGCGGTGCCTTACCACCCCGACAACCACACCGAATACGCGCCCCAGGAGGCGCTTGCCCAGTTGGCAGCGCAGCGCCTGGGCCTGCAGCCGGCGGCCATTGCCCAGCTGCAGGTGCACAAGCGCAGCTTTGATGCGCGCAAGTCCGAGCTGCTGGCCGTCTACATCGTCGATGTGGCCTTGGCAGACCCCGCGCAGGAAGCGGCCTTGCTCGCGCACTTCGCGGCAGACTCGCATGTGAACCCGACGCCCGACATGTCCTGGCACCCCGTGGGCCAGGCACCTGCCGATATGCAGGATCGCCCGGTGGTGGTGGGCTTTGGGCCCTGCGGCATTTTTGCGGCGCTGGTGCTGGCGCAGATGGGTTTCAAGCCCATCGTGCTGGAGCGCGGCAAGACAGTGCGCCAGCGCACCAAGGACACCTGGGGCCTGTGGCGCAAGCGCCGCTTGACGCCGGAATCGAATGTGCAGTTTGGCGAAGGGGGCGCCGGCACCTTCTCAGACGGCAAGCTCTACAGCCAGATCAAGGACCCGCGCCACCTGGGCCGCAAGGTGATGCAGGAGTTTGTCACCTACGGCGCGCCGCCGGAGATCCTGTTCACCGCCCACCCGCACATCGGCACCTTCAAGCTGGTCAAGGTGGTCGAGGGAATCCGCGAGGAGATCGTGCGCCTGGGCGGTGAGATCCGCTTTGAGCAAAAGGTCACTGATGTGCTGGTCGAAGGCGATGCGCGCCAGCTGGTAGGCCTGCAGGTGCAGAACCTGGCCAGTGGCGAGAGCTACACCCTGCCCACGCGCCACGCGGTGATGGCGCTGGGCCACAGCTCGCGCGACACCTTTGCGATGTTCTACGAGCGCGGTGTGGCGATGGAGGCCAAGCCCTTCTCGGTGGGCTTTCGCATCGAGCACCCGCAAAGCGTCATCGACCGCGCCCGCTGGGGCAAGGATGCCGGCCACCCGCTCTTGGGCGCGGCCGACTACAAGCTGGTGCACCATGCCAAGAATGGCCGCGCCGTCTACAGCTTTTGCATGTGCCCGGGCGGCACCGTGGTGGCTGCCACCAGTGAGCCCGAGCGCGTGGTGACCAATGGCATGAGCCAGTACTCGCGCGCCGAGCGCAATGCCAATGCCGGCATGGTCTGCGCGATCAGCCCCGAAGACTACCCGCAAGACGCCGAGAGCTTTGCCTGGGCCTTTGGCGGCAAGACCTATGGCGTGGAGGCGCAGGCGCCAGGTGCCTTCCATCCGCTCTCGGGCATCGTGCTGCAGCGCCAGCTGGAGTCCAAGGCCTACGTGCTGGGTGGCCAGAACTACAGCGCCCCCGGCCAGCTGGTGGGCGATTTTGTCGCCGGCACGCCGTCCACGGCCTTTGGCACCGTAGAGCCCTCGTACAAGCCCGGGATCACGCTGGGCGACCTGCACCAGGCCCTGCCCACCTACGCGATCGAGGCCATGCGCGAGGCCCTGCCCGCCTTTGGCAAGAAGATCCGTGGCTATGACATGCGCGATGCCATCCTGACCGGCGTCGAGACCCGCACCTCGTCGCCCGTCAAGATTGGCCGGGGCGCTGATTTTCAGAGCGACAACACGCGCGGCCTGTACCCGGCTGGGGAAGGTGCCAGCTATGCGGGCGGCATTCTGTCAGCGGGGGTGGATGGCATCAAGGTCGGTGAGGCGGTGGCCTGCGCCATTTTGGGGCTGGCCGTGCCTTCGTCGGGCTCGCGCGGCTCGGGCGGCGCTTTGTAAGTCTCGCTGGCATTCCCTCTCGCCATGGCGCGTTGTGGCGCCAGATGGCGGGATGGGATGCTGCTGACACACGGGCCGAATCCAGCGCTCAGTCGGCAGTCAGGTGACAGCAGAGCGCCAAAAATGGACCACTCTCCCGCTTAAAAAAGCCTTAAAAAACGGCCGCTTACACCTTTGAGGCCCAGGCACCACAGCCGCGACCCCAGCGCAGCCAGCCCATCCTAGAATTTTGGCTTGTTCTGATGCTGCTGAAGGTTGCCCATGTCCGGATCGATTTGCCACACCCTTCAACTGCGCCTGGGCGCGGCAGGTTTGAGCGCGGGATTGCTGTGCGCGCTGTCTGGCGCTGCCTGGGCGGCCAGCGTGGACGACCCGGATGGCAGCGACCGCGCGGTGCTGCCCGGCTGGAGCTTTGGCTATTCGCCCTATACCCACCACTACTCCAACGCCAAGAAGGAGCGCGATTTCGAGCCCGATGACGAGCGGCACAAATATGTGTGGCTGCTCAATGCCGAGAAAAAGCTCGATGAGCACCAACTGCTCGGCTTTGCCTATTTCAGCAATTCCTTTGGCCAGCCCAGCCAGTATGGCTACTACGGCTGGCAGTTCCAGCCGCTGTCGGGCACGCCGCAGCTGTTTGTCAAGCTGACCGGCGGCGTCATCCACGGCTACAAATACCCGTTTCACCGCAAGATCCCGCTCAACAACAAGAACGGCTGGGGCATCACCGCCATCCCGGCGGTGGGCTGGAACTACAACCAGCACTGGGGCGGTCAGCTCAATGTGCTGGGCAAATCGGCGCTGATGTTTCAGCTGAACTACACGATGCGCTGACTGGCGCAGTTGCCCAAGCCCCGAGCGGGACCCAGGCAGGTAAGGGGATAGAGGGGTCAGGAGACCAAGGGCCAGCCACGCGGCCCCAGCGCCTCAGCGGCGTTCCCAATGCCCGCCACGGGCTTGCCAGCCATGTGGGCTGCGCACCCATTCACGTGGCACCCAGCGGTCTCCACGGTGGGGAGGCGATGCCCAATGGCCCTGGCGCCATACATAGCGGCCACCGTACCAATCCCAAAAGCCGCCAATCCAGATCTGGGTCGAGATCGGCGCTACCGCCACGGGGGCTGGCTCGTACTGCAAGGCTGGGGGTTCCTGGGGCGAAACCACGACCGCGCCTGTGTTGCCATAGGCATAGGAATCGGCCGGCGCGACAACGCAGCCGGTCACCAAAGTAGCGACCGCCAGGGCGCCGGCACACAAAACGGCCGAATGCCAAGAGGTGGGAGTATGCGACATGGTGTATCTCCAGTCATTGCAAGAACTCCATTGAAGGCGCGCCAGCTTAACGCCCGGTGAGCGGCGCGTAAATCGCCGGTAAAAGCCGGGGTGCCCTGGCCAACACCGCGCCGATCCGCTTGCCCGGCGCCCACAAAAAAGCACTGCCGAGGCAGTGCTTTTTGAGAGGCGGCCAACCGGGGCTTATTGCACCTGGTTGTTTTGCAGTGCAGCCACGCGCTCTTCGATCGGCGGGTGCGAGCTGAACAGCTTGCCCAGGCCACCGGTGATGCCCATGGCCTGCATGCTTTGCGGCAGGGTGCCGGGGTGCATGCCACCGAGGCGGTGCAGCGCATTGATCATCGGCTGCTTGCGGCCCATCAGGCGCGCGGCACCGGCATCGGCGCGGAACTCGCGCTGGCGCGAGAACCAGGCCACGATGATGGCGGCCAGGAAGCCAAAGACGATATCGAGCACGATGGTGGTGATCATGTAGCCAATGCCGGGGCCCGAGTTCTGCTCGTCATTGCGGCGCAGGAAGGAATCCACCGCATAGCCGATAACGCGCGAGAGAAAGACCACAAAGGTGTTCATCACGCCCTGGATCAGCGCCATCGTGACCATGTCGCCATTGGCCACGTGGGCCACCTCGTGGCCGATGACGGCCTCGACCTCTTCGCGGGTCATGCCTTGCAGCAGCCCGGTCGAGACGGCCACCAGGGCCGAGTTCTTGAAGGCGCCCGTCGCAAACGCGTTGGCCTCGCCCTCATAGATACCGACCTCGGGCATCTGGATGCCAGCTTGGTCGGAGAAGCGACGCACGGTCTCGACAATCCAGGCCTCGTCAGCGCTTTGGGGCTGGTTGATGATCTTGACGCCCATGCTCATCTTGGCGATGGGCTTGCTCATCAGCAAGGAGATGATGGCGCCGCCAAAACCCATGATGAAGGCAAAGCCGAGCAAAGCCCCGAGGTTCAGGCCATTGGCAGTCAGGTAGCGGTTGACACCGAGCAGGCTGGCAACAATGCCCAGCACCACAACCACGGCGATGTTGGTCGCCAGAAAAAGGAACATTCGTTTCATGGGGTCGATTCTCCAAGGAGGGGAACACAGTGCTCGATAGCTGGGGGCAATGTCTTGCGAATTCAAGACCTTACCTCCACTTTATGGCGACGGCGGGTGCTTATGATATTTGTGGCCGTCGGGCCGAGCGAAATACGTCTGGGTCATCGTAGAAGGAAACATGCTGGTTTTCCTGGCACCATCCCGGAACGCCCAGCACCGGCAAGGGCGTAAAGGGCTTGCCCGCCAGGTGCGCAGCGTCCAGAGAATCGGCGATGACCGCGTCGATATTGTCCACCATCGGCCAGGGCTGCGGCGGGCAAAAAACATGCGCGGTGATTGGTTTTCTGGGGGCCATGAGCTTTTCCAGCAGCGCATGGCCGATGACGATGAGCTGTGCCTGCTGCCACAGCGGCCGCAGCTCGACAAAGAGCCGCTGCCATTGGCGCTGCTGCAGCGCCTGCCACAGCGCATCGGGCGCCAGCAGCACGGCGCCGTTTTCGTCGAACAGGGTCAGCGCATCGCGCAAAGGGCCCCGGCTGGCACCGACGCCGCCCGCTTGCGCAATGGCCTGGGCCTGCAAGGCATTGAGCCGCGCCTTGGTGCGCGCAAAGCGCTGCCAGACCAGGCCATTGAGCCCGTCGTGCATGTGTCCGCGGGTGGGCACGCAGCCGCTGCGGGCGATAAAGCTTTCATAGGCCTCGCCCGCAGGCAGCGCCGACTGCGGCACAAAGCGCCGGCCGCAATCGCCCAGGCGGTTGAGCAGATCGGGCATGGCCAGGCCCTGAGCATCCAGCGCGCGGATCTGTAGGCCCAGCGCCCGGTAGGGCTGCAGCCAGGGCGCCTGCCAGTCCAGCGAGGACCAGCCGGGCGCGGGCCGGTCGGGTGCAGGGGCCTCGCGCTTATCCACGCATCAAATGATCAAAACGCTCAGTCGGCCAGCTTCCAGGGCAGCGCTTCGCCCGAGCGCAGCGGCTTCAAGTCCGCCTGGCCAAAGGGGTAGGACGTGGGCGGGGTCCAGGATTCGCGCAGCAAGGTGATGCGGTCGGTGTTGCGCGGCAGGCCGTAGAAGTCCGCACCATGCAGGCTGGCAAAGCCTTCGAGCTTGTCCAGCGCGCCCGCCTTGTCAAAGGCCTCGGCATACATCTCGATGGCCGCATGGGCGCTGTAGCAGCCGGCGCAGCCGGTGGCGTGCTCCTTGAGCTGGGCGGCATGCGGGGCACTGTCGGTGCCCAGGAAGAACTTGGGGTTGCCGCTGGTGGCGGCCTGCACCAGCGCCAGGCGGTGCTCCTCGCGCTTGAGCACGGGCAGGCAGTAGTAGTGCGGGCGAATGCCACCGGTAAAGATGGCGTTGCGGTTGAACAGCAGATGCTGGGGCGTGATGGTGGCGCCAACAAAGCGGTCACTCTCGGTCACGTACTGGGCCGCTTCGCGCGTGGTGATGTGCTCGAACACGATTTTCAGCTCGGGGAAATCGCGGCGCAGCGGCACCATGTGCTGGTCGATAAAGGCCGCCTCGCGGTCAAACAGGTCGACCTCGCTGCCGGTCACCTCACCGTGCACCAAGAGCAGCATGCCTTCGCGCTGCATCGCCTCCAAGGTGGGGTAGATCTTGCGGATATCGGTCACGCCATGGTCGCTGTTGGTGGTGGCACCAGCGGGGTAGAGCTTGCAGGCCACGACACCGGCTGCCTTGGCGCGCACGATCTCCTCGGGAGCGAGCTTGTCCGTCAGGTACAGGGTCATCAGCGGCTCGAACTGCAGGCCCTGCGGAATGGCCGCCACGATGCGCGCCTTGTAGGCCAGCGCCAGCTCGGCGGTCGTGACCGGGGGCTTGAGGTTGGGCATGACGATGGCACGGGCAAATTGCCGCGCGGCATGGGCCACCGTAGTGGCCAGGGCGGCGTCATCGCGCAGGTGGATGTGCCAATCGTCGGGTCGGATGATGCTGATGGAGGAGGGTGCGGTGCTCATCCCGCCATTGTCGCACCGGTCATGCGGGCGTCATCACAGTCCCCGAGCATTGGACAAAAGTAACTCAATGTTAAGGGTAGGTGCCCATAGAGTACACAGTCTCTATGCGTATCATAGGTGACTGTAGGATTTCTTAATCAAGGACTGTGCAACATGTGGCTAAACCATATTTTTCGCGGCGCTGTGCTGCTGTGCCTTGCCAGCAGCAGCCTGGCTCAGACCCCTTTGCCCGACAGCTGGGACAAGATCCGGGAGTCGCAGCGCATCACCGTGGGCTACCGCCCCGACGGCCTGCCTTTTGCCTACGAGATGGGAGAGACCAAGAAACCGGTCGGCTACGCCATCGACATCTGCCAGGCGCTGATCGCCAAGCTGCAGCAGAGCATGGGCGTCGCCAAGCTCGATATCCAGTACCGCGCCATCAACGGCCAGACGCGCTTTACCGATCTGGCCAGCGGTGCCATCGATGTCGATTGCAGCAACACCACCAACACCAAGGACCGGCGCGAGAGCAAGCATGTGTCCTTCAGCCTGCCCTACTACATCGCTGGCGTGCGCATGCTGGTCAAGTCCGACAGCGGCATCAACGATGTCGATGACCTCTCGGGCAAGCGCGTGATCACCACCAAGGGCACCACCTCGCTGCAGGTGCTCGAGCGCCGTGTGGCCGTCAACGGCCTCAAGATCCAGCACAGCGAGTGCCTCACCCATGACGCCTGCTTCAAGGCCGTGCAAGCGGGCACGGCCGATGCCTGGCTGATGGACGATATTCTGCTCGCTGCCCACCGCGCGCAGTCGGACAAGCCCGAGCAGGTCAAGCTGATCGGCAAGCTGATGTCGATCGAGCCGCTGTCGCTGATGATGCGCGACACCGATGTGCGCATGAAGAAGGTGTTCGATGCCGAGATGCGCGTGCTGTCGCAGAACTTCGAGATCACGCGCCTGTACAAGAAGTGGTTCGAGTCGCCGCTGCCGGGCAAGAGCTTTGCACTGAATGTGCCGATGTCCTACCTGCTCACCGACATGCTGCGCTTCCCCAGCGACAAGTTCGACAACTGATGCTTCCGGGGCCGCGTTCTGCGGCCCCAGCCTCCTGACACCGCGCTAACCCACAGCGCGCGTCGTCCAGCCCCAGGGCATCCGCCTGTCCACGGCGGGCCAGCCCCCTCCCCCCTCCAACCATCCGCCCATAAAAAATGGCCGCATCAGCGGCCATGGTGGGGTGCGAGATACGCTGCAATCAGTGCTGCAGGATCTTGCCCAGGAAGTCCTTGGTACGGGGCTGGCGCGCATCGGGGTTGCCGAAGAAGTCTTCCTTGGAGCAGTCCTCCAGGATCTTTCCGCCCACGTCCATGAAGATCACGCGGCTGGCGACCTTCTTGGCAAAGCCCATTTCGTGCGTCACGCACATCATGGTCATGCCTTCGTGGGCCAGGCCGATCATCACGTCCAGCACTTCGCCGACCATTTCAGGGTCCAGCGCCGAGGTGGGCTCGTCAAACAGCATCACCGAAGGGTCCATCGACAGCGCACGGGCGATGGCCACGCGCTGCTGCTGGCCGCCCGAGAGCTGGCCAGGGAACTTGTCCTTGTGCGCCATCAGGCCCACGCGGTCGAGCATCTTCAGGCCCCGGGCCTTGGCGTCGTCTGCGCTGCGGCCCAGCACCTTGATCTGGGCGATGGTCAGGTTCTCGGTCACCGACAGGTGGGGGAACAGCTCGAAATGCTGGAACACCATGCCCACGGTGCTGCGCAGCTTGGGCAGGTCGGTCTTGGGATCGTGGATGGCCGTGCCATTGACCCAGATCTCGCCCTTCTGGATGGGTTCGAGCGCATTGATTGTCTTGATCAAGGTCGACTTGCCCGAGCCCGAAGGACCGCAGACAACCACCACCTCACCCTTGGAGATGCTGGTGGAGCAGTCGTTGAGCACCTGGAAGCTGCCATACCACTTGGAGACATTCTTCATTTCAATCATTTGGATATCCTTTGTATTGCCGCATCAGCGAATGATGGCGATCTTCTTGTGCAAACGCTTGACGAACCACGACAGCGTAAAGCAGATGATGAAGTACAGCACAGCTGCGGCCAGATAGGCCTCGACCGGACGGCCGAAATTCTTGCCTGCCACCTCAAAGCCCTTGAGCATGTCGTAGGCGCCGATGGCATAAACCAGCGACGTATCCTGGAACAAGATGATGGTCTGCGTCAGCAAAACCGGCAGCATATTGCGGAAAGCCTGGGGCAGCACCACCAGACGCATGTTCTGGCCATAGGTCATGCCGACTGCCTGTCCGGCATACACCTGGCCACGCGGAATGGACTGGATACCGGCGCGCATGATCTCGGAGAAGTACGCGGCCTCGAACGCCACGAAGGTGATGACCGCTGACATCTCCGCCCCGATGGGCTTGCCGATCAGCAAAGGCACCAGCAGGAAGAACCACAGAATCACCATCACCAGCGGCACCGAACGCATGCCGTTGACATAGATGGTGGCCGGCACCACCAGGATCTTCTTGCCCGACAGGCGCATCAGCGCCAGCAAGGTGCCAAAGAAGATACCACCCAGGGTTGCGACGATGGTCAGCATCACGCTGAACACCAGACCCTTGATGATGAAGTTCTGGATCAGGTCCCAGTTGTAGAACGAAAAATCAAGATTCAAATTCATCTCAGTGACCTCCGGAGCCGCCAGCGGCGATAAAGCCCGGGATGCGGCTCTTCTTTTCAATGAAGGCCATGATGCGGTTGATCACGAATGCCGAGATCATGTACAGCGCGGTCACCGCCAGGTAGACCTCGATGCCGCGAGAGGTTTCCTCTTGCGCCTGCATCGCGAACAAGGTCAGCTCGGCCACCGACACGGCAAACGCCACGGACGAGTTCTTGAAGATGTTCATCGACTCGCTGGTCAGCGGCGGAATGATGATGCGGTAGGCCATGGGCAGCAGCACATAGCGGTAGTACTGGAAGGTCGTGAAACCCAGCGCCATACCTGCATAACGCTGGCCACGGGGCAGCGCCAAGATACCGGCACGCAGCTGCTCGGCAATACGCGCCGAGGTGAAAAATCCCAGCGCCAGCACCACCAGCAAGAACCCAGGCACTTGCTTGAGTGCGGGGAAGATGGCGGGCACGACGTGGTACCACAGGAAAATCTGCACCAGCAGCGGGATGTTGCGGAACAGCTCCACCCAGGCATTGCCCAGGCGCACCGTCCAGGGCCGGTCAGGCAGGGTACGCAGGGTACCGATGATGGAGCCGACGACCAGGGCGATCACCAGCGCACACAGGGAAACGGAGATAGTCCATCCCCACGCAGACAACAACCAGTCCAGATACGTGACATCGCCGTTTTTACCGAAACAGCCCTGCACGACCTGGCGCTCAATCGTGTCTTCACAAAATACTTGCCAATCCCAATTCATAGGACTACCTCTTTTTTTGTCTTTGTAGCAATGTTTGGTGCCTGGCCGCAACTGACAGAAACCAGTACCAACAAAAACGCCCCCCCAAACCGCAGGCTGGAAGGGCGGTACCTAAATGGTGTGCTTACTTGACTTCGTAGGCTTCCATGGGCTTGTCGTTGGGGTTCGCCCAAGCATCCTTGGTTGCAGCCGACAGAGGCAGACCCACCTTCACGTTGTTAGGAGGGATAGGTTGCATGAACCACTTGTCGTACAGCTTCTCGAGCGAGCCATCCTTGATCTGGCGCACGATGGAGTCGTCCACAGCCTTCTTGAAGGCGGTGTCGTCCTTGCGCAGCATGCAGGCAATCGGCTCGACCGACAGCACTTCGCCGACGACCTTGTAGTCAGCAGGATTCTTGGACTTGGAGATGTTGGCGGCCAGGATGGAGCCGTCCATGACGAAGGCGTCGGCGCGGCCGGACTCCAGCATCAGGAAGCTGTCAGCGTGGTCCTTGCCCATGACTTCCTTGAAGGTCAGGCCGTCAGCGCGCTTGTTCTTGCGCAGGGTCTGCACCGACGTGGTACCGGTCGTGGTCACCAGGGTCTTGCCGTTGAGGTCCTTGATGCCGGTGATGCCGGAGTTGGCCTTCACAGCAATGCGCACTTCTTCCACGTAGGTGGTGAAGGCGAAAGCAGCATCCTTTTGGCGCGCCTGGTTGTTGGTGGTGGAGCCGCACTCCAGATCCACGGTACCGTTTTGCACCAGAGGCACGCGGTTTTGCGAGGTCACGGGCTGGTACTTGATCTCCAGCTTGGCCAGGCCCAGCTGCTTTTGCAGATCGCTCACCACGTTCTCAGCCATTTCGGTGTGGAAGCCAACATACTTGCCGTTACCCAGCGTGTAGCCCAGGCCCGAAGACTCGCGCACACCCAGGGTGATGCTGCCAGACGACTTGATCTTGGCCAGCGTATCGCCCGCTTGCGCAAACGCGCTACCTGCAGCAACCGCTGCGACCGCAAAAGCCAGCAAATGTTTCTTCATCATCAGACCTCCAGATAAATCAATTAAGTGGTCGACTATGGGCCTCAACAGACGCCAAAGCGACAACTGACACGCTACGTATTGTGCAGTCCGTCCAGATAATGCCAGCAGACTGAGCAATGCAATTATCCGGAAAATTACCAATGAATTGCTAACAATTCATAGCCTTTTTCGAACAAATCGCGTACATCTAACCAACTGCAACACGAGCAATCCGCAAGCATTGCACAGAAAATTTGAGCCGCATATTAGAAATTACCCTGCAAATCCAACATATCTATATTCTTATAGATGTCATGAATTATGTGCAGTGTTGCGCGAGACGAGGTAGTCCCACAGGGCCTGGGCGCCGGTCTTGACGGCATCGCTGGACTGGGGCTTTTCGCGGTAGGCGCGCACATCCATTGCCACTTCCCACTGGGCAGAGCTCGGGTAGTCGGCACGCACCAGCTTCTTGGCCTTGAGCTCCTTCTTGGCAGCGCTTTGCGGCAAAAAGGCCAGGCCATGTCCTTCCATCGCCATGGCCTTGAGCCCTTCGGCCATGTCGGTCTCGTAGACGCGGTCCAGATATGCGGGCTCGGGCGCCTGCTTGAGGGCCAGGTCGGTCACCCGGCTCAGGTAGGCCCCGGGCGCATAGCCCAGGAACGGCAGCGGCACGTCCGCCGCGCCGGGCAGCAGGAACAGCGGCAGGCCATCGAGCCCGGGCTTGCAATACGGCGCCATCACCTCGCGGCCCAGGCTCACCATTTCATAGCGCTGCGGGTCCAGCTGGATGGGCTGGGACTCATGGTGGTAGGCAATCAGCAGGTCGCAGCCGCCTTCGACCAGGCGCATCACCGCGTCGTGCACATTGAGCGCGATCAAGCGGCTCTTGAACAGGCCAAAGTCATTGCGCAGGCCCGACACCCAGGTGGGGAAGAAGGTAAAAGCCAGCGTATGGGGAACGGCAAAATCAATGATGTCCTTGCCCGAGGACGAGTGCACCCGCAGCATCGCGCGCGTGCTCTGCACCGCCTGCAGGATCTCGATGGCCTGGTTGTACAGCGTCTTGCCCGCGGGTGTGAGCCGCGTCGGGTAGGAGCTGCGGTCCACCAGATCGGCTCCCGCCCAGGACTCCAGCGCCTGAATCCGCCGAGAGAATGCCGGCTGGGTGACATGGCGCAACTGCGCCGACCGGCTGAAACTACGCGTCTCCGCCAGACTCACAAAATCTTCAAGCCACTTGGTTTCCATCCGCGCATTATCCACACGCCAATGGCAGTCCGCTGCAAGTGGGCAGGCCCGATGCCGAGCCGGCGCCCGCAACGCAGGCGACTGCAGCGCTCCATCCCCGGGAAATGGATGGCTTGCAAGCCCTCCGATCAAGGCCATAATCGGGCCCCACTGGCCTACCCGCCAGGCGCGGCGCTGCCGCAGATACCAATCTATCCGATACCGATGGTCCGCCCACAAGGCGGTTTGTGTTTTCCGCATTCACCCTTGGCTCTGCCGAGCCCTCTCGCGACCGGTTGTTATGGCATCACCCTCCCCTCATTCCTCGGGCGGCAGCAGCGCTGACGCCTCCACCACGCTCCCCAGCGAGCCCGCCCCAGCCAAAGGGCTGTGGCTGGAAGACTGGCTCACGGTCCTCATCATGGCGCTGCTGGCGCTCATCACCTTTGGCAACGTCATCGTGCGCTATTTCACCGATGGCTCCTTTGCCTGGACCGAGGAGATCTCGGTGTTCCTGATGATCTTGCTGGCCATGGTGGCCGGGTCGGCCGCGGTGGCGCGCAACCTGCATATCCGCATCGAGTACTTTGCCGAGCGCGGCGACGCGCGCCGGCGCAAGGCCTTTGCCCGTTTTGGCGCCTTGACGGTGGCGCTGCTGTTTGCGCTGATCTGCGTGCTCAGCATCCGCGTGGTGGTTGACGACTACCGCTACGAGGAAACCTCGCCCGGCATTGGCGTGCCGCAGTGGTGGTACTCCATCTGGCTGCCGGTGTTCTCGGCGTTGATCACCCTGCGCGCGCTGGGCCTGTTCCTGCGCCAGGGCCGGGCCAGCTTTGCCCATGTGTTCTCCGAAGGCAGCGATGCCGCCGCCAAGGAGCGCGCATGATTGCCACCCTGCTCTTTATCGGCTTTATCGCGCTGATGCTGCTGGGCGTGCCCATTGGCGCCGCGCTGGGCCTGGCCGGCGCCGTGGCCATTGCGCTGGCCAATGCCGATGCGCAGTGGTTTGGCCTGCTGGCCATTCCGCAGAACTTCTATGCCGGCCTGGGCAAGTACCCGCTGCTGGCCATTCCGATGTTCGTGCTGGTGGGCTCGATCTTCGACCGCTCCGGCGTGGCGCTGCGGCTGGTCAACTTTGCCATTGCCATCGTCGGGCGCGGCCCGGGCATGCTGCCGCTGGTGGCCATTGCCGTGGCCATGTTCCTGGGCGGCATCTCGGGCTCGGGCCCCGCCAATGCGGCGGCCGTGGGCGGCGTGATGATTGCCGCAATGAGCCGTGCCGGCTATCCCGGCAGCTTCTCGGCCAGCGTGGTCGGGGCCGCTGCTGCCACCGATATCCTGATCCCGCCGTCGGTGGCCTTCATCATCTACTCGGTGCTGGTGCCCGGTGCCTCGGTGCCTGCGCTGTTTGCAGCGGGCATGATCCCGGGCATTCTGGCGGGCCTGGCGCTGATCGTGCCGGCGGTCTGGATGTCGCGCAAGCACAAGATGGGCGCGCTGGAAGCGAGCCTGCCCCGCCCCGAATTCTGGAAGAGCCTGCGCGAAGCAGCCTGGGGGCTGGCCGCGCCAGTGCTGATCCTGGGCGGCATGCGCATGGGCTGGTTCACGCCGACCGAAGCGGCCGTGGTCGCGGTGTTCTACGGCCTGTTTGTCGGCATGGTCGTGCACCGCACCATCGGTGTGCGCGATCTGTTTCCGATCCTGCGCGAGGCCGGTGAGCTCTCGGCCGTGATCCTGATCGTCGTGTCGCTCGCGGGCATCTTCGCGTTCTCGCTGTCGACCCTGGGCGTGATCGACCCGATCACCAACGCCATCGTCAACTCGGGCCTGGGCGAATGGGGCGTGATGGCCTTGCTGATCCTGATGCTGATCACCGTAGGCATGTTCCTCGACGGCATCTCCATCTTCCTGATCTTTGTGCCGCTGTTGATGCCCATCATGCAGCACTACCACTGGGACCCGGTCTGGTTTGGCGTGATCCTGACCCTGAAGGTGGCGCTGGGCCAGTTCACCCCGCCGCTGGCGGTCAACCTGATGGTCAGCTGCCGCATTGCCGGCGTGCGCATGGAATCGACCGTGCGCTGGGTCGGCTGGATGCTGTTTGCGATGTTCTGCGTGATGGTGCTGGTCATCGCCTTCCCGCAACTCGCACTGTGGCTGCCCGCCAAGCTCGGCTACTGATTGGAGCCCGGGCCGGGTACAGGTGCACAGCCCTGCACCCGGCTCCAGGATTTGCAAAGATTTCCCCTTGAACCACCCGGAGACAACACCATGAAAACCCGTCAATTCCTTGCCACTGCCTTGGCTGCTGCTGCGGCGCTGAGCTTTGCCGCACCCGCTGTGCAGGCCCAGAGCAACTACAAAAGCGAGTACCGCATGTCGCTGGTGCTGGGCACGGCCTTCCCCTGGGGCAAGGGCGGCGAAATCTGGGCCAACAAGGTGCGCGAGCGCACGCAGGGCCGCATCAACATCAAGCTCTACCCAGGGGTGTCGCTGGTGCAGGGCGACCAGACGCGCGAGTTCTCGGCACTGCGCCAGGGCGTGATCGACATGGCCGTTGGCTCCACCTTGAACTGGTCGCCGCAGATCAAGGAGCTGAACCTGTTTGCGCTGCCGTTTCTGATGCCCGACTATGCCGCAGCCGATGCGCTGACCCAGGGCGAGCCGGGCAAGCGCCTGTTTGCCCGCCTGGAAAAGGCTGGCGTCGTGCCGCTGGCCTGGGGGGAGAACGGCTACCGCGAAATCTCCAACTCCAAGCATGCGATCAAGACCCCTGCCGACATGAAGGGCCTCAAGATCCGCGTGGTCGGCTCGCCGCTGTTTGTCGACACCTTCAGCGCGCTGGGCGCCAACCCCACGCAGATGAGCTGGGCCGATGCCCAGCCGGCGATGGCCAGCGGCGCGGTCGACGGCCAGGAGAACCCGGTGGCCGTTTACCAGGCGGCCAAGCTCAACACCGTGGGCCAGAAGTACCTGACCCTCTGGGGCTACATCAATGACCCGCTGATCTTTGTCGTGAACAAAGACATCTGGGCGAGCTGGAGCAAGGCCGACCAGGACATCGTGCGCCAGGCCGCCATCGAAGCCGGCCAGGAAGAGATCGCCATCGCCCGCAAAGGCATGATCGAGGCGGACAAGCCCCTGGTCAAAGAGCTGAGCGCCAATGGCGTTACCGTCACCGAGCTGAGCGCTGCCGAGCGCGAGGCTTTTGTGAAGGCCACCCGCCCGGTGTATGACAAGTGGAAGCAGCAAGTGGGTGCCGACCTGGTGACCGCTGCCGAGAAGGCGATTGCAGCCCGTAAGCAGTAAGAACGGCATCCTCCAAAGCAAAACCACCGGCTGCGCGCCGGTGGTTTTTTGTGGGCGCTGCGACAGAGCACCCCTGCGCACTGGCGCTAACGCCGCTGTGTTTATTCGATCTTGAAGCCCGTCGTCTTGACCACCTGCTTCCAGCGGTCGGTCTCGGCCTGGATCTCCTGCGCAAAGCTCTCGGGGCTGGTCTTTACCGGGATGTAGTCGTACTGCTTGAGCTTGGCCAGCACATCGGGCATCTGCATGACCTTGTCGATGTTCTGCGACAGGGCGGCGACGATCTCCTTGGGCGTACCCTTGGGCGCGAGCAAACCGGCCCAGGAGCTGAACTCCATGTCCTTGACACCCAGCTCGACCAGGGTCGGCACATCGGGGAAGGACGCGGCGCGCTGGGGCAGCACCACGGCCAGCGCCTTGACCTTGCCGGCCTTGATCATCTCGACGGCGGCAAAGGAGTCGAACGAGAAATCCACCTCGCCAGACACGACGGCCTGCATCTGCGGGCTGGTGCCCTTGTACTGCGCATTGATGATCTGCGGCGCCTTGATCACCTGCTTGAACTGCTCGGTGATCAGGTTGATGATGGCGCTGCCCGACGAGGCCGTCAGCGGCTTGTCCTTGTTTTGCGCCAGCGCAATCAGCTCTTGCAGCGTGTTGGCGGGCAAATCCTTGCGGGCAATGATGATGAAGCCCACCGAGCAGACCTTGGCCACCGGCGCAAAGCTGGCGGCCGCCTCATAGGGCGCCTTGTAGATCACCGGGCTCAGCGTCTGGGCGCCGGCGGTATTGAACAGCAAGGTGTAGCCATCGGCCTGGGCACGGGCCACTTCACCTGTGCCGATCATGCCATTGGCGCCGCCCCGGTTGTCGATGACAAAGGAGGCCTTCATCAGCTCGCCCATCTTTTGCATCACCAGCCGGGCCACCACATCGGTGGTACCGCCTGCGGCAAACGGCACGATCACGCGCACGGGCTTGTGGGGGTAGGCCGCTTGCGCCTGGGCCCACTGGGGCACGCTGGCGGCGCCCGCAGCGGCGGCAAGGGTGGTGAGGAAATGGCGGCGCGCAATCGTGTCCATGCAATGTCTCCTGTGTCTGTCCCATTGTTGTCGGCCCATTGTGGGCAGCACGGCGCGGGCTGTCTAATACTTGCCAGCAATGCCACCATTCGCAGGCGCTATCGCGGCATGGTTGCACAGCGTGGGCGGGCTGCCGCCCGGCAGGGGCTGCCGTCTGTCTCCCAGGCGTCTTGGCCAGGGCCTGCGCGGGCCTTGTCAAGGCGCCAGCAACTGGCGGCCTGACGGGCGGGCGATCGGTGCCGATATCAGCACTGCAACGGAGCTAACGCATAAGCACAGCAAGGCATCACCGCCCCCCGGGTGGCGCCCACCTGGCCGCTCATGCCCAAGGCGCTCTTGGTAGATTCTTGTAATAGTTTTTTTCTACTTTATCTCAAACAAACATAGCCAATTTATACCCCCCGTAAATACCCCAATCTAGGGTTAACACCAGGGTTAGCTGTCACATATTTGTAAAAGTTCCAAGCTAATTCACATTGATTTCGGAACAATCAGTTTGATTTTTAGCTATTTATCGAAGATAGGTACCAATATAAACTTCATTCCATCGTTAAACAAAAGCGGTATCGCCAGCAAGTCAGCTGGCAGACACCGCAAAAAACGACGCGAGTCGACCACCAGGCCGAACGCAATTCCAAAGGAAAGAAAAATGAACGCACGTATTTTCGCTATCGCCGCAACCCTGGCCCTGGGTGCTTCCGTTGCCCAAGCCAATCCTTTTGAAGGCGACCAGGCCATCACCCCCCAAGCGGCTGCCACCAGCGCCGTGAGCCGCGCCGATGTGCAAGCCCAGCTGGCTGAAGCCCGCAAGACAAACACGATGATTGCCCAAGGCAACCAGTCGACCCTGAACGCCTACGAACTGGGCAAGGGCCAACTGAGCCGCGCCGAAGTGACCCAGGCTGCCCACCAAGCGCTGGCCAACGGCTCGATCCTGGAAGGCGAATAAGCTTTCCCCCCCTGCCGGCAACCACGAAGCCGGCATGGCATCCACGGGACGGCGCACACACTCCCCGCCCCTTGGGAACAGGCCACTGCGATGCAGTGGCCTTTTTTGCATCTGTGCGCAGATCGCTTTCCTCTGCGGAGTGGCTGGCCACCGCCAGCAGGGATGCGGCGCAGGTTCTATGATGCGGGAACCTCTCCACGTATCTGTCCTCTCACCGCCAGACATACAGGTACCACGCGATATGCCCCATGCTTTCCTGCGCCGCTCGATAGGAGCGCTTTTTTTTACTCTGCTGGCCCTGGTGCTGAGCGGCACTGCGCTGCATGCCCAGGCCCAGATCAAGCTCCAGATCGGCAGCGGCGCCAGCGCCCCTGCGATGGACACGGCCTCCAGCGCTTCCTCCAGTCCCTCCTCCAGCAGCGTGGTGACCACGCCGCGTGTGCGGGCCGAGCTGGTGGCCTTGGCGCCCCAAGGTATTGAGCCGGGCAAGAGCATTGAACTGGGCCTGCTGCTGGACCACCAGCCCGACTGGCATACCTACTGGACCAACCCCGGCGACTCGGGCCTGCCCACCCAGCTGCAGTGGCAGCTGCCGCCGGGCTGGGATGCCGGCGAGATCGCCTGGCCCACGCCGCACCCGATTCGGGTCGGCACCCTCGTCAACTACGGCTATGAAGGCCAGGTGCTGCTGCCCGTCACCGTGCAGATCCCCAGCCATTTCTCGGCCGATGCGCGCGATGTGACGGTGCGCCTGCACGCCAACTGGCTGATCTGCCGCGTGGAGTGCATCCCCGAAGAAGGCCAGTTCAGCCTGACCATCCCGACCAAGAGCAGCACCGCGCTGCTGGCGGACAGCTTTGCCAAAGCCCATGCCCAGGCGCCAGTCGCGCTGCAAGGCAGCAGCCAGGCAACGGTCGATGGCGAAACGCTGCAGCTGCGCGTCTCCGGTCTGCCCACTGCACTCCAAGGCCAGAGCCTGCAGGTACTGAGCGAGAGCCCTGACACCTTGCACCATGCGATGCAGGACGGCCAGGACTTCCACCAGCAATGGCAGGGCACGGACTGGACGGCCGTGGTGCCGCTGTCGGCCAACCGGGGCCAGACGCCGCAAGACATTCCGCTGGTGCTGACCACGGACCAGCACCGCGCCGTCGATGGCGCCATCGGCTGGCGCACCGTGGCGCCCCTCAGCGGCCAATGGCAGGCCGCTGCCGTGGCCCAGGTCTCACCCGAGCTGGCCGCTGCGCTGGCCAAAAATGCCCAGGCGGCCGCCCCCGCCGCGCCGGCCTCTTCGGGCAACCTGTGGCTGGCCGTGCTCGGCGCGCTGGTCGGCGGCCTGATCCTGAACCTGATGCCCTGCGTGTTCCCGATCCTCGCGCTCAAGGTGCTGGGCTTTACCGCGCACGGCAGCCAGCTGCGCGAGCAGCGCCATGCCGGCCTGGCCTATACGGCCGGCGTGGTGCTGTCCTTTCTGGCGCTGGGCGCGCTGCTGCTGGCGCTACGCTCGGCCGGCCAGCAGCTGGGCTGGGGCTTTCAGCTGCAGTCGCCGCTGGTCATTGCCGCACTGGCGGCGCTCTTTACCGTGATTGGTCTGAACCTGGCGGGTATGTTCGAGTTTGGCAGCTTTGTGCCCAGCAGCCTGGCGGGCAAGCAGGCCAAGAGCCCGATCAGCAATGCCTTTTTGAGCGGTGTGCTGGCCGTGGCCATTGCCTCGCCCTGCACGGCACCGTTCATGGGCGCATCGATGGGCCTGGCCGTCAGCCTGCCCGCTGCCGAGGCCCTGCTGGTGTTTGCCGCGCTGGGCCTGGGCATGGCCGCACCCTATCTGCTGGCCAGCTGGATCCCTGCGGTGGTGCGCTGGCTGCCACGCCCGGGCGCCTGGATGGACACCTTCCGCCGTGCGATGGCCTTTCCGATGTTCGCCACCGTGGTCTGGCTGGTCTGGGTGCTGGGCCAGCAAAGCGGCATTGATGGCGCGGCCACCCTGCTGGCCTTGCTGGTGCTGCTGGCCGCGCTCGTCTGGGCGCTGGGCCTGCAAGGCCGCGCGCGCTGGGGCTTTGTGGCACTGTCACTGGCCGGTGGCCTCTACCTGGCTACCGCCATGGGCCACAACCTGACCACGCCCGTCCCCGCACCCGGCCAGCAGGCCAGCGGCGCGCTGTGGCAGCCCTGGTCGGCGCAAAAGGTCGGCGAGCTCAATGCAAATGGCAAGCCGGTGTTTGTCGATTTCACCGCCGCCTGGTGCGTCACCTGCCAGTACAACAAGCGCACCACCCTGAGCGACAGCCAGGTGCTCGCCGCCTTCGAAGGCAAACAGGTGAACCTGCTGCGCGCCGACTGGACCCGCCAGGATCCTGCGATCACCCAGGCACTGAACCAACTGGGCCGCAGCGGCGTGCCGGTCTATGTGCTGTATGCACCGGGCAAGGCGCCGCAGATCCTGTCCGAGGTGCTGAGCGTCAAGGAAGTGGTGGATGCGGTGACACAGCTCTAAGCAGCTGCTCAAGGCTTACTCCCCATGAGAAAAGCGCCGGTTGTGCCCGGCGCTTTTCGTTTCTGCAACGCTGAAAACCAGCCGCTCAGCGCCGCTGCGCCGCCAGCTTGCGCACCTCGCGCACCAGCTGGTCCACCTCGTCAAAGGTGTTGTAGAAGGCCAGCGAGGGCCGCACGGCGGTCTCGACCCCGAAGCGGCGCAGGATGGGCTGCGCGCAATGGTGGCCGGTGCGCACGGCAATGCCTTCGGCGTTGAGCGCCTGGCCCACCTCGTCGGTGCTGTAGCCGTCCAAGGTAAAGGCCAGCACGCTGGCCTTGCCCGGCACGGTGCCGATCAGGCGCAGCCCCGGGATGCTGGCCAGCTGCGCCATGCCATAGTCCACCAGTGCATGCTCGTAGCGGCTGATCTGCGCAATGCCGATGCGCTCCACATATTCGAGCGCCGCGCCCAGGCCCACCGCATCGGCGATATTGCCGGTGCCTGCCTCAAAGGTGTTGGGCAAGGGCTGGTACACGGTTTTCTCAAAGGTCACATCGGCAATCATGTTGCCGCCGCCCTGCCAGGGCGGCATGGCCTCCAGCACCTCGCGCCGGCCCCAGAGCACACCAATGCCGGTGGGTGCAAAGATCTTGTGGCCCGAGAAGACAAAGAAGTCCGCGCCCAGCTCCTGCACATCGACAGGGGTGTGCGCAATCGACTGCGCGCCATCAATCAAGGTCGTGATGCCCCGGCGCTTGGCGATCTCCAACACCTGCTTGACGGGCACCACCGTGCCCAGCACGTTGGAGACATGGCCGATGGCCACGATCTTGGTGCGGTCGTTGATCAGCTTCTGGTACTCATCGAGCCGGATCTGTCCCTGGTCGTCGACCGGAATCACCCGCAGCCGGGCGCCCTTGGCCGCCGCCAGCTGCTGCCAGGGGACGATGTTGGCATGGTGCTCCAGGTGGCTGATGATGATCTCATCGCCTTCGCCCACATTGGCCCCGCCCCAGGCCTTGGCCACCAGGTTGATGGCCTCGGTGGTGCCGCGCACAAAGACCACCTCGCGCGCCTCGGGGGCGTTGATGAAGCGCCGCACCACCTCGCGCGCATGCTCGTAGGCATCCGTGGCGCGCGCGGCCAGGGTGTGAGCCGCGCGGTGGATGTTCGAGTTCTCATGCGCATAGAAGTGGCTGATGCGCTCGATCACCTGGCGCGGCTTGTGCGTGGTGGCCGCATTGTCCAGCCAGACCAGCGGCTTGCCATTGATGCGCTCAGCCAGGATCGGAAAGTCGCGCCGCACTGCCTGGACATCAAAACCGGGATGGCGGTCCTGCTGCGCAGCCACAGGCGCCGCATCGGCATGCGGATGCGGCTTGGCCGGCGTGACAAAGCCATTGGGCAGCTGCACGGCATGCACAAAGTAGTACTGCGGCGCAGCGCCTGGCCCTGGGGGCTGGTTCGCGGGCTGGCCCAGCGGCGGCACATCGGCCGCGCGCGGGCCGCGCAGATCGATGCCGTCCAGATGCGGGTCCGGCGCGGCACGGCGCGCCTGGTCGGCCAGCGCCTGCAATGGTGCATCGCTGGCAGTGGTGGCCGCCGGCGCATCCAGAAAGTAATAGCCACTGCCCGCAGCCGGCACAGCGGCCGGCGCTGTGCTGACAGGCGCTGTGCTGACAGGCGCAACCCCTTGCACCAGGCCGCCCAGGCGCGGCTCGTAGGCGGGCAGCGTGCTGTGCAGCGTATCGGGCACCCCATTGCCGGCTGCGGCATGGGGCAGCAAGGCAGGGGCGCGGTGGGCCAGCGACAACGCTGGTGTAGGCGATGCCGGCAACAGGTTGCTGCCCGGCAGCACGCCGGCAGGGATGGGGGTACCGGGCACGCTGGGCCCGAGGCCCGCCGGGCTGGCCAGTGGCGAGCCCGGCGGCGCGATGTTCACCGGCGCCTGCACACCGGGCGGCAAGCCGGGCGCGCCAGGCCGCTCGGCAAACAGCGCGGTGGCCAGCTGCGCGAGCAGCTCGGTGGAGATGGGCGCGCCCGATGGCTCGGGCAGGCCGGATACGGCGGAAACCATGGCGGCTCCTTTGCTCACTTGTAGGTATCAGGGTAGTCGTGGTACTTGTTGATCTCCACGTCATCGAGCACAGCCAATGCATCGGGCGTGTGCACCGCCAGCGAGCAGTACAGCGAGATCAGGTACGAGGCAATCGCATGGTTGTTGATGCCCATGAAGCGCACCGACAGGCCCGGGCCCTGCTCACCGGGCAGGCCGGGCTGGAACAGGCCGACGACGCCCTGGCGCTTGTCACCCACGCGCAGCAGCAGGATCTTGGATTTGCCATCGGCCACCGGCACCTTGTCCGAGGGGATCAGCGGCACACCACGCCAGGTGATGAACTGCGAGCCAAACAGGCTGACGGTGGGCGGTGGCGTGCCCCGGCGCGTGGCCTCGCGGCCAAAGGCGGCAATGGTGAGCGGATGGGCCAGGAAAAACGCCGGCTCCTTCCAGACCTTGGTCAGCAGCTCGTCGAGGTCATCGGGCGTGGGCGCACCCGTCAGCGGGAAGATGCGCTGGTCTTCCGCCACCTGGGCCAGCAGGCCGTAGTCGGGGTTGTTGATCAGCTCGCTTTCCTGGTTCTCCTTGATGGTCTCGATGGTCAGGCGCAGCTGCTCCTTGATCTGGTCATGCGGGCTGCTGTAGAGGTCGGAGACGCGGGTGTGCACATCCAGCACGGTGCTGACGGCGTTGAGGAAGAACTCGCGCGGCTGCGCGTCGTACTCGACAAAGGTGCGCGGCAGCTGGTTCTCATGGGTCTTGGCGGTGCAGGCCACCCGGATGTCCTCGGGGTTCTTGACCTGGTTGAGGCGGTAAATACCCGCCTCGACCGGCACCCACTGCAGCAGGTGGGTCAGCCAGCGCGGGCTGATCGTGGAAAGCTGGGGAACGGTCTTGGTGGCGTTGGCTAACTGCCGTGCAGCACTGTCGCCCAATGCGGTCGTACCGCCTACATTCGCTGTCATATTTCTCTCCGGTTGCGCGTGTGAATGAACAGGAAAATCATCGCTGGCGGGCGCTGGCGCCTCAACCGGCTATCGCCGCCAAGCGCCGCATATGCTGGGCCCGCACCAGGTAGTGCTGGTGCAGCTCCTCGCCGCGCAGCACCAAGGTGGACTGCGGCACCTGCAGCGCCTGGGCCAGCTTGCCGATGGTGGCCAGCGACACTGCGACCTGTCCCCGCTCGACCTCGCCAACATAGGAGCGGTTCAGATCGGCCTGCGCGGCCAGCTGCTCCTGCGACCAGCCCATGGCCTCGCGCGAGCGGCGCACGGCCAGGCCGAAATGGTGGGAGAAATCATTCATAGCGCAGCCTCCTCGGCGGGCAAGACGGTCTCGCTCCGGGAGCGCTGCGCAGGGTTCTGTGCAGCGGCCTGCAGCGAGGCCTGGGTCACATGGGCGCCGGCGGCCACGCTCTGGGTCAGCCAGACATTGCCGCCAATGACGGCGCCAGCGCCCAAGGTGACGCGGCCCAGAATGGTCGCGCCCGCATAGATCACCACGCCGTCTTCGACGATCGGGTGGCGCGGCTGGCCCTTTTGCAGATGGCCTTGTTCGGTCTGCACAAAGCGCTTGGCGCCCAGGGTGACGGCCTGGTAGATGCGCACCTTGCGGCCGATCACGGCCGTCTCGCCCACCACCACGCCGGTGCCGTGATCGATGAAAAAGCCCTCGCCAATCTGCGCGCCGGGATGGATGTCGATGCCCGTCTCGCTGTGCGCGAGCTCGGCCACGATGCGGGCGAGCAGCGGCAGCTGCAGTGCATAGAGCTGGTGCGCAATGCGGTGGTGGATCAGCGCGAGCACGCCGGGGTAGCACAACAGCACCTCGTCGACGGTGCGGGCAGCCGGGTCGCCCTCGTAGGCGGCCTGCACATCACTGTCGAGCAGGCGGCGAATGCCGGGCAAGGCGAGCGCAAACTGGCGCGTCAAGGCCTGGGCCTGCTCCTCGGTGCCCGCCGGGCTGCGCTGGGTGTAGCGCAGCTCCAGCGCAATCTGGGTCTGCAGCCGGTGCAAGGCGGCATCGAGCGTATGGGCGACATAAAAGTCCTCGCTCTCCTGCAGCAAATCGTGCGGGCCCAGCCGCATCGGGAACAGCACGCCTTTGAGCAGGCCCAGGGTCTGCGCGAGCGCATCGCGTGAGGGAAACTCACGCCCGCCGGGCTCCTGGCTGCGCTGGTGGGACTCGCGCCACTGGCGGCGCTGCTCGGCCAACTGTGCGGCCACTTCTTGGATGGGAAAAGGGGTGGTCATGGCATACCTTCGTGGGAGGATCAACGCGCTTAGTGATGGGTCAGGGCCTCAGTCCTGCACCCAGGGCAGCTGGTGGAAGCGCCAGCCATCGCCGTGGCCGCGCTGCTGCAGCGCATCCAGCTCGCCTTCAAAGCCCTCTTGCACGTTGAAGACATGGCGAAAGCCCGCCGCCTCGGCGGCCTGGGCGGCCAGCACCGAGCGTTTGCCGCTGCGGCACAGCAGCAGCGCCACGGCGTCCTTGCCGCCGTGGGCGGCCAGGCGCGCTTCGAGCTCGCGCACAAAGCGCGGGTTGCGGGTCAGCGCCGTGCCCGTCGCCCAGGGGACATGGATGCTGCCGGGCACATGGCCGACAAAATGGCGCTCCTCGGCCGAGCGCACATCGACCAGCACCGCCAGCTGCTGCTGCACCAGTTGCCAGGCCGCCACCGGCGGCACGCTGCCGGCATAGCCCAGGGACTGCTCGTTCGCCGTTTTCCAGGCTGCCTCCAGCACATCGGGCAGGCTGATATCGGTTGTCGTCATAAAACGCCTCTAAGGTCAAATGGATGGGGATAGCCACCAATTTAGGCCTCTGGACGCCGTTGGAACAGGAATAAAAATGCGCTTGTACATGCGTTTTTCACATATACGAGGCCAGCCACCTGCGGCCTGCGCCTATAGATCTATTCACTGAATAAGGCTATATTGAAATCAGAGCCTCGCAGTGGACTGCAGCCCTTCAGCCCCGGCCCGCTGCGCAGTTCTGCGGTCGCAGTGCAACAGGCCAAGCGCTGCGGTCCTTCCTCAAAACAGGGCTGCAATGCCCGCTGTTGGCACCCTGCACTGTGCTGGCAACCGGCAATGACAGCCTCCTACAGGAGACAAAGATGGCTGTCATTACCCATTCCCATGATCTGCGTTCGTCCGCCCAGGCCGGGAGCCCCCACCGGCGCCATGTCAGCGCCAAACGGGTCTGCCTGGGCCTCGTGCTGCTGTGCGTGGCCATCGCTGCACTGGCCCTGCCGCTGGTGCGCGACGGGCTGCAGCTGATCCAGACCCAGCTGCACTGGCCTGCGCTGTCTGGCTGGCTCGCCCAGGCGCCCATGGCCAGCTGGCTGATGATGTTTGTCTGGGGGGCGCTGGTGCCGCTGTCCTTGATCGCAATGCTGCGCTACCACCGCAATGCGCTGGGGGTCGTCGTCGCGCTGGCCTTTGCCGCCGTGGCCGTCATCTGGTATGTGCATATGCCCGCCCAGTCGGGTTGCGCTGCGCAGTACAAGGACAGCATCTGGTGCTCGGTCATCGCCTGGGGCTACAGCCTGAGCCTGGGTATCAGCAATGCCGTCTACCTGTTTGCACTGGTGATGGCCTTGCTCGGCGGCATCAGCGTGGCCGCGATTCCTGAGGACGATGAAGAAGACTCTGGGCAGCAAACGGCCGCCCAGTAAAAAACGCTCAGCGCTGGGGCATGTCGCGGTCGGTGTAGCACAGGCTCACCGTCGCGTCGCCCGGGATCGGCGGCATGCTGGCATTCCAAGCCTCCCAGGCGGCCACCATAGCCTGCAGGCGCTCCGGTAACACGGTCGCCAGGTTGGCACGCTCGCGCTCATCGGCGCGCAGGTTGAACAAATAGTCCACGCCGTCGACCCGCAGGTATTTCCAGTCGCCATCGCGCATCGCGCGCTGGCCCCGGTGGTTCATGCGCCAGAACAGCGGCTGATCCTGGTGCCAGGCCACGTCCTGCAACAGCGGCAGCAGCGATTGTCCGTCCCAGGGGTAGTCGGCAGCGGCCTGCGCCCCGCCAATGTCCAGCATCGTGGCGCTCCAGTCCATGGTCATGCAGGTCTGGCGGCTCTCGCCCGCAGGGGCGATGACGCGTGGCCAATGGGCCACCCAGGGCACGCGGATGCCGCCCTCGGTCAGGTCCATCTTGCCGCCCACCAGCGGCCAGTTGTCCGAGAAGCGCTCGCCGCCGTTGTCGCTGGTGAACACGATCAGGGTGTCGTCTGCCAGCCCATGCGCCTTGAGGCGCTCCACCAGGCGGCCAATGCCTTCGTCCATGTGGTGGATCATGCGCTGGTAGCTCTCGACATTGCCGCCATGCAGGTGGTAGATGGCCTGCTTGTTCTCCACCAGCTCGCGCGACAGCGCCTCGTCGTCCCGGGTTTCCCAGGGCCAGTGCGGCGCGGTGTAGTGCACGCTCAAAAAGAAAGGCGTCTCCTGCTGCGCGCCAGCTGCCATGCGGTCGATATAGTCCACCGCATAGTCGCTGATCAGGTCAGTCAGGTAGCCGGGCTGCGCACGCTCGGCCTCGCCAAACCAGAGGTCATGCTGGCCGTTGGCACCACAGTGGCTGAAGTAATCCACCCCGCCCGACATGGGCCCGAAGAACTCCTCGTAGCCGGATTGGAGCGGGCTGAAATGCGGCGGGTAGCCCAGGTGCCACTTGCCCATCAAGGCGGTGCGGTAGCCTGCTTCTCGCAGCAGCGATGGCAAAGTGGGGTGGCTGGGCGGCAGGCCCAGGTCCGGGTTGCCGCGCGTGGCGGTGCGGATCGGCTCTTCAGCCGCGCCGCGCAGGCGGTACTGGTAGCGCGCCGTCATCAGCGCAAAGCGTGTGGGCGAGCAGACCGGCGAGTTGGAATAGCCCTGCGTGAGCTTGAGGCCCCCGGCGGCCAGCGCATCGATGTGCGGCGACACGGCCCCAAAGCGGGCATGGCGGCCGCCATAGCAGCCCAGATCGGCGTAGCCCAGGTCATCGGCCACGATAAAGATGATGTTCGGTCGTTTCAACACGGGGTCTCGCTCACAGTCATGGCAGGCCGGCACCCCATCGGTGTGCGATCTGCGCCTCGTCATTCAAGGGCTCAGGGCTTGTAGCCCGACGCCTGGATCACCGGCGCCCACTGCTTTTTGTAGGCCTGCAGTGCCTTGGCGGTCTGCTCGGCGCTGCTGGCCACCGGGTCCAGGTAGTTGGTCGCAAACTGCTTGTGCACGTCCGGATCCTGCATCACCTTGTGGATGGCGGCGGCATAGCGCTGCACCTGGGCAGCGGGCATGGACTTGGGCGCAAAGAAGGTGTTCCAGCCCGCGGCAGACAGGTTCACTCCCGCCTCCTTCAACGTGGGCACATCGGGCACGGCCGCGTTGCGGGCATCGCCACTGACGGCCAGCAGGCGCAGCTTGCCCGCCTGGTGCTGCTGCACCAGCGTGTCGAGCGTATCAACGGCAACCGGCACCTGGCCGCCCATCAGATCGGTGAGCAGCGGGGCCGAGCCCTTGTAGCCCACCGCTTCGGCCTCGACACCAGCTTGCTGGCCGAGCATCAGCGCAAAGAAGTGCGGCAGGCTGCCAGTGGCAGGCACGCCGATATTGGCCTTGGCCGGGTTGGCCTTGAGCCAGGCGAGCAGGTGCTGCATTTCCTTGACCGGCACGGCGCTGGACACTGCGACGCCAAACACATAGCGGTTGACTTCGCTGACCGGCACAAAGTCCTGCTCGGCGTCGTAGCCCAGGTTGTTCACCACCAGCGGCGCCACCACCATGACGGCGGGGTTGGCCAGCATCAGCACCGGCTGGTTGGCGGGCGCGTTCTTCACAAACTGCGCGGCCACGCGGCCGCCAGCGCCCACCTTGTTGTCCACGATCACCGTACTGCCCAGGCTGGCCTGCAGCTTGTCAGCCACGATGCGCGCGACACGGTCCGTGGCCCCGCCGGGTGGGTAGCCCACGATGATGCGCAGCACGCCGTCCTGGGCCTGCGCGGGCAAGGCCCACAGCGACGAGGTGGTGGCCAGCACCGAGGCAGCCATGGCTGCGGACTGGCCGAGAAAATGACGACGTTGAACCATGGGGAGAGTCTCCGATGCTTATGAACAGGGGCCGCATGGGCGGCCAATGCCCTCTATGGTGCCGCGTTTGATCTAGCCTAAAGGCATAAGCTTTTTCAGCCTCCGCACAAGCGCCAGCGCAGCATGTCTGCACTGTAGAAAACCAGGGCACAATTGTTCTAATCAACCATCGCCCGGATTTACCCGCAGTGCCGCCCAGCCCTCTTGCCGATCCGCAGCAGCCCAGCGACCTGCTGCTCTACCGCCTGGCCAAGCTCACCGCGTCGGCGGGCCGGCTGGTCACGCGGCTGTGCGAGCGCCACTACGGCATCACCCGGCGCGAATGGGGCGTGCTGATGTGGCTGGCGCGCCAGCCCGGTCTGCAGCCCTCGCAACTGGCCGATCTGCTCGAACTCGACCGGGCCCGCATCTCACGCGCCATCGCCTCGATGCAGGCCAAGGGCCTGCTGCACAAATCCACCGAATCCAGCAACCGGCGCCGCGCCGCGCTGCAGCTGAGCCCTGCCGGCCAGCGCCTGCATGATGCGCTGCTGCCCCAGGTGCGGCGCATCAACACCGAGCTGGTGGCCGCGCTCGACGCCGATGCGCTGCAGCAGCTGGACCAGAGCCTGCACAGCCTGCAGCAGCAGGCCAACCGGGCCGCGCAGGACGACGCCAGCGATGCGGCCTTTCCGCCGCGCCAGTCCGGCCACCGCCAGAACCACCTGGGCTGAGCCGCCGCCGGGGCGCAATCTGCGCGAACTTTGATCCATACCCTACCCGGGCAAACCGGCATCGCTGCCCAGGCATCGGCAACTGCGCGACAATCCTTGCCCATGAGCACGACATTTGCACCGCTGAGCAACGACACCTTCTTGCGCGCCTGCCGCCGCCAAGCCACCGACTACACCCCGCTGTGGCTGATGCGCCAGGCCGGCCGCTACCTGCCCGAGTACAAGGCCACGCGCGCACGCGCTGGCAGCTTCATGGGGCTGGCAACGAATGTGGACTACGCCACCGAGGTGACCTTGCAGCCCCTCGAGCGCTTTGCGCTCGATGCCGCCATTCTCTTCAGCGACATCCTGACGGTGCCCGATGCGATGGGCCTGGGCCTGTCGTTTGCCGAAGGCGAAGGCCCGCGTTTTGCCCAGGTGGTGCGCGACGAGGCCGCCGTGCAGGCGCTGGCGGTGCCGGATATGGACAAGCTGCGCTATGTGTTCGATGCGGTGACCAGCATCCGCCGTGCGCTTGGTGGCCGGGTGCCGCTGATCGGTTTTTCCGGCAGCCCCTGGACCCTCGCCTGCTACATGGTCGAAGGCAAGGGCAGCGATGACTACCGCCAGGTCAAGTCGCTGATGTACAGCCGCCCCGATCTGATGCACCGCATCCTAGAGGTGAATGCCGACAGCGTGGCCGCCTACCTCAACGCCCAGATCGATGCCGGCGCGCAGGCCGTGATGATTTTTGACAGCTGGGGCGGTGTGCTGGCCGATGGCGCGTTCCAGCAGTTCAGCCTGGCCTACACCAGGCGCGTGCTCAGCCAGCTCAAGCGCCACGGCGCCGATGGCAGCGATGTGCCCCGCATCGTGTTCACCAAGGGCGGCGGCATCTGGCTGCCCGAGATGCGCGATCTGGACTGCGAGGTGCTGGGCCTCGATTGGACCGCCCACCTCGGCAAAGCCCGTGCCATTGTCGGCGGCGAAGCCGGTGGCCCGGGCAAGGCGCTGCAAGGAAATATCGACCCCAATGTGCTGTTTGCACCGCCCGAGCGCATTGCCGAGCAGGTGCGCCATGTGCTCGAGAGCTTTGGCACACCCCATACCGACACCAGCCGCCCCGGCCCCACGCATATCTTCAACCTGGGCCATGGCATCAGCCAGTTCACGCCGCCCGAGCATGTGGCCGCGCTGGTCGAAGCGGTGCACAGCCAGTCGCGTGCGATGCGTGCTTGATGGCGGCGGCTGAGCGCTGCTATATCGCCCAAGCAAAAGCCCTGCCGTTTTAAATGGCAGGGCTTTGTTGATGGGGCAGAGAGCGTCGCTTCTCAGCCCTGCGGCGGCCGGTTCGCAATGGTCTGCAGCAGGTGCTCGGTGCACTGGACCATGCTGGCATGTTGCTGCGCCTCCTCCGAGGGGCACAGCGCCGCTTCGGCATCCGGCCCACCGGGCACGGAGACCCAGTGCAGGCGCGCGCCCAGACTGGCAGCGGCCTGCAGCAGGCTGGCGCTGCGGGCAATCACCGCGACCTTGCCCGCTTCCATGTTGAAGCGGTCCAGAATCTGGCGCAGCAGCGCGGCCTGGGCGTCCAGGCAGTCGCAGTGGTCATCGGGCGGATGGGGGCAGAAGAACACCGCATCGACCTTGGCGCCGACGGTGGCCAGCTCCTTGTACATCTGGCGGTGGTAGTCATTGAGTGCGGCGCAGTCGTAGAGGCCCCGGCCCAGACCGGGCTGGTTGGCCACCAGCACCACATGCCAGCCAGACAGGTTCAGCCGGGCGATGCTGATAGCGGCATCGGGCATGGTCTGCCAGTCCTGGTGGCCGCTCAGCTGGCCCAGCACCGGCTGGCCGACAATACCGTCACGCTCGAGAATCGCAAGTTTCATCACAGGCTCCCTCCGAAGACAGGCTGCGGCACGCGGCCCTGGCGGGCGGCAGCCATGCACAATGGCTGCGCGCCCATCCAGCTTATCAGGCAGCGACCAGGCGCGACAGATCGGCGATACGGTTCATCGCCTCATGCAGGGTCGCCAGCAGGCCCAGGCGGTTGGCCTTGAGCGCCGGGTCTTCGGCATTGACCATCACATGCTCAAAGAAGGCATCGACGGGCGTGCGCAAGGCCGCCAGGGTCTGCAGGCTGGCGGTGTAATCGCCTTCGGCAAACTGGGCATCGGCCTTGGGTGCCACGGTCTGCAGCGCGGCAAACAGGTCCTTCTCAGCCTGCTCCTGCAGCAGCGCTTCGTCCACGCGGGCGCGCACCGGGCCATCGGCCTTCTTCAGGATATTGCCCACGCGCTTGTTGGCAGCGGCCAGTGCGGGGGCCTCGGGCAGCGCGGCAAAGGCACGCACGGCTTCCAGGCGCTTTTGCACATCGGCCAGGCGCTGGGGACGGTAGGCCAGCACGGCCTCCACTTCCTGCGCACCAAAGCCTTGCTCGCGCAGGCTGCCGGCCAGGCGGTCATAGATGAAGTCGGCCAGCGCGGCGCTGGCGTCTTCGATCTTGTCGCCAAAGGCGGGCAAGGTGCTGACCAGCAGGGTGTCCAGGTCCAGCGGCAGGTCCTTTTCGACCAGCATGCGGATGACGCCCAGCGCGTGGCGGCGCAGCGCAAACGGGTCGCGGTCGCCGGTGGGCAGGTTGCCGATGCCGAACATGCCAACCAGGGTTTCGAGCTTGTCGGCCAGCGCGACGATCACGCCGACTTCGCCACGGGGCAGCACATCGCCGGCAAAGCGCGGCTTGTAGTGGTCTTCAATCGCGTCGGCCACTGCCGCATCGAGCTGGTCGTTGAGCGCGTAGTAGCGGCCCATCGTGCCTTGCAGTTCAGGGAACTCGCCCACCATGTCGGTGATCAGGTCGGTCTTGGCCAGCTGCGCGGCCTGGTCCACCTGCTTGCCCAGCTGGGTGGCGCCCAATTGTTGGGCAATGCTCTTGGCGATGGCGCGCACGCGCTGCACGCGTTCACCCTGGGTGCCCAGCTTGTTGTGGTAGACCACCTTGTCCAGCGCTTCGACGCGCGAGGCCAGCGTCTTCTTGCGGTCCTGGTCAAAGAAGAACTTGGCATCGGCCAGGCGCGGGCGCACCACGCGCTCGTTGCCGCCGGTCACCGCCGATGCGTCGGCCGGGCTGATATTGCTCACCACCAGGAACTGGTTGGTCAGCGCGCCATCGGCAGCGAGCAGCGGGAAGTACTTCTGGTTGGCCTTCATCGTCAGGATCAGGCACTCCTGCGGCACACCCAGGAATTCCTTCTCGAACGCGCAGACCAGCACATGCGGGCGCTCGACCAGGGCGGTCACTTCGTCCAGCAGTGCTTCGTCGTCGATCGGCTTGACGCCGCCGCCCACGCGCTCGGCCGCAGCCTGCAGCTGGCGCACGATCTCGGCCTTGCGCTCGTCAAAGCTGGCAATCACCGCGCCCTGCTCGGCCAGGGTCTTGGCATAGCTGTCGGCATCGGCAATCACCAGCGGATCGACCAGCGCTTCAAAGCGGTGGCCATGGGTGGTGTTGCCGGCCTTGAGGCCCAGCGCTTCGATCGACAGCAGCACCTCGGTGCCGTGCAAGGCCACCAAGCCGTGCGCCGGGCGCACAAACTGCACGCTGCTCCAGCCGGGCAATTCGCAGTTGCCTTCGAGCTGGTAGGTCATGACCTTGGGGATGGGCAGCTTGGCGATGCTCTCGGTCAGCGCCTTTTGCAGGCCTTCGGCCAGGCTGACGCCAGCGGCCGTGCTGTCGTAGAACAGCGCTTCGGCCTTGCCATCCTGAGCACGCTTGAGCTGCGGCACCACCGAGGCATCGGCGCCCAGCGCGGCCAGCTTCTTGAGCAGGGCCGGTGTGGGCTGGCCATCGGCCGACAGGCCGACTGCCACGGGCATCAGCTTTTGCGACACCTGCTTGTCAGCGGCGCGCGGCAGCACGTCGGTAATCAGCGCGGCCAGGCGGCGCGGCGAGGCATAGGCCGTCAGCTGCGAGCCGTCACCGGCCAGGCCCTGCGCTCGCAATTGCTGCAGCAGCACCTGGGCAAAGGCATCGCCCAGCTTTTTGAGCGCCTTGGGGGGCAGCTCTTCAACAAACAGTTCAACCAGAAGATTGGGAGAGGAAGTCATCAGGATTTCCGGGTATGGCGCAGCGCGAAGATGGACAGGCCCAGGGTCAGCAGCGGGAACCATACGTTGTAGAGTTCACTGACCAGGACCTGCACACCGCGCTGCGAGAAAAAGCGGTCTGCAGCAATGGGCGAGACGGCAATCGGTCGCCAAGGGCTGAAAAAACGTTCGGAGCTCAAAGGCCACAACAGGGCAATGCCGCTGCCGCCGCTGGTCATCATGTCCAGCAAGGGGTGCGACAAGGTGCAGAAAAACACCCAGGCAAAGCCGGCCAGGCGCGGCACTTTCCACCAGCGCGACAGCCACAGGCCCAGCAGGCCCATCAGCAGTGCAAACAAGGCCGTGTGGGTGATGCCACGGTGGGCCCAGATGCCACTGCCGGCGCTGCCGAACTGGTAGGGAATGCCATCGAAATCCGGCGCAATCGCGGCCAGCGCGCCCACCAGCAGCATGCTGGGCGGCACACGGCGGCTGCCCAGCGCCAGCGCTGCGGCAACCGGTACGGCGACATGCGTGAAGATCGTGGGCATGGGCAGCGCGGCGGGGCGTGTTTAGGCGGCAGCCTTGGGCGGGATCTGCGCGACCCACTCGCGCGGCGCCATCGGGAAGCCCAGGCGCTCGCGGCTGTCGTAGTAGCTTTGTGCTACGGCGCGCGCGAGGTTGCGGATGCGGCCGATGTAGGCTGCGCGCTCGGTCACGCTGATCGCGCCACGCGCATCGAGCAGGTTGAAGGTGTGGCCGGCCTTGAGCACTTGCTCATAGGCGGGCAAGGCCAGCTGCTGCTCCATCAGCAGCTTGGCCTGCTTTTCATGGGCGCCAAAGGCCTGGAACAGGAACTCCGCATCGGAATGCTCGAAGTTGTAGGTGGACTGCTCGACCTCGTTCTGGTGGTAGACGTCGCCATAGGTCAGGCCATCGGTCCACTGCAGGTTGTAGACGTTGTCCACGCCTTGCAGGTACATCGCCAGGCGCTCCAGACCGTAGGTGATCTCGCCGGTCGCGGGCTTGCAATCGATGCCGCCCACTTGCTGGAAATAGGTGAACTGCGTCACCTCCATGCCGTTGAGCCAGACTTCCCAGCCCAGGCCCCAGGCGCCCAGGGTCGGGTTTTCCCAGTCGTCTTCGACAAAGCGGATGTCGTTCTTCTTCAGGTCAAAACCCAGCGCTTCGAGCGAGCCCAGGTACAGATCGAGGATGTTGGCAGGCGCGGGCTTGAGCACCACCTGGAACTGGTAGTAGTGCTGCAGCCGGTTGGGGTTCTCGCCATAGCGGCCATCCTTGGGGCGGCGGCTGGGCTGCACATAGGCGGCTTTCCAGGGCTCGGGGCCGATGGCGCGCAAGAAGGTGGCGGTGTGCGAGGTACCTGCACCCACCTCCATGTCATAAGGTTGCAATAGCGCGCAGCCCTGGTCGGCCCAGTACTGCTGCAGCTTCAAAATGATTTGTTGGAAATTCAACATGGAGAGTCTGGTGGTGGACGCAGCCTGCTGCTGGCGGCCCGCGAAGTGGGCGCGCAGCGACAAGATCGGACTGCATGCATGCCTTGCTGCCTGTCTGCACCAGCAAAGCGGTCAAAAACATTTGATTTTAGTGCTTTCAGCCGCGCCATGGGCGGCGATAGCCGAGCGCATCAGGGGCCAGAGCCGCCAAGCGCCATCCCTTGGCAAGGCGGGCAGGTGTTGGCGCCGCGCCTGCGCTGCATCAGAGGTCTCATTTTGATAGCACACCAGGCCCGCTGACGGGGCTAAAAGAAAAGCGCCCGAAGGCGCTTTGTCAGAGGGGATGGCCGGTGGTGGCGATCAGGCCGCTTCCCAGCGCTTGAGCACCAGGCAGGCATTGGTGCCGCCAAAGCCAAAGCTGTTGGACAGCACCTGCTTCAACTCCGCCACGCGCGCCTTGGTAACCAGCGGCATATCACCCACCGCAGGATCAGGGTGGTCCACATTGGCCGAGCCGGCGATGAAGCCCTTCATCAGCATGATGAGGCTGTAGATCGCCTCCTGCACGCCAGTGGCACCCTGCGAGTGGCCGGTCAGCGACTTGGTCGACGAGAACGGCGGAATGCGGTCGCCAAACACCTTGCGGATCGCGTGCAGCTCAGGCACATCGCCCACCGGGGTGGAGGTGCCATGGGTGTTGATGTAGTCGATCGGTGCGTCCAGGCCTTCGATGGCCTGGGCCATCGCGGCGATAGCGCCTTCGCCCGACGGGGCCACCATGTCTTCGCCGTCCGACGAGATGCCGAAACCGACGATCTCGCCCAGGATGGTGGCGCCACGGGCCTGGGCATGCTCCAGGCTCTCGAGCACCAGCGCACCGCCGCCGCCGGCAATGACAAAGCCATCGCGGTCGCTGTCATAGGGGCGCGAGGCCTTGGTCGGGTCGTCGTTGAACTTGCTGGACATCGCGCCCATGCCATCGAACAGGATGGCCAGGCCCCAGGACAGCTCTTCGCCGCCGCCGGCAAACATCACATCCTGCATGCCCCAGGAGATCTGCTGGGCGGCTGCGCCCACGCAGTGCGCCGAGGTCGAGCAGGCCGAAGTGATCGAGTAGTTGATGCCCTTGATCTTGAAATTGGTCGCCAGGTTGGCCGAGACGGTCGAGCCCATGCAGCGCGTGACCTGGTAGGGCCCTACGCGGCGAATGCCTTTTTCACGCAGGGTGTCGGCCGCCTCGATCTGGTTGGCCGGCGAGCCGCCGCCCGAGCCCATGATCAATCCGGTGCGTGGGTGGCTGATTTGTTCGGGTGACAGGCCTGCCTGGGCAATCGCTTGCTGCAGCGAGATCTGCGCGTAGGCGGCAGCATCTCCCATGAAGCGCAATTGCTTGCGATCAATGAACTCTTCGACATTGATGCGCGGAATGCCAGCGACCTGGCTGCGCAGGCCCATGTCCTTGAACACCGGCATGTGATCGATGCCGGAGCGGCCTTCGCGCAGCGAAGTCTCCACGGCTTCCAGCCCCACACCGATACAGGAGACGATGCCGGCCCCTGTAATAACCACCCGACGCTTCATGCTGCGTTTTCCTTGCCGTCGCCCTCGCGCAGGAACAACCCCACACGCAGGTCGTTGGCGACATAGATTTCCTTGCCGTCGGCGAGCAGTCGTGCATCGCCAATGGCCATGTTCAGTTTGCGCTTGATCACGCGCTTGATGTCGATTTCGTAGGTTACCAGCTTCACGTCGGGGCCGACTTCGCCGGTGAACTTGACCTCACCGGCACCCAGGGCGCGGCCCCGGCCTGGCAGGCGCAGCCAGGTCAGGTAAAAACCGATCAGTTGCCACATGGCGTCCAGGCCCAGGCAGCCGGGCATCACCGGATCGCCCTGGAAGTGGCACTTGAAGAACCACAGCTCGGGGTTGACGTCCAGCTCGGCGACAATCTTTCCCAGCCCGTGCGCGCCGCCGTTTTCGCTGATCTCGGTGATGCGATCGAACATCAGCATCGGCGGCAGTGGCAAACGGCCACTTTCAGGGGTAAACAACTTGCCCTCACCGGAGGCGATCAGTTGTTCATAGGAAAAAGATTCAGCCATTGTCAGTCCAACTTCTGGTGGCGGTCACTCCGCCGCATTTCTCTGATGGTGCCCAGGCACCATTACCTGCAGGTACACATTATCCCGCTTCTGGGCCCGAACGTGCGAGACAAAGCCGTGGAGTGCGCTGTGCTTTGTGCCCCAAACCCGGGCTATCTGCGTTTTTTAACAGCAATTACATTTGCCAATGGCGGGGGTCTTCCAGCTGCCGCTACACGGCCCGCCGGGGGCAGACGCCGTCATCTGCCGGTAATTTACCCGCTTAAGACGGCATCTGCAGCGCCGGCTGAGCGCCCGGTGCTCAGCGCCGCCGGCCCAGCCAGGCCGCCAGCAGCACCAGCACACCCAGGCCCCACAGGGGCCAAAGCCCCCAGCGACCGGCCCACTGCGCAAACCAGGTCGGACCCGCATCCACGCCCTGTACCTGCGCTTGCAGCACCGCGCGGCTTTGGTGCGGCAGGATCTGCTGCACCACGCCAGCCCGGTCGATCACCGCCGTGGCGCCGGTATTGGTGGCACGCAGCATGGGCCGCGCCAGCTCCAGGGTGCGCATGCGGCTGATCTGCAAATGCTGGTCGATCGCAATCGAATCGCCAAACCAGGCGATATTGCTGGCATTGACCATGATCGTCGGCGATTGCGCACTGTCGACAAAGCGGCTGGCCAGCTCTTCGCCAAACAGATCCTCGTAGCAGATATTGGGCGCCCAGCGCTCCCCCGCCCAGGCCAGCGAGGGCTGGTTCATGCCGCCCCGGTTGAAATCGCCCAGCGGAATCTGCATCAAATCGGTGAACCAGCGGAACATTGGCGGGATGAACTCGCCAAAAGGCACCAGGTGGTGCTTGTCATAGCGGTAGGCCTCGGCA
The DNA here is from genome assembly GCF_037479555.1 of Comamonas sp. MYb396. Taxonomy (NCBI): domain Bacteria; kingdom Pseudomonadati; phylum Pseudomonadota; class Betaproteobacteria; order Burkholderiales; family Comamonadaceae; genus Comamonas; species Comamonas sp. MYb396. Next base: position 169,980 of record NZ_JBBGYU010000006.1, on the reverse strand, counting down.
CTGCCGGGCACCAGGCCCACCATCGAGTTGGTATAGCCCTGCTCAAAATCGCCCAGCGGCACGCCGACCAGCGCCGCCTGCTGGCCGCTGGCAAAGCGCTGCTGCAGCTCTTGCCAGTAGCCATGCGGGGTCTGCTGCAGCAGCACGGGGATGGCCGTCTCGGGCGCAATCACCATGTCCGCCTGGCTTTGCTGCAGCTGCTGGGAATACCAGGCCAGCGCCATCGGGATGCCCGAGCTGGCCTGGAACTTCTCGCCCTGCGAGATATTGCCTTGCAGCAACTCCACCGATACGGGCTTGTTGGGCGCCGCCACCACCGAGGCCTGGGGCAGGCGCTGGGCCAGCCAGAGCACCCCGGCCACCGCCAGCAGCGCGACATAGCCCGGCCAACGCGCCACATGCGCGCCGCGCAGCCCCGCCAGCCACATCGCAGCGGCCGATGCGACGGCGCCAATGCCGTAGACACCGATCCAGGGCGCCAGACTTGCGAGCGGCCCATCGACATGGGCGTAGCCGCCGGCCCCCCAGGGGAATCCGGTCCACCACTGGCCGCGCGCCAGCTCGGCCAGCAGCCACAGCGCGGCAAACAGCAGCAGCGCGCCGCTCAGGCGCTCGCCGCGCCAGGCCACAAACAGGCCGCAGGCGACGGCGTAGTACAGCCCCAGAAATGCCGCCAGCCCCAGCACCGCCAAAACCGCCAGCGGCGCTGGCAAGCCGCCATAGGTGTGCATGGAGATGAACAGCCACCAGAAGGTGGCGCAGAGCCAGGCGCAGGCAAAGGCCCAGCCGATCAGCAGCCCGTGCCAGGGCCGCTGCACGCGCATCAGTGCCGCGGGCAGCACCGCCAGCGACAGCAGCTGCAGCCACCACAGCGGCTGGCCATAGCTGGCCGGGAAACCATCACTACGCCAGGGCCAGGCCAGCGACCAGGCTTGCAAGACCCCGGCGACCAGTGCCAGGCAGGCCCACAGCCAGGGAAAGCGGCGGGGTGACTCAAACAGGGAATAAGAAGAATAGGACGCGGGCACAGGTCAATCAGGGTTTGGCAGGGGGGAACCACCGCGCGCTCTTTGGGCACGGCCGCTGGGCGCACTATACGCGATCCCCCTCTGGAGCGGGCAGCGGCGCGGAGGGCCCAGCGCAGCTGCCGGCTACGTCGGGCAATGGTCGATAGAAAATAACAAATGCAGCAAATTCGCTACAAAAGAGAATGCATTTGAGAACAATTATCGATTGCAATATAAAATTACAAACTAGTTACCCATCACTTCTGCCAACCCCTTTCACCCTCCCCAACCATGCAATACGCACGCTACACCCCGGTGGTTCACGCCGTTCTGCTGGCCATTGGTGCCATCGGCTTTGCGGCCCCTGCCTTGGCACAAACGGCCGACACCACCGACACCGCGGCAGCCAACGCCAAGGCCGACGCCCCCAGCACCACCTTGGAGACCGTGACCGTCATCGGCTCGGTCAACGATCTGCAAAGCCTGGACTTCTACGCGCCCAACTCCAGCGCCGTGCTGCAAAAGGACCAGATCGACGCGCTGGGCGCGCGCAAGCTCGACCAGGCCCTGCAGTACCAGGCCGGCGTGGTCAGCGAGCCCTTTGGCGCGGACAACAAGGTCGAGTGGTTCAAGATCCGTGGCTTTGACGCCTCGGTGTCGCTGGACGGCACCCCCACCTCGCCCAACGGCTACTTTGTCTGGAAGCCTGAAATCTTTGGCGTGGAAACGGTGGAAGTCGTCAAGGGCGCCAATTCGCTGGTCTTTGGCGCATCCGAATCCGGCGGCGTCGTCAACCTGGTGACCAAGCGCCCCAAGAAGGAACGCGCACTGCAGCTGAACACCGAGGTCGGCAACCAAAAGCGCCTGGGCGCTGGCATCGACTACAACGACATCGCCAATGCCGATGGCACCGTGTACTACCGCCTGGTGGCGCAAGCGCGCCGCGAAGACGGCATGCAGCGCGAAACCAATATGAAGAGCTACTACCTGGCGCCCAGCGTCACGATGGAGTTCACGCCCCAAACCTCGCTGACCCTGCTGGGCAGCGTGCAGCGCGAAGATGGCCGCCCCACCAACGGCTTCCTGCCCGCCTACGGCACCATCACCGATACGCCTTATGGCCGCATCGACCGCCGTCTCAACGCAGGCGAGCCCGGTGTGGACCACCTCAAGCGCACCCAGTCGAGCCTGGGCTGGCTGCTGAGCCACCAGATCAACAGCGACTGGAAGTTCACGCAGAACTACAAGTACACCCACCTCGATCTGGACCAGGTCAACACCTTTGCCTATGGCTCGGACGGTGACCGGACGCTGTCGCGCGGCTACACCTACACCGATGGCAGCTCCAAGAGCCATTACCTGGACAACCGCATCACCGGCAAGCTCAAGCTGTCCGACAGCATCCAGCTGCTGCCCACCTTCGGTATCGACTACCTCAAGTCCGACACCGATGGCCTGAACAACGGCTTTGGCTTTGTGCCGGGCCTGGACATGTTCAACCCCGTCTACGGCGCGCCTTTCGACATCACCGGCACGCCTTATGGCCTGCACTCGAAGCAGTGGGGCGCTTATGCCTCCACCCAGCTGCGCGTGGGCAGCCACTGGAACTTCAACGCCGGCTTCCGCCATGACAAGGCCAAGAACACGGGCTCGGTCAGCGGCTCCGATGCGGCCTACGATGTGAGCAAGAACAGCGTCAACCTGGGCGCGATGTACATCACCGACTTCGGTGTCTCGCCCTACATCAGCTATTCGGAATCGTTCAAGCCCATCACCGGCGTGGACAGCGAAGGCAGGGCCTACAAGCCCTACGAAGGCAAGCAAAGCGAAATCGGTCTGAAGATGGAGCCCACCTGGCTCAACGGCACCCTGACCCTCGCCTACTTTGACATCAAGGAAAAGAACGCGCTGATCTCGGACGCCTCCAACATCCAGACGCAATCGGGCAAGCGCACCAACAAGGGCATCGAGCTGCAGGGCGACTTCAAGTTGGGCGCGGCGACTGCCATCAAGGCGGCCTACACGCACAACAACTCCAAGCAGGACATCTCGGCCACGCAGACCGTGCGCACGCCGCTGATCCCGGACAACCAGGTCAGCCTGTGGCTGAGCCACAGCCTGAGCCTGGCCAACAGCCAGAAGCTGACCGTCGCCGCCGGCGCCCGCTACAACGGCCAGACCGAAGACCAGCGCTACAGCCCCGGCAAGCGCATCTCCGGCTACACCTTGCTGGACCTGATGGTGCGCTACGACCTGAGCCGCGAATGGGCACTGCAACTCAATGCCCGCAACCTGACCGACAAGACCTATGTCAGCGGCTGTGACTTCTACTGCTACTACGGCGGTGGTCGCACGGTGGATGTGCAGCTGCAGTACCAGTGGAAGTAAGCCACTAAGATTGAATGCATAGTGCCAGTGCTGCGGGCCGCGCCCGTGGCACTGGATTGGCTTCTTCTCTGTCTTTCTCTCCATGACGACTTCTTCCGGCAGTGCCGCCCCCTCTGCCGCCGACACCGGACCCGCGCAGTGGTCCTTGCGCGCTTTGCTGACGGTTGTTTTTCTGGGCCTCACCGCCGGGGTGCAGATGAGCGACTATGGCCTGCAGGCCATCTCGCTGTCGGCCATCCAGAAAAGCTTTGCGATCAGCGATGCCGCCATTGGCGCGCTGCAGGGCCTGGCCGGTGTGCTGGTGGGCAGTGCGCTGGCGATTCCGCTGGCGCGGTTTGCCGACCGTTTCTCGCGCAAGCGTGTGCTGCTCTGCCTGATTGCCGCCTCCACCGCGATGATGGTGCTGAGCGCGCTGGCACCCAACTTCCCCCTCTTCTTTCTGGGCCGCTCGGCCGCTGGCATCACCGAGTTTGCGATGGTGCCGCTGGTCTACTCGATGATCCCCGACCTGGCACCGCAGCGCCACCGCGTGCTGGCCAACCTGGGCTTTGCGGCGCTCGTCTCCAGCGGCGCCAGCGCCGGCTTTTATTTTGCCGGTGATATCCAGAGCGCGGCCGTTGCGCTTATTCCGGGTGACATGGATGCCTGGCGCAAGGCCTTCATGCTGCTGTCGGTGGCCGGCCTGCCCTTGCTGCTGGCGGGCCTGTTCACCGCCGATCCGCCGCGCTACATCGCCAGCAGCGATGGCGCCAGCGGTGCCTCGCTGCGCCAGTTTCTGCGTGCGCGCTGGCAGTCCATTGGCCTCTTTGTCGGCATTGCCGGCAGCCTGATGATTGCCGTGCAAGGCTTGAACCAGCTGATCGCCTTGGCGCTGGAGCGCCGCTTTGAGGCCACGCCCGCCCATATTGGCGAGGTGATGGGCCCGATCCTGCTGGTCAGCACCCTGGGCTGCCTGCCCGTGGTGGCCTGGCTGGACCGCTGGCTCGCCCAGCGCCTGGGCCAGGCGGCGCGCCCGCTGATCATGGGCGTCTGCGCACTGCTGGCCATCCCGGCCATCCTGATGCTGTTCTCCACCGCATCGCTGCCGCAGGCCTTTGTCGTGGTGGGGCTCTTTCTCTTCATCACCTGCACCGCCAATGCGCTGGTGCCGACCATGCTGCAGGACCTCACCCCCGCCGCCTTGCGCGCCCGCATCTTTGCGCTGTGGAGCTTTGTGGTCTCGGTGTTCAGCGCGCTGGGGCCGCTGCTGGCGGGCTTTATCTCCACCTGGGTGGTGCAGGGCCATTTGCTCAGCGCCATCTCGGTCACGGCCGTTCCGGCACTGCTGGTGTCGGCCTGGTGTGCCTGGGGGCTGTTCCAACGCAGCCGGCCCCAGGCAGCGCTGCCACGCTAAACAGCTGGCGGCTTGCCGGCCGTGGCGCAGTGCTGGGCAAAGGCCCAGAGGCGCGCGGCCTGGCCCAACACACTCTCCTGCTGGTCGCTTTCCTGGTGGCCGCTGTCCGGGTTCAGCAGCAACAAGGCGGGCGCCGCGCTGGTGGAGCGGCGGCGCACATTGGCCATCAGTTTGGCCGGCTCCCAGTATGGCACGCGGTCATCCTTCAAGCCGGCGGTGCACAGCAGCGGCGGGTAGGCCGCCTCACGCACATTCTCGTAGGGCGACAGCGCGGCGATGTAGTCATAGGCAACCGGGTCGGCCAGCGGATCGCCCCAGTCCGGGCGCAGCAGCGGCACCAGCGGGTGGTCGGCATCGCTCATGGTGTTGAGCATGTCGACAAAGGGCACCTGCGCGATCACGCCCGCCCAGTGCTGGGGCTGCATGTTCATAGCGCCGCAGACCAGCAGGCCGCCAGCCGATATGCCCTGGGCCACCGTCTGCTGCGGTGTGCTGTAACCCAGCTGCTGCAAATGCTGCGCGCAGGCGATGAAGTCGGTCATCGAATTGCGCTTGTGCTCGCGGCAGCCGCCCTGGTACCAGTCATGGCCCTTCTCTGAGCCGCCGCGCACATGGGCAATCGCATAGCGGTAGCCGGCATCGGCCCAGGCGAGGGCCGGCAGCGAGAACGAGGCCTCGTGCGCAATGCCGTAGGCGCCATAGCCGGTCAGCAGCAGCGGCTGGGGCTGGCTGGCATCGATGTCCTTGCGCGAAAGCACCGTCAGCGGCACCCACTGGCCGTCATCGGCACGGGCCTGCAGGCGCTCGATGCGGTAGTTGGCCGGGTCCAGCCCACTCCAGGTCTCGCGGCCCACCTCGGTCATCTGGCCGTCGGCCAGGCGGATGTCCAGCCAGCGCGGCGGCTGGGCCGGCGTCTGGTGCTTGATGCGCACATGGCTGGCATCCCAGTGCTGGCCGGGCAGCAGGTCCAAGGTGTAGGCGGGTTCGTCGAAGCGGACCGTGGTTTGCGCCCCGTCGCGCTGCAGCAGCACCAGCTGGTGCAGGCCATCCACCCTCTCCAGCCGCACCAGCGTGCTGGCAAAGGGCTGCATCTTGATGATGGGCACGCCATGGCGGTGGGCGGCCAGCGTTTGCTGGGGCTGCAGGTCGGGGCCCAGCCGCAGGATCTGGCGGTCGGTGGCGCCCCCGGCATTGGTCAGCGCCACCAGGCTGCCATTCCATTCGTTGACTTCGTAGCGGATGCCGCGCTCGCGCGGGCGCAGCAGGCGGGGCGCGGCATGCTCCTGGCCGGCGGCAATCAGGTGCAGCTCGCTGGTGTCGGGCCCGAACAGGCTCAGCACCACAAAACCATTGGCCGCCGTGCGCGCCACGCGCATGAAGAGCGCCGGGTCGGCCTCCTCATGCACCAGCACCGGCTGCCCGCCCTGCAGCGCGCTGCGGTAGAGGCGCGAGGGTCGGCTGTGCGCATCGCGCCAGATCCAGAACAGGTCCTGCGACGACGGCGAAAAAGTCAGGCCGCCATAGCCAAAGGCATCGCCCTCCACCAGCACCTGGGTCTGGCCGGTATCGGTGTCGAGCACGCAGATGCGGTGGCGGTCATTGCCGATCAGGTCTTCGGCCCAGGCGTAGTAGCGGTCGTCCGGGCTGGCCTGGTGGTCGGTGGCGCGGTAGTACCGATGGCCCTGCGATTGCACGGCCTCGTCGACCAGGGTCTGCACCCGGCCATCCGAATGGCTGCGCACAAACACCCGCTGGCCGCCCGCCCCGGGCTGGCTGCTGTAAGCCCAGCCTTGCAGTGCGGCGGGCGCAGCCAGCGCAGTGCTGCAGACATGGGCAGCCATCGCATCGTAGAAGCGCTGCGCCGATGCGGCCTGCGGCGCCAGCATCTGCTGCGCATAGTCGCGCTCGGCCTGCAGCAGGCTGCCCAGCGGCTCGGGCAGGTTGTCCATGCTGCGCGTGCCGGTCTCTGGGATGTATTTGAGCCAGGCAAAGTCATCATTGCGGCGGCGGCCCAGCTGTTCAATCCAGTGGTCCTGGGGCGCCGCATGCGGGGCGGTGATGGCCGGCCAGGCTGGCTGCTGAGCCGTGGTTGCGCTATCAGCGGCAGCTGCCGGGGTGGGGGCTTGTGGGGAGGTGGGCATGGAGCAGCATTTTAGGGAGGCTGCGCTACAGCCCTGCCCATAAGGCCAAACACCGGGCAGGCGCAGCGAGCGCCGATAAAAAATGGCAGCGAACCGGGGTTCGCTGCCATGGATTGCAGCCCAGCTGCAGGCGGTATGGGCGCCTATCCGGCGCGGACTCAAGCGTCTGCGGCCGGGTCCGACACTGGCGCGGCCCGCTGCACGCGGAACCAGCGCACGGCGCCGCCCTTGGTCAGCAGCACCTCAAAGTGCAGGCCGCCCAGCATGATGTGGGCGCCGCGCTTGGGCACATGGCCCAGCTCATGGGCAATCAGGCCGCCAATGGTCTCAAACGACTCATCGGGGTCGCTGCTCTCGAGCACCACGTTGAACTCGTCAGCCACCCGCTCGACAGGCGTATCGCCCGAGATGCGGAAGGTGTCATCGGCCAGCGCAAAGATATCGCCCTCGTCTTCGGGCAGATCGAACTCGTCCTCGATCTCGCCGACGATCTGTTCGAGCACATCTTCAATCGTGACCAGGCCGGCCACACGGCCGAACTCATCGATGACGATGGCCAGGTGGTTGCGGTTGCCCCGGAACTCGCGCAGCAGGTCGTTGAGGCCCTTGCTCTCGGGCACAAACACCGCCGGGCGCAGCAGCGCGCGCAGATTGAGTTGGGGGGAACGTTGCAGCTTGAGCAGGTCCTTGGCCATCAGGATGCCAATGATGTTTTCCTGCTCGCCCTGGAACACCGGGAATCGCGAATGGGCGGTGTTGATGACGGTGTGCAGCACCGACTCGTAGTCGGCTTCGATGTCGACCAGGTCCATGCGCGGTGCGGCCACCATCACATCGCCTGCGGTCATGTCTTCCATGCGGATGACCCGCTCCAGCATCACGCGGGAGTCGGCGTTGATGACATCGTTGCTTTCGGCTTCCGCCAGGGTTTCGATCAACTCGTCCGCAGAGTCTGGGGCCGGGTGAATCAGTTCAGCGACCTTCTGGAAAAAGGTGCGTTTGTCTTCCTTGTCAGGGAAGCGCGAGGGATGGGGGTCTGACACTGTCTTGGAATGCAGGACGTGCGGTAGTGAAACAAGCGATCAGCATAACGGATTGCGGATTTCCTCCGAAATCGCTGCCCAATCCTTCAGCACTCCCCTGTGACAAACCCGGCTGTTTAGAGCCGATAACACGGCCCAGCAAACCGAAGGTTTGCGGTTGAGACTAGGCGTCCTGCCGCAGGCAGTACAGTAGTACGACAAGGCAGGGCAACGACGTATCAAGGGTTGTGTTAGCGGCTCCTACTGGCCCGACTTGTGCCGGCCTTCCTGCACATCACGCCGCACTTCCTGCACGGTCGACAGGAAATCCCAGAACTGGCGCGCCTGCTTTTTGAACTGGTAATCCATCTCGCCCATCTGGTCCTCGACCAGGTCGGCCATGCGGGTGTCAAAGCCGGCGGGCGGCAGCTTCAGGTAGGCCTCGGATTCGGAGCCATCGCGCTCCACCGTGGCGCCGGCCTTGCGGGCGATCTTGAGCATCGCGGTGTTCTCGGACAGTGCATGGATGAACAGCATCTGCACGCCTTTGGTGCGCGCATCCATCGCGGCGCGCTCGAACAAGCGGCTGCCCAGGCCCTTGCCCCGGCCGGACTTGAGCACGGAGACGCCAAACTCGGCGCAGCTGGCCATGTTCGACGACGGCGGCGCGTAGGCCACATGGGCCATCGCAATCAGCTTGAGGCTGCGGTTGTAGATGCCAAAGATCTCGTCACGCTCGAAGTTCAGCCCGTCCACATAGCGCTCGATCTGCGCGTCGCTGGCCTGGTAGCCAAAGCGCAAATAGCGGTCCTGCGCATCGAGCGCCAGCAGATGGGCGAGGATGCGCGGGCGGTGACGCTCACTGAGGGCGCGGATAGGAACCATAGAGGCGGAAGGTCGTGGCTTCTTGCCGTCGGGCTGCTGCGGGCTCTCGCCCAACCGGCCAAAGAAGGGGAAAAACGCCATCATGCCGTTGGCAACGGATGAAGGGAACCATTCTTTCGTCGTGATCATGGGGTAAATATACGGGTTAACCCGCGTATTATCAATCATGCTGCGATGCAGCATATTTCGTGCCTATGGCTTACCCCGCGCTTACAAAGGGTATTCAAAGCCCCCGGCCATGCGGCTTTGCGGCGCAAGTGGGCACTCGGGCATGCGGTTTGAAGGGCCTGTGAGCGGTCCAGCAATCGCTGCGCCGTTTGCGCTGGCGCAACATCGGCTGTGGTTCAGACCCCGGGCAATACCGGCAGCGCTGTGGTGAGCTTGACACGGTCCAGCACAAAGCTGGTCTTGCAGTCCTGCACAGCGGGGTGGCGCAGCAAGGTGTCCATCACAAAGCGGCTGTAGTGCGCCATGTCGGCGACGACCACGCGCAGCAGATAATCCATGTCCCCGGTCAGCGCCACGCATTCGACCACCTCGGGCCAGCTTTGCACGCTGGCGCGGAAGAGATCGAGCGGGTTGCGCTTGCTCGCCTCGGTGAACTTCTCCAGCCGCACATTGAGGTAGGCGGTCATCGACAGGCCCACCGCCTCGGGCTTGACCAGGGCCACATAGCGCTCGATCACGCCCACCTCTTCGAGGCGCTTGACCCGGCGCAGCACGGCGCTCGATGACAGGCCCACCTGCTCGCCCACGACGTCATAGGTCTCGCGGCCATTGTGCTGCAGGCGCTGCAAGATGGCACGGTCGAGCTTGTCCAGGGGGTAGGCAGAGGTGGTCATGGCAGGGGTCCGGAATGTTTTTGCTGCACCGCAGCAGCGCGACACAACAGGATCACGCAATTTTAATGCTTGATTTTTAGCAAGAACACACAAATCAGGCTTTCACTGGGATTGGACTGGGATAAATCGCCAAAATGCTGCGCACCAAGATCGGTACAGTGGAGCCACAGCAGCCAGCCGACGCTGGCGCCACCCGAGACGATCCACAGGAGACCTGCGATGACAGCCGCCATTCCCCACCAGACCACCGAATTCACGACCTGGGACAACCCCATGGGCACCGACGGCTTCGAGTTCATCGAATATGCCGCGCCCGATCCGGTCGCCATGGGCAAGGTCTTTACGGCCATGGGCTTCAAGCCCGTCGCGCGCCACCGCCACAAGAACGTGACCCTGTACCGCCAGGGCGAGATCAACTTCATCATCAATGCCGAGCCCGACAGCTTTGCCCAGCGCTTTGCCCGCCTGCACGGCCCCAGCGTCTGCGCCATCGCCTTCCGCGTGCAGGATGCCAAGGCCGCCTACGAGCGCGCCCTGGGCCTGGGTGCCTGGGGCTATGCCGGCCAGGCCGGCCCGGGCGAGCTGAACATCCCCGCGATCAAGGGCATTGGCGACAGCCTGATCTACCTGGTGGACCGCTGGCGCGGCAAGAACGGCGCCCAGGCCGGTGACATCGGCAACATCGGCTTCTTCGATGTGGACTTCGAGCCGCTGCCCGGCGTCAGCGCCGAAGAGGCGCTGAACCCGCACGGCCATGGCCTGACCTATATCGACCACCTGACCCACAACGTGCACCGGGGCCGCATGGACGAATGGGCGGGCTTCTACGAGCGCCTGTTCAACTTCCGCGAGATCAAGTACTTCGACATCGAAGGCCAGGTCACCGGCGTCAAGAGCAAGGCCATGACCAGCCCCTGCGGCAAGATCCGCATTCCCATCAATGAAGAGGGCAAGGAAAAGGCCGGCCAGATCCAGGAATACCTGGACATGTACAACGGCGAAGGCATCCAGCACATCGCGATGGGCTCGGACAACCTCTATGCCACCGTGGACCAGCTGCGTGCCGGCGGCGTCAAGCTGCTCGACACCATCGACACCTACTACGAGCTGGTGGACAAGCGCCTGCCCGACCACGGCGAGGACGTGGCCGAGCTGAAAAAGCGCAAGATCCTGATCGATGGCACCGGCCAGAAGTTGCTGCTGCAGATCTTCAGCGAGAACCAGCTGGGCCCCATCTTCTTCGAGTTCATCCAGCGCAAGGGCGACGATGGTTTTGGCAATGGCAACTTCAAGGCGCTGTTCGAGAGCATTGAACTCGATCAGATGCGCCGTGGGGTGCTATAGGAAAAATTGAAGGGCTGCGGCTTTGATATTCCTCAATTTGCCACGCGGCCTCTCTATACTGCGGAGCGATTTATCAATCTGGAAACAATTGTGAAACGCACCGTCACCCTCGCCGCCGTTCTGTCTGGTTTCATGTTGGCTGCCAGCGCGCAGAACGCCAGCCAACCGCTGACCTTTGTGGTCCCCTACCCCGCCGGTGGACCGCTGGACACCTCGGCCCACCTGCTGGCCCAGGGCGCCGAAAAGCAACTGGGCGCCATCACGGTGGCCAACAAGCCGGGGGCCGGCGGTGCCACGGGCGCGACCTTGGTGGCCCAGGCCAAGCCCCAGGAGAACATGGTGCTGATGGGCGCGGTGGCCACGCATGCGGTGCTGCCCTACCTGGGCACACCGCCACAGTACGACGCACAAAAGGACTTCAAGCCCTTGATCCTGGTGGCGCGCGTGCCCAACGTGCTGGTGATGAAAAAGAGCCGTGCCGAGCAGCTGGGCATCAAGACCACCTCGGAGATGGTCAGCTACATCAAGGGCCACCCCGGCAGCTTGAAGATGGGTTCGGGCGGCAACGGCAGTATCGGCCATATCTCGGGCGAGATGCTCAAGTCGCTGGCCAATCTGCAGATGCCCAGCGTGCCCTACGCCGGTGCAGCCCCGGCCCAGAAGGCGCTGCTGAGCGGCGATATCGATGTGGTGTTTGACAACCTGGCCTCGGCCCTGCCGCTGATCAAGTCCGGCGAGCTGTTGGCGCTGGCCGTGACCACCTCGGACCGCAATGTGGCCCTGCCCCAGGTGCCGCCGGTGAACGAGTCGGTGCCAGGCTTTGATGTCTCTACCTGGTTTGGCGTGTTTGCCCCCGCCAGCCTGCCCGACCAGGAAGCGCAGAAGTACGCCTACGCCTTCCAGGGCGCGCTGACCGATCCGCGCTTCAAGGCCGAGTACCTGAAGATGGGCATTGCGCCCGAAGACATGCGCCTCAAGGAGCTGTCGCACTTTGTATCGCAGGAAGCACGCAAGTTTCAGTTTCTGATCAACACGATCAAGATCAAGACCAACTGAGCGCCTGCAGCCTAACAACTGCGGGTGCCCGGCTGGTCCTATAAAAAATGAAGGAGCACAGCATGGGACAAGCACCCGTGGTTTATGGACAATCGGACCGGCCGCCCCGCGGCGACTACAGCCGCGCGCAGGACGACTACACCTGCGCGCAAGACTACGCCGCCTACACCGAGGCCGACCACGACACCTACCGGCGCCTGTATGCGCGCCAAAAGGCCTTGCTGCCGGGGCTGGCGAGCCAGGCCTTCATCGATGCGCTGCCATCGCTCGGCGTCGAAGACCGCATCCCGCACTTTGAAGACATCAACCAGCGCCTGCGCCAGGCCACCGGCTGGGAGATCGTCGCGGTGCCGGGCCTGATCCCGGAGGTGCCTTTTTTCAGCCTGCTGGCCAACCGAAAATTCCCGGTCACCGACTGGATCCGCAAGCCCGAGGAGTTCGACTATGTGGTCGAGCCCGATATCTTCCACGACCTGTTCGGCCATGTGCCGCTGCTGTTCAACCCGGTCATTGCTGACTATGTGCAGCGCTATGGCCAGGGCGGCCTCAAGGCCGAGCGCCTGGGCGCCTGCGAAATGCTCAGCCGCCTCTACTGGTACACGATCGAGTTCGGCCTGATCCGCGAGCAAGGCCAGATCCGCGCCTATGGCGCCGGCATCCTGAGCTCATCGGGCGAGCTGCAGCACGCCGTTACCAGCCCGCTGCCCCAGCGCCTGCCGCTGTCCTTGGAGCGAACGATGCGCACCCGCTACAAGATCGACAGCTACCAGCAGACCTATTTCGTCATTGACGATTTCCAGCAGCTGTTTGACATGACCGAGGGCGACTTCACCCCCGTGTATGCCGCATTGCGCGGCCTGCCGGAGCTGGCAGCGGACGCCCAGGATTAAAAGTTGCGCGCACTGCTCAGCGGTAGCGCTTGCAGGTGTGCGAGGGCAGCTCGGCAAACAAAGCCTTGTACTCCTGCGCAAAGCGGCCAAAGTGCCAAAAGCCCCAGGCCAGCGCGGCGTCCGAGACGCTGCTGCCCTGCTTGATCGCGCGGCGTGCACCATTGAGGCGCACGGCGCGCAGATAGCTTTGCGGCGAGATGCCCAGCACTTCCTGGAACGAGTACTGCAAGGCGCGGCGGCTCACCGCCAGCGCCTGGCACAGGTCTTCGACCGTCAATGAGCCATCGGCGCCTGTGGCCACCACCCGCTCCCGCGCCATGCTGACGATATGCGCGCGCCGCTGGTAGGACAGCTGCTCATCGGCCTCGCTGCCCACGCCATCGCGCAGCACCGCAGCAATGGCGGCAAGCACATCGCCGGCCATCTCGTCGAGCTGCTGGGGCGGCAGGGCTTCTGGCGTGGTATCGGCCAGGCACTGCTGCATGTCGGACAGCAGAATCGGTAGGCGCCAGCGCTCATGGGCCGAGACCGGCCGCAGATGCGGCTGCGCCAGCTGGGCCTGCAGCTGCTCGCGTTCGCTGGCCGTCAGATAGGGGTCCAGGCTGCCCTGGTCTACGACAAAATCGATGATCTCCAGGCCGCCGGGCGAGACAAACTCAAAGGGGCCATCGCCCGAGAACACAATCGCATGCCCCTCGCTGCAGGAGCGGTTGCAGAACATGGTGTTGCCCGGAATGCTGCTGGGCAGGCCGATCGCCAACTGCCCGGCGCGCAAGGCACCGGTCTGGTGCAGCGCCTGGCTGGAAAACTCGCGCCAGGCCTGGATAGGCCCCAGGTGCAAGCTGGTGACCCGGCCCTCAAAGCTGCCGGCCGACAGTTGCTCATAGCGCTGGTTCCAGCCCTGCAGCAAGGCCGCCTGCTCATCGACATCACAGGTCTGCGCCACCTGCGCAGTCGCGCAGCGCTCAGCACGGAGGCTGCTCAGCGCGGGCGATGGACAAGGGGCGCTCAGGGACATGGCGGCGCAATGGCGTGGCTAGGCATACAGGCATGGTCACGCAAAAAGCGCACCAAGGTCAACCCAGCCTTCCCCTTAGCCAGATTTGCCGAAATCGGATAGAGCCCGGAGCCCATCTTTGCCACCATCGGGGACACCACAGACAACAAGGCAGGCCATGGCCCAAACCCCCAACCCCGCAGGCGCCAGCGCCGCGCACCCAAGCAACTATTTCGAGCAGCGCCAGCTCAAGCGCGGGGCAGCCGGCTGGCTGCTGCTGGTCGGCCTGGGCGTGGCCTATGTCATCTCGGGCGACTATGCCGGCTGGAACTTCGGCCTCAAGACCGGCGGCTGGGGCGGCCTGCTGGTGGCCTCGGCGCTGATGGCGACGATGTACACCTGCATGTGCTTTGCGCTCGCTGAGCTCGCCACCATCGCGCCCACGGCCGGCGGCGGCTATGGCTTTGCCCGGCGCGCCTTTGGGCCCTGGGGCGGTTTTCTGTGTGGCGTCGCCATCCTGATGGAATACGCGATTGCACCGGCGGCGATTGCCACCTTTATCGGCGCCTACTGCCAGTCGCTGTTCGGCATCGATGGCTGGATGGTCTACCTGGGCTTTTATGCCGTGTTTCTGGGCATCCACATCTATGGCGCGGGTGAAGCCCTGCGCCTCATCTTTGCCGTCACCGCGCTGGCAGTCCTTGCGCTCGTGGTCTTCATCGTCGCGATGGTGCCGCATTTCCAAGTCAGCAATCTGTTCGACATCACCCCCACCGACGCCTGGGGCGCCAGCAGCTTTCTGCCCTTTGGCTACATCGGCATCTGGGCCTGCATCCCCTATGGCATCTGGTTCTTTCTGGCGGTAGAAGGCGTGCCCCTGGCCGCCGAAGAAGCGCAGGACCCGCGCCGTGATCTGCCAAGGGGCCTGATCGGCGCCATCGCCGTGCTGGTGCTGTTCTGCGGCCTGATCCTGGTGCTGGCGCCTGGCGGCGCGGGGGCTGCGGCCTTGATGAACTCGGGCAACCCGCTGGTCGAGGCGCTGGAATCCAGCAAGGTGCTGGGCGGGCCCACCTGGATCAGCCGCTTTGTGAACTTTGTCGGCCTGGCCGGCCTCATTGCCAGCTTCTTCTCGATCATTTACGGCTACTCGCGCCTGGTGTTTGCGATGTCGCGCGCCGGCTACCTGCCCCGGGGCCTGTCCTTGACCACGCAGCGCAAGACCCCGTACCTCGCACTGCTGGTGCCCGGCGCGATCGGATTTGCGCTGTCGCTGACCGGCCAGGGCGATCTGCTGATCCTTGTCGCGGTGTTTGGCGCCACGATCTCCTACGTGATGATGATGGCCGCGCATATCTGGCTGCGCATCAAGGAGCCGAACCTGCCGCGCGCCTACCGCACGCCCGGCGGCGTCTTCACCTCGGGCATCGCGCTGGTGCTGGCCTGCATCGCCGTGGTGGCCGGCTTTCTGGTGGACCCCCGGGTTCTCATCGGCGCCCTCATCGTTTACGCTGTCTTCGTTGCCTACTTTGCGCTGTACAGCCGCCACCACCTGGTGGCCGACGCCCCCGGCGAGACAACCCATTGAGGAAGCGCTGCGACCATGCCCTATTCCCATACCGTGGGCGCCGAGCGCCATCTGTTTGCATCGCTGCGCGAGCTGATGGCCAAGGCCACACCGGCCCGCTCGGGCGACCACCTGGCGGGGGTCGCGGCCCGCCATGACACCGAGCGCGTTGCCGCACAGATGGCGCTGGCCGATCTGCCGCTCGCGCACTTTCTGCAAGAGGCGCTGGTGCCCTATGAGAGCGACGAGGTCACCCGCCTGATCATCGACAGCCATGAGCGCGAAGCCTTTGCGCCGGTCGCACACCTGACGGTGGGCGGCTTTCGCGACTGGCTGCTGTCGGACGCCGCCAACGAGGCGAGCTTGCGCGCACTGGCACCGGGCCTGACCCCGGAGATGGTGGCCGCCACCTCCAAGCTCTGCCGCAACCAGGACCTGATTTTGATTGCGCAGAAATGCCGCGTGGTCACCCGCTTTCGCAATACCATCGGTCTGCCCGGCCGCATGTCCACCCGGCTGCAGCCCAACCACCCCACCGACGACCCCTCGGGCATTGCCGCCAGCCTGCTCGACGGCCTGATGTACGGCAATGGCGATGCGGTCATCGGCATCAACCCGGCCAGCGACAGCATCGCCGCCGTCAGCACCTTGCTCTTCATGCTCGACGAGGTGATCCAGCAGTACCAGATCCCCACCCAGTCCTGCGTGCTCACCCATGTGACCACCAGCATCGAGGCCATTGGCCGGGGCGTGCCGGTGGACCTGGTGTTCCAGTCCATCGCCGGCACCGAGGCTGCCAACCGCAGTTTTGGCCTGGACCTGGCTTTGCTACAGGAAGGCTATGACGCGGCGCAGAGCCTGGCGCGCGGCAGCATCGGCAACAACGCCATGTACTTTGAGACCGGCCAGGGCAGCGCGCTGTCGGCCGGCGCCCACCATGGGCTGGACCAGCAGACCTGCGAGGCGCGCGCCTATGCGGTGGCCCGCAGGTTCGAGCCGCTGCTGGTCAACACCGTGGTCGGCTTTATCGGCCCCGAGTACCTCTACGACGGCAAGCAGATCATCCGCGCAGGGCTCGAAGACCATTTCTGCGGCAAGCTGCTGGGCCTGCCGATGGGCTGCGACATCTGCTACACCAACCATGCGCAGGCCGACCAAAACGACATGGATGTGCTGCTGACCCTGTTTGGCGTGGCCGGCATCAATTTCATCATGGGCATCCCCGGCTCGGACGACATCATGCTGAACTACCAGACCACGTCCTTCCACGATGCGCTCTACCTGCGCAAGACCCTGGGCCTGCGGCCTACGCCGGAGTTCGAGGCCTGGCTGCAGACCATGGGCATTGCCCAGTCTGCTGGGTCGGGCCCGGGCCTGCGCCTGGCCGCTGACCTGCCCGCGCCTTTTTCGCAAGCGCTGGCCCAGCTCAACTGAAGCGCCCCATGTCCCCACGCCCTTCTGCCCCAGCCGCCCTGCCCGCCCCAGCCGAGCCCGGGAGCACCACCGTCACCCCCAACTCCTGGGAGCGCCTGCGCCAGTTCACCAGCGCCCGCATTGCGCTGGGCCGCGCCGGCACCAGCCTGCCCACGCGCGCGCACCTGGACTTTGCCCTCGCCCATGCCCAGGCACGCATGGCCGTGCATACCGAGCTTGACATGGACCCGCTCGCAGGCGAACTACAAGCGCTGCACACCCAGCCGGTGCTGCGCCTGCACAGCGCAGCCCAAGACCGCCCCACCTACCTGCAGCGCCCGGATCTGGGCCGGCGCCTGAGCGCCGAGTCGCGGGCCCTGCTCCAGGGCTTGACCGCTGCCCAGGCCGATGTGGTGTTTGTCGTCGCCGATGGCCTGTCCTCGCTGGCCATCGAGCGCAATGCCTTGCCTTTTCTGCGCCAGATGCTGCCGGCGCTGGCCGAGCAGTGGCGCGTCGGCCCGATCACGGTGGTGCGCCATGCCCGGGTGGCGCTGGGCGACGAGATTGGTGCGGCACTGGGCGCCTCGCTGGTGGTGGTGCTGATTGGTGAGCGCCCGGGCCTGAGCTCCCCGGACAGCATGGGCCTGTACATGAC
The DNA here is from genome assembly GCF_037479555.1 of Comamonas sp. MYb396. NCBI lineage: Bacteria > Pseudomonadati > Pseudomonadota > Betaproteobacteria > Burkholderiales > Comamonadaceae > Comamonas > Comamonas sp. MYb396. Next base: position 152,383 of record NZ_JBBGYU010000006.1, on the reverse strand, counting down.
CTGGCAGCCCCGCCTGGGCATGACCGATGAGTCGCGCAACTGCATCTCCAATGTGCGCGAGCAGGGGCTGAGCTATGCGCAGGCCGTCCACAAGCTGCACTACCTGATGCAGCAGGCGCGCCAGCGCAAGCTCTCGGGCGTGCAGCTCAAGGACGAATCCGACACGCTGGCCGCGCCCCAAGAGGCCCGCCAGGCCTTCATGCTGGGCAGCAGCGGCCCGCAAACGCCCCGCTGACACCTGGGTGCCAGCGCCAGACATGCCGCGTCTGCTAGGCTGGCGGTCTTGCCCCTTCGCCTGCGCCACCATGTCCGCCTCCACCGCTTCGCTGCCAGCCGATCTCCAGTTCATCGAGCGCGGCTGGCTGTCGGCCAACAACACGGTATTTGTGCGCGGCACCACGGCGGTGGTCGATACCGGCTACTGCAGCCATGCCGCGCAGACCGTGGCGCTCGTCGAGGCCAGCCTGCAAGGCGCGCCGCTGCAGCGCATCGTCAACACCCATTTGCACAGCGACCACTGCGGCGGCAATGCCGCCTTGCAGCAGCGCTGGCCCCAGGCCCGCACCAGCATTGCGCCCGGCCATGCGCAGGCGGTCGCCGATTGGGACGAGCACCAGCTGAGCTACCGCCCCACCGGCCAGGACTGCCCGCGCTTTCAGATGGACGAGCTGCTGCAGCCGGGCACAGAGATCGCGCTCGGTGAACAGCGCTGGCAGATCCATGCCGCGCCCGGCCATGACCCGCATTCGGTGATTCTGTTCGAGCCCGCCTCAGGCATCCTGATCTCGGCCGACGCGCTCTGGGAAAACGGCTTTGGCGTGGTCTTTCCGGAGATCGAAGGCACGGCGGCCTTTGACGAGGTGGCCGCCACGCTGGATGTGATCGAGCGCCTGCAGCCGCGCCTGGTGCTGCCGGGCCACGGCAGTGCCTTCAGCGATGTGGCCACTGCGCTGCACACCGCGCGCCAGCGGCTGGAGCGCTTTGTGCAAAGCCCCGAGCGCCATGCGCTCTATGCTGCCAAGGTGCTGCTCAAATACAAGCTATTGGAGTGGCAACAGCTGCCTTTGGGGCAAGTGCAGGCCTGGCTGGCCGCCACGCCCTACTACGGCCTGCTGCACCAGCGCTACTTTGCAGACCAGGAGCTGGCGCAGTGGCATGCATCGCTGGTGGCCGACCTGGAGCGCTCGGGCGCTGCACGGCGTGAGGGCGCGCTGCTGGTCAACCAGTAAGCGCACCCAAGGCCGCTCAAGGCAGCTCTTTGGACAGATCCGGTTCGCCCTCGGGCTTGGGCCCCACCGAGCCCAGGCGTGCGCGCAGCGACTGGGGCTGGCCGGTCAGAATCGCCGCATAGCTGGTGGTATTGGAGAGCACCTTTTTCACATAGTCACGCGTCTCGGCAAAGGGCACGTTCTCGGCCCAGATGGCGCCGTCCAGCACCGGGCCATTGCGCCAGTTGCGCGGCCGGCCGGGGCCGGCGTTGTAGCCGGCAGCCGCCAGCGCCATCGAGCCGTCAAAATCATCCAGCGCGAGTTTGAGGTAGGCGGTGCCCAGGGTGATGTTGGTGTCGCGGTCATTGATGCTGGCCGGCGTGAAATCGGTCATGCCGATCTTGCGGGCGGTCCAGCGGGCGGTGGCCGGCATGATCTGCATCAGACCCGAGGCACCGACGCCCGAGCGCGCGTCCATGATGAAGCGGCTTTCCTGGCGGATCAGACCATAGACATAGGCGGGATCAAGCCCGATCTCGCGCGATCGGTTGACCACGGCCTCCTTGAACGGCATCGGGTAGCGCTGGCCCACATCGACCACGGTCTTGGTGCGCTCGCTGGTGTTGATGCAGCGGTCCCAGATCTGGCGCTGGCAGGCCAGCTCGGCAGCGGCCAGCAACTGGGCATCGTCCATGCCGCCGCGCTGGTGCAGGTTGGTCATGTAGTTCCACTCGCGCACCCCTTCGCTGCGCAGCCCCAGCTGGATCGCATAGAGTGCACGTGCCAGGCCCGCACTGCTGCGCACCGCCTGGCGCGCCTGCTCGTCGATGGCCACCGGCTGCGACGGGATGACGATGGGCTGGCCCAGCTCCTCCTGCGCCAGCTGCTCATAAAAGCCCTGTGTGCCGGCAATCTTTTGCAGCAGCTGGCGCGACTGCTGGGTCTGCGCCTCGCTGATGCGGCCCGCCTGCAAGGCCTTGGCCTGCCAGTACATCCAGGTCGGGTCTTCGCGCTCCTCGGCGCTCATCGCCTCGATGCTCTTGCGCACCTGCTGCCACTGGCCGGCGCGCAGTGCCGCGCGCGTCTTCCAGGCCAGCAGGTCGTCGCTCAGGTTGGACTCCTTGCTCACCTTGGCAAAGCTGGCCATCGCATCGGGCGACAGGCGCGTCGCCTGGGTCTTGCCGATCACGCCCCAGACCCAGTCGCGGCGCGGCTGCGTCAGCAGCTCGTTCCAGCGGCTTTCCATCAGGCTGGCGGCGCCATCGGGGTTGTCTGCGGCGATCTTGATCAGCCCCAAGGTGGCCAGCTCCTGCTGCTCCTTGGATGACGTCTTGGCCTTGGCCGTCAAAAACTTGCTGGGCGACTGCAGCATGGTCGCAAAGGCGGGCAGCTGCATCGGGGCCACCACCTCCACCGCAGCGCGGGCGGCGCGCGGGCGGCCCGTCTCCATGGTCTGCCGCGCTCGGCGCCAGATATCGTCGGCCTGCAGGCCGCCGGCCGAGAACAGCTCCGAGGCCGCCAGGTTGCAGCCGTCTTCCGAATCGCGCTGCGCATACCAGTTGCTCTTGACCGTGCTGGCCAGCGGCTCGCGCTCGCCGCCCTTGGCCAGATCGATCACCGCCGCGTAGCAGCGCAGCTCGCGGTCATCGCCCATGCGGAAGGCCGGGTACATCGCATCAAAATTGCTCCAGTCGCGGCGCTGGCCCAGGAGGTGCAGCCAGTCGTTGCGCAGCCGGTCTTCCTGGTAGGTGCCGGCCCAGCGGGTCAAAAAGGCCTGCACCTCGTCCTGCGTGGCCTCGTTCAGGCGGGCGCGCAGCTCCCAGTACGCGGCCCAGGGCTCGAGCACATGGCCGCGCGCGCCGGGCAAGAGCTGGGTCAGCTTGCTTTTCTCGCGCTTGCGAAAGGCCTGCTGCATGTCGACGATCACATCGTCGTTGACCATGCCGCTGCTGACCGACGGGCTCGACTGCAGCTGCACCGGCGTCTGCACCGAGGCGGGCGCGGCCGTTGCGCCCTGCAAAATCGTCTGGGCGGCCAGCGGCAGCGCGCTCCAGGCCAGCAAGGCCGCCATCAAGGGGGTAAGCAAAACATTCCGAGGCATAGCCGATCCAGGTTGTGAGACAGCGGCGCTATAGAGCGGCGCCCAGGTGATCCCTAAAATCATACACATCGCCTGACGCGCCAGCGGTCCCAAAGGCTGCAATACCCGGCCTCCTCTTACATGCGCTTACGGAAACTGCCGCAATATGTAAAAAAGCTATCTGGTTTTCACGGTAGCCAATTTGCTGGGAACGTCACTTTTGGCTGTCAGAATGGTTGACCCAGCGTGTTTCTGTAGGGATATTTGCAATGGATAAAAAAGCCGTACGCCAAGCGCTCATTGAACAGCGTCTGCATATGCCCGATCGTCTGGAGCGCGCCGAACAGCTCCAGCAAGTCCTGCGTTTTTGGCTGATGGAGCGCCAGGATGCCGTGATCGGCGCCTACTGGCCGATCAAGGGCGAGTTCGACCCACTGCCCGCGCTGCACCGCTGGAAGGAAGACGGTGCGCTGATGGACGAGCCCAAGCTGCGCCGCATTGCGCTGCCGGTGGTGAACAAGCAGCACAAGACCTTGAGCTTCCACGCCTGGTACCCCGGCTGCCCGATGGAGATGGACGCCTACGACATCCCCAAGCCGCAAAATACCGAGCTGGTCGTGCCCACCCTGCTGTTTGTGCCCTGCGTGGGCTATGGCCCGGGTGGCTACCGCCTGGGCTATGGCGGCGGTTTTTATGACCGCACGCTGGCCGCGCTGGAGCCGCGCCCCTTCACCGTCGGCCTGGGCTTTACCAATGGCTTTGTCGATGACTTCGAGCCCGAAGCGCATGACCTGCCGCTCGACGCCATCCTCAACGACAACGGCGTGGTCTGGCCCCTGGGCGATTCGTAGCCGCAAGCGAGCCCGTTTGGGGGCTTGCGCATACGGTATAAGTCGCTCTGTACCTTCATTCATCAATCGGTTGAGATCATGCTGCAGCTTTATATCGGCAATAAAAATTACTCCTCCTGGTCCATGCGCGCCTGGGTGCTGCTGCGCCAGGCGGGTATTCCTTTTGAAGAGAAGTTTGTCCGCTTCGACGGTTTTGACAGCCAGTCCGAGTTCAAGCGCACGATGACCGCCATCAGCCCCACCGGCACGGTGCCGCTGCTGCGCGATGGCGACATCAGCGTCTGGGACAGCCTGGCGATTGCCGAATATGCGGCGGAACAATACCCGGACAAGCAGCTGTGGCCCAAGGACAAGGCGGCCCGCGCCAGCGCCCGCAGCATCTGCGCCGAGATGCATGGCGGCTTCACCGCCCTGCGCAGTGCCTGCCCGATGAACATCGAGGCCGACCTGGCCGAGGTGGGCCGCATCGTCTGGCGCGACAACGCCGCCGTGCGCAAGAATGTCGAGCGCCTGTGCAGCATGTGGAGCCACCTGCTGGCCCAGCATGGCGGCCCCATGCTGTTTGACCAGTTCAGCATTGCCGATGCCTACTACGCGCCGGTGTGCTCACGCCTCAAGACCTACCAGCTGCCCATCCCCGGCGAGATCGCCGCCTACATCGAGCGCGTGCACCAGCTGCCCGGCGTCAAGGCCTGGATCGATGCGGCACTGGCCGAGCAGGACTTTGTCGCGGTGGACGAGCCCTACCGCGCAGAGCGCTGAGCATCGTCGGCCTTTGCGCAGTGTCTGGCACCGCGCTGTTGGGCTGCCAGAGCACGGGCATCGGCCGTCTGGTGATCAAAGCGCCTGCGGCCGGTACACCCGCGCATCCAGCGGCGCATTGATGCTGATCAGGTAGACAAAGCGCTCGTCCTCGGGCAGCAGGCCCTGGATCGCTTCAAACAGCTCGGCATGCGCCAGGTTCTGGCGCAGCAGCGCTTCCACCTGGGGCGCATCCGCCGTCCAGGCGCTGCGCCGCAGTGCGCGCTCTGCCACCTCTTCTGCGCCGAGGAGCGCATGTACATAGACCAGCTCATGGGCCATCGCCTGCCACTGCGCAGCAGACACCTGCCCGCTGCGCAGCACATGGTCTTGCAGGGCCTCTTCGGTCGCAGTTTGCTGGCTCTGCCTTTGTGCATCGTAGGCGGCCTGCCATTGCGGCTCGGTCAAGGTCGGTAGGGCACTGCCCAGGGCGGCGGCATCCTGCAAAGCCATGCGCTTCCAGGCCTCCAGACCAGGCATGGGCTGCGACAGCTGATAGTCCATCATCTCCGCGTACATGCGGGCATTGAGCTGGCGCAGATTCCTGGGCGTGGCCGCCACCACCGCAGATTGCAAGGGCCGCGCGTCCAGCCACTGGGCCAGGTCCTGCATGGCCGTATCGCGTGGAAACTGGCGGTACTGCACATGGCTGGGATAGTGCTCGGCATGGAACACCGGGTTGGTGCCCGCGCCCAGCGCTGCACCATTCTCATAAAACCGGACCACATCTGCGGAGAAGTAGCGGTCTGCCAGTTCCATCACCAAGGCCAGACTGCCGTTGTGCGGATGCGTGCCCGCCCAGATCTTGATTCCAGGCATTTCATCCACCGTGTAGCGCCCGGCCGATGCATAGCCCAGCGCCTTGAACTCCTGCATCACCCGGCGCACCTGCGGGTCGCTGAACTGCAGCTTTTCCAGCTGCATCGTGATGCGCGCCACCACGCCTTGCTGCGCACTGCCCAGCGCCTGCACATGTTTGAGCATGCGCGAAAAATACCAGCGAATGCCGAACTTGAGCAGCACAAACAGACCGACAAATGTCAATGCGATGGTTACCAGCACCACGCCCATGGTTGTCCACATAAATCCCTCCCTCTTTGTCTTATTTCGAATCAGCCCATCGGGCCAACCGAGCAGCATAGCGAGGAAGTGCGGCTGATGCAAAGCGCTGGGGACCTGTGGGCTCCCACTACGCAGCCTTCGCCCGACGTCAGGCCAAGCTGCGGCCAGGCTGGCGGGCCCGCTCCAGGCTGGCCTGCAGGGCCTCGGCCAGCTGCTGGGCCACCAGCTTGACCACCGGGCCTGGCGGGCGCGTGGCATCGACGGCCACGCTGATGCTCTGGGGCTCGGCGCCCTGGTCGCGGATGGGGATAAAAACCAGCGTACCGGCCGCCAGCTCAGGGGCAACATCGAGCTGCGAGGTGAAGATCAGGCGCTGCCCGCCCAGCGCCAGCTGCTTGACCAGCTGCAGCGAATTGCTCTCGACAAAGCCCCGCGCATCCTTGAACAGCCAGCTGTACTGCGCCTCCAGCAGGCGGCGGATGGTGATGGCGCGGCTTTGCAGTGCGATCGGATAGGCGGTCGCTTCCTGAAAACTGACGCTCTTGCGACCGGCCAGCGCATGGCCCGGCGCCACAACACAGCCCAGCGGCAGCTGGGCTTGCCACAGCACCAGCAGCTCACGGCGCGGCGCCAGGTTGAAGATGGCGGCCAGGTCGGCCTTGCCGGTCATCAGCGCCGTCTCGGCATCGTCGGGGGTGCTCAGCTCTACCGACAGGCTGACCAGGGGATGCTGGGCATTGAGCGCCTCGATCAGCGCGGGCAACACGCCGGTGGCATGGCTGTCCATCGCGACCAGCGACACATGGCCCTGGTGGATGCCCTGGATGCGCCGCACCTCGGCCACCATGCGGGTCTCATCCTGGCGCCAGCGCCGGGCCATCGTGATCAGCGCATCGCCAGAGGCCGTCAGCCGCATGCCTCTGGGCATGCGCTCAAAGAGCGGCACGCCCAGCTCTTCTTCCAGCGCCAGAATCTGGCGGTTGATCGCCGATGCAGCCACATGCAGCTCGCGCGCGGCTTTCTGGATCGAGCCCGAACGGGCCACCTGGTCGGCATAGCGCAAAGCGGTAGGGACAAGCGAATGGCGCATCGGTTGGGGTCTCCGGAATGCGGCGATTGTACTAATTTTGCGTATGCAGCATTGCCAAACCTATGATGGACGGCAATGGTCTGCAGGCCTAGCATGGCCTGCATGACGCCTGCCCAACGCCTCGACCACCTCAACCATTGCAGCCCTGACGAGTTCTGCGCGGCCCTGGCCGACATCTGGGAGCATGCGCCCTGGGTGGCGGCGCAGACCGTGGCGCTGCGCCCCTTTGCCAGCGCCGATGCCTTGCACAGCGCCATGCTGGCCGTGGTCGCCCGGCTCGACGAGCCCGCACGCATCCGCTTTTACGCCGGCCACCCGGAGCTGGGCGGCGCGCTGGCCCGGCAGGGCGCGATGAATGCCGCATCCACCGACGAGCAGGCGAGCCTGGGCCTGGGCCAGCTGCAGGCGGCCGAGGCCCAGCGCTGGGATGGCCTCAACCGCGCCTACCGCGAACGCTTTGGCTTTCCCTTCATTCTCTGCATCCGCCAGCACAGCCTGGCATCGGCCTTGCTTGTGTTCGAGCAGCGCCTGGGCCACACGCGGCAGATGGAGCTGCAACTGGCGCTGAACGAGATTGCCGCCATCAGCCGCCTGCGGCTGGCGCGCTACCTGCAGGCCAGCGATCCCGTCCCGGCCCCCAGCCATTGATTTTTCAGGAGTGTTCATCATGCATCGTCGTCACTGCTTTTTCAGCCTGGCCGCAGCGCTGGGTCTCCTGGCCTTCGGTGCCCAGGCCCAGACCCAGACCGCCAGCTACCCCAACCACCCCGTCAAGCTGATGGTGGCCCTGCCCGCGGGCGGCGGTGTCGACATGATTGCGCGCCTGGTCGGCCAACAGCTGCAGGCCAGCACCGGCCAGCCGTTCATCGTCGACAACCGCGCCGGCGCCTCCGGCCGCATTGGCCTGCCGGTGGTCGCCAAGGCCAGCCCCGATGGCTACACCTTGATGGCCTCGCCCGCGTCCTTCCTGACCACCAACAAAAGCATCTTCAAGGACCTGCCCTATGACCCGCAGGCCGACTTTGCGCCCATCACCAAGCTCGCCAACCAGGCCATGGTGCTGGTGGTCAAGGACCGCAAGAAATTCCCCAACGCCGCAGCCGTGCTGGCCGCCGCCAAGGCCCAGCCGACCGTCGTGACCTATGCCAGCTCGGGCGAAGGCAGCCCCCAGCACCTGGCAGCGCTGATGTTCGAGACCCGGGGCCATCTGCAGATGACGCATGTGCCCTACAAAGGCGGTGCCCTCGCCATCAACGACATGCTGGGCGGGAATGTGGATCTGCTGTTTGCACCGCTGCCCGAGGCCCTGCCCCACCTCAAGTCCGGCAAGCTCAGCGCGCTGGCGCTGATGAGCGACAAGCGCTCACCCTTGATTGCCGAGGTGCCAACCATGGCCGAGGCCGGTATCCCCGACATGGTGATGCAGACCTGGATCGGCCTGCTGGCCCCGGCGCGCACGCCGCGCCCCATCGTCGATGCGCTCAACCGCCAGGTGCTGGCCATCTTGCTGCGCGACGATATCCGGCAGCAGCTGCAGGATGTGGGCATGGAAGTGGCACCCACCACGCCGGAGCAGTTCCAGCACACCATTGCGCAGGAGATCAGCCTGCATGCGCAGCTGGTCAAGGCCGCAGGTCTGGTGCCGCAATAACGCAAAAAGACCAGGGGGCTGGCCCCTGGTCCTGCTCTCTTTCTTCTTGGCTGCCGCTGGTCAGTAACCAGACCTCAACGAGGGCTCAGATCCCCTTGGACGAGGGGTTGGCAAAGGCATCGCGCGTCTCGGCGTTCAGCGGGTAGTTGATGTTGATGCCCTTGGGCGCAATCGGTGACATGAACCAGCGGTTGTAGAGCTTTTCCATCTCGCCCGATTGCATCAGGCCCGAGACGGTCTCGTCCACCAGCTGCTTGAAGGCCGGGTCGTCATTGCGCAGCATCAGCGCCTGGTTCTCGGTGCGCAGGCTCTCGCCAACGATCTCGTAGTTCTGCGGGTCACGCGCATTGGCGATCTGGCCGGCCAGCAGGATGTCGTCCAGCACAAAGGCGGCGGCCTTGTCGCCCTGCACCAGCAGGAAGGACTCGGTATGGTCCTTGCCCGGCACATTGGTGATGTCGAGCTTGCTGGCCCGGTCGGCCTGGCGCAGCAGGCGGAACGAGGTGGTGCCGGTGGTGGTGGCGACCGATTTGCCCTGCAGATCGGCAATGCCCTTGATGCCCGAGCTCTTCTTGACCAGCATGCGCACGTTGTAGCGGAAGATGTCCGGCGAGAAGGCCACCTGCTTTTGGCGCTCCACCAGGTTGGTGGTCGAGCCGCACTCCAGATCGACGGTGCCGTTTTGCACCAGCGGGATGCGGTTGGCCGAGGTGACCGCCTGGTAGTTCACCTTCAGCTCGGGCAGTTGGAGTTTGTTTTTGATCGCGTCCAGAATATGCGCGCAGATATCCATGCTGTAGCCGATGGGCTTGAGGTTGGCGTCCAGGTAGGAGAAGCCGAACGAGGCCTCGCGGTAACCCAGCGTGATCGCGCCCGAGCTCTTGATCTTGTCCAGCGTGCTGCTTTGCGCCATCGCGCCCATGGAGGCACACACCAACGCAGCCAGCGCCACCGCGCGCTTCACACCCATTTTTCCTTGCATATCCTGATCCTCCTGGCACCCCATCGGTACCGGCCAATGCCTTGCGGCGTTTTAGAACTTTTGCTCCTTTTTTATTTTTTTTGGATCATATGTTCCATGTCGCACAATGGCTACCCGTGATTTCCCTAAATCTGAAGAAAGACCCGCCGCCATGGGCGTAATCGACCAATTGCGAGACCGCTTTGCCTCCCTGAGCCCGTCGCTGCAGCAAGTGGCGCGCTATGTGCTTGACCACCCCAATGAGGTGGTGACGCAATCGATGCGCAATGTGGGCCAGCATGCCCAGGTGCCCCCCACCACCTTGGTGCGCTTTGCCCAGACCTGCGGCTTTGAAGGCTGGAACCCGTTCAAGCAGGCGCTGACCGCCGATATGGGCCTGGCCAGCGAGGCGGGCAACCAGTACGGTGAGCGCGCCCGCAGCCTGCTGGGCCGCGCGCAGGACCAGCAGCTCACCGCCGAGATGTTTGCCATGCAGCGCAGCAACCTGGATGTGACCGAGCAGCACAGCGCGGCGCGCCTGCTGACCGCCGCCCAGCTGCTGGAGACGGCCGACCAGGTGCATGTGATGGGCATGCGCGCCTGCTTTCCGGTGGCCTTCTCGCTGGTCTATGTCTACCGCCTGTTTCGCCGCTCAGTGCATCTGCTCGAAGGCATGGGCGGCGTGCGCGAGATGCAGCTGCGCGCCATCGATGCGGGCGATGCGCTGGTCGCCATCAGCTTTGCGCCCTACTCGCAAGAGACCGTGCATGCGGTGGAACTGGCCCGCGCACGCGGCTGCAAGGTGCTGGCCCTGACCGACAGCCTGGCGTCACCGCTGTCGCTGGCCGCCGATGAAACCCTGCTGTTTGCCGTCAACAGCCCCTCCTTCTTCCCCTCGGTCACCGCCGCCCAGGCATTGTCCGAGTCGCTGCTGGAAGTGCTGGTCAGCCGCGCCGGCCCGCAGGCCGTGGCCCGCATCGATGCAGCCGAAGGCGAGCTGCACGACAGCGGCGTCTATGTGCAGCCGGTACGCAAGTAAACTCGCACGATGAATACATACATGGTCGGCGGCGCAGTGCGGGACCGCCTCTTGGGACTGCCGGTGAATGACCACGACTGGGTGGTGGTGGGCACCACGCCCGAGGCCATGCTGGCCCAGGGCTTTGTGCCGGTCGGCAAGGATTTCCCGGTGTTTCTGCACCCGCGCACGCATGAGGAATATGCGCTGGCCCGCACCGAGCGCAAGTCCGGCCGGGGCTACCGGGGCTTCAGCATCGCCACCTCGCCCGATGTGACCCTAGAGCAGGACCTGGCCCGGCGCGACCTGACCATCAATGCCATGGCCGCCCCGGTCGACTGGAATGGCAGCGGCCCTGTCACCGACCCCTATGGCGGCCAGGCCGATCTGCAGGCCCGGGTACTGCGCCATGTGACCGATGCCTTCCGCGAAGACCCCGTGCGCATCTTGCGGCTGGCGCGCTTTGCAGCACGCTTCCATGACTTCGCCGTCGCCCCGGAAACCGTTGCCCTGATGCGCCAGATGGTGGCCGAGGGCGAGGTCGACGCGCTGGTGCCTGAGCGCGTCTGGCAAGAGCTGGCGCGCGGCCTGATGGAGGCCCGGCCCTCACGCATGTTCGAGGTGCTGCGAGATTGCGGCGCCCTCGCCCGCCTGCTGCCCGAGCTGGACCGCCTCTGGGGCGTGCCCCAGCGCGCCGACTACCACCCCGAGGTGGATACCGGCATCCACGTGATGATGGTGCTGGACCGCGCCGCCCAGCTGGACGCGCCGCTGCCCGTGCGCTGGGCCTGCCTGGCGCATGACCTGGGCAAGGGCACCACCCCAGCCGATGTGCTGCCCCGCCACATCGGCCATGAGGAGCGCAGCGTCGATCTGGCCCGCCAGGTACAACAGCGCCTGCGCGTGCCCAGCGACTGTGCTGAGCTGGCACTGATGGTCGCCGCCGAGCACGGCAATATCCACCGCAGCCCGGGCATTGCCGCCGCTGCCGTCGTGCGCCTGCTGGAGCGCTGCGACGCCTTTCGCAAACCCGAACGCCTTGCGCACGCGCTGCTGGCCTGCCAGTGTGATGCGCAGGGGCGGCTGGGGCTGGAAGACAAGCCTTACCCGCAACGCGCACAGCTACTGCGCCTGCTGACCGCCGCCCAGGCCGTCAGCACCAAGGAGGTGGCAGAACGCGCCGCCCGCACCGGCCGCCAAGGTGCCGAGATTGGCGCCATGGTGCATGAGGCGCGTTGCCAGGCAGTGGCACAGGAGATGAAGGCAGAGCAGTAATGGCTTTTAGGAATTTACTGACACCCACGCTGTACGTGCGCATTGCACCCGATTCGGTCCTGATCCGCAGCAGCAACAGCGATGCCGTATGGCGCGATGAGGCGTTGCTTGCCTTGCGAGCAGGCCCCTCAACCAGTGTTTTGGCCGCTGGTGCTTCCGCACGATTGGCAGTGGCGCAAACCCCGGGAGCCATTCTGTGCGAGCCGTTTGGCCACCCCCGATGCCTGATCAGCGATTACGCAGCAGCGGAGGCGTTTCTGAAACATGCACTGCTGTCCTATCTCAAGCTCAGGCGCGTCAATCGCTGGTTGATGCCTTCGCCACACATGTTGCTGCATCCTTGCCCTTCGCCCGCCCAGGCAGTTGGGGCTCTGACAGGGGTAGAGCACCGCGCCCTGCGAGAGGTGGGCCAACGCTGCGGGGCCCGCAGTGTCGAGTTGATGGCATCTGCAGCCCTGAGCGAAGCAGAGATTCAGGCACTGATGCAAAGAGGGCCTGTTCGTGGCTAGCCCCAACCATCACTTCAGGAAGGCGGCGGCACCACGGAGTGCAGCAGCACCGGCACATTGCCATCGCCGTTGACGCTTTCCAGCTGCACGCCAAAGCCCCAGAGGCGCGCGGCATGCTTGAGCACTTCCTGCACATCGTCGGACAGCGGGCGGCCCTGGTACTGGGTATGGCGCAAGGTCAGGCAGCGGTCACCACGCAGGTTCACGTTCCAGACCTGGATATTGGGCTCGCGCGCGCCCAGGTCGTACTGCTGTGACAGGGTCTGGCGCAGGTTGCGGTAGCCGTCCTCGTTGTGGATGGCGCTGACGAGCAGTTCGCGTTCGTTGGCATCGTCATGGATGGAGAACAGGCGCATGTCGCGCATCAGCTTGGGGCTCAGGTACTGGCCGACAAAGCTCTCGTCCTTGTAGTTCTGCATGGCATGGTGCAGCGCCGGCAGCCAGGGCGTGCCGGCCAGATCGGGGAACCAGCGCCGGTCTTCGTCGGTCGGGTGTTCGCAGATGCGCTGGATGTCGCGGTACATCGCAAAGCCCAGCGCATAGGGGTTGATGCCGCTGTAGGCGCGGTGGCCGGCAGGCGGCTGGTAGATCACATTGGTGTGCGACGACAGCCATTCGATCATCACCCCGTCGGTGAGCCAGCCCTCGTCGTACAAGGTGTTCAGCAAGGTATAGTGCCAGAAGGTGGCCCAGCCCTCGTTCATCACCTGGGTCTGGCGCTGCGGGTAGAAGTACTGGGCAATCTTGCGCACAATGCGCACCACCTCGCGCTGCCAAGGCTCCAGCAGCGGGGCGTTCTTCTCGATGAAGTACAGCAGGTTCTCTTCCGGCTCCTTGGGAAAGCGCTCATGGTGCTGGGCCGGGCTGTTCTTGTCCGGGCGGGCCGGCAGGGTGCGCCACAGCTCGTTGACCTGCTGCTGGGCATAGGCCTCACGTTGCTCGCGCTCAGCACGCTCGCGCGCCAGGGTCTTCTTGGAAGGGCGGCGGTAGCGGTCCACCCCCAGGTTGGCCAGCGCATGGCAGGAATCCAGCCACTGCTCCACCGTGTCAATGCCGTGCTTCTCTTCGCACTGCGAGATGAAGTCGCGCGCATAGACCAGGTAGTCAATGATGCTGCCCGCATCCGTCCACATGCCAAACAGGTAATTGCCTTTGAAGAAGCTGTTGTGCCCATAGGCTGCATGGGCAATCACCAGCGCCTGCATCGCCGTGGTGTTCTCCTCCATCAGGTAGCTGATGCAGGGGTTGGAGTTGATGACGATCTCATAGGCCAGGCCCATGTGGCCGCGCCGGTAGCGCCGCTCGGTGGCCAGAAACTCCTTGCCATAGCTCCAGTGCCGGTAGCCCACGGGCATGCCGACGCTGGCATAGGCGTCCATCATCTGCTCGGCCGAGATCACCTCCAGCTGGTTGGGGTAGGTATCCAGCCCATAGCGCTCGGCCGTGGCGGCAATCGCGGCGTGGTAGCGCTCGATCAGCTCGAAGGTCCAGTCGCTCGGATCGGGCAAGGGCTGGTTCGGGCGCTGGCCCGCAGGCCGGGGCGTGGCGGGCACATCGCGCTGGGAGCGGTCTCCGGAAAACGGCACTTTCCAATGCGGGGAGCCCTTGCGCCGTGCGAGCACGGGGTATTGCGACGGGTTCATACCGTTACCCCTTCCTTCTTGAACAGATCGCGGAACACCGGGTAGATATCACCGGGCTCGGCCACCTTGCGCATCGCGAAATGCGGGAACAGCGGCAACAACTGGCTGTATTCCTGCCAGAGGCTTTGCTCATCCGGGGCCACTTGCACATAGGCAAAGTAGCGCACCAGCGGCAGGATCTTGTCGGCCAGCAGGTTGCGGCAGTTGCCGCCATCGTCGCCAAAGTTGTCACCATCACTGGCCTGGGCCACGTAGATGTTCCAGTCCGCCACCGGGTAGCGTGCGCTGATGACCTGGTCGAGCAGCACCAGCGCGCTGCTGACCACGGTGCCGCCGCTTTCGGTGGAATGGAAGAACTCGTCCTCGCCCACCTCGGCCGCCTGCGTGTGGTGGCGGATGAAGACGATCTCGATCTTCTCGTAGTGGCGCGTCAAGAACAGGTAGAGCAGGATGAAGAAGCGCTTGGCCAGGTCCTTGCGCGACTGGTCCATCGAGCCCGAGACATCCATCACGCAAAACATCACCGCCTGGCTGCTGGGCTCGGGCACCTTGGTGCGGCTGCGAAAGCGCAGGTCCAGCGGATCGAGAAAGGCCACCTTGCCCATGCGCGCCTGCAGCAAGGCGATGCGCTGCTGCAGCTCGGCCACCGCTTCGCTGGTGCCGTCATCCTGCGCCACGAGGTCTGCCAGCGCGTCCTCCAGCGCCTTGAGCTCACGGTTGGGCGCCTTGGTCAGCGCAATGCGCCGGCCCAGCGCGCCGCGCATGGTGCGCAGCACGGCCAGGTTGTGCGGCGTGCCGTCATGGCTGTAGCCGGCCCGGCGCGTCTTGTACTGCAAGGTGCTGGCGATATGGGTGCGCAAGAGGCGCGGCAAGGCCAGGTCTTCAAAGAAGAGTTCCATGAACTCTTCCTTGGTCAGGGTGAAGGTGAAGTCGTCCTCACCCTCGCCGCTGTCACTGGCCTGTGAGCCACCGCCCCCGCCCGCCCCCCCCTGGGGCCGCGCAATGCGGTCACCCCGCACATGCTCGGTATTGCCCGGGTGCACGGTGTCGCGCACACCGCCTTGCCCATGGTGAAAAACGGGCTCCTGGATGTCCTTGCGCGGGATGGTGATGTTCTCGGCCTGCTCGATGTGGCGGATATCGCGCTTGGCCACCGCGCGGCGCACCGCATCGGCGATCTGCGTCTTGTAGCGGCGCACAAAGCGCTCGCGGTTGCCCACCGACTTGTTCTTGCCGGCGAGCCTGCGGTCGATGATTTGCAATGCCATCTATGCCCCCATCCATGACCCGGCGCGTTCGGTGCCGGCGCGCCGTTATCGTTGCCTCAGCTGCTCTTGCGCACACGCAGGTACCACTCGCACAACAGGCGCACCTGCTTGGGCGTGTAGCCCTTGGCCTCCATGCGGGTGACAAAGTCTTCGTGCTTGCGTGCATCCTCGGCGCTGGCCTTGGCGTTGAAGCTGATGACGGGCAGCAGCTCTTCGGTGTTGGAGAACATCTTCTTCTCGATCACCAGGCGCAGCTTCTCGTAGCTGGTCCAGCTGGGGTTCTTGCCCTGGTTGTTGGCACGCGCGCGCAGCACGAAGTTGACGATCTCGTTGCGGAAATCCTTCGCATTGGCAATGCCGGCGGGCTTTTCCACCTTCTCCAGCTCGGCATTGAGCGCATTGCGGTCGAACACCTCACCGGTGTCGGTGTCGCGGTACTCGCTGTCCTGGATCCAGTAGTCGGCGTAGGTGACGTAGCGGTCAAAGATGTTCTGGCCGTACTCGCTGTAGCTTTCCAGATAGGCGGTCTGGATTTCCTTGCCGATGAACTCGGCGTAGTGCGGCGACAGGTATTCCTTGATGTAGCCGGTGTACTTGGTCTCCAGCTCGGCGGGGAACTGCTCGCGCTCGATCTGCTGCTCCAGCACATACATCAGGTGCACCGGGTTGGCCGCTACCTCGGTGCTGTCGTAGTTGAACACCTTGGACAGGATCTTGAAGGCAAAGCGGGTGGAGATGCCCGACATGCCCTCGTCCACGCCGGCATAGTCGCGGTACTCCTGGTAGCTCTTGGCGCGCGGGTCGGTGTCTTTCAAGCTCTCGCCGTCGTAGACCTGCATCTTGCTGAAGATGCTGGAGTTCTCGGGCTCCTTGAGGCGCGTGAGCACCGCAAACTGCGCCATCATCTTCAAGGTGCCGGGCGCGCAGACCGCGCTGGCGAGCGAGGACTCGCGGATCAGCTTTTCGTAGATGCGCACCTCCTCCGAAACCCGCAGGCAATACGGCACCTTGACGATATAGACCCGGTCCAGAAACGCCTCGTTGTTGCGGTTGTTGCGGAAGGCCTTCCACTCGCTCTCGTTGCTGTGGGCCAGCACAATGCCATCAAAGGGGATGGCGCCAAAGCCTTCGGTTCCCTTGTAATTGCCCTCCTGCGTTGCGGTCAGCAAGGGGTGCAGCACCTTGATCGGGGCCTTGAACATTTCGACAAACTCCAGCAGGCCCTGGTTGGCCAGGCACAGGCCGCCTGAGTAGCTGTAGGCATCGGTGTCGTCCTGGGCATAGTTCTCCAGCTTGCGGATGTCGACCTTGCCGACCAGGCTGGAGATGTCCTGGTTGTTCTCGTCGCCCGGCTCGGTCTTGGCCACGCCCACCTGGCGCGATATGCTGGGGTAGCGCTTGACGACCCGGAACTGGCGGATATCGCCGCCGTATTCATCGAGGCGCTTGACGGCCCAGGGCGAGAGCACATGGTTGAGGCAGCGGCGCGGAATGCCGAACTGCTCCTCGAGCACCGGGCCGTCTTCGATCGGGTCGAACAGCGCCAGCGGTGACTCATTGACCGGCGAGCCCTTGAGCGCATAGAACGGCACCTTCTGCATCAGGTACTTCAGGCGCTCGGCGATGGAGCTCTTGCCACCCCCGACGGGGCCGAGCAGGTAGAGAATCTGCTTGCGCTCTTCCAGGCCCTGGGCGGCATGGCGGAAAAAGCTCACCACCTGCTCGATGGAGTCCTCCATGCCGTAGAACTCGGCAAAGGCCGGGTAGCGGCGGATCATCTTGTTGGCAAACAGCCGCGAGAGGTGCGGATCGTTGCGCGTGTCGACCATCTCCGGCTCGCCAATTGCCGCCAGCATGCGGTGTGCCGCGCCCTCATAGACCATCGGGTCGCGCTGGCACAAGCCAAGAAACTCGTCGAGCGACATTTCCTCTTCGCGCAGGCGCACGTAGCGGGCGGCAGAGTTGCTGATGACATCCATACGACCTCCGTGGCGGCACCCAAGGGGCTGACCGTGCCGCAAACTTGTTAGGACCCCTCTGCAAAACTCCCTGCCTCGTGGTCGGAATGCGTCCATACCATTTGGCGAGGGTTTTGCAGAGCCTCCCTAGGCAACCGTTGTCGTGACTTGGTTTTAGCACCTTAGCGGCGCTTTGACCAGATCACATGTCCTACACACGGATGACCACAATGCAGGCAATATTTCTGGTTACGGCGCCAGCGGCCGCGCCGGCCTCTGATGGCCTCTGCCGCCCTCGGAAAACCGTCCAGCAACGCCCGTCACACATCGCCGCAACGGCTCCATTTGGCGGCTGAAGACGGCAGCCGGCCCCGCCCGCATCGTCATAAAAACGACACAACAACGTCATGCCTCTGCCATGGGCGCCGCCGATACTCGCTGCGCACCACAGAGTATGTTGGCCCGGATCTCTCATGGGCCTCTGTGGTGCATCCAAACACCACATAACACCCCACGGAGTTACCGATATGAGCGCAGTGCTGACCTCGCGTCGCCGTCTTTTGCAATTTCTGGGCAGCGCACCTTTGCTGCCCTTGTCCGGCTCCCTGTCTGCAGCAGGCCTGCTGACCGCCTGCGGCGGCGGTGGTGATGACGATGGCCCGACGGCTGCGTTCAAGTCGGTGAGCTTCTCCAACATGGCAGCGCCCAACCTGACCAACCCCGCAGCGATGGCGACGACCTCGACCACGGCGGTGATGACCATCCTCTACGCCGATGACAGCAAGCGCGAAGTGGCACTGGCCTATGAGTCCTTCTTCGTGACCGGCGACATGGTGGCAGACGGCAAGGGCGGCAAGATCCTGGCTGGCGGCTACTATGACATCAACAACCAGCCGATCATGGACAAGTCGGTGGCGGGCAGCGAGCGCCACTTCTTCTCCGACTGCCCCGATGGCTCCTCGATCATCCAGGTCGCCGATGCCAAGGTCGACGGCGTCAAGGGCAAGCCCGTGTTTGCCGTGGTGCAATTCGAGTACACCTCCAAGGACCTGTCGGGCGCCGATGCCTACGGCACCCTGCCTTCGCCCATCGCCGTGCTGACCCTGGACCAGGACCAGGACACCGGCAAGCTGAGCCTGGTCAAGTACCACAACGTCGACATGTCCAAGGCCCACGGCCTGTGGATCACCTGCGGCGCCAGCCTCTCGCCCTGGAACACCCACCTGTCCAGCGAAGAGTACGAGCCCGATGCCTTCACCGCGGCCAGCTCGGCCCAGTTCAAGGCCTTCAGCAAGCATGTGTACGGCAACGAAACCACGGCCAACCCTTACCACTACGGCCACCTGCCCGAGATCACCGTCAACAAGGACGGCACCGGCACGGTCAAGAAGCACTACTGCCTGGGTCGCATCTCGCACGAGCTGATCCATGTGATGCCCGACAACCGCACCGCGCTGATGGGCGATGACTACACCAACGGTGGTCTGTTCATGTTCGTGGCCGACAAGGAAAAAGACCTGTCCGCCGGCAACCTGTACGTCGCGCATTACACCGACGTGCTGACCGACACCTCGACCGCCAAGATGGAGTGGATCCACCTGGGCCACGCCACCAGCGCCGAGATCGAAGCTTTGGCCAACACCCTCAAGCCGGCCGACATCATGGAGTCGCTGACCACCGACCCGCAGGATGCCAGCTACACCGCGGTGTTCCTGGACGGCAAGGCCGCCTGGCTCAAGCTCAAGCCCGGCATGGAAAAGGCGGCCGCCTTCCTCGAAACCCACCGCTACGCCAACCTGGTGGGCGGCTCGATGGCCTTCACCAAGATGGAAGGCACCACCGTCAACATCAAGGACAAGGTGGCCTACTCGGCACTGGCCAACATCCAGACCTCGATGATCAACGGTGACAAGGCCTGGAATGCCAAGCACAACGTGACCTTCCCCAAGACCGTGAAGGCCGGCGGCGTGCTGGCCCACAACCTGGGCGGCGGCATCAAGGACCGCCAGGGCGCCACCATCAACAGCGAATGGGTGCCACAGCAATCGCACATGCTGATGATGGGCGAGGACATTGCCGCAGACGCACTGGGCAACACCTCCAACCCCGACAAGATCGCCAGCCCGGACAACCTGAAGTTCTCCGAAAAGATGCGCACCCTGTTCATCGGCGAAGACAGCGGCAACCACGTGAACAACTTCCTGTGGGCCTACAACGCCGACACCAAGCAGCTCTCGCGCATCCTGTCGACGCCTGCGGGCGCCGAATCCACCGGCCTGCACGCCGTGGACGAGGCCAACGGCTGGACCTACATCATGAGCAACTTCCAGCACCCTGGTGACTGGAGCGCACTGCACGCCAAGATCAAGGACCAGCTCGATCCGCTGATCAACGCCAACTACAAGAACAAGTTTGGCGCCTCGGTGGGTTACCTGACCGGCACCCCGCAAGCGGTGAAGCTGTAAGCACAGAGCGCGTGGCCACTCGCGCGCTCGCTTCACGACAAAAAAATGCCATCCAGACGGATGGCATTTTTTCATGGGGCAGTGCGTTTACAAAACCGACTGCAGCCAGCGCACGATCTCGCCAGGCGGCAGCGCGCCGGAGATGCGTGCCGCCTCCTGGCCGCCCTTGAACACCACCATGGTCGGAATGCTGCGGATATTGAAGGGCTGGGCGACGTGCGGATAGGCCTCGGTATCGAGCTTGGCAAAGCGCAGCCGGGGTTCGAGCTGTTTGGCGGCCAGCGCATAGCCAGGCGCCATCTGCAGGCAGGGGCCGCACCAGGGCGCCCAGAAATCCACCACCACGGGGATGTGGTTGCGCCCCAGCTGCTTGGCAAAGCTGTCGGCATCCAGCGCGACCGGCTCGCCGGTGAACAAGGCCTGGTGGCAGCTGCCGCAGTCGGGCTGCTGGGCCAGCTGCGCGCGCTGCACGCGGTTAGCGGTATGGCAATGGGGGCACACAATGTGCAAGCTGTCTTCGGTCATGGGGCACTCTCCTGCTGCCCATCATAGGCAGCGATGCACACGCCAGTTGCAGGCCGGTGCCGCATATTTCAAGCCAGTGTCAACAGTACCGGCTGGTGGTCGGACAGCTGCGTGGTGCTGTCGCTGTGCCAGGCCCGCACCTGGCTGTGCAGGCTGTCGCTGACCAGCGCAAAATCGCAGGCCACCGGCGCGGGCCCCCAGGTGCGGTCAAACAGGCAGAAGGTGGGCGGCTGCGGCGCACTGCGATGCAGCAAGGTCCAGCTGTCATGCCAGAGCGCGGATCCATCGGCCTGGGCTGCGACCAGGGCGGCATAGGCGGGCTCACCGGCGTGCAGGTTGAAATCGCCACACAGCACCGCATGGGGCGTGTGCACCGGCGTGGTGTAGGGCGTGGCCGCCGATGCCGCAGCGGGCAGCGCCTGCAGCTGCGCCAGCGCCTCGGCATGGATCGCCCGCAGCGCCTGCACCTGCGCCATGCGCTGGCTCGCGCTGTGGTACTCCAGATGCGTGCACATCACCCGCACCAAGCCCAGCGCCGGGTCGCGCACCGTCACCACCAGGCAGCCCCGGGGCATGCTGACCACCCCCGCCTCGGCCAGCCAGGGCAGGCGGTGCTGCGCCACCTCGGCCACCGGCAGGCGGCTGGCCACTACATTGCCAAAGCTGCGGCGCTGGCCACTGGCATCAAAACCATCGGTGGTGGCGGCAAAAAGCAGCTGCCAGCCCGGCAGCAGCGCCTGCAGCTGCGCCACCTGGTCACCGGGCGCGCCCGCCAGCGCGCCGTGGCCCACCGCGACCTCCTGCAGGCACAGCACATCGATGCCGCCCGTGCCCTCGCCCATGGCCAGTGCATGGCGCAGGATGCGCGCCGGGTCGGCCAGGCCATCGAGGCCGCAGCACCATTGCACATTCCAGCTCAGTATTTGCATGTGGAAAACTCTGTGGATAGCCGCGCCCGCTGGCGCCATCGCCTGCCATTGTGCAGCAGGGGCCAAGCGTTTTTCGTGTCAGCGCGCCAGGCCAGGCCCGGCGCCTCTATAGTCGGGCGATGCCTAACCACCAAGCAGATTCCTTTCATATCCGCCCCGCCACCGTGGGCGATGTCGCGGCCATGTTCCAGGTGCGCCTGGCAGTCACGGAAAACCGCATGACCCTTGACGAGCTGGCCGCCGCCGGCGTCACGCCCGAGTCCATTGCCGAGGCTATTCGCAGCGCCTCTTGCGCCTGGGTCGCCACCATCGAGGGCGAGGTCGCCGGCTTTGCGATGGTGGACCTGGACAGCGCCTGCCTGTTTGCACTGTTTGTGCGCAGCGACCACGAAGGCCGGGGCCTGGGCACAGCCCTGTGCCGGACCTGCGAGCAGGCCTTGTTGGCGCAGCATGAGGCGGCCTGGCTGGAGACGGCCACAAGCAGCCGCGCAGCGCGCCTCTACCGCCACCTGGGCTGGGGCGATGAGCGCGATGTGGGCGACGGCGATATCCGCCTGACCAAGCGGCGCGCTTGAGAGCGCGCAGTGCTGCACGCTGGCCTGGCGTCTGCTACATTGCGCTGATGGCCCTGTGCACCAGCCCCCGAATTATTCGCATTGTCGAACCGACGGTGGGATAGCGCGCGGCCACGCAAGCATGCAACCCACCCTGGAGGTGGGTTTTCCGTCTCTGGGGTTTCCTCCAAGGAGATGGAATGAACACCAGCCAAACGCCTGACACATTCGCCGATAGAGACACCGATACCGGCACCCTGCACCTGCTCTGCGGCAAGATCGCCTCCGGCAAGTCCAGCCTGGCCCGGCAGCTCGCCGCGCAGCCCCGCACGGTGCTGGTCAGCGAAGACGCCTGGCTTGCCCAGCTCTACCCGGATGCGCTGGTCTCGGTCCAGGACTACGTCCGATTGTCTGAACGACTGCGCGGCGCGATGCAGCCCCATATTGTGTCGCTGCTGCAAGCCGGCACGTCGGTGGTGCTGGATTTTCCATCGAACACCCCCAGCACCCGCGCCTGGGCGCGCAGCATTTTTGAGGCAGCCGGGGCCCCGCATGCGCTGCACTGGCTGCAGCTGCCCGACGAGGAATGCAAGCGCCGCCTGCGGGCGCGCAATGCGTCGGGCGAGCATCCGTTTGAAACCAGCGATGCGCAGTTCGACCTGATCAGCCAGCACTTTGTCGCGCCATCAGCGGCGGAAGGCTTTGCGCTGGTGCTGCACGGCTAATACCCGCTGCTAGCGGCCAGGCCTTTGAACAGGTGCTTAGGCGCGCTGCGGCAGGTAGCTCGGCCGGTCTGCCGCCAGCCCGCGCTTGACATGCTGCGTCAGGTCATCGGCCAGCACCTCGTCCAGCCCAGCTTCCAGCGCATCGAGCGTGCGGCGGACGATATCGGCCGGGCTGGACTTGGGGGCATCCAGCCCCCGAGTCAGGTCGGTATCGACAAAGGCCATATGCAGGCCCAGCACCTGCGTTTTCTGGGCAGCCAGCTCGTAGCGCAGCGAGTTGGTGAGCGACCAGGCGGCGGACTTGCTCGCCGAATAGGCGGCCAGATCGCTGCCGTTCACCCAGGAGGCAATCGACAGCACATTGAGCAAGCCGCCACCGCCATTGGCCGCCAGCACCGGTGCAAAGGCCTTGCTCATGCGCAGCACCGCGAAGAAATTGGTCTCGAACATGCGCCGTGCCACCGCTTCGCTGTCCTCGGCAAGAAAACCACCTGTCTGCGCGATGCCGGCGTTGTTGATCACCAGGGTCACATCGGGCGCCTGCGCCACAGCTGCCGCCACGTCCTCGGGCTTATTGACATCCAGCCGCAGCGGATGCACCCCCGCTTGCGGGCTGATATTGGCGGGATCGCGTGACCCTGCGTAGACCTTGCGGGCACCGCGGGCGAGCAACTCGCGCACAAAGGCCTGGCCAATGCCACGGTTGGCACCTGAAACAAGAACGACAGCGTTAGCAATTTTCATGGAAATCTCCACATTGAACGAGGTTGAAGGAGCGCACAGCAGCGCTGGATGACGGCATTCCCCTGAGCAGGACCAGCCTCGGCATGGGCCCGTGCACCAGGGGTGCATTCACAGGGGAAAACACCATCGGCCACCAGGCCGAACGCCCAATGCGATCAGTGCAGCGATCTGGCGCAGCGGCACGCGGCCACCCGCTCTTTTACGATGGCGATCCCACACCAAGGCTTGCATGTCCGCATTTCGCATGATGTTCATCATATTAAAAATCAAAAAAAAGCAGCGCGCTGCTAGGCGCTGCTGCCGGGCGTGAGATCTGCTGCCCGATCGGCGGGCAGCAGATGCTGGAGCGCCGCTTCGCGCAAGCTGTCCGACAGCGCCGGGTCGTCTACCGCACGGGCCAGCAGCAGGCTGCCCACCATCGTGGACAAGGCCACCATCGCGCGCTCATGCGCTTGCGCCTGCCCCCAATCGGGCGATTGGCGGGCGATGAGGTCCACCATGCCCTTGATGTGCTGGGTGGTCAGGCGGCGCACTTCCGGCGCCTGACGTGCGGTCTCCGAACCCAAGGCCACCAGCGGGCAGCCTTGCTCGGCATGCTGCACATGGGCTTTCGAGAGGTAAGCGCGCAGCAGGGCGTCCCAGGCCTGGTCAGGGGGCGCCTGGGCCGCAACCTCGGCCACCACGGCAGCAGACTCGGCACACGCCAGACCGGCAGCTTCTGCCAGCATCGCCTCGCGCGAGGCGAAATGCGCGTAGAAGGCCCCATGCGTCAGGCCCGCCTCTTTCATGATGTCGGCCACCCCCGTGCCGCCATAGCCGCTGCGGCGGATAGCGCGCGCGGCAACGGACACAATGCGATCATGCGTCGCTTGCTTGGCCGCAGCACGGGTGTTGGAAGTATCATTTCGCATGACACTCATCATACATAATTTTCAGGCCCTGCGCATTGCAGGGTGAATGCCGCGCAACGCCGGCGCAGCAAGCAGCGCCCTGCCCCCGGTCACCGTGGCTGGCCTTGCGCGCCCAGCCATTGGAAGACCTGCGCAACCATGTCCGAGCGGGCAGGCCCAGCCACGCCCGACAGCCACCAGGTGCTGCCCGGCACACGCGGGTAGCCTGGCAGCATCTGCAGCCGCCCGCTTGCCAGGCTGCCCTCCAGCAACAGGCTGGGCAGGCAAGCGATGCCTTGCGCTGCCAACACGGCATCGAGCACCAGCCGCGCATCGTCATACATGGCGCGCTTGCGAAACTGCGCCAGGGGCCCCAGAAAAAGCGGCGCCGTGGCCTCGGAAGTAAGGCTTTCTTCCAGGCACACCATATCGGCATGCAGGTGGTGCTGCGCCTGCGGGATGCGGCCCAGCTTCTGGGCGATCCCCGCATCGGCCACCAGCAGCCACTCGTCCTGCAGCAGGGGCTGCTCCTGCAAGCCCGGCTGCAACAGCGGCCTGCGGCTGATGGCAATGTCCACATCGATCTCATCGACAAAGCGGGCGCTCTCGTCGGCCGACAGCACCAGGCTCAGCCCGGGCAGCAGCGCATGCAGCTCGGGCAGCCGGGGCTGCAGCCAGCCGCGCAACAGCGGCGCGGGGCAGACCAGGGACACGAGGCCCGGATCGAGGTAAGTGCCAATGCGCTCCACGCCGCTGCGCAGCACGCTGAGCGAGCGCTGAACGCTGCGCAGCAGCACCTCGCCTGCGATGGTCAACTCCACACCGCGCCCCGCACGCCGAAACAGCGGCTGCATCAGCTGCGCTTCCAGCTGCTGCACCTGGTGGCTGATAGCAGACTGGGTCACATGCAGCTCATCCGCTGCGCGCGAGAAACTGCCGAGCCGGGCAGCGGCCTCAAAGCCCATCAACAGCTTCATCGAAGGGATACGCGGCTCAGACATATGAGAACTATTAATGAATCAGCGTAAATCTTATCATTTGATCTCATACATAGTGCCATCCACAATGCGACCTGAACCGAACATTCGGCAACGCAACCGCTTCGGACAGGAGCCATTGGAAAAGTGATGAAGACAGGTCAAGATGTGATGCGCGATGGCGCGAACGACCCCATGGGAGCCAACACCATGCAACGACGACAATTTCTCTCGGCCGGCACCACGCTGGTCGCTGGCGCTACGGCAGGCATGCCAGCGCAGTCGGCGCCCGCTGCAGACAGCCAAGGGCGCATGCCCGATGAAGGCGAGCGCCATGCTGCCACCTGGATGGCCTTTGGTGCCAGTGACGCGATCTGGGGCCGCCGGCTGAAGGCGGGCGCACAGGCCAACCTGGCGCTGATTGCCCAGACCATTGCCCAGATGGAGCCGGTGCAGATGCTGGTCAACGCCCAGGACTACGACCTGGCCGCGCGCCTGTGCGGCAGCAAGGTCAAACTGCTGGTGCAAGACATCGATGACCTGTGGATGCGGGACACCGGCCCGGTATTTGTGAAGAAGGCAGGCAGCGGGCTTGCCGGGGTCGGTTTCAACTTCAATGGCTGGGGCCGCAAGCAATCCCACCACCATGATGCCAAGGTGGCAGCCTTTGTTGCCGGTACGGCAGGGGTGCCCTTGCTGAAAAGCAGCCTGGTCCTCGAAGGCGGCGGCATCGAAGTGGACGGCCAGGGCACTGCCATCATCACCGAGAGCTGCGTGCTCAACGCCAACCGCAATCCCGGCCTCAGCAAGGCGCAGTGCGAGCAGGAATTGCAGCGGGTGCTGGGGATCGACAAGGTGATCTGGCTGCCCGGCCTTGCCGGCCACGACATCACCGATGGCCACACCGACTTCTATGCCCGCTTCTGCGCGCCCGGGGTCGTGGTTGCCGGTGTGGACAATGACAGGTCCTCGCCAGAATATGCGGTCACCCAGCGCCACCTGGCCATCCTCCGCAAGGCGACGGACGCGCGGGGCCGCCCCTTGCAGGTGCTGCGCATGCCGGGGCCTGACGAGGTCCGGCCGCAGTATGAGAACAAGGATTTTGCGGCAGGCTATATCAATTTTTACGTCTGCAACGGCGCGGTGATCAGCCCGGAGTTTGGCGATAGCCGCGCTGACCGCAACAGCCGCGCCCTCTTGCGCGAACAGTTCCCGGGGCGCGAGATTGTGCAGCTCAATATCGACGCCATCGCGGCGGGCGGCGGCGGCATCCACTGCACCACGCAGCAGCAACCGGCCTGAGCAGTGACCGCGCTGGCCCCGGCTACACCAGCGCCGGAGCGTCCTCGCGCAGCTGGAAGACATTGCCCTCGCAGTCCATCGCATTGCAGGCGCTGTAGCCCGGGCCGGTCCAGGCTTCGTGGAACATCGCGCCACCCAGGCTGCTGGCGCGCGCGCCGGCATCCTGCAGCGATGGCACGCTGACAAAGAACTTCAGCGCCACGTTCTCGCGGCGCTGGGGTGGCGTGCTGATGTGGATGCGCTCGGCGATCTCGGCCGGGATCGCATGCAGCTCCAGCTGGAAGGCGGCAGATGCCAGCGCCACCCAACCAGGCAGACGGTGCTGCTCCTGCAGGCCCAGCACCTGCGTATAAAACTGCGCCACGCGCTCGATATCCTTGACGTACAGCACCACGCCAGCCTGGCCCTTTGCGGACATAGAAAGCTCCTTAGAACAAGCACACCCAAAGCGGTCACTCTAGCGTTTTTACTTGATCCCTGCCCGCATAAAGCTCTGCACAAACTGGCGCTGGAACAGGATAAAGCCAATCAGCAGCGGCCCCGAAGTCATCAAGGTGGCGGCGGTGATGGTGGACCAGTCCACGCCCTGCTCCACGCTGGAAAACACCTGCAGGCCAACGGTGAGCGGGCGCGATTCCACGCTGTTGGTGATGATCAACGGCCAGAGAAAGTTGTTCCAGTGAAAGCTCACCGACACCAGCGCAAAGGCCGTGTAGACCGGCCGGGCCAGCGGCACATAGACGCGCCAGAGAATCTGCAAGGTGCAGGCCCCTTCGACACGCGCGGCCTCGTCCAGCTCCTTGGGGATGCCCATAAAGGTCTGGCGCAGCAAAAAGATCGCAAAGGCCGAGGCAAAGTACGGCAGGCCAATCGCAAACAAGGTATCGACCAGGCCCAGCCGGGCCATGGTCTGGTAGTTCTCCACCAGCAGGATGTCGGGCATGATCATCAGCTGCACCAGCACCAGCGCAAAGGCGATGTTCTTGCCCCGGAACTGGTAGCGCGCAAAGGCAAAGGCCGCCAGGGTGGACAGCACGAGCTGCGCCGCCAGGATCAGGGCCACCAGCAAGCTGGTGTTCAGAAAGTAGCGCGCAAACGGTGCCGCATCCCAGGCCTTGCGGAAGTTCTGCAAGGTCCAGGGGGCACTCAGGTCAAAACGGATCGCGTAGTCGCTGGGGTGGAAGGCCGTCCAGAACGCATAGGCCAGCGGCAAAATCCACAGCAGCGCCAGCAGCCAGGCGGCAACGGTGTCCAGCCAGGTGTGGCGGTAGATGACGGCAGGGGCTTGGCTGCGGCTCATTGGTAGTGCACCTTCTTGTCCAGCACAAAGAACTGGAACAGCGCCACGCTGGAGAGCACCACCACCAGCACCACGGTGATGGCCGCTGCGTATGCGGTATCCCAGAACTTGAAGCCCACCTCATAGAGGTGGTAGAGCAGCAAGGTGGTCGCATTGTCCGGGCCGCCCCGGGTCAGGATAAACACATGGTCGACCAGGCGGAAGGCATTGATCACCGCATTGACCAGCACAAACACCGTGGTGGGCATCAGCAGCGGCCACTGCACGCGGCGGAAAAAGTACCAGCGCGATGCGCCCTCAATGGCGGCGGCCTCCTTCAGGCTGGGGTTGAGCGTTTGCAGCGCCGCCAGGTAGAAGATCATGAAAAAGCCCGCTTCCTTCCACACCGCCACCAAGGTGATGGCCCCCAGCGCGGTCGACGGGCTGCCCAGCCAGTTGTGCGAAGGCAGGCCCAGCGCGCCGGTGACCTGCTCCAGCAGGCCGTACTGCGGCGTGTAGAAGAACAGCCAGATATTGGCCACCGCAATCATCGGCAGCACCGTGGGTGTGAAATAGGCCATGCGCACAAAAGTGCGGCCTGCGATGCGCTCGTTCACCCAGACCGCCATCAAGAGCGCCAGGCCGATGGAGGCGGGAATCGTGGCCGCCGCAAACCAGAGGTTGTTGCGCACCGCCTGCCAGAACACCGGGTCATCGGCCATCGCCTGGTAGTTCTCGACCCCCACCCACACCGCCGCACGCGCCCCCTTGGGGGTGGAATAAAAACTGTCGATGAAGGTCGCCACGGCCGGCCAATGGGTAAAGGCGACCAGCAGCACCAGCGCAGGTAGCAGCAGCAGCCAGGCGTGGATGCTGCGCTGGCCGCTGCCGGCAATGGACGAGGAAGAGGCGCTCATGCGTTGGGTTCTCTCAACCGGGCTGGGGCCTTGCCCCAACCCTGGCCCGGCATGGCCTGCAAGCAGGCCATGCCGGGTGGGGACGTTACTGGTAGCTGCGCAGGATGCGATCCGCTTCCTTCTGCGCATCCTTCATCGCCTGCGCCGAGGTCTTGGTGCCGTTCAGCGCGGCCTGCACGGCATCGTTCAACACCTTGGTCACGCGCTGGTTGTCATGCGTGGAGAACTCGGCCACCGAGACGGGCAGCTGGTCGCGGGCCACCAGGGCCTGCGGGAAATCCTGGCCGTACTGCTTCAGGATCGGCGTGTCATAGGCGGCGGGCGATACGGCCACATAGCCGCTGTCCATGCTCCACTGCGCAGCGCGTTCGGGCTGGGTCACCCACTTGGCAAATTCGAAAGCGGCCTGCTGCTGCTCCTTGGGTGCCTTCTTGAAGATGTAGAAATTGCCGCCACCGGTGGGCGAGCCACCCTTGCGCACATGGCCTGCAATCTGGCCAACCCCGAAATCAAACTTGGCGTTGGCCTTGATATTGGTCAGGTTGCCGGTGGTGGTGACGATGATCGCGGCCTTCTTTTCCATGAAGTCCTTGGGCGTCGTGCCCCACTCGATCACGCCCTTGGGGTGCACGCCTTCCTTGGTCAGGTTGACCCAGTAGTCCAGCGCCTCGATCACCTTGGGATTGTCAAAGCTCACCTTGGTACCCGCCTCGTTGGCCAGCAGCACATCGTTGGGGGTGGTCAGGGTCTGCAGCATCCAGTAGGCAAAGCCAGTCGACGGGATCTGGATGCCGTACTGGGTGACGTTGCCACTGGCGTCTTTCTTGGTGAGCTTCTTGGCCGCCTCGCTCAGCTCCTTCCAGGTGGCAGGGGCCTTGTTCGGGTCCAGGCCGGCTTCCTTGAAGGCGTCCTTGTTGTAGTACATCACCACGGTGGAGCGCTGGAAAGGCACGCCCCAGGTCTTGCCACCCGTCTGGCTGTTGGCCATGAAGGCGGGGTAGAAGCCCTTGAGCCAGGCCTTGTCGGCATCGGTCTTGGCAAAGTCGTCGATCGGCACGATCGCGTCTTCATCGATCAGCGTGAACATGTCGGTCGACAGCAGCACCGAGGTGGCCGGCGCCTTGCCCGACTTGTTGGCAGTGAGCGCCTTGACGATGGTTTCCTGGTAGGTGCCCGCGTAGATCGGCGTGATCTTGTACTGCGGATGCGCCTTGTTGAAGTCATTCGCATAGCCGTCGATCACCTTGGTGATCGGACCGCCCACGGCCACCGGGTAGTAGAAAGGCACTTCCAGCGGATCGGCGGCATGCGCGATGCCCGCACCCAGGCCCAGCATGGCGACGGCCGATGCGGCCAGGGTCTTCAAAAAGATATTGCGTTGCACGGAATCACTCCTCGGGTTATGCGCCTGCCTGCAGGCGCTGCACAAACAGTTCAGTCAAAGAAAAGGGGGTTGCCTGCCTCAGGCCATGCGCTGGCCATGGGCATCGAAGAAATGCATGTCCTCCGCGCGCCAGGCCAGGCGCAGCACCTGCCCCACAGCCACTGCCTGCTGGCCGGGTGCGCGCACCGTGATCTGCTCGCTGCCAATCGCGCAGCGCAGCACCGTATCGGCGCCCAGGTATTCCAGGCTGCTCACCTGCGCATCCACGCCTTCGGTAGCCAGGCACTGCACGGCCTCAGGCCGCAGGCCCAACGCAGCAGCACCGGCCGGCGCAGCCACCTGCACCTGGCTGCCGGCAATCGCGCCGCCGCTGAGCTGGACCAGGTTCATCGCCGGCGTGCCAATAAAGCGCGCGGCAAAGCGGCTGGCCGGGCGGGCATACATCTCGCGCGGGGTCGCGCATTGCTCGACCCGGCCCTGGTGCAGCAGCACCACCTGGTCGGCCATGCTCATCGCTTCGGTCTGGTCATGGGTGACATAGACCACCGTGAGCCCCAGGCGCTGCTGCAGCTCGCGCAGCTCGGCACGCATCTCCTGGCGCAGCTGCGCGTCCAGGTTCGACAGCGGCTCGTCCATCAGGCAGACATGGGCCTGGGCCACCAGGGCCCGGCCCAGCGCCACGCGCTGCTGCTGGCCGCCCGAGAGCTGGCCTGGCTTGCGCTCCAGCAACTGCGCCAGGCCCAGCAGCTCGGCCGCATCCTTCAAACGTTTGTCGGCCTCGGCCTTGGGCACCTTGCGCACTGCCAGGCCAAAGCCCATGTTCTCGGCCACCGACAGATGCGGAAACAGCGCATAGTTCTGGAACACCATCGCGATGCCGCGTTGCGCTGGCGGCAGCTGCGTCACATCGCGCCCCCCAATCAGCACCTGGCCGGCGCTGGCGGTCTCCAGCCCTGCAATGATGCGCAGGGTCGTCGATTTGCCGCAGCCCGAGGGGCCCAGCAGCACGCAAAAGCTGCCCGGCGCGATCTGCAGATCGACCGCATGCAGCGCCGTGGTGCTGCCCCAGGATTTGGCAACCTGCCGTAACTCAATGCTTGACATCGCGCCAGTGTATGAAAGCACGGTGACAATTTGTTTACAAGCTTTCCCTTAGCTGACGCTGCGCTCCAGGGGCGGTGGGTCTATCCACCCCCGAGATTGGCTTACAACCATGACAGATGCTGCGGTGCAGCAGTGTTCGGCGCTCCCTGCGCTTACAGCCAGCGCGCAATCCCCGCCGCCAGCAGGCTCAGCACCACGGTCGTCGCAATCGGCAGCCACAGGGTTCTGCCAAACAGCCGAATCTCGAAATCGCCCGGCAGCCGCCCCAGCCCCAGTTTGCGCAGCAGCGCGGCAAAGCCGTTGAGCAGCAGCAGCGCGAGGAAAATGACAATCAGCCAGCGGATCATCGCAGCGCCTCCGGCAGGTGAATGGGTCGCGAAGCCATCATGCGGCGCAGTAGACCTGCTCGCCGGCAATCCAGGTGGCTTGCACGCGCAGGCTGCCAATGTCGGCGGTGGGCACCGTGAAGATATCGCGGTCCAGCACCGCAAAGCTGGCTTCAAAGCCGGGGGCGATCTGGCCGAGCTGGCCCTCGAACGGCGACAGGCTGGCAGCGCGTGCGGTGTAGAGCAGCAGGGCCTGCGGCACGGTCAGCGCCTGGCTGTCCACAATCGGGGCGCCGTTGTAGGCGCGGCGCTGCACGGCAGCCTGGATGGAGACAAAGACATTGTCCGGATCGGCCCAGGTGGTGGCCGGGGCGTCGGACGACAGCGCCACATGGTCGATCTCGTCATAGAAGGTCTTGAGCGCGTAGGACTGGTCAAACTCGGAATCAACCAGGTTCTCGGTATAGGCCTCGTACTCGGCAAACATAAAGATGATCTGCGTGGCCACGCCCCACTGCATCGGCATCGCATTCATCTGCGCGATCTGCGCGGGCTTGAGCAAGGTGGCATGCTCCAAGCGTACCGAGGGCACGCCCGCAGGCAGCCAGGGCTTTTTATCGGCAAAGAAGTCGATCACCAGCTGCAGGGCCGCATCGCCCATCGCATGCACCGCCATCTGCGCTCCGTTGGCCACTGACCATGCATAGGCCTGCGCCAGCGCCGCGCTGCTGAGCAAGGACATGCCAAACAGGCTGCCCGTGTGCTTGTAGGCGCAGCTGCACCAGGCCGTCTTGCCGGAGATGGAGCCATCGGCAAACAGCTTGATGCCGGCAATCTTGATGCGGCCCTCCTTTTGCGCGGCCTGCAGCCCTGCCGACAGATCGCCCTTGCAGGGCTCCCAGGAGAAATACAGTGCCGCCTGCTGCTTGAAGCCGGCCTGGGCAGCATCGCGGTAGACATCGAGGTGGTGGAAGGGCTGGGTGAAGGCCATCATGTCGGTCACCGCGACAATGCCGCGCTCGCTAAAGCGCTGCGAGGTGCGCGCGAGGCTCCCCACCGCCTGCGCATAGTCCAGCACCGCCTTGGCGCGCTGCACCACGCTGTTGGCCGCCAGCTCGGTCAGCACGCCATTGGGCGTGCCATCGGCATCGCGGCCAAAGTGGCCCCCGATGGGGTCGGGCGTGTCCTTGCCAATGCCCGCCAGCGCCAGCGCACGGCTGTTGCAGATACCCGAATGGCAGTCGGAGCGGCCCACATAGACCGGCTGCGTGGTCGATACCAGATCCAGGTCATGGCGCGTGGGCGTGCGCCCTTCCTTCAGCTTGGACTCGTCATAGCCCCAGCCCTCAATCCAGTCGTTGGGCCCCAGCCCCGCCTTGGGGTGGCTCTTCAACGCCGCAATCAGCCCCGGAATGTCTTCAACCAGCGGCACCGTGCAAGGCACTGCATCGACGATCTGCGACAAAAAGGTGGGATGCGTATGCACATCGATAAAGCCCGGCACCACTGTGCGCCCCTGCAAATCCACCTGCTGGTCGGCCGCCGGCTGCGACGCATCGCCCACATGCCCCACCCAGGCAATCTTGCCGTCTGCGACCACAAAAGCCGAGGCGAAATCGCTCTCGCTGCGACCGGTAAAAACATGGGCGTTGGTGAACAGACAAGAAGGCATGACAGAGGCTGCAAAAAGCAAAGGCGGCAAAGAAGCCGCCATTGTCGGCGATTGCAGTAACCACCCAACGAACCTAACGCGTTGGCCGTTCAAAACAGCAACCCAAGCAGCAAGCGCAGCGCCTGAACCGCCACATCCAATGGCGAGATGGGTGCGTAGGCGCGACGTCGGGGGCGCAGACAATACGCCTGTATGGCAAGCCCCCGCAACAAAGCCTACGCGCCCATATCGCCACCCCCAAACGATGACTGCCAGCGCCCCAGCCAAAAACAGCATCGCCAGGGCAAAGGTTCGCCACAGCCAATCACCCACCGCATTGGACTTCAAAACAACCACCCCAGCAGCAAGCGCAGCGCCTGAACCGCCACATCCAATGGCGAGATGGGCGCGTAGGCGCGACGTCGGGGGCGCAGACAATACGCCTGTATGGCAAGCCCCCGCAACAAAGCCTACGCGCCCATATCGCCACCCCAAAACGAAAACTACCAACGCCCCAGCCAAAGAAAGCACCGCCAGAGCATTCACCCCCCAACGCATAACCAGACAAACCACAAAAAGAAAAAGCCACCCGAAGGTGGCCACTAAGAACTTACACAGGATCCGTATGCCCTGGAGCCCGGTTCAGCATTTGCGTTCGCTTGTCTGCGCTGAGTGACAGATAGCGCTCGTACTGGCGGAGAATATCGGCGATCAACTCCTCGCTGCGCAAGTACTGCACGTCATAGCCCGAGCGCCCATCTTCGAAGAAAGTCACCGGCTCATACATGTAGCGGCGCGCGTTGCTGCCGGCGCTCTCGCGCACCGTGAACGTGGGCATGGTGCGGCGCACGGCGCGCACGCCGTAGACAAAATCGCGCAGCTGCTCGACCGGAACGACCAGGCGTGCTTCGCTGTCGGCATCGCCCTCCAGGCTGTCTTGCACATGCGCCTGCAAGCCCCGCTTTTGCATCTCTGCGGCCACCTCGTTCATCGCAGGCAGCACGGTGGTGCTCAGGAAGCGCTGCACATCGTCCTTGTGCGGCTGGTGCACGATCTGCTCGAGGCGCTTGCGCCAGTGCTGGCCGCTCCAGAAGTTGGTGGCGGGCGCCAGATCGGGCGAGTAATGGGCCAGGTCGGCCACCATGCCGCGCCACAGCCCCACGCACAGCACCAGCATGATGAAGGCCACCGGCAAGGCGGTCACCAGGGTGACGGCCTGCAGGGCGCCCAGGCCGCCGGCGAGCAGCAGCACGATGGAGGTCAGGCCCAGCAGCACGCACCAGAACAGGCGCTGCCAGACGGGCGCCTCGTTGTTGCCACGCGAAGCGATGGAGTTGACCACCAGCGCGCCCGAATCCGCCGAGGTGATGAAGAACACGCCAATCAGCAGCACCGCCAGCCAGGAGACCGGCTTGACCCAGGGCAGGTACTCGAAGAAGCGGAACAGCAAGGCGTCCACATTGGTGGCGGTCTGCGCCAGCGCACCAGCGGCCACATGGCTGTCGGTCCAGATCGCGCTGTTGCCAAAGGCCGTCATCCACAGCAGGTTGAACGCGGTGGGCACCAGCAGCACGCCGATGACGAACTCGCGCACCGTGCGGCCGCGCGAGATGCGCGCGATGAACAGGCCGACAAAGGGTGACCAGCTCACCCACCAGGCCCAGTACAGGATCGTCCAGCCACCAAACCAGCCCTCCTCCCGCGACGGCGCATAGGCGAAGGTGCGCAGCGACATGCCGATAAGGCCCTGCAGGTAGTTGCCGATGTTCTCGCTCAAGGCCTTGAAGATATGCGCGGTGGGGCCGGCGATGATGACAAAGCTCAGCAGCAGCACCGACAGCAGCATGTTGAATTCGCTCAGGCGCCGCACGCCTTTGTCCACGCCCAGCAGCGCAGACAGACTGGCCAGGGTCACCACCACGACGATGACGGCCACCAGGAACCCGGAGGTCTCGGTTTCCCAGCCGGTCAAGGTGTGGATGCCGGCGGCGATCTGGCGCGCGCCATAGCCCAAGGTGGTGGCAATACCGGCAATGGTGCCCACCAGCGCAAACGCATCGACGCCGTGGCCAATGGGGCCGTTGATACGCTCGCGCAGCAGCGGGTACAGGCCCGAACGCATCGTCAGCGGCAGGTTGTAGCGAAAGCCAAAATAGGCCAGCACCAGGCCCATCGTGCCGTAGACCGCCCAGGCATGAAAGCCCCAGTGGAAGAACGTGGCCTCCATCGCCTCGCGCGCGGCAGCGGGCGTGCCCGGCTCCTGTGTGGCCGGGTTGAGGAAATGCTGCAGCGGCTCGCCCACGCCAAAGTACATCAGGCCAATGCCCATGCCGGCGGCAAACAGCATCGACGACCAGGAGACAAAGCTGAACTCCGGCTTGGCGTCATCGGGGCCCAGGCGGATATCGCCATAGCGGCTGGCTGCCAGCACCACCAAAAACAGCAAGAAGGCGCTCAGCGCCATCACATAGAACCAGTCAAAACTGGCCACCACCCAGCGCTGCGCGCCCGAGAACAGGCGGTCTGCGGCATCGGGCGCCAGCACGCAAACAAGCAGCAGGACGCCCAGCACCAGCAGTGCAGGCACCACCACCGGCAGCGACATGGTCGAGCGCTGGCTCGCCTGCGGCCCCTGCGGCGTCTGCGCAGCGGGCTCCGGGGCCGCTGCGCCGGCCTCTGGCGAGAGCGCAGTATCAGAAGAAGAATTGGTCATAGGTCCACCCGTGTTGGGAGCACGCCCCATCCGTCACAGGCGCGCAGCAGCAGCCCTCCGGCCCCCAATGGGCATGATCAGGCACTGCAAAACCTATCAGTATGCAATAGCTGATTGCAAAAATGCTATTTTGACAAGCCGGCAATCTTCAACAATCGCTACAGTCCTACAGCTGCGCCGCTGCTGGCCCGCTGCGCTTGTTGGGATGCGACCACAGCGCCCGCAGCCCGGTGAGCGCATCAGCGCTGCACACCCCAGCGCTTGACGGTGACGCGCTCCAAAGGGTGAAAGCCCAGGTTCTCGACCAAGAGGCCGATGATGATCACCAGGGCCAGCCCGGCAAACACCTGGTCGGTATAGAGCTCGTTGCGGCTTTGGAAGATATACCAGCCCAGGCCGCCCTTGCCCGACGACGCCCCAAACACCAGCTCGGCGGCAATCAGGGTGCGCCAGGCAAAGGCCCAGCCAATCTTGAGGCCCGACAGGATGGACGGCAGCGCAGCTGGCACCAGGATTTGCAGCACATAGCGCGCGCCGCGCAGGCCATAGTTGCGGCCGGCCATGCGCAAGGTCTCGGGCACCGACTGAAAACCGGCATAGGTGGCCAGCGCCAGCGGCCACAGCACCGAATGCACCAGCACCGCCAGCAAGCTGGCCTGCCCCAGGCCCAGCCACAGCAGGGCCAGTGGCAGCAGCGCAATCGCCGGCAGGGGGTTGAACATGCTGGTCAAGGTGGTCAGCACATCGCGCCCCCACTGGCTCGATACCGCCAGCAGCGTCAGCAGCAAGGCCCCGGCCACACCCAGCAGATAGCCTTGCAGCAAGATGCCCAGCGATATCGCCGCCTTGCCCAGCAGCGCGCCATTGCCCAGCTCGCGCAGCAAGGTCGCTGCCGTCTGGCTGAAGGTGGGCAAGAGCAGGTCGTTGTTCTGCCAGCGCGCTGCCAGCTCCCACAGGAGGGCCAGCACCACCAAAATAAGGGCCTTGCGCAAGGCCGGGTGCTGGAGCAAGCGTTTGGCCAGCGGCAAGCGGCGCACCGCCAGGTGTGCCGGGGCATCGGGCAGGGGGTATTCGGCCTCGGGCCGCAGGGGCGGCAGGGCCTTGGCAGCGCCAGGCCAGGCCGTCAGGGGGGTGGATGCCATAGCGGGTCTCTTCTCTCGTGTCAGGCCACGCGGCGCAAGCCGGTGGCAGCGCTGCTGCCGGGGTCGGCGGCGGCGGCGGCGGGGGCGCCAGCGCGGTCTTCGTCAAACAGCAGCCGGTGGATGCGCTGGTGCGCGGCCTCGAACTCGGCGCTGCCGCCGCTCGCCAGGCCAAAGGCATGGGCGTTGATCTCGGCCCGCAAACGCCCGGGATGCGGCGAGAGAATGGCGACGCGGCTGCCCACGACCAGCGCCTCCTCGATCGAATGGGTGACAAACACCAAGGTGAAGCGCAGCTCGTCCCACAGCGCCAGCAGCTCTTCCTGCATGCGCCGGCGCGTCAGCGCATCGAGGGCCGCAAAGGGCTCGTCCATCAGCAGCACCTGCGGGTGCATGGCCAGCGCACGGGCAATGGCCACGCGCTGTTTCATGCCGCCTGATAGCTGGTGCGGGTGCACATCGGCAAAACGGCTCAGCCCCACCTTGTCCAGGTAGAGATCGGCGCGCTCGCGCGCCTCGGCCTTGCTGCAGCGGCGCGAGGCCAGCAGCGGGAACATCACGTTCTCGCGCACCGTCTTCCAAGGCGGCAGCTGGTCAAACTCCTGGAACACCATCACCCGGTCCGGCCCGGGGCCCTCGACCGGTTGGCCAGCCAGGCGGATCGCCCCTTCGCTGACCGGCACAAAACCGGCCATGGCCTTGAGCAGGGTCGATTTGCCGCAACCAGACGCCCCCAGCAGCACAAAGCGCTCGGCCGCATGCACCTGCAGGCTGACCTGGTGGGTGGCACGCAGCACACGCTCGTCGGTCACATAGTCGATGCTGACCTGGTCGACCTCCAGCAAGGCGCTGCCCGCCTGCGCTGCCTGGCTGTGCAAGGTCTGGCTGGGTGCCGATGTTGGGATGGGCGGGGCACGGCTGATCAGGCGGTCGGCCAACTCGGCCTCGGCCAGGCTGGCATAGGGCTCGGCAGCGCTGCGCAGCCAGCTGCCGCGCGACAGCGCAACATCACCCTCCTGCGCAAAAACGTGGGGCCAGCGCATCTCAGCTCCCCCCGGAAATGCGCGGGTCGTCAAAGAAATAGTCGCGCACCGATTCGGGCTTGGTCTTGATCACGCCCACCCGCTGCAGGAACTGGCCCAGGCCCACGGTGTTCTGCGGCTGGATCGTGAACTGCACCTGCGGGTTCTTGATGATCTGCAGGATCAGATTGCGATCGACCTTGCCGCCGCCACCGCTCTTCAAAAAGATATCGGCCGCCTGCTCAGGGTTGGCCTGCACAAAGCGGGCCGATTCATCGAGCGCATCGAGGAAGGCGCGGTAGGTCTTGGGGCTTTCCTGACGGAACTTCTCGGTGGCGTAGAGCACGGTGGACGAGGCCGGCCCACCCAGCACCTCATAGCTGTTGAGCACAATGCGCGCACTGGGGTTGCCAGCCAGCTCCACCTCCTGGAACGGCGGGTTGCCAAAGTGCGCGGTAATCTCGGTGCCGCCCTTGATGATGGCCGCTGCCGCATCAGGGTGCGGCAAGGCCACCTGCAGCTTGTCGAGCCGCTGGTAGTGCTGCTCGCCCCAGAGCTTGGCCGAGGCGTACTGCAGCACGCGCGACTGCACCGAGACGCCGACCGCCGGCGTGGCAATGCGGTCCTTGTCGCTGAAGTCGGCAATCGTCTTGACCTGCGGGTTGTTGCTGACCAGGTAGTAGGGGAAGTTGCCCAGCGACGCCACGCCCTTGACGTTCTGCTTGCCCTTGGTGCGGTCCCAGAGCGTAAAGAGCGGCGCAACGCCGGCGCCGCCAATATCGACATTGCCCGAGAGCAGCGCATCGTTGACCGCCGGGCCGCCGGAGAACTGCAGGTAGCTGACCTTGATGTCCACCCCCTGGGCCTTGCCCTGCTTTTCGATGAACTGCTGGTCCTGCGCCACATTGAGCAGCAAATAGACGATGCCGTACTGCTGCGCAATGCGCAGCTGGCCCTCGGCCGCCTGCGCGCCGCCTGCAGCCACGCCCCAGAGCGCAGCGGTGGCGGCCAGCACGGCTGCCGCATGCTTGCTGGCAGAGCCGAGGCGGGCGCCATGGGCGGCGGCAGCGGGACGGCTGGATGGTGTGGTGGACTGTTTACCGGGCGGCTGGCTGCGCAGCGCCCAAGGATTGCGGATGTTCATAGTGCGTCAAGAGGTATGGCTGGAATCGTTGGGCCGCAGCGCAGCACCACCGCGCTGTGGGAGCGGGTGGGACATCGCTGGGGATGGGCGTCAATCGCCGTTGTCAAGGAGCGGGCAGCGCCGCCGCAATGGCGGGCGCTGGCGATCAACAACAGGCGGCAGCCAGGCTCAGCGACAGCAGAAACAGCGGCTGGTGGCGTTGCGGGCCGGGCAGCCCGGTAGCGCGCAAGGTCGGGGAGGCGGCGTTCATACCGGCACATCCCCCTCGATCGTGGTGCGGTAGAGCTTGCGGCGCTGGCCGGCTGGCACGCCGGTGGCCAGGTGCAGCACCGCGCGGTTGTCCCAAAAGACCAGGTCCCGGTCACGCCAGTGGTGGCGGTAGACAAACTGCGGCTGGGTGCTGTGGGCAAACAGCTCGGCCAGCAGCGCGGCCGAGCGGCCCTCGGGCAGGCCCAGGATGCGGGTGGTGAAATGTTCGCTGACAAACAAGGACTTGCGGCCGGTCTGCGGATCGGTGCGCACCACCGGGTGCACGGCGGGCTTGACCTCGGCCACCTGCGCAGCAGTGAGCGCAGGGCGGAAGGCATTGCGCTCGCGCAGTGCCTCATATTTGAGCAAATAGCTGTGTTCGGCCAGCAAACCGACCAGCTGCTGCTTGAGGGTGTAGGGCAGCGCCTCGTAGGCCGCGACCTGGTCGGCAAACAAGGTGTCCCCACCGACCTCGGGCAGCTCTTGCGCATGCAACAGCGAGCCCATCGCAGGCTGGGGCTTGTAGGACAGGTCGGAGTGCCAGTAGGCCCCGGCATCGCCCAGGCCCACGGGCTGGCCGTTTTCAATGATGTTGGAGACGATCAGAATCTCATCATGGCCCGGCAGCTGGTAGTTGCGCAGCACATGGCGCTGCAGCGGCCCAAAGCGGCGGCTGAAGGCAATCTGCTCGGCCGGGCTGATGCGCTGGTTGCGGTAGACCACCACACTGTGGTCCTGGTGCGCCTGCTGCAGCCGGGCAAAGTCGTCCGGGCCCAGCGGGCGGGACAGGTCCAGGCCTACCACCTCCACCCCCAGGCGGGTCTGGGCGCCCGCGGGCTGCTGGATGGGGCGCAGGCTGAAGGCCTGCGTGGTGCCAGCGGCGCTGCCCGCCTGGCTGGCGCTGTCGGGCACCGGGCGGCGGAAGAAAAACGGATGGGCAGTCAGAACATCAAACAGCGCGGACATGGCAGCTTTCCTTGGCGGACCAGTGATAGGCCCACTGTAGAAGGCGCGCTGCAATCAGAAAACGAATGAAAACGCGTATCTTTATGCGCAAACCGATGAAGGGTGCTGCTGCGCTGCTGTTTTGTCTGCTGTCATCAGGCCGTCATGCAGCGCCGCCATGATCGCAGTCTGTCGGTGCAGCACAAGCCAGCCTGCATGCCCCGTGCCGGGCGCGACCAGATCGGACGCACCGGGCGGCGGGCATGTGTCAGGGCTTGGCACCGGCAGCCATCTTTTAGCGACCCGCCTCTGCGGGGCCGACCTCACCCAGTCCCACCCTGCCCCCTCTCTGCCCTGGTGCCAGCGGCTAGGGATGCTCTGCAAAACCCTCGCCAAGCGGGATGGACGCGGATCGGGATGAGGCGCAAGGCGTCTTTTGCAGTCAATAGCTGTAGCTATTGACAAGGAAGACAACGCAGTGGATCGCCAGAGACCGCGTTCAGACCACGGCAGGGATTTTTGCAGAGGGTCCCTAGAGCCGGTGCATGCGGTCGCCCTGCACAAAGCCCGCTGGCTCCCAGACGGCCACACCCTTGCTCAGCATGATGGCCTTGAAGAACTCGCCCATCTCGTGCTCCATCATCAGCTTGGCTGCCTTGCTGCGGGCAATCACTTCGAGCTGGTCCAGCTTGGCAGCCAGACCGCAGTTGATCAGGAAGTGGGCCTGGCTGGTGTAGCCCAGCACATCCATGCCGGCATCCTGGGCGGCCACCGCAATGCCGGTGAAGTTCACATGGGCGGTGATGTCTTTCAGCCCCACCAGCACCAGCGGGTCACTGTCGACCTGGTGCAGATGGTGGCAGACCAGGGTGCCCATGTGGCGCTGCGGGTGGTAGTACTCCGATTCGCCAAAGCCATAGTCGATCAGCAGCACCGCGCCGCGCGTGATGCGGTCGGCCAGCGTCGCGACAAAGGCTTCGCCCTGCGGGTGGATCTCGGTCAGGTACTCGGCCTCCAGCGGCAGCTCCGGCTCCACCGGCGGGCGCAGGTGGGTGGGGCGCTGGCCCCAGCCAAAGCGCAGATCGTCGCCCTCGGCGCTCGCCACGACCACGCCGCGCTCCTGCCACACACCCTGCTGGCGCAGCAAAAGCTTGACTGGCATCGCATCGAGCACCTCGTTGCCGACGACCACGCCCTGCATCTGCGCGGGCAGGCTGTCGGCCCACTGCACCTGGTCGCCAAAGCGGGCCAGGCGCTCTTGCTGGCGCAGGCGCAGGCTGCCCGAGACATCGACAATCGTGTAGCGCGTGCAGGCGGGGCCCAGGGTGGACAGCAGCTGCTCGGCCAGCGCACCGGTGCCGGCGCCAAACTCCCAGACCTCGCTGGTCTGGGTATGGGCAAAGGCATCCTGCACCTGGGCGGCCACCAGCTCGCCAAACACCGGCGAGAGCTCGGGCGCGGTGACAAAGTCGCTGCCCTCCTCGGGCATGACGCCAAACTTGCTGCGGTCATTGGCGTAGTAGCCCAGGCCGGGCTCGTACAGCGCCATGCGCATGAAGTCATCAAACGGGATCCAACCGCCGGCCTGGGCAATAGCCTCAGCCATGCGCTTGGCCAGCACAGTCGTTAAACTAGAGGGTTCTGTATTCACCCCCCTATTGTCGCCGCTTGCTGAGCGCTTGCCATGCCCATGCCTTCTTCGACCCCACGCACCGTACT
Organism: Comamonas sp. MYb396; assembly: GCF_037479555.1. Lineage (NCBI taxonomy): Bacteria > Pseudomonadati > Pseudomonadota > Betaproteobacteria > Burkholderiales > Comamonadaceae > Comamonas > Comamonas sp. MYb396. The sequence continues at coordinate 110,305 of NZ_JBBGYU010000006.1, read as the reverse complement.
GGTCACTGGCGCTGCCAAGCGCCTGGGCCGGGTGATTGCGCTCGGGCTGGCCCGCCATGGCTGGCAGGTGGCGGTGCACTACCGGGGATCGGCCGCCGAGGCCGCGCAGACCGCTGCCGAGTGCGCCGCGCTGTCGGGCCTGAGCGGCCATTTTGACGCCGATTTCGACGATGAGGCCGCGGTGCGCGGCCTGCTGCCCCGGGTGGTAGCCCATTTCGGCCAGGTCGATGCGGTGGTCAACAGCGCCTCGCTGTTCGAGCATGATGGCGCCGCCGACTTTGGCTATGCCGGGCTGGAGCGCCATCTGCGCAGCAACACGGCCGCGCCCATCGTGCTGGCCCAGCTGCTGCACCAGCATATCTGCCAGCGGGGCGATGAGGCCCAGGGTGTGGTGGTGAACCTGCTCGACCAGAAGCTCTGGAACATGAACCCCGACTTTGTCAGCTACACCTTGAGCAAGGCGGCGCTGGAAGCGGCCAACACCTTGCTGGCCCAGGCGCTGGCGCCGCGCCTGCGGGTAGTCGGTGTGGCCCCGGGCTTGACCTTGACCAGCGACTACCTGAGCGCCGAGAAGTTCGAGGCCCTGCACCGCATGAGCCCGCTGGGGCGCTCATCCACGGCAGACGATGTGGCCGCCACCGTGCGCTTTGCGCTGGACAACAGCTCCATCACCGGCACCAGCCTGCTGGTGGACGGCGGCCAGCACCTGATGCGGTTTGACCGCGATTTTTCGATGATGTAGCGATTCTTCGCTGCCTTGCTGTTTTTATGACGACATTTGACACCGGGTTGCAAACCCTGAGCTTGACGGGCCTGCGTTTTGATGCCAATTTAGGCATCCTCGCCCACGAGAAGACTGCGCCGCAACCCATCTTGGTGGATGCGGAAATCAACATGGGCCAGCAGCCGCTGGCGCCCAGTGATGACGACATCATGCATGTGCTGGACTACCGCAAGGTGCGCCAGATCATCATCGATGAATGCACGGCCGAGCATGTCAACCTGCTCGAGACCCTGATCGGCAAGGTCGCCCAGCGGCTGATGCAGTTGCCCAATGTGCGTGGCGTTCGCGTGAAGATCGCCAAGCTAGAGATTTTTGACGATTGCGAAGTTGCAATCCGCACCGAAACCGGACAATGGTGAACCTATGAACGCCCCCACCGATACCGCACTCCTCCAGCCCCAACCCACCGCCGCGACCGGTTGGGACTTTGACGACGCCGCCAGCGACGATGCGCAGGCATCGGCTAACAACGAAAAGCGGGTGAAGATCCAGCGCGAGAACCACAAGCTGGAAAAGCGCCTGTGCCGTGAGGTGGCGCGCGCCATTGGCGACTACAACATGATCGAGGACGGCGACAAGGTGATGGTCTGCATGTCCGGCGGCAAGGACAGCTACACCCTGCTCGACATCCTGATGAAGCTGCGCGCCCGCGCTCCCATCAAGTTCGACCTGGTGGCCGTGAACCTGGACCAGAAGCAGCCCGGCTTTCCCGAGCATGTGCTGCCCGAGTACCTCAAAAGCGTGGGGGTCGATTTCCACATCGAGAACCAGGACACCTACAGCGTCGTCAAGCGTGTGGTGCCCGAGGGCAAGACCACCTGCGGTCTGTGCTCGCGCCTGCGCCGCGCCATTTTGTACAAGGTGGCCGACCAGCTGGGCTGCAACAAGGTGGCCCTGGGCCACCACCGCGACGACATCGTGCAGACCTTGATGCTCAATATGTTCCACGGCGGCATCATGAAGGCCATGCCCCCGAAGCTGGTGAGCGACGACGGCAAGCATGTGGTGATCCGCCCGCTGGCCTATGTGCCCGAGAAGGACACCGAACGCTGGGCCCAGTACCGCGACTTCCCCATCATCCCCTGCAACCTCTGCGGCAGCCAGGAAAACCTGCAGCGCCAGATGATTGGCGACATGCTGCGCGAGTGGGACCGCAAGCACCCCGGCCGTGTGAACAACATGTTCCGCGCGCTGCAGCATGTGGTGCCCACCCACCTGGCCGACCCCAAGCTGTTCGATTTCCAGAACGCCAAGCCCACCGGCATCGCCGATGAAAACGGCGACAAGGCCTTCGACCACGACGACCTGCCCAGCAACCCCTCGCTGCCTGCCGGCATGCAGGTGGTGCAATTGGGCTGATCCACGTTTGCTTGAGCCATGCAGCCCTGCTTGTCGCCCCTGACTGACAGCCGCTGCCGCTCCAAGCGTTTATCGTTGAGCGCATGCGCTGTGTCCTTATGGCGCAGCGCTTTTTTTTCGGGAGACGGCACCATGTTCCTATCTTTTGACCGGGCGGCCCTGCCAGGCATGCCCCAGTGGCGTCGTATCGCCGGTATCGCAGCGATGGCCTGCGCCAGCCTCTGGCTGGCCGGTTGCGCCGGCGTGCGCACCATCGACAGCGATGTGCAAAGCTACTCCACGTTGCAGCAAGTGCCCGCGCCGCCGACCTACCGGCTGCAGTTGCTGCCGTCCCAGGTTGCACTGGGGCCACAATTTGATACCGTCGTGCAACAGGCCGAGGCTTCTTTGGCCGGAGTGGGCCTGCGCCGCGACGACCGCCAGGGCAGCGTGATCGCGCAGATCGACGTACAAGCTCGTTACATTCCCGACAGCTGGCTGCTGCCCGGCAGCCCCTATAACCCCTATGGCGGTTTGGGCTGGGGCCCCGGCTGGGGTTGGGGCTGGCGCGGTGGCATCGCCTGGCGCGACACCGGCCCCTCGCTGCACTACCGCGCCGTGCAGCTGACCTTGCGCGATGTCCAGACCCAGCAGGTGGTCTATGAGACCTCGGCCCGCTACGAGGATGTCTGGGTCGATGACCAGGTGATCTACCGCATCTTGTTCGACTCGGCACTCAACGGCTTTCCCAAGCCACCGCAAGGCCCGCGCCGCGTCAGCACCACGGTCGGCGCGCCCGCCGCCGCCCAGCCCGCATCCACTCCAGCTGCAGCCGCTGCACCTGCCACTCCCGCTAAGCCCGCTGCCAAACCCCAATAACAAGGAACGCATGCACAGCACCCAGATCATTGCCATTCGCCACGGGGAGACCGATTGGAACCTTGCCGCTCGCATCCAGGGCCATACGGACATACCGCTGAACGCCACCGGCGAGCGCCAGGCCCGGCAGCTGGCCCAGGCGCTGGCCGAGACCCCGCTGGCCCATATCTACAGCAGTGATCTGCAGCGCGCATTCAGCACCGCCCAGGCGCTGGCGCAGGCCAATGGCGCGCCGCTCGCCACCCACCGCGCCTTGCGCGAGCGCAGCTTTGGCGACTATGAAGGCTCCCGCTTTGCCGACATCGAGGTCTCGGACCCGCCGTCGGCCCTGCGCTGGCGCAAGCGTGACCCGGTCTTTGCCCCGCCCCAGGGCGAATCACTCCAAGCGCTGCAGGCGCGCGTGGCCCAGGTCGTGGCCGAACTGGCCGCCAGCCATCTGGGCCAGCAGATCGCGCTGGTGGCCCATGGCGGCGTGCTCGATTGCCTCTACCGCCTGGCCACGCGCCAGGACATCCAGGCCCCCCGTACCTGGGAGTTGGCCAATACCAGCGTCAACCGCCTGCTGTGGACACCGGACAGCGGCCTGACCCTGGTGGGCTGGGGCGACACCAGCCACCTGCAGACCGTCGGCTTGGACGAAACGCTCTAACAGCGGCTGCAAGCCGCCGCCCTTCGGGCCGGACTCTGCCTCCTCCCTCCACTTTTTGTGACTTTTTTGCATCAGCTCCCCCTGCATGGTGGCCACCATGCGGGCGGCCGTCTGCATGCCGCACCAATGTCGCCCAGGGCCCTGTGCGATGACACAAACAAATGAAACGCAATGCTTCATAGAGCCGATAAAATACCAAGGTATGTCAGCGTTCACTCCAACCTCTGGTGATCAAGTGACATTTAATTACTTTTAGAATTCACTAATTGCTTGATCATTATTAATAGTAGTGCGACCATCTATAGACGAGTTCAATGACTCCTCTGTTAGATTACTAAAAAGGTATTGACCGTTATATGCCAGACGCCGAGCTGACCCGAAAACCCCTGCCGACGCCCTCCCTGCGCCAGCTGAGCTGCTTCAAGGAAGTAGCGACGCACCGCAGCTTCAGCCGTGCCGCGCAGGCGCTGTCCATGAGCCAGCCCGCACTGTCTTCGGCCATCCGTGAGCTGGAGACGCTGCTGGGCACCGCCTTGTTTGACCGCAGCACCCACCATGTCCGCCTGACGTCGGCCGGCGAAGCCGTGCGCCCGCAGGTGGAATGGATGATCAACAACTTTGTGCAAGGCGTGCAGGATCTGCAGCAGTTGCTCAAATACCAGGCCGACACCGTGCGCATCAGCTGCATCCCCTCCACTACCCACCTGCTGGCGCCGTGGCTCGCCATCTGGCAGCAGTCCCACCCGATGGTGGACCTGCAGCTGCACGACATGCGCAATGACGACCTGCTGGCCTCGGTGGCCAATGGCAGCTCGGACATCGGCCTGGGCCTGGAGTTCACCGTGCCCCCGTCGGTGGAGACACAGTTCGTGACCGAGGACGAGGTCATGGCCGTCATCCCCGCCAAGCACCGCCTGGCACAAAAGACCGATCTGCGCTGGTCAGACCTCAGCGATGAGCCGCTGGTCGTGCTCTCGCGCGGCAGCACCTACGAGATGATTGTCTCGGTGCTGGAGCAGCAAGGCGTGGGCACCAGCCACACCGAGACGCTGAGCTATACCGAGTCGCTCTACGCGCTGGTGCAAAGCGGCCTGCGCATCGGCCTGCTCTCGCGCCTGTACACGCAGGGCCACCAAAGCGATGACTGGGTGACCGTGCCGCTCAAAGGCCCCTTGCTGTCGCGCCGCATCTGCCTGATGACGCGCGCAGCCAATGGCAGCCGCCGCGCCATCGTGCAGGAATGCTGGGACTACCTCTGCGAGAACATGGGCAACGAATCGCCGCCCACCAAGCGCGCCGCCAAGGCCGCTTGAATCGGCGCCCAGCGGGGCCACGCGCCCCTGTCTGGCACCAAACGCTAAAGCCCCAGCAAAAGCCCCATCGATGGGGCTTTACGTTTTACACCAATGCCGCCTGTCCAGGCCCGCCGCCCACCAGACCCAGGTGGCGGTAAGCCGCCTGGGTGGCCATCCGGCCGCGCGGTGTGCGTTGCAAAAAGCCCTGCTGGATCAAATACGGCTCGATCACATCCTCGATCGTGCCGGGCTCCTCGCCAATGCTGGCGGCAATATTGTCCAGCCCCACCGGCCCGCCATCAAAGCGGTGCACCACCGCTTCGAGCAGCTTGCGGTCCATGATGTCAAAGCCCAGGGGATCGACATCCAGCATGGCCAGCGCGCGGCTGGCCATCTCCTGCGTGATGCGGCCATTGCCTTTGACATCGGCGTAATCGCGCACCCGGCGCAGCAAGCGGTTGGCAATACGGGGCGTGCCGCGTGAGCGGCGTGCAATCTCCAGCCCGCCTTCGTCATCGATGGGTGTGTTCAGCAAGCCGGCGCTGCGCATCACGATCTTGGTCAGCTCTTCGGTGGTGTAGAACTCCAGGCGCGCGACGATGCCAAAGCGGTCGCGCAGCGGGTTGGTGAGCATGCCCGCGCGCGTGGTGGCCCCCACGAGGGTGAAGGGCTGCAGATCCAGCTTGATGGAGCGCGCAGCCGGCCCTTCGCCGATCATGATGTCGATCTGGTAGTCCTCCAGCGCCGGGTAGAGGATTTCCTCGACCACCGGCGAGAGGCGGTGGATCTCGTCAATGAAGAGCACATCGTTGCGCTCCAGATTGGTCAGCAGCGCCGCCAGGTCCTTGGGCTTTTCCAGCACCGGGCCGCTGGTCTGGCGCAGGTTCACCCCCAACTCCGAGGCGATGATGTGCGAGAGCGTCGTCTTGCCCAGGCCAGGCGGGCCAAACAACAGCACATGGTCCAGTGCCTCGCTGCGCTTTTTGGCCGCGCCAATGAAGATCTCCAGCTGCTCGCGCGCCTTGACCTGGCCCACATACTCCTGGAGCTGCTTGGGGCGCAGCGCGCGCTCGAGCACCTCCTCCTGCGGCGAGGACTGGCTCGCGGAAATCACGCGGTTGTCAGGGCGGGGGACTGGCGCAGCGGCGAAGGAATCGGTATGGATAGTCATGGATCAGTGCAGGCATGGCCAGGGAGGTGTGCAGCGCATCCCTAAGGCGCATCCCACACATAATAAGCCAGTCCGTCATACAAAAGCCCCGCATTGGCCAGCCAGGCATCGCGCGCCTGCACTTGCAGGCTGTAGAGGTGCACCCCCGGCACATACTGGTAGGCGCGGTAGACGGCCTCCACCCCGTCACCGGGCTGCGCGGGCGACCACCAGGCAATGCCGTCGTAGTTCCAGCTGGGGTGGTAGGTCTGCACAAACTGCCGCTCGGCATCGCTGGTGGTGTAGAAATGGGCGACGACCTCGGGGTTGAAATAGCGGTGAACGGGCACCAGGCGGGCATGTGCGCGGCCTGCGGCATAGAACGCAACGCCGTCAAAGACCAGCTCGTTGGGGAAGCTCGTGATCACATAGTCACGCTCAGAGGCAGACAAGGTATAGAACTCCCCGCCCGAGCGCAGCACCAGGAAGCGGTAGACGGGCATGTGCATATCGCTGTTCATCGCCTTGTCGGCCCCCAGCCAAGCCGCAAAGCTGGCGATAGCCTGGTCCAGCCGGCCATAGACGACACGGCCATCCTTGGCAGGGCACCAGTTGTCACCGCCCGTCAGCGTACCGGTCACGCGGCCATTGACAAACAGGGCCGAACCGCTGGAGCCCGCCTCGATACCGCCCTGGCTCCAAAGCACCCGGTAAAAGCCCCCATCGGCTTGGGCCTGCGGAGCGCAGTCCAAGGTGCGGCCCACATAGTCCACCGCGCACACCGCATCGTCCTGCAGCTTGCCCGATGACAGCATCATCAAGTCGCCACGCGGATGGTGCAGCCCGGCCACCGCAACGCCCCAGGGCTGGGTGGACGCATCCCAGCCGGCAAACAAGGCGCCTGCTGGCGGCGCCTCATCCAGCTGCAGCAAGGTCATGTCATTGCCGATGCCTGTGGCCAGCCAGCGCGCCGCGCTGTAGCGCTCGGCATGGCCGGCAAACAGCTGCTGGCTGCCGCAGGACTGCGAGTAGTAGAACCAGGAGGTCTGCAAGGTCGATGCCGTCGCCTGGTCCCGCACACAGTGGGCGGCAGTCAGCACATAGGGTGTCAGGTCCTGACGTGGGTTGTTGAGCAAGGTGCCTGTGCACTGGAAAGTGCGCGCCTGGCTCACATAGACCATGCGGATCACGGCATCACGCTGGTCCAGCAACGCAGTCTGGCAATTCACATCCTGCTGGCAGGCATTGGAGAGGCGCTTTTCAGACAACGTGGCCATGTCAGCCGTCTTCAGGGCCTCAGCCACCTGGGGCGGCACGACGATCTGCGAGAGCTGGGGCATGGCCCATTGCAGGCTGCTGGTCGCCAACGCGGCGGGCAGCAGGATCTCCAGCACGGGCGTGGGCCCCACATCGGGCGTCCACCAGGTGCGCTGGCCCGTCTGCGCATCGGCAGCCAGGCCCTCGAGCAGTGCAGCGCCGGTCACTTCGTAGCTGGCAGCGGCATCGGGCGATGCATAGAGCCGGAACACCGCCATCGGCGGCAAGGCGGCAAACTCCAGACCCAGACGCAGCCCATAGGCATCGTCCGCCCGCCATTGCAAGGCGGCCACCTGCTGGCCTGATGGCAGGGTTCGCCACTGCAACAGACGCGCGACTTTGTCGGCCGTATCCAGGGTATCCAGCGCGCGCGCCACGCCAATCTGGCGGACGCCGCCCTCATCGGGGGCCAGCGCCTTGCTGTCCTGCCAGGGCGGCAGCACGATGGGCACCACAGCCATCGCCGAGAGCGCCACCGCATCCTTGGCCTCCACAGCGCTGGGGCTGGCTGGCATCCTGCGCGCATCGACCTGCCAACTGGCCTGGGCCCAACCACAGCTGCCAGCCACGATGAGCGCAGTGACCCAACGCAGCCCCTCACCAGAAAGCGCCGAACTCCAGCTGGACACAATGCGACAAGACATGATGGACTCCTCGCGGTTGCAACAAGAAAAGCGCCACCGATCAACACAAACTACTGACCGGATACAACCAATCTAGAGCAAGCACTTACATCAAGCAAGCCTATCGACTAGTACAAAAACAAAACATTGGTTAACTGCGCAAAGAAAAGGGCCGGCAAACCGGCCCTGCGAGGGCGGCGGCCGCCCCAGGTGTCAGCGATCAGTTGCCCAGCCACCGCGAGGCCCCGTCCGCAAAAAACTTGTCAAAGCGGCCGTAGTAGCTGAGGCCCCGTGGCGCCTGGCAGCGGCTGGAGCCGCCATACAGGGTGCCAATGACGCGGCCATCACTGAACAGCGCAGATCCACTGCTGCCGCCCTCAGTCCTCCCCTGGCGCCAGCTGACGCTGTAGAAGCCGCCATTCGCATCTCCCCCACTACAGCTGAAGGTGGAGCTGCCGGTGGACTGGCAGCGGGCATGGTCCGCTACGGCGCCCACGCTGTACTTGAGCAGGTCGCCACCGGGATGGTGCAGACCGTAGATGGCCTGGCCCTTGGGGGCCAGATTTGTTGCATCCCAGCCAGCATAGTCCACCCCTGCCGGAGGCATCTCGTTGAGCCGGAGCAATGCAGAATCTGTCGTGGCCGTGGCGTGCAGCAAGGTGGCACCTGCGCTGCGCCGGGCGCTTTGGGCACTCGGCACGCCGGAATTGCAACTGCTGGCGTGGTAGAACCAGCGGGTCTGCAGCGTCGAGGCTACCGATTGGGTAGAGATACAGTGGTTGGCCGTCAGAAAGTAAGGCACAAAATCCGCCTTGGGGTTGTTCAGCAAGGTGCCGGTGCACAGGTAGGACTGGCCGCTTTCCTGGGTGTAGACCATCTGTGCCACGGCATTGCGCTCGGTCTGGTAGTTGCTGGTGCAGGACACATCCATGCGGCAACTCTCCAGCGGATCGGCTTCGGTGGCTCCTGCCGGGTCCATGTCGGCCGCTCCCACGGTGGGCACTTCCACATCGGTGGGCAAGGACAGGTTGTAGAAGATGTGCGAAACCCGGGGGATCGAGATCCGCAATGCCTCCGCGGGCATCCCTGCGGGCAGCACGACTTCGACGGTGGTGTCGCCCGCACCCACATCGGGCGTCCACCAGGTGCTGGCAGGCGCGCCGCTCTCGCCCCCGCCCTGGTTCTGCGCCAGCAGTGCATTGATCTGCGCGCCACTGCGCTCGATGATCGCTGCGGGATGCTCCTGGCTGTAGATGCGCAGCAGCGCGCCATCGGGCAGCTGCTCCACCAGCACACCAGCACGCAGGCCATAGGCACCCATAGCCTGGATATTGATGGCCGCCACTTGCTGCCCACTGGGCAGCGCCGTCCACTGCATGGCCGACTGGGTTTGCGCCACCGATGCGGTGGCATCCACGGCGCGTGCGGCGCCAATCTGCAGCGCCGGGCCGCTCGCCTCCTCGGCAGCCATGGACTCTTGCATTTCCAGCTCGGGCAGCACCACAAAATGCGTTTGCACCCGAGCGCCTAAAGGCACTGGCACCAGGAGAGACGATTCGACGGCGGACTCCGGCAATACCACCGGATCCAGGATATAGGTCGTAGGCTGGGCCACCACCATGCCGGAGGTCCATAACAGACCGAGCACTGCATGTTTTGGGTATCTCATGATGGATTCACTCCAAGTCAAAATGCCATTCAAAAGCCTGCAAATCACCGAATTGCGGTTTGCATTTTTATTTTGAAGATATCCAAGTGAGCAGACACCTACAAAGGTAAAGCAAATATCGACCAGTAACAGCAAGAGGGCGACGAATCTCTCCCATACCCTCTACGCCATAGGCCCACAAAATGAAACTCATCCACCAATATTATTTATTATTCCTTTCATCCGATATTAATAAAATCCAGACCCTATTCGCTTGGCACAGCAAGCCAAAGAATGCCTATATTTACTCGCTTTCTGACAAAGTGAGTGGTGTTATTGAAATCCTTTTATTAAAACCGGAGATTTACAAATGCGCTCTCATGCAGCAGGTTGAGTTTCCTCAGAGGAACATCGCATACCAGGGACAAAAATTTAATCCGCCTTGGTATTGATGAATTCCGCAAGCGGGGCCGCTTCTCGGTACTGATGCAATGGCCCTACATTGCAGCAGGCCGGTGGATATCTGCAGACCGGAAACCACTCCCCCAGACGTAAAAAAACCTGCCGTTTGACGGGCAGGTTTGTCAGCGCTGGAAGGCTTGCGGCACAAGAGCCGCAATCAGCGGTGCAGCGGTCAGCTGGCCAGCCAGCTCCAGATGCGGTCGCTGAACACCTTGTCAAAGCGGCCGTAGTAGTCGGACGCATTGGGCGCCAGGCAGCTGGCGCCGCCACCGTAGAGGTTACCGACCACGCGGCCATTGCGGAACAGCGAAGAGCCGCTGCTGCCGCCCTCGGTCGTGCCCTGGCTCCAGCGCACGCTGTAGAAGCCGCTGTTCGAGTCACCGGTGCTGCAGGTGATGGAGGTGCCACTGCCTGCGGTGCAGTTCATATAGCCCACGACCGCGCCCACGCTGTACTTGAGCAGGTTGCCGCCAGGGTGGTGCAGGCCATAGACGGCATCACCCACTTGGCCAGCGGTGCGTGCATCCCAGCCCGCCAGGGTCACGCCAACAGGAGGCATTTCATTGAGCTTGAGCAGCGCCGAATCGGTGGTGCTGGTGGCGTAGAGCAAGGTCGCGCCGGCACTGCGCAGTGCGGCATTGGCGCCCGGCACGCCGGAGTTGCAGCTGCTCGAGCGGTAGAACCAGGACGTCTGCATCGACGAGGCCGAGGACTGGGTCGAGATGCAGTGGTTGCCGGTGATGAAGTACGGAGCAAAGTCACCCTTGGTATTGTTCAGCAAGGTGCCGGTGCACAGGTAGGACTTGCCGTCCGAGCGGGTGAACACCATGCGGGCCACCGCATTGCGCTCGGTCTGGTAGTTGTTGGTGCAGGTGGCATCCAGGTTGCAGGCGGCCGAGGTGTCGGCCTTGGCCGCGTCTGCCAGCTCGGCCTCGGTGGGCAGCGACAGGTTCTGGTAGATGTGCGAGACCACGGGGATCGAGATGCGCAGTGCATCGGCGCCGGTGCCGGCTGGCAGCACCACTTCGAGCGTGGTATCGCCTGCGCCTACATCGGGCGTCCACCAAGTGTTAGCAGCCGCACCGGTCTCACCCGCCTTGCGGTTTTGCGCCAGCAGCGCATTCACCTCAGCACCGCTGCGCTCGACGATCGCATTGGGGTGTTCCTGGCTGTAGACGCGCAGCTGCGCGCCATCGGGCAGGCTGTCCACCAGCACGCCGGCGCGCAGGCCATAGGCGCCGGTCGATTGGATGTTGATGGCTGCGACCTGCTGGCCATTGGCCAGCGTGCTCCACTGCAGGGCCGACTGGGTCTGGGCCACTGTGCTGGTGGCCGCCACCGCGCGTTGCGTGCCGATCTGCTGGGCCGGGCCGTTATCGCTGGCCACGGTCTTTTCCGCTTCCAGCTCGGGCAGCACCACAAAGCGGGTCTGCACCGCAGCGCCCAAGGATGCAGGCGCCACTGCAGCCGATTTGATGGCCGATGCGGGCAGCACGACCGAGTCCAGCACATAGGCCGTGGGCTGGGTCACATTGCCGTTGTCGTCGTCGGAACCGGAGCCGCCGCCGCAGCCCGCCAAGGCCAGGGCCGCAGCCACGCCGGTAGTCCACAACAGACCGGGCACTGCATACTTGGGATATTTCATGGATTCGTCCACTCCGTGTTGGTTGGTATAGATGGTGATATCCGGCCGGGCTGCTGCCCGGCCGCCTCTGCGCGGGCTATTTTGCCAGTGCTTTCAGCGCCTGCTTGATACCGTCGGTTACGCTGATGTCGGCAGGTAACAGTTTCAGAGCGGCAGCCGCATCCTTGTCGCTGTAACCCAGGGCCACCAGCGCTTGCAAAATGTCGACCTGAGCATCGCTGGTGGCAGCGGCCCTGGCACCCATGTCCGCGCCCAGCTTGCCTTTGAGCTCCAGCAACAGGCGCTCGGCGGTCTTCTTGCCGATGCCCGGCACCTTCACCAGGCGCCCCGCTTCCTGCAAGGACACGGCCTGCGCCAGATCGCTCACGCCCATGCCGCTCAGGATGGACAGCGCCGTGCGCGGGCCCACGCCGGTGATCTTGATCAGCTCGCGGAAAGTCTGGCGCTCCTCGGCCGTGCCAAACCCGTACAGCAGCTGCGCATCCTCACGCACGATAAACTGCGTCAGCAGCGTGATGGTGTCGCCCACGGCTGGCAGGTTGTAGAAGGTGCTCATGGGCACCTGCACCTCATAGCCCACACCATGGCAATCCACCAGTACTTCGGGTGGGTTCTTTTCCACCAGGGTTCCGCTCAATCGGCCTATCATTTGTATCTTTCCTTGTAGCTTGTGTGCGGCCGCCCTGTGTGCGTCGCTTGCCGCCTGCAAGCATACTGAATTTTTCACTGGAATTTACCGCGTGATCCTGCGCCACACCTTTACGCCCCACAACAACAACCGCATTGCCCACCTCTGCGGACCGGCCGATGCGCATCTGCGCCAGATCGAGAACCACATGGGCGTCAAGATTGCCCACCGCCACGAGCAGTTCAAGATCGACGGCCCCAAGGCCGTGGCCAACGACGCGCTGGAGCTGCTCGAGGCGCTGTACGAGATGGCCGATACGCCCATCAGCGAAGACCAGATCCAGCTAATGATGGCCGGCGACAGCGAGCTGATGGCCGCGCCCGAGGGCGCCATCGTGCTGAACACGCGCCGCGCCGACCTGCGCGCGCGCACGCCCAACCAGGCCGGCTACCTGGAGAACATCGCTGCGCACGACATCACCTTTGGCATTGGCCCGGCCGGCACCGGCAAGACCTACCTGGCCGTGGCCTGCGCCGTCGATGCGCTCGAGCGCAGCCAGGTGCAGCGCATTGTGCTGACCCGGCCCGCCGTCGAAGCCGGCGAGCGCCTGGGCTTTCTGCCCGGTGACCTGTCGCAGAAGGTCGACCCCTACCTGCGCCCGCTCTACGACGCGCTCTACGACCTGATGGGCTACGACAAGGTGCAAAAGGCCTTTGAGCGCAATGCCATCGAGATCGCGCCGCTGGCCTTCATGCGCGGCCGCACGCTCAACAACGCCTTCATCATCCTGGACGAGGCCCAGAACACCACGCCCGAGCAGATGAAGATGTTCCTCACCCGCATCGGCTTTGGCGCCAAGGCCGTGGTCACTGGCGACGTGAGCCAGATCGACCTGCCCAAGGGCCAGTTGAGCGGCCTGATCGACGCCGAGCGCGTGCTCAAGCGCGTCAAGGGCATTGCGGTCAACCGCTTTACCAGCGCCGATGTGGTGCGCCACCCGCTGGTCGCGCGCATTGTGGACGCCTACGACAAGCAGCGCCGCCCCGCGCGCGAAGACTGAGCCCCGCCCGCACACCCCACCTGTGCCACCCCGCCGATAAAAACCATATGGCATTGAACCAACTCACCCTCTCGCTGCAATTTGCCCGTTTTGACGGCGTGGCCGAGCACCGCGCCGCCCTGCCCCGCAGCCAGGTGACGCGCTGGATTCGCCACGCGCTGGCCGATGATGCCGAGATCACCGTGCGCATTGTCGATACCGAAGAAGGCCAGGCACTGAACCGCGAGTACCGCCAAAAGGACTACGCCACCAATGTGCTGACCTTTGACTACCAGCAGGAGCCCACCGTGCTGGCCGACCTGGTGCTCTGCGCGCCCGTGGTGGCGCGTGAGGCCCAGGAGCAGAACAAGTCGCTGCAGGAGCACTATGCCCACCTGCTGGTGCATGGCACTTTGCACGCCCAGGGCTGGGACCATGAAACCAGCGAGCAGGATGCCGAAGAGATGGAAGCCTACGAGACGGCCATCATGCAAGAGCTGGGCTTTACCGATCCGTACCAGAAGTAAGGCACGGGGCCCGCTGCCCGGCCATTGGGCGCGCCCGCCTCAAGGCAATGATGACTTTTGAGCGACTAATCCAGCCGCTTCTTCGCGCCATTACTACCTAGAATCCTCCTCATAAAGGCCGCGCTGGCTGCGAAACCCCGCAACCGCAGGCGCATAACAGGAGGAGACATGCTTGACACCGCCATCTTGCTGGCCGCTGCCCTGGTGGCCGGCGCGCTCAATGCCGTCGCCGGAGGCGGCAGTTTTCTGACCCTGCCTACGCTGGTGTTTACCGGTGTGCCGCCGGTCGTTGCCAATGCCACAGGCACGGTCGCGCTGCTGCCGGGCTATGCGGCTGGCGCCTGGGGCTTCAAGGACGATATGCAGGCCCCACCCGGCCTGTCGATGAAGGCGGTGATGCTGCTGGCGCTCGTCGGCGGCGCAGCCGGGGCTGCCTTGCTGCTGGTCACCCCCGAGGCCGCCTTCCGCAAGATTGTGCCCTGGCTGCTGCTGGCAGCGACTGCCATGTTTGCCTTTGGCCCGCAGCTGCGCCGGTGGGCCATGGGCGCGCAGCACGGCGCCACGCCCTCACGCAGCAAGGCCGCGCTGGGCATGCTGGCCGTCTCCATCTATGGCGGCTACTTCAATGGCGGCCTGGGCATCTTGCTGCTCGCGCTGCTGGGCTTGCTGGGCCAGACCAACCTGCATGCAATGAATGGCACCAAGAACCTGGTCTCCGCACTGCTGACCGCCATTGCCGTCGCCATCTATGCCGCTGGCGGCGTCGTGCAGTGGCAGCCCGCCTTGCTGATGATGGTCGCTGCCACCTTGGGCGGCTACCTGGGCGCCCGGGTGGCGCGCAAGATTGCGCCGCAGTGGCTACGTGCCGGCATTGTGCTGACGGGCTTGGTGATGGCGGTGCTGTTTTTCTTGAAAGCCTAACCGGCCGTGCCTAGCCGGGGGCGCCTAGCTGGCCGCACCTAGCCGGCCGCACCTAGCCGGCTGCACCTGCCCTCGGCGCCTTGATCACCTCGATCAGCGCATCCAGCGCCGCCGAGCGGCTTTGCGGGTGCCAGACAAAGGCCCCGGCGGTCAGCGCCGTCTGGCCATGGTTGCTGTGCAGCGGCACATAGCGCACACCGGCCATGCCGGCGCGCTGCATGCAAGAGGGCACCAGCGCCACGCCCTGGCCAATGGCGACCAGCGAAATAACCGCCAGCCACTGGCGCACCGCATGGCTGGTGCGCGGGTGGATGCCGGCGTTGTGCAGGCAGGCGATCACATTGTCGTAATTGGCCGGGCTGACATCGCGCACAAACATCACAAAGCGCTCATGCGCGAGGCTGCGCAGGTCCAGGCTGGCTTGCTGGGCCTGGGGGTGGTTTTCCGGCAGGCAGCAAACGAGGGTATCGGGCGCCAGCGGCCACAGCTCCAGCCCCGGCGCGGGCGTGATGATGTTGACAAAGCCGCCTTGGAGCTGGCCGCGCAAAATCGCCGCCTGCTGCTCGGTGGTGGACATCTCGTGCAAGGTGATGTCGATATCGGGCCGCTGCTGGGCAAAGGCCTGCATCACATGGGGCAGGTCGCGGTAGATCATCGAGCCGGTCACGCCAATATCGAGCTGGCCCTGGCGCCCCTGGGCCACATTGCGCGCCACGTCCGCGGCGCGCTGGATCTGGCTGAGCACCTGGCGCGCCTCGATCAAAAAGGCGGCGCCGGCATCGGTCAGCCGCACCTGCTTGGCATCGCGCTCCAGCAGCCGCACGCCCAGGTCCTCTTCCAGCGATTTGATGGCCACCGACAGCGGCGGCTGGGTGATGGCCAGGCGCTGGGCGGCGCGGCCAAAATGCAGCTCCTCGGCCAGCACCACAAAATAACGCAGCAAATGGGTCTTCATCTGCGTATCATGCCCCAGCCAGTGCGGGCTGGCCGCACGGCGAGGGGCATGGCCCGGCAGCGCACTGCGCATGGCGCCGCCTAGTAGGACTTGGGCAGGCCCAGCACCTTCTCTGCGATAAAGCACAGAATCAGCTGCGGGCTCACCGGCGCCAGGCGCGGAATCCAGCTCTCGCGCATCAGCCGCTCGACATGGAACTCCTTGGCGTAACCCATGCCGCCATGGGTAAAGATGGCGGTCTCGCAGGCCTTGAAACCCGCCTCCGCCCCCAGGAACTTGGCCGCATTGGCCTCGGCCGCGCAAGGCTGGTGGCGGTCATACAGCCAGGCCGCCTTCATCGCCAGCAAAAAGGCCGCTTCCAGCTCCATCCAGCGCTCGGCCAGCGGGTGCTGGATGCCCTGGTTCTGACCAATCGGGCGGTTGAACACCTCGCGCTCGCGGGCGTACTGCGTGGCGCGGCCCAGCGCGGCGCGGCCCAGGCCAATGGCTTCGCAGGCAATCAGAATGCGCTCGGGGTTCATGCCATGCAGGATGTATTCAAAACCCCGGTTTTCCTCGCCAATGCGGTCCTCTACCGGAATGCGCAGCCCATCGATGAACAGCTGGTTGGTGTCCACGCATTTGCGGCCCATCTTGGCGATCTCATGCACCTCGATCTTGCTGCGGTCAAAGTCGGTGTAGAACAGCGACAGGCCTTCGGTGCCCTTGCATTCCTCCACCGGCTTGGTACGGGCCAGCAGCAAGATCTTGCTGGCCTGCTGCGCGGTAGAGATGAAGACCTTCTGCCCATGCACCACATAGTGGTCGCCATCGCGCACCGCGCGGGTCTTGAGCTTGAGCGTGTTGAGCCCCGTGTTGGGCTCGGTCACGCCAAAGCAGGCCTTGTCCTTGCCGGCAATCAGCGGCGGCAGCATGCGCGCCTTTTGTTCTTCGGTGCCATAGACCACCACCGGGTGCAGGCCAAAGATGTTCATGTGCACCGCAGACGCGCCCGACAGGCCCGCGCCGGTGGCCGAGATCGTGTGCATCATCAAGGCCGCCTCGGTGATGCCCAGGCCGGCCCCGCCATAGGCCTCGGGCATCGCAATGCCCAGCCAGCCGGCATCGGCCAGCGCGCGGTAAAAGTCTTCCGGAAAAGCGCCATCGTTGTCACGGGCATGCCAGTAGTCGGCATCAAACGGCGCACAGACTTTCTCGATGGCATCGATGATCTGTTGCTGCTCTTCGGTCAGGGCGAAATCCATGGTGTTGCGGTCCTCAATATCCAATCAGTGGCGCGGTGCCGTGCACGGCGCAGGTTCACATCGCCGCTCAGGCCGGCCGGCGCACCCGCTCTGGGTTCTCGCCATAGGGCGGGCTGTAGATCACCAGCAGCTTGGCCGGCGTGTCGCTGGTGGTCTGGAAGATATGCATCTTGTCGGCCGGGAAAAAACAGGTATCGCCCGGCAGCATCTCAAAGCTCTCGCCCTCCACCTCCACATGGGCCGTGCCCTCCAGCAGGTAGCAGGCCTGCTCCATGCCGGGGTGGGCATGGGGCAGCGCGCCCCCGCCCTTGGCAATCTCGCCCAGCACCACTTCCATGTGCTGGGCGCCCACATTGGCCTGGCTCACCAGGCGGCGGTTAAAGGTACCGGTATGGTTGGCCGGGCTATAGGCCTCTACCTCGGAGGCACGGATCAGGTAGCGCGAAGTCATCGTGTGGCAATCATCGTGAGTGGAAAGGCAGGCGCTCAGGCAACACAGTGCTTACTGGGCAGGGATATCAGCTTGCTTGACCAGGCGCCCCCAGTACGCCAACTGCTCGCTCACATACTGGGCAAACTCCTGCGGTGTCTTGGTAGGCCAGACTTCAAAGCCAATCTGTTCAAGCTGCTTTTGCACCGCCTCGTCGGCCAGCACGGCCTGCAAGGCGCCATTGATCTTGTTGACCACCTCCGGGGGTGTGCCCGCTGGCGCAAAAATGCCGTTCCAGGAGGTGATGTCAAAGCCTGGCAAGGTCTTGCCGATGGGCGGCACATTGGGGAGGATCTTGCTGCCCTTGGCGGCAGTCACGGCCAGGGTGCGCACCCGGTCGGTCTTGAGCATGCTCCAGCCCGAGCCCAGGTCCACCACATACATCTGCACCTGGTTGCCCATCAGGTCGGTCAGCGCCTGCGGGCTGGACTTGTAGGGCACGCCGACGATGTCGGTCTTGGACAGAAAACGCAGCGTCTCGGACGCCACCAGCGAGGTGCTGTTGGGTGTCGCGTACGAAAGCTTGCCCGGATTGGCCTTGGCGTAGTCGATCAGCGCCTGCACCGAATCGGCCGGCACCGAGGGGTGCACCGCCAGCGCAAACGGCAGCTCGCCGACGCGGGCAATCGGCGTGAAATCCTTGATCGGGTCGTACTTCAGGCTTTTGACCAGCCAGGGGTTGGCCGAATGCGAGGTATTGGTCGTCATGAACAAGGTATAGCCATCGGGCTTGGCCTTGGCCACCAGGCCGGCCGCAATCTGCGCATTGGCGCCCGCGCGGTTGTCCACAATCACCGGTTGCTGCAGGCGCTCCCCCAGCTTCTGGCCCACGGCCCGGGCCACCGCATCGGTGCCGCTGCCAGCGGCGAAGGGCACGATCATCGTGATCGGTGCACTGGGGTAGCTGCCCTGCGCCGCGCTGGCGTAAGCTGCCGTGGTTACGGTGGCGATGGCGGTCAGGGCGAGGGTCGCCCACCATTGGCGTCGTTGCATGCTTTTGTCTCCTGTTTTTAGTCGAACCTCTACGGGCCGAGCTTGCATGGTGCAGGCGTCAACGATTCGCGTCCAATGTTTTATGCGGATGGATTGATATACAAATCGAATTCTTAAACACAGGGAATGACCACTGTAAAAAAAACAGGTATTTGACCCATCCGGCCTCTACGCGCTACTTAAAATTTACGACTTCGCTATTGATTGACCCCAGGACATCCCATGCACTGCAGCAGCTTTATCGCCACCAGCCTGGACGGTTTTATCGCCAAGGCCGATGGCAGCCTGGACTGGCTCAATGCCGCCAATGCCACCGTGCCAGAGGGGGAAGACTGCGGCTATGCGCAGTACATGGCCGGTGTCGATGTGATCCTGATGGGGCGCAAAACCTTTGAGACGGTGCTGTCCTTTGGCGCCTGGCCGTATGACAAGCCGGTCTATGTCGTGTCTCGCCAGTGGAGCGCCCTGCCCGCAGAGGCACCACCCACCGCCCAGCTTTGGAAGGGCAGCCTGCCGGCCCTCAGCACCCATCTGGCCGCCAGCGGCGTGCGCGCGGCCTATGTCGATGGCGGACAGCTGATCCAGTCCTTTATCAACGCACAGCTGCTCGACGAGATCACCATCACCCGCGTCCCCGTGCTGCTGGGCAGCGGCCTGCCGCTGTTTGGGCCCTTAGCGGATGGAATCAACTCGGTTACCGCCCAGCATCTGCAGACGCGCAGCTATGACTTTGGCTTTGTGCAGAGTGACTACCGGCTGCTTTATGCGGCAGCCGGTCAGCCACAGGACGAGACCCAAGCGGAAATCTAAGCCACCACCGCCCGCCGCACAAACCGCCCGGCGCGCGCCGGCAAGGCGCCCGCCTCTTCCGTGTAGCTAAGCACGCCATTGACCCAGACGGCTTCCACCCCCACGCTGCGCTGCTTGGGGTTTTCGAAGGTGGCCTGGTCCTGGATGCGGGCGGGGTCGAACACGACCACATCGGCGGCCTTGCCGGCGGCCAGCAGGCCGCGGTCGGCCATGCGAAAGCGCTGGGCCGACATGCCCGTCATCTTGTGCACGGCCTGGGCGAGGCTCAGCACGCCCTTGTCGCGCCAGTACATGGCCAGCACGCGGGGAAAGGCGCCCCACAGCCGAGGGTGTGGGCGCTCGTCGTTGGGCAGGCCGTCCGAGCCGATCATGGCCAGCGGGTGGCGGATGACGCGCTCCACATCGTCTTCGCGCATCTGAAAGTAGCAGGCATTGCCGGGCTTGAGGCGCACGCAGGCGTCGTATTCGCTGATGCCCCAGTCGGCGGCAATATCGCGCAGGTAGCGGCCGCCCACCTCGGGCTGGGGCTCGCTGCGGGTGATCAGGATATCGATGACGCCATCGACCAGGTCCTCGCGCAGCACCGTCGACCCTGCGGTGTAGGGATAGACGTCCATCGACAGCTCTTGCTGCTGCGCCAGTTTGTCGACCAGCGGCAAGGTCTGCAGGGTGCGGCCCCAGTTGGCCGAGCCCGCGCATTTGTGGTGCGACAGCACCAGCGGCAGGCCCGATTGCTGGGCCGTGCCGGCGGCCTCCAGCATGGCCTCCAGAATGCCTTCGAGCTCGTCGCGGATATGGGTGGCATAGACGCCGCCATGCCGGGCCGCCACGGTGGCCACGGCCACCAGCTCCTGCATGTCGGCCGCGTAGGCCTCGCGGTAGAAGATGCCGCTGGACAGGCCCAGGGCTCCTGCCTGCATGGCCTCGTGCATGTCCTGGGCCATGGCCTCGCGCTCGGCGGCATTGGCCGGGCGGCTCAGATCGGCCATGTGCTTGATGCGCAGCGAGGTGTGGCCAAGCAGCGCCGCAATATTGATGGAGGGCTGCGCCGCATCCACGGCCGCTGCGTAGTCCTGCATGCTGCCAAAGCGGAACTGCTGGTCGCCCAGCAGCGACAGCGGAGCTGGCGGATGCGCCGTCACCACCGGCGCCAGCGAGATGCCGCAGTTGCCGGCGATCACCGTGGTCACCCCTTGCGAGAGCTTGGGCAGCATGGCCGGGCTGTTCAGCGCAGCGGCATCGTCATGGGTGTGTACATCGATAAAGCCCGGGGCGATCACCTTGGCCGTGCAATCGATCTGCAGCGGGTCCTGCGCCTTCCAGCGATCCAACGTGGCCTGCTGGGCGGCATCCACCGCGCCATCGCGGGCAAACACGCCAATGATGCGCCCGCCCTGCAGCCAGACATCGCCAACAAACTCCGACAGGCCGGTGCCATCCACCACCGTGCCATTGCTCAACCACACTCTGCGTTCCATTGTTGTCTCTCCAGGCGCTGCTGCCGGCTGCCATCAGCCGGCGGTTTTGCCTTGTTGCTGGCTGGGGGCTGCTGCATCCGGCACGGGGCCCCCTTTGCGCTGCTGCGCGGGCTGCTGAAAGCCCATGTATTCATAGCTGTCAAAGCCATGGGTCTCCAGCAACCGCTTGTACTGCTGCATGCCGGTGACCACGCGTGGCCCCAGAATCTGCGCCAGGCGCACCATCATGATTTCGATCACCACCAGGTGGGCCAGGTAGGCCTCGGTGCCCACGCGCATCACCGCGTCCTGGGGCACATTCACCGCCAGCACATGGTCGGCCATCTCGGCCAGCGGCGTATCGGGCTGGGTCAGTGCCACGACGGTAGCGCCCTGCTGCTTGGCAAATTGCGCCGCCTCCAAGGTGTAGGGCATGCGCCCCACATGCGAGATCACAAAGGCCACGCCGTGCTTGCCCAGGGTCGAGGCCGACACCAGCTGCTGGTGCGCATCAAAGATGGCATTGGACGTGAGGCCCAGGCGGAACAAGCGGCTTTGCAGCTCTTGCGCCATAAAGGACGAGGCCGCCCCGACCGAGTAGCAATCGATGCGTGAGGCCTTGGCCATCTTGCCGGCCACCTCGTCGATCAGCGCCGCATCCAGGCGCTGGCCCAGGTTGGCAATGGCGCCGGCTGCCGCATGCACGATCTTGCTGACCACCTCGGCGGTGGAGTCGTCCTGCTGCACGCTGCGGTGCAGGTGCGAGCCCGAGACCGCCAAGGTCTGCGCCAGCGCCACCATGAACTCGCGCACCGAGGCATAGCCAAAGCGGCGGCACATGCGCACGATCGTCGGCATGGACACATTCGCCTGCAGCGCCAGCTGCTCGACCGTGGCCAGCACAGCGGCACCCGGGTCGCGCAGGATCACATCGATCACCTGGCGCTGGGCCAGCGGCAGCGCGGCCTGCTGCTGTTGCAGCAGCTGCAGGCTCAGCGCTGTTTTCAGGCTGGCCATTTCAGAACCTTGTCTCGATCGCATCGACCAGGTTCCAGGCATCGTCCACCACCGGAATCCAGCGCCACTTGTCAAAGGTGGTGCAAGGGTGGGAGATGCCCAGCGCAATGCGGTCGCCCACGGCCGGCGCGCCCTGCGCCGGGTCAAAACGCAGATAGGCATGCTGGTCGTTCAGGGCCGAGATGGTCCAGCCGGCAGGGGCGGGCTGCGCCTCCTGGCTGCCGCGCGGCGCATGGCGCTGCACGGAGGGCATCTCCAGGTCGTAGGAGATATCGCGGCGGCCGCAGGTGAGCAAGGCCAGGCCGGGCTCCGGCACGGACTGCACCATGGCCCAGACCTCGAGCGCGGCCTGCAACGAGTCGGCCACGCCTTCGCGCTGCTCAACCAGCTTGAGCAGGCGCCGGTAGTTGCCATGGTCATGCGTGATGTAGCAGCCCGAGCGCAGCACACCGGTAAAGGGGCGTGACAGGCCCGCGCCCTGCAGCAGTGGCACGACCAGGTCAAAAATGGCCGAGCCGCCGGCACTCAGAATCGGCGCCTCCTCAGGCAGCAGGCCCTGTGCATCGCAGGCCTTGGCAATCTCGACCACGCGGCGCACCAGCTCGGCCACGGCGGGGATGTCATGCGCGCTGTCGCACTGGGTCAGGCCCCCTTCATAGCATTCGATGCCGCCCAGCTGGGCGCTGCCGCTGGCATGGATGGCCTGGGCCAGCGCCAGCGCCTCCTCCTGGCTGCGCACACCGGTGCGCTGGCCAG
The DNA here is from genome assembly GCF_037479555.1 of Comamonas sp. MYb396. Classification (NCBI taxonomy): domain Bacteria; kingdom Pseudomonadati; phylum Pseudomonadota; class Betaproteobacteria; order Burkholderiales; family Comamonadaceae; genus Comamonas; species Comamonas sp. MYb396. The sequence continues at coordinate 87,678 of NZ_JBBGYU010000006.1, read as the reverse complement.
GAATGCCGACCTCGATCAGCACATCAAAGCGGCGGGCGCTGTTGCGTGCACGGCTCCAGTCCTCGATGCAGCGCAGCTGGCTGATCGAATCGACCAGGAACCAGACGCGCAGATCGGCGTGCTGGCTCAGCAACGCGTCCAGCCCATCCAGGTCGGCCGGTGCCACCACCTGGTTGGCAATGATGGCGCGGCGCGCACCGGCCTCCACACCGACCGCCAGCTGAAAGATGGTCGCAAAGGTCAGGCCCCAGGCGCCGCCTTTGAGCTGCAAATCAAACAGCTGGGGCGACATGGTGGTCTTGCCGTGCGGCGCAAACTGGATCTGGCGGCGCGCCGCATAGTCCTGCATCCAGCGGGCGTTGTGGGCCAGGGCCGACTGGCGGATGACGGCCAGCGGGTAGGGCAGGTCATCGCGCAGCACATTCCAGCCGCGTGCGGCCAATGCAGAGGCCTGGGTGGGGGCAGCAGCCAGCGGGTAGCTCTTGCTGCGCGCGTCAATCAAAAAATCGGGTTGCATGGTTCACTCTCTCAATCTTGGACTTTCCAGCAGGCCTGCAGATGGCCTTCGGCCACGGGGCGCAGCTGCATATCAGCCTGGGCGCAGCGCGCCTCGGCCTGCGGGCAACGGGTACGAAAGACGCAACCACTGGGCGGGTTCTTGGGGCTGGGCAGGTCTCCCGTCAAGAGCGGGATCGTGCGCCGCTGGGCCGGGTCCGGAATCGGCGCGGCTGCCAGCAAGGCCTGGGTGTAGGGGTGGCGCGGCCGGGCATACAAGGCCTCGGTCGGTGCCACCTCCACCACACGGCCCAGATACAGGACCACCACGCGATCGCAGAGGTATTCCACCACATCCAAATCGTGCGAGATGAACAGCAAGGTCAAACCAAGGCGGTCTTTGAGGTCGCCCAGCAAATTGACCACCTGCGCCTGGATGGACACGTCGAGCGCCGACAGCGGCTCATCGGCCACGATAAAGCGCGGCTGCACTGCCAAGGCCCGGGCAATGCCGATGCGCTGGCGCTGGCCGCCGGAGAACTCATGCGGAAAGCGCTCGGCATGTTCTGGCCTGAGGCCCACCTGGTCCAGCAGCTGGGCAATGCGCGGCTGGCGGGCTGCGCCCGGCGCCATGCCGTGGGTGGACAGCGCCTCGCCCAGCACATCGCGGATGCGCATGCGCGGGTTCAGGCTGGCATAGGGGTCCTGAAAGATGATCTGGATATCGGCGCGCAGCGGCCGCATCGCGCTCGCGCCCAGGTGCGCCAGGTCCACGGTCTCGCCGCCCTGCTTGCGAAAATGCAGCTGGCCGTCCGTCGGCTCGATCAAGCGCGTCAGCAGCCGGCCGATGGTGCTTTTGCCGGAGCCGGACTCGCCCACCAGGCCCAGGGTCTCGCCCGGGAAGATGTCAAACGAGACATCCTGCACCGCACGCACCGGGTGGGCGCCGCTGCCAAACTGCTTGCTCAAATGCTGGATGCGCACCAGCGGCTGGGCCGCTGCGGTGGTGCCAGTCGCTGCCGTGGCCCGCTCGGCCGGGCGCTCCAGGGTGTCGGTCGTGCTCATGCGGCTTCTCCTGCGCGAATGCAGCGCACCTGGCGCTCGCTGGGCTCGGCATCGTTGCCGCTGCGCCATGTCTCCAGGCCAGGCATGGCCTGCTCGCAGGCGTTCAGCCGCTTGCTGCAGCGCGGCGCAAAGGCGCAGCCGGGCGGCGGGCTCAAGGGGCTGGAGACCTGGCCGGGGATGGCATCCAGGCGGCGCCGCCCCACAAAGGCAGGTTTGCCACCGGCGCGCAGCGCGGCGGCCTCGGCCAGCTCGCGCTGGCGCGCCATGCCGGGCAGGCAACCCAGCAGGCCCTGGGTATAGGGGTGCTGGGGCGCGGCAAACAGCGCATGCACGCTGGCGGTCTCCACAATGCGGCCGGCATACATCACGGCAATCGCATCGGCATACTGCGCCACCACGCCCAGGTTGTGGGTCACAAACAGAATGCTCATGCCCGTCTCCTTTTGCAGCCGGCCCATCAAGGCCAGGATCTGCGCCTGGATGGTCACATCCAGTGCGGTGGTGGGTTCGTCGGCAATCAGCAGGCTCGGGTCGCAGGCCATGGCCAGCGCAATCATCACCCGCTGGCGCATGCCGCCAGACAGCTGGTGCGGGTACTCATGCACGCGCTGGGCGGCAGCCGGTATCTCGACGAGTTCCAGCATGCGCTGGGCATGGGCCAGGGCTGCGGCCTTGCCCAGGCCCTTGTGCAGGCGCACCGATTCGGCAATCTGCTCGCCCACGGTCAGCACCGGGTTCAGGCTGGTCATCGGCTCCTGGAACACCATCGCCAGCTCATTGCCGCGCAGCGCACGGAGGGACTTGGCATCGAGCGAGAGCAGATCGACGGTGCGGCCATCGCGCTGCACAAACCGGGCCTGGCCCTGCACCTGGGCTTGCGAGGTCTTGGCATGCAGGCCCATCAGCGACAGGCTGGTGACCGACTTGCCCGAACCCGACTCGCCCACCAGGGCCAGGGTCTGGCCCGGCAGGATCTGAAAACTCACATCGGAGACGCTCTGGATACGCCCGCCTTCGGTGGCGAACGAGGTCGACAGCGAGCGCACATCCAGGCGGGGCGCGGCCATGTCGGCGGCCGCTGCAGGGGTGGCGGTGTTCATCATGATTTGTTCTTCAGCTTGGGGTCGAGCAGATCGCGCACACCGTCGCCCAAGAGCTGCAGCGACAGCGCCGTCAGCACAATGGCCACGCCCGGGGTCAGAATGGTCCAGAACGCCTTGTCGGCATACTCCAGGCTGCCGGCAATCATCGTGCCCCAGGTGGGGATATCGGGCGGCACGCCCACGCCCAGAAACGACAGACCCGCCTCGGCCAGGATCGCATAGGCAAAGATGAAGGTGACCTGCACCAGCACCGGCGACAGCAGGTTGGGCAGGATGTGGCGCCACAGAATCAAAGGCGTGCGCACGCCCAGCGCCTTGGCGGCATCGACAAACAGCAGCTCGCGCAGCACCAGGGTCGAGGCGCGCACCACGCGGGCCACGCGCGGCGTGTAGACGATGGTCAGCGCCAGGATCACATTCCACAGCGATGCCCCCAGGATCGACACCAGCGCAATGCCCAGAAGGATGTCGGGGAAGGCCATCATCGCGTCGACCAGGCGCATCAGCGGCGCATCGAGCCGGCGAAAGTAACCGGCCAGCATGCCCAGCAAGGTGCCCAGCACCACGGCGCCCAGCGCGGTGAAAAAGCCGATCATCAGCGAGTAGCGCGCGCCATAGATGATGCGCGCCATCACATCGCGCCCCAGCTCATCGTTGCCGGCCCAGTGCGCCCAGGACGGCGCATGCAGGCGCATGCTGATGTTCATGTCATTGGGGTCGGAGTCGGTCAGCAGCGGGTAGAGCAAGGCGGTGGCTGCAATCAGCAGCAGCACCACGGCGCTCGCCAGCACCACCTTGCGCGCAAACAGCCGGCGCAGGGTTTTGAACCAGGGGGACTGGGCCCAGCTGCCGCGCGCGGGCAGCGGCAATGCTGTTGGGGCGGCGTTCATCATTGGCCCTCCAGACGAATGCGGGGATCGACCACCGTGTAGAGCAGGTCGATCGCGAGGTTGATGAAAACGTAGATGGCGGCAATGACGAGCAAGGTGCCCTGGATGACCGGGTAATCACGCCGCAGCACGGCCCGCACCACCAGGTTGCCCACGCCGGGCAGGTTGAACACGGTCTCGGTCACCACGGTGCCGCCAATCATCAAGGCCAGGGTCAGGCCCAGCACGGTGACGACGGGCACCAGCGCATTGCGCAGCACATGCTTGACGAGCACCACCGACTCGCCCAGGCCCTTGGCCCGGGCCGTGCGCACATAGTCCTCACCCAGAATGTCGAGCACCGAGGCACGCGTGAAGCGGATGATCAGCGCCGAGTTGAGCACGCCCAGCACCAGGGCGGGCAGCAGCAGATGCTGCAGACGGTCGCCAAAGCTCGCGTCCGGATCGCCATAGCCCGAAGCCGGAAACCAGCCCAGGTGCACGGCAAAGATCTGGATCAGGATCAGGCCGAACCAGAAGCTGGGAATGCTGGCGCCCAGCATCGCAATGGTGCTGAGCACCTGGTCGATCCAGCTGCCGCGCCACACGGCTGCTGCCATGCCGCAGGGCACACCGATCAAGGCGGCAATCGACACGGCGAACAGCGCCAGAAACATCGTGGGCTCGGCGCGCTCCAGCAGCGCATGGGTCACAGGCATTTGCAAGAACAGCGACTGGCCCAGGTTGCCTTGCAGCACCTGGCCAATCCAGAGCACAAACTGGGTGGTCAGGGGCTTGTCCAGCCCGTACTGCACGCGCGCGGCAGCAATATCGGCGGCGGTGGCCTGGTCACCCAGCAGCAGCGCTACCGGATCGCCCGATGCCAGGCGCGTGAGCAGGAACACCAGCACGGCGACCAGGGCGAGCACCACCACCGCGCCGCCCAGGCGCTTGACTAAAAAATGCAGCATGGCTGAACTCGAGAAACGCTGGGGCTTACTGGCTCAGCGAGGTGTTCCAGAAGAAGGGCCAGGGCATGGGCTGGTAGCCCTGCAGCTTGGACGAGCGCGCCGACAGCGCATTGAACTTGCCCACTTCGACAAAAGGCACCTCGTCATAAACGAGCGCCTGCACCTGGCCCCAGAGCGGGCCGCGCTTGGCCACATCGGGCTCGCCATTGAAGGCGGCGAGCGCGGCCTTCTTGGTCTCGGTCTCCCACCAGCCGGGGGCGCCGCTGCCCATCTGCGGAGGCGACAGCATCGGCTCAGGGAACAGGCCCGAGTGGGTCATGTAGACATCCCAGAGCTTGGCATCGTTGCGGCGCTGCACCAGGGTGGCCCAGTCCACCACCTGCAGCTCGGTCTTGAAGCCGGCGCGCTTCAAGTGCTCGGCCATCACCAGTGCCATGTTGTAGTGGAACTCATACTGGCGGCTGGCCATGATGCGGATGGGCTCGGACTTGTAGCCGGCCTTGGCCGCCTGGTCCTTGGCCAGCTGCGGGTTCTTCTGGTTGTAGAGCTTGGCGCCCGCGTCCGAATAGTACGGTGTGCCCTTGGCAAAGAAGTTGGGCTCGGCCGCAAAGAAGCGCTTGTCGCCAAAACCGGCCTGCAGCATCTCGGCCGGGCCCATGGCCGTCTGCACCGCCTGGCGCAGCTCCTTCTTGGCCAGTACGCCTTCCTTGGTGTTGAAGACGATGTAAGGGAAGCCAAAGTTCTGCGTGACGATCGGCACCACATTGGGCGCGGCCTTTTCCAGGCGGCCAACCGATTCGACCTGCAGCAGATCGGCGTACTGGAACTGGCCCGAGAGCACGCCCTCGACCCGCGTCGTCGCATTGGGCACCGGCACAAAGCGCAGCTCATCGAGCTGGGCCTCGCGCTTGCCGGCGTAGCCACTGGCGGGCTCGCTACGTGCGGCGTACTGGTCAAAACGCGCCAGCACGGTGAACTGGTCGGGCTTGCGCTCCTTGAGTTGGTAGGGGCCGGTTCCGATGAACTCCTTGAGCACCGGTGCCACCACCTCCTTGGGCATGATGCCGGCCATGCCGCTGGGCATGGCCAGGTGGGCCAGCAGCGGTGCATACACCGCCTTGAGCTTGATCTCCACCGTCTGCGGATTCTTGGCGCTCATGCTGGCGATCTCCTGGCCCACCGCCTTGCCGCGCGCCGACACGTCCATCCAGCGCTGCAGCGAGGCGACCACGTCATCGGCCACCATCTCCTTGCCGTTGTGGAACTTGACGCCCTTGCGCAGGGTGATGGTGTAGGTCAGGCCATCGGCAGAGATGACCGGCATGGCCTGGGCCAGCATCGGCTGGATGCGCCACTGCGCATCAAAGGTGAAGAGCGGCTCGTAGACGTGTTGCATGATGGTGCCCACCAGGTCGGTGGAGCTGACCATCGGGTCCAGGCTCTGGGGCTCGCCAATCATGGCCAGGTTGGCCGCCCCGCCCTTGTGGGCCGCCTGGGCCCAGGCGCTGCCCGCTGGCAGGCCTACGCAACCGGCAGCCAACAGGGCTGCGGCAAGCAGTTGGCGACGGGATGTGCGGACACGCAAGGCAAGGGCGTTCATGGGGCAGGCTTTCATCGAAGGGGTGAAGAAATTTTTTTACACCACAACCGCTAAAAACTGCCTTCAAATCGTCTTATTGACAGATTTATGGGTTGTTGATGTAATATCTTTACATACAGGAGCCCACCCCCATGACAGTAATTACCCTAGGCCAACCCCCTCTTGCATCGGACCGTCTGGCCCGTCCGCTCTCGCCCGCGGTGCGCGCTGGCGACTTTGTTTTTGTCTCCGGCACCGTGCCCACCGATGACCAGGGCCAGGTGGTGCCCGGCGGCATCGAGGCGCAGACGCGCGCCGTGTTCAAGCGCCTGGAAGAGGCCCTGGCCCTGGGCGGCTGCACCCTGGCCGATGTTGCCAAGGTCAATGTCTGGCTCGATGACCCGCGTGATTTCGGCAGCTTCAACCGCGTCTACATGGAGTGCTTTGGTGACCACCGCCCGGCCCGCTCGACCGTGGAATCGCGCCTGATGATCGACGCCAAGGTCGAGATCGATGTGACGGCCTACAAGCCGCTGTAAAACCACTAGCGCGCAGGCGCAACAGGCGCGCGCAGCAGGCGCGACAGCTGCCCGCTGCAGGCGCTTCTACAATGGCCCGCGCAGACTTGGTCTGCGCTTTTTTTTGCCCTCTCTCACCGCCATGCCCAAGCCTCCGACCTTTTCCGCCCGCGCGCCGTCAGACCCGCGCCCCCGCATGCTCGCCATCGACTGGGGCACCACCTCGCTGAGGGGCGTGCGTATCGATGCGCAGGGCCAGATCAGCGAGCGGCGCGCCCTGCCCCAAGGCATCCTGCAAGTGGCGCCCGGCGGCTTCGCCGATGCGTTTGCACAGCACTTTGGCGACTGGCTGGCCGAAGGGCCCCAGCTGTGCCTGCTGTCGGGCATGGTGGGCAGCCGCCAGGGCTGGCAGGAAGCGCCGTACTGCCCCTGCCCGGCCGATTTTTCTGCGCTGTGCCAGCAGCTGCTCTGGCTCGATCTTCCCCAGGGCGTGCCCACGGCCATCGTGCCGGGCATGAGCAGCCTGGCGCAGAGCCAGGTCGATGCCGTGCATGGCGTGCCCGATGTAATGCGCGGCGAAGAAATCCAGGTGATTGGTGCGCTGCGGCTGATGGGCAGCCGCGACGGCCTGCTGCTGCTGCCGGGCACGCACAGCAAATGGGTGCAGGCGCAAAACAGCACCATCACCGGCTTCAAGACCTTCATGACCGGCGAGCTGTTTGCGCTGCTGGCCCAGCACTCGATCCTGGGCAAGACGCTGGACAGCAGCGCCGCGCTGGACGAGGCCGCCTTTGTCCAGGGGCTGGAGCGGGCGCAGAGCCCCGACAGCCTGAGCCACCTGCTGTTTGGCACGCGTGCGCTGTCGCTGTTTGGCGCGCTGGACCCGGCCCAGTCGGCCAGCTACCTCTCGGGCCTGCTGATTGGCCAGGAGCTGCGCACCATGCCGACGGCAGCGGGCAGCCGCGTTGCCGTCATCGGCTCCAGCACCCTGGTGCAGCGCTACAGCCTGGCACTGCGCCATGGAGGCTGCGAGCCCATTGCCTTTGGTGACGAAGCCACCTGGGCCGGCCACCAGGCCATTTACGAGCACCTGACCCAAGGCTGAACACGCCACCCAACCCACGCCCCCTGCCCTCTTCGTACCGCCCTCCATCCAGGACACCGCCATGAACCTGCTCCAACAATTCCAGGCCCTGCAGGCCAAGCTGCCGCTGATCGCCATCCTGCGCGGCCTCACCCCCAGCGAGGCCGTGCCCGTGGGTGCCGCCTTGCAATCGGCCGGTTTTGGCCTGTGGGAAGTACCGCTGAACTCGCCCGAGCCGCTGGAGAGCATTGCCGCGATGCGCGAGGCCTACCCGCATGTGCTGGTGGGCGCGGGCACGGTGCTGACGCCCCAGCAGGTGCGCGATGTGCATGCCGCAGGCGGCCAGCTGATCATCTCGCCCAACTGCAACCCGGCCGTGATCGATGAGGCCGTCAAGCTGGGCCTCATCAGCCTGCCCGGCGTCTTCACCCCGACCGAGGCATTCATGGCGCTGGAGCATGGCGCCCATGGCCTCAAGATCTTCCCCGCCGAGCTGGCATCGCCCGCCGTCGTCAAGGCCCTGCTGGCCGTGCTGCCCAAGGGCAGCAACATCTACCCCGTGGGCGGCATTGCGCCAGACAATATGGCCCCCTGGCTGCAAGCGGGCGCGGCAGGCTTTGGCATTGGCTCGGCACTGTTCAAGCCCGGCAAGACGGCAGCGCAGGTGCGTGTGGATGCGCTGGCGTTTGCGGAGAACTTTCAGGCGGCAAAAGCGGGCTGACCAGATCAGCGCCACGCCGTAAAAAAAAGGCCTGCTCCCGTCTTGGGAGCAGGCCTTTTGCTTGGGGCCAAAGCCTGGTGTTTATTGCATCTGCTGCAGATTGCCGATGCGCACCAGCATCTCGGTAAACATCTGCATATCGGCCTGCAGGTCCGGCACTTCCTTGTACTCCAGCGCGTTGTGCGCGGTGTACTTCTTGCCGGGCATCGCGGGGCCAAAGTTGATGGCATTGGGCATCAGCTTGGCGGTGGTGCTGCCGGCGGTGGGCACGGGCTTGGCATCGAGGCCGGTGGTGTCGCCAAAGATGTTCAGCAGGGTCGAGAGCCAGGCGCCCTTGGGGTCGCGGGCCATCCAGTTGCCTTGGCTGTAGTCGATCTTGACGGGAACCTTGGCGGCAGCGCTCCAGTTGGCAATGCCCTTTTCCACCTCGGCCTTGAGCTGCTCGGGCGATTTGCCGCGTGGCATGCGCGCATTGGCGGTCACTTCCAGCTGGCCATTGCCAGGCTTGATCAGGTTGGGCGAAATCGTCAGCGGGCCCATGAAGTCGTCAGCGTAGGCAACATTCAGGCCCTTGCCAAAGTAGTCCATGCCAAACACGCCATTGATGTAGCGCAACGCTTCGCTGTACTGGTTCTGCTGCACCAGCGGCTGACCCTGGGCGGGCATCAGCGCCGATTGCAGCAGCAGGGCCAGGCGCGGCACGGGGTTCACGCCTTCTTCAGGGCGCGAGCCGTGGGCGGAGGTGCCGGTCACCTTGATGTCGATCTTGTTGGCGCTGCTCACCAGGTCCACACTGAATTGGCCAAACTGCTGGTTGCTGGCCACAAAGCCATCCTTGGCGGCCTGCAGCTTTTGGGCCACGGCGGCCAGCGCAGCGGCATTGCCTGCCTCGATGGTGGCAGTCGCGGTCTGGGCAATGGCGTTGGCCGATGCGGCGCCCGCCATCGCGGTGATGGCCGGTTGCTGCGGGTCGGTCTTCATATCGGCAAAGCTGGCCTTGATGGCGCCCGTGCCTTTTTCGGCCACCACGGCCGGGTACTTGCTGTCGAGCACGATGTTGTAGTCGGGCAGCTTGGTCTTGTCGCGGTAGTACTTCATCGCATCACCACCGGTCTCTTCGGTGGTCTCGATCATCAGGCGGATGCCGCGCTGCAATGGCAGCTGCGATTGCTTGACGGCCTTCATCGCATACAGCACCGTGGCGATCGAGCCCTTGTCGTCGATGGTGCCGCGCCCGTAGAGCTTGTCGCCCACACGGGTGACCTTGAAGGGGTCGAGCTGCTGACCATCCACCACCCATTCGGCGGGCACCACCGGCACCACATCCGCATGGGTCAGAATGCCGAACTCTTCTGCGCTCGTGCCCGGCAAGGTCACTTCAAAGATGCGGTTGTCCACATTGCGGTACTGCAGGCCAAAGTCCTGGGCCATCTTTTCCACCATGCGGCCAAAGTCGATGATGGCCGGGCTCTCATGCGGTAGCACCTTGGGGTCGCGCACCGTTGGCAGCGCCACCATCTGGGTGATGCTGCTGAGCACCTGGTGCTCTTGCGTCAGGCGGGTGTAGAGGCCGAGCAGGCGGGCCACATTGGCCAGGTCATCGCCTTGCAGCGGCGCGCCTTGCGTGTAGCGCTGCACGGCAGCGGCCAAGCGGGCATCCTGCTTGGCGGCGTTCTGCAAAAACTGCGCAAAGGTCGCAGGCGTCTTCACGGCTTCGGCGGCAATGGCATCGAGCGCCGGCTTTTGCAGCAGCTGGGCCTGGGCGCTTGCAGCGGCCAGGGCAATACCCAGGGCGATGGCGGTGTGGCGGAATACGGTCTTCATAGGGAACCTCGTCTCTTAGAACGTGTTTACGATCTCCTCGCGCCGCGACAGCGGTTTTGCGGGATGGGATGCTAGGCGCAACACCGCAGCAATAGCCCAGCTATTGCGAGGATTTGCAACGACGCAGACCGCCCGCAAAACCCCTGTCCCTACGGGTTGGAGTGAAATCGGGCGATTTCTGCGCGCTGGCCCTTGCTTGCACCCCGGTGCAAGCTACGCTCCATCCCTTCGAACTCATCCCGATTGCACTCCAACGCGGCTGCGTAGAGATCGCAAACACGTTCTTGTTTTGGAAAGACAAAAGAATAGCCGTTTTCCGCCTCGTCCAGCGCCAGATAACTTCGCCAGCGCCACACAGAACATGCCGAAACTGCCCGCTAGGTGCCGAATGCGGACAGCACCATAAACCGCCGGCGCTGCGCCAGCTGCAGAACATGCATCAGGCATATTTTTTGGCCCCCGCCACACAGACCACCGCCACCAGGGTCACCACCAGCATCGACCCGCTGACCTGCTCATGCAGCAGCACGGCAGCCAGCGCCAAACCCATAAAAGGCTGCAGCAGCTGCAACTGGCCGACCGCCGCAATGCCGCCTTGTGCCAGCCCCCGGTACCAGAATACAAAGCCGATCAGCTGGCTGAACACGGCCACATAGACAAAGCTGAGCCAGGTGGCGCTGCTGACATGGGCCAAGCTGGCAGGGGCCAGCCACAGCGCCAACGGCAGCATCAGCGGCAGCGCCAAAACCAACGCCCAGCTGATGACCTGCCAGCCGCCCAGCTTGCGCGACAGGCGCGCGCCCTCGGCGTAACCCATGCCGCAGACCAGCACGGCGGCCAGCATCAGCAGATCGCCGCTGAGCGATCCCTGCCCGCCGCCCAGGGCGGCATAGCCCGCCACGGCGGCGGCCCCCGCCAACGAGAACACCCAGAACAGCCCCTGGGGCCGCTCACCGCCGCGCAACACCGCAAACAAGGCGGTGGACAGCGGCAGCAAGCCGATAAAGACGATGGAATAGGCCGAGGTCATGCGCTGCAGCGCCAAGGCCGTCAGCAGCGGAAAACCCACCACCACGCCCAAAGCTGCCACCGCGAGCGACGGCACATCGGCCGCGGCAGGCCGGCGCGCACGCTGGGCCAGCAAAAAGGCACCCCCCAACAGCGCCGCCACCACGGCGCGGGCACAGGTCAAAAAACTGGGGTTCAAATCTGCCACCGCCACCCGCGTGGCCGGCAGCGAACCGGCAAAAATCGCCACCCCCACCAGGCCATTGAGCCACCCGCCCGTACTTTTCTCCATGCCAGACTCCTTGATCGAGCCCGCAGTACAGCATGCCGCCTGCCCTCTGCACCAGACACAGTACAGTACAGTTCAAAGAAACTGTTATCAATAAAAGGCCATACAGTTGGCAGCCAAGCGGGCCGCAGATCCTGCAGTTAGCGGCCTTGCGCCCCGGCAGTAGCTTGTCTCAAGGCCCGGTCCAGCACCGCAAACACCCGCTCATCGGCGCACTGCGACACGTTGAAGCGCACATAGTCGCCCGCCGACTGCGACTGGCTGAATGAGTTGCCAGGCGCCAGCACTACTCCTTCCTGCAGACAAGCCCGCGCCACCGCGGCCGCATCGGCGCCTTGCGGCAGACGGCACCACAAAAACATGCCGGCCTGCGGCACCAAGGCGGGCTCCACCCGCAGCTTGCGCAGCCGCTGGGCCACTTTGTCCATGTTCTTGGCCAGGCGCTGGCGCACCAGGTCCATATGCTTGCGGTAGCCGCTGTCGGTCAGGGTTTTCAGGATGATGTCCTGCGCCAGCCGCCCGGCGCCAAAGGTGGTGGCCAGCTTCAGGTCCACCAGGCCCTCGATCCAGTCGGGCCGGGCCGCCAGGTAGCCGCAGCGCACCGAGGCCGAGACGGTTTTGGAAAAGCTGCCGATCTGGATCACGCGCGCCAGCCCATTAAACGCGGCCAGCCGGGGCGCATGCTGGTTCTCGAAATCGGCAAAGATATCGTCTTCCACAATCACCAAGTCCGTGCCCTCCACCAGCTTGAGCAGCCGGTGCGCCACCAGCGGCGACAGCGCGGCGCCCGTGGGGTTGTGGATGCCGGCATTGGTGATGTAGAGCCGGGGCTGGTGTTCCTGCAGGGCCTTGTCAAACTGCTGCACATCGGGGCCCTGCGGCGTGTAGCGCACGCCCACCGCCTGCACCTGGTGCGCCTTGAGCAGCGCATGGAAGTTGAAGTAGCAGGGGTCATCGACCAGCACCGTGTCGCCGGGCTTGAGCAAGAAGCGGCACACCAGGTCGATGGCCTGCGTGCCCGACTCGGTCAGCATCAGCTGCTCGGGCGATACCTCAATGCCGGTGGCCGCCATGCGCCTGGCCAGCAGCTGGCGCAGCCCCGGGCTGCCTAGCGGCGTAGCGTATTCCGTCAACCCATCCAGCGGCCCGCGCGCCTGCGCGCGCAACGCCCGCCGCACGCCCTCCTCAAACATCCACTCCGGCGGCAGCCAGCCACAGCCCGGGCGCAGCGTGGCATGGTCGCTCTCCAGCGATTGGCGCGACACCCAGAGCGGATCGACGACCCGGTCCAGCTTGGGCCCCAGCTTCAGCAGCGCCAGCGGTGCCACCGGCCCGTTGACATAAAAGCCCGCCCCCGGCCGCGCCACCACCAGGCCCTCGGCCGCCAGCCTTTCATAGGCCTCCACCACCGTCGAGACCGACATGCCCAGCAACCCCGCCTGCTGCCGCACCGATGGCAGCCGCGTGCCCGGCAAATAGCTGCGCGATGCCATGCCGGCACGCACATGGGCCATCACCTGTTGGATAAGGGTTCCGTTGCGCGCCATGGTCCGCTCCACTGTTCTGGCAAAAATCAATAACGGTTGAGCTTAATTGTTATTGAATGCGGATGCCAGCCATGGGCTATCTGAAGCCCCTCCGCACCCACACCCTGCGCGCCTGGCTGCCCAGCACGGCAGGCCTGTGCATAATTCCGCGATGATCACCATTCGCCCTTCCCGCCCCGATGATGGCCCACGCGCCGTCGAGATCTGGCGCCAGGCCGTGGACGCCACCCACCACTTTCTGCAGCCGGACGACCGCGCAGCCCTCGATGCGCTGGTCAGCCGCTTACTGCCCCAGGCGCCGCTTTGGCTGGCCGTTGATGCGCAGGACCACCCACTCGCCTTCATGCTCATCGACAACGGCCAGATGGAAGCCTTGTTTGTCGACCCCGCCGCCCGGGGACAAGGCCTGGGCACCGCGCTGGTTCGCCATGGGCTGTCACTGCATGCGCAGATGCGCACCGATGTCAATGAGCAGAACACCCAGGCCGTGGGCTTTTACGAAAAGATGGGCTTTCGGCGCACCGGGCGTTCGGCCGTGGATGGGCAGGGGCGATCTTATCCGCTGATTCATTTGGAGTACGGCGGTGCTTGATAACGCAGGCAAGCCCCAGTCCAGCGCGCATTGCTAGCGCCCAGGTGCTTCGCTGGCTGCCGCCTGCGTCAACGCTGGATGCCCCGGCAGCACCTCCAGCAAATAGTCCACAAAGCTGCGCACCTTGGCCGGCACATACTGCCGGTCGCGGAAGCAGGCAAAAAAGTCCAGCGTCACATCCTCCAGCTGCAGCGGGCCCGGTGTTGCTTTGCGGCCCTTGCGCGGGGGCTGCAGCACCAAGGGCAGCAGCCGCCCTTCCTGCACATGGCGCTGGGTGATAAAGCTGCCGGCCCAGACAATGCCACCACCGGCAACGGCCAGCTCCACCAGCGCATCGATATCGGTGCCAATGGCGGCAATGCGCAGGCCAGGATCTGCCCGGCGGCCATCGCGCACAAAGGGCCAGCGCATAAAGCGCCCGTCCCGCTCGCGGCGGTACAGCAAGCAGGCATGCTGCAGCAGATCCTCGGCCACCTGCGGGCGGCCATGCTTTTCCAGATACGCGGGCGAGGCATACAGAAAGCGCGGCATGGCGGCGAATGGCCGCACGGACATGCCGGGCTCCAGCACATCGCGGTAGCGGATGCTGACGTCCACATCCTCCTTGAGCACATCGACATCGCGGTCGGTCACCAGCAATTCCAGCTCCAGCTGCGGGTGGCGCGCCTGGAAGGCCGGCAGCAAGGGCGCCAGCACATGGCGGCCAAACGCAGCCATGCAGGCCACGCGCAGCCGCCCTTGCACGGCGCCATGCACCAGCGACACATCGGCCTGCGCCCGCGCCAGTTCATCCAGCACCGGTGCCACCCGGGCCAGGTAGCGCTCGCCCGCTTCGGTCAGCGCCATCGAACGCGTGGTGCGCGTGATCAGCCGTGTGCCCAGCTCCCGCTCCAGCCGCGCAATGTTCTGGCTGGCCGCCGCCGGAGAAATACCCAGCTGGCGGGCAGCCGAGGCGATGGAGCCCCCTTCCAGGGCTTTGACAAAGATATCAATGGCGCGCAGATTCGTCATGAATTCGAATGTATACGCAAACCCATTCGTAAATCCAGATTACGAGTTCTGCAAGCCTGCGCCCACTACCGGATAGGCTGCTGCCTGCGTACAGTCTCCCATCAGGTGCTGGGCCACCGTGCCCGGCCGTTATGGATTTGGAGCCAGCGATGCAGAATGTGATTGAAGCAGTGACGCCCCAGGGCGATGTGGTTTTTCGGGCAGCGGATGGGAGCTATATCGTCGCCCAGCAGATCGATGCCAAGCCCTTGAAGCAGGCGCAGATCCTGGAGGGCGCGCTGGAGACGATTGGCATCGAGACTGCGACGGATGTGAATACGGGGCTGAGCTACGAGTTCTTTATCGCCGGCTATGGGCTGTCGCGCGAAGGGGCCTTTGGGGCGCCGGAGTGAGTGGCGCCAGCACAGGATTTACAGCAGCTTGAACCAGTGCGCCAATGCCTTTGTGGAATGGCTGGAGCTGTATTTGAAGCGGGAAAGATCGCCCTGGCCATCACGCTGTAGCATTCATATCCAATCAAGCTCAAACGCCCCGCCTTATACCAAGTGAGCAATGACAATCTCTCAAATTGGAACTCTTGCACTCATTGCCGGCTGCGCCTTGGTCCTACTGCTTAATTGGGCTTCACTTATCCAGGCCCAGCTCCACAAAAAAGGATTCAGCTTCGCCCCCCCGTGGATATGCGGACTATCTGCCAGCGTTGCAATGTATTGCTATCCAGGAGGATCAATGCAAGCTTACGCGTGGGTGCCCTTGCTACTCGATCCCAGTATCAGTCTGGTTCTCGCGATGCTGGCTTGGCAGAGAATTTTCCACAAGACCAAGAAGAAGCGCTGACCATCCTCACATCGGCCCATCTCGCTCCATCGCCGGCGCCAACTGCTCCCGCAAAGTAGCCAAGATCTCCTCCGACAGCCCCGGATTGCCCGCCGCCGTGGCGCGGGCCAGCACCAGGGCGCCGACCATGCTGCTCAGCGCCACGATGGTCTGGCTGCGCCTGTCCGCACGGTCATCGGGTAACACGGCCATAAAGCGCTGGATATTGCGCTCCACCCCCAGCGCAAATACCTCGGACATTTCCGGCCCGGCGCGGGCTGCATCGGTGGCCAAGGCGGCTGCGGGGCAGCCGTCGCCGGGACGGTCGCGGTGGCTGGCCGACAGGTAGCCATGCACCAAGGCGCGCAGCCGGACAGCGGGGTCGTGATCGGCATCAGCACTGTCCAGGCCCTCCAGCGGCGTGATGGTCCAGTCAAAGGCGCGCAGGCAGGCCTCTCTGGCCAGGGCATCCTTGGACGCAAAGTGCCGGTAGAGCCCGCCATGCGTCAGGCCCGCGTCGCGCGTGATCTCGGCCACGCCCACGCCCTCCAGGCCTTTTTCCCGGTAGAGGCGTGCAGCGGCATCGACGATGCCTTCGCGGTGCTCGGCCGCTTGTGCTTTGCTGACTTTCATGCGTTAGATGATACCCATCATCAAAACTCATTTATGATGACGACCATCATCAATAAGGCTGGGCGCCCGTTTTTCCGCGATGGCGTCCAACCGCGAAAGCTGCCATATGGATCGTCGCGTCGTCATCACCGGGCTGGGCCTGGTGTCACCCCTGGGTTGCAATGTGGAGCTGGCCTGGCAGCGCTTGCTGGCGGGCCAATCGGGCGTGCGCGCACTGGCCACGGAGGTGGGTGAAGGCACCGGCGTCACGGTCGCTGGCCGCGTACCCAGTTTGGAAGAAGACCCGCAAGCCGGCTGGAGCGCCGAGGCCCTCATTGCCGCCAAGGAGCTGCGCCGCATGGACCGCTTTATCGCCTTTGCGCTGGGCGCCGCAGACCAGGCGCTGGCGCATGCGCAGTGGACCCAAGCCAGCGCCGAGCAGCAAGAGCGTGCAGCCACCATCATCGGCTCAGGCGTGGGGGGCTTCAGCACCATTACCGACGCAGTACGCACCACCGATGGCAAGGGGCCGCAGCGCCTCTCGCCCTTCACCGTGCCGGCCTTTCTGGCCAATCTGGCTGCCGGCCAGGTCTCCATCCGCCACCAGCTCAAGGGCCCGCTGGGCGCACCCGTAACGGCCTGCGCCGCCAGCATCCAGGCGATTGGCGATGCGGCACGCTTGATTCGTAACAACGAGGCGGACATGGCGCTGTGCGGCGGCAGCGAGGCCACCATTGACCGGGTGGCGCTGGGCAGCTTTGCAGCAGCCAAGGCCGTCGCCACCGGAGGCGAGGACCATCCCGGCCAGGTGTCCCGGCCTTTTGACATGGCGCGCGAAGGCTTTGTGATGGCCGAAGGCGCAGGCCTGCTGGTGCTGGAGGCCTTGGACCACGCCTTGGCGCGTGGCGCCATACCGCTGGCCGAAGTCATCGGTTATGGCACCTCGGCCGATGCCTACCATGTCACCTCCGGCCCCGAGGACGGATCGGGCGCCGCCCGCTCCATGCGCGCCGCCTTGCGCCAGGCGCAGCTGCAGCCCGGCGATATCCAGCACCTCAATGCCCATGCCACCTCCACCCCGGTGGGCGACCGCGGCGAACTCGCCGCCATCCGCCAGGTGTTTGGTGCCAGCACGGGCCCATCCATCACCGCCACCAAGTCGGCCCTGGGCCATATGCTGGGCGCTGCTGGCGGGGCTGCTGCGGTGTTTAGCGTGTTGGCCCTGCGCGACCAGATCGCGCCACCAATCCTCAACCTGGACAACCCCGACCCCCTGGCCGAAGGGCTGGATCTGGTTCGCGGCAGTGCACGGGCGCATGCAATCGAACATGCCATGCTCAATGGGTTTGGCTTTGGCGGGGTAAATGCTTCGTTGGTGCTGAAGCGATTTGGGGGTTCATAAGCGCTTCAGCCATGCCAAGGAGAGTCAGACAACTCGGCATTCACCATCACATTTTTCACACATGCAACGCGCGACCCGCAAGCCTGTAACGGCACCACGCATGATGCTTTGTTCTTTTGCTGTTAGCCTTCCATGGCCAGCAGGATCCCTGCCAGCCCCACCTCGGCCATCGCGCCCCTTCTAAAAAGTGAACCCCCTATGACCAGCCCGCTGTACACCGCCTCCATTCCCGTCATGCAGCAGATGTTGCGTGCCCTGTCCGATGTGCTCAGGAAGGCCGAAGACCATGCGGCGCAACGCAATATCGACCCCAATGCGCTGCTGCAGGCGCGGCTGTTTCCCGACATGTTTCCGCTCGTCCGTCAGGTGCAGATCGCCTCTGACTTCTCCAAGGGCATTGCTTCGCGCCTGGCGGGTGCTGAAGTGCCCTCCTGGCCCGACACGGAGACCAGCTTCGCTGACCTTCAAGCCTTGATCGCCAAGGCGCTGGCGCATCTCGCATCCTTCCCTGCCGCGCAATTTGATCTCAGCGAAAGCCGCGACATCGTATTGCGCCCCGGCACGCCCAAGGAAAAGAAGCTGACCGCCAGCGCCTACCTTCTGCACTATGGTCTGCCGCAGTTTTTCTTCCATGTGACCACCGCCTATGCCATCCTGCGCCACAACGGTGTGGAGGTGGGCAAGCGCGACTATATGGGTGCGTATTAACCTGCGCGGCGCCGCTCGGTTACGGTTGCTCGATGGCACTAGGGCATCGTTGCGCCGATCGCGCACATGCCCTGGATACCCAACAGGCAATGGCCATGGCCTGAGGCGGGCGGCACTCTGGTTGCCAGCGCGGGCGGTTGCAATCCTTTCTGCACTGACCAAGGCCCATCATGCGCAGCCTTGCGCGACCTGGCGGATTCAGGCGGCTTAGGCTACGGGCAAGAAGGTCAATGGGACCTGTTATGGGTGCCTTGGGATGCGCAGAAGATGGCATGTACGAGTGGCCATCGCGGCCGTCAGCCCTGTCAGGTCATGACGACGGATCGTGCATCACCATTGCATACAGTTCTGCGACACGGTCCACCGAAATGCCTTGCCGCTGTTCGATGGCAAGCGGGTGTTCGGTGGGCTCCAGCTCAATAAAAGGCCGAATCCCGTCATCGCGAAGATGCACCCGCGTCTTGAGGTTCAATGTGTCTGGATAGGGCATCAAGTCTGTGTTGAGCCATCCAAAGAATGGTCCAATATGCGAGCGTTTATCAATGAACTCAAATTCAAGCCATTGGTTGTAGCTCTCGGCACTGAGCGATACCCAAACCCCCCAGGAAAAAGGCTCGGGCTCCCCTTGAACAGGAATCTCAAGGCACGCACGGACAAAAAAGAATCTGCCATCAACAGTGCAGGTATCTGTTGAGAGTGTGCAGCGCGTCGCGCGCTCATTGGGCGGTATATCGTCATAACTGAACGGGGTGAGTACGCCAAAGGAAGGCATCCCCTGGTGCACCTCACCGCATGAGGCGCATAAAAATTCAAAGGACATCATCCGTCTCCATGCTTCAAAAGCCAAGGGGTGGAAAAAGCAACTGATGAGGCTCGTCCATCGACTACAACAAACGACAGCCATACAAAATGGGCAGCTAAGTATCCATGCGCAAGCGCAGCATACGAATGGTCCGCCGAACATCTGCGGGCACCTGGTGGTAGATGCGCTGTGTCAGCCGATCAGGGGCATATCTTGCAAACTGGGAATGAATTCTTTCAAGTGCTGCCAGAAGCTGTTTTTGAATCTCCCCGCTGTCCATGCCTGACCCCATGACTTCCTGTGCAACACGGGTCAAACCAGCGGCCGCATCGGTATCACCTCTAGAGTCCTCCGAGGCCAGATACTGCAGGTAGGCCGCCAAATAAAAAACACGTGCTTGCGGCCCCATATCGGCGAGCGCTTCAGCGCATGGCATGGAATGCGCCCGAAACATCTCGACGGCCTCGGCAATGCTCTTCCCCAAGAACATCTGGGCGGCAAAACGCTCATCCAGCGAATCATGGATGTTGATTTCTTCAAAAGTCGGAAGGCGCATGGCTGCCAAGTCTATCGACCTCGCGCGCTTATGGCTTGGAGCCCCACCTCGCAATAACCGCTATCCATACACCCCCACCGGATCAGACCCCTGCCATATGCTAGGTGCCTCTGACGGGACCGCTGCGATCTTTATCGTGTCAGCCTTGCGCAACCAGATGGCCCCGCAGCTCCTCAACCTGGACAACCCTGACCCCGTGGGCTGAAGGGCTCGTTTTCATTCGCGGCAGTCTATCGGTACATGCGATTGAAGGCACGATGCCCAATGGGTTTGGTGGGGTGATTGTTTCGTTGGTGTTCAAGCAGCTCTCGGCTTAGACCACTGGTCTTCTATGACAGGTGGGCGTCTCACATCTGGTCAGAAATCATGCGCCATATCCGGCGCATGTTCCTAGAAACTTCAAACTCCGCCTCCGGCCCAATGTCTTCAAGGCAGGCCCAGTATGAAATGGTTGAAGCGTGAATTTCAGGTCTGGCTAACAAGGACAGTTCAATACGCTGCCAAGCGGAATCAAACAAAGACAAAGGCATTTCCTCGACACACTGAATCAGGATCTCCATCAGGGAATATCGCTCCGCATCCGTGACGCCCTCTGCTCGATAGGCCTCAAAAAACTCATCGAAGCGCTTCACATCTGCAACCTCCCATTCCCAATCCTGCATGCTGTAGTGAAATGGCAACCCAAACCGAGTTGCGAGGGCTTCACGAGCCATCTGGCTTGGGTAAAAGACGGGCTTCCCGGAGTTTGCTGACATCATGTCGCTCCTCAAAGTGGCTTCTGCTGACCAAGCTACACGTCAATAGGCATCGGCCTGTGATGCAGGTGGCAAGCGAATGATTGATCATCCGAGCTTCAACGCCCTGGTAGCAATAAAAGTCGGAATCACATTCTCCACCACAAAGCGCGGATGGGGCTGCCAGTCTTCGTGAAAGCCGGTGAGCACCAAGCCCGCCTCCAGCTGGCCGCCAATCTGGTCTGCCAGCGTATGGCCAAACACCAGGGCCTCGCCGCGCTCGCGCTTGGCGGCCAGGTCTTCAGCAGACAAGTGCGCTAAGTCGGAAAAGGGCAGCCGGCGGTTGGGGCGCACAAGCCCCTGGGCCGTCAAGGCCGGGTCGCGGTCGGCGACAAAGACCACCGGGTTCCAAAAGCTAGACAGCAGCTCGCCACGCGGCGCCAGCACGCGCGCGCATTCGCGCCAGACCGGGCGTACATCGGGGATATAGAGGTTGGAGATGGGGTGGAAGATGACGTCAAAGCTGGCATCGGCAAAGACGGAGAGGTCACGCATATCGCCCTGCACACAGCGCAGCTCCAGCCCCTCTCTGGCGGCGACTTGGCGGTCCTGGCCTAGCTGCCCTTCGGAGAAATCGAACACGGTCACATCGGCGCCCGCTGCTGCCAGTATGGGGGCCTGCTGCCCGCCTCCCGCTGCCAGGCACAGAATGCGCCGGCCACGCACCTTATCCAACCATCCGGTGGGCAAGGGCCCGGGCGTGAGGCGGGCGGCACTCCAGTCGCCCGCGCGGGCGGTTGCAATCGCTTCAGCGCTGACCGGGGCCGACCATGCGCAGCCTTGCGCGGCTTGGCGGTTCCAGGCGGCTTGGTTGTGGGTGAGTAGGTCGATGGGATCTGTCATGGGGCTCTTCAGCATCTCGGCAGAATGCATGGTCCAAATACGGGATGGTCCGCGTGCCATGGGCCCGCCCAGCCAGCGGTAGACTATCCAGCGCCCGGGGTCCAATGCGCTGCTTCTCTACCTATAAGCAAAACTAACCGAAGTTTGCACCCACTCCGGCATTGGGCGGGAAATGATTGAATGTCCGCCGCGACGAAGATCGGAGCATAAGCCATTTGGAGGAATTCCAGATTCCTCGCTGCTGCCTCGAACACTTGAAGATATCGAAAGAGTTTATGCCATTTGTGCCTGCCCTATGCCCTTCCTGCTCGGGAAAGCTCCAAGTACCCGATGACCACGACATCGTCAAATGCATGTACTGTGGTGTCGATGTCGTCGTGAGACAAGCCATTCGATTGATTTCTGGCAGCGCATCCACTTTTATGGAGCTGGCGCATGTCGCTTTGGCGGCGAGAAATTTTTCAGAAGCCTACGGCTATTACACCAAGGTATTGGAGATAGAGCCTCGCAATGCGGATGCCTGGTATGGCAAGGGGAAGGCCGCTGGCGCGATGGGCAACGGGAGCTTTCAACACCTGAAAGAAATGCAGGTTGCCATTGCACAGGCCATTAAATTATCGCCCCCCGATAAGGTCGCCGATATGAAAGCAGCAGCTGCAAGGGACATGGCAAGTGTTGGCGCTACCAATTACCAAATGGCAAGCAGCATCATTGCAAGGCTTGTCGCAGCCAACGGCGCATGGGCCAGTCATTTGACGCTGTGCCGAGAGATTATTTCGCTGCTCGAAACCGCGCACAGCTACAACCCCAAGGACACCCAAATCCTCAAAAATATTGTCCAGATATGCAGTGACAATATTTCAGGCATCAAATTCAAAGATCCTGCCAATGGCAATGCCACGACCGTCAAACATCTCAACGATGATTACGAGAAAGAGCTGCGCGTTATTTTCAATTTATATGCAGAGAAGCTCGTAGCGCTGGAGCCAGGCTACCAACTTCCCTATCCAAAAAGAAAATCCTCGTATTGCTTTGTGATCACTGCAACCATGGGCAGTGCACAGCACCCAAATGTCACATTCCTCCGGTCTTTCCGGGACACCATGCTGGTCCGCACTGCGTTTGGCAAGGCATTCATTCGCTGGTATTACCGCCATGGCCCTGCTATCGCTCGGCTCATTGAAGGCTCTCGCCTGGCGCGGTCCACCTCTTATGTGTTCATCGTGCTGCCGGCTGTGGCTATCGCCAAGCTGATTACCTGGGCGGCGGCAGGACGTTCGCGCTGACCACACCGGGGGCATCGGCGCTTGTTGCGCTGCGGTGCCTCTTTCAGTTCGCACCCTGCGATGGCGCAACCACCGGGGCCTGGGCTTGCTCAAGCGCCCCTGTGCGACAGCCTATTTTTTAGGCACCCGCAGCAACCGCAGCCCATTGAACACCACCAGCAGACTCGCCCCCATATCGGCAAACACCGCCATCCACATCGAGGCATTGCCAAACACCGCCAGCGCAAAGAACACCGCCTTGATGCCCAGCGCGAAGATGATGTTCTGCCACAGGATGGCGTAGGTTCGCTTGGACAGCAGCACCGTCTCGGGCACGCGGCGCAGGTCGTCGTTCATGATGAGGATGTCGGCGGCCTCCTTGGCGATGTCGGTGCCGGCGCCGCCCATCGAGAAGCCGATCGAGGCGGCGGCCAGGCTGGGCGAGTCGTTGACGCCGTCACCCACCATGCCGGTCGGCTGCTGGGCCACCAGGCCGTTGATGACCTGGAGCTTGTCCTCGGGCAGCAGGTTGGCCTTGACCTCGTCAATGCCCACTTGCGCGGCAATGGCGCGGGCGGTGGCTTCGTTGTCGCCGGTCAGCATCACCGTGCGGATGCCCAGGGCCTTCAATTCAGCAATCGCCTGCTTGCTCGATTCCTTGGTGGTGTCGGCCACCGCAAACAGCCCCAGCACGCCTTGCGCGCTGGCCAGCACCGAGACGGTCTGGCCCTGCTCCTCCATCGCCAGCATCAGCGCCTCCACCTCGGCAGAGCACTGGCCGCGCTCATGGATCCAGCGGTGGTTGCCCAGCACATAGCTGTGGCCACCGATATCGCCTTTGACGCCACGGCCCAGCTCGGCGGCAAAGTTGCCCACCTCCAGCGCCTCACCATCGATACCGGCGGCGACCGCCTTCGATACCGGGTGGTCCGAGCGCGCGGCCAGGCTCTTGGCAATGCGCTCGATCTGAGGGGCATCAGGGCTGGTCGACAGCATGCGGGTCTGCACCAGCTGAGGGGTGCCGGCGGTGATGGTGCCGGTCTTGTCCAGGGCGACGACGCGCAGCTTGCGCGCCTCTTCCAGATAGGCGCCGCCCTTGACCAGAATGCCCCGGCGGGCGGCAGCAGACAGGCCGCTGACAACGGTCACTGGCGTGGAGATCACCAGCGCGCAAGGGCAGGCGATGACCAGCAGCACCAAGGCCTTGTAAATGGCGGTCAGCCAGGGCCAGTCCAGCATCAGAGGCGGCAGCACGGCGACTGCCACGGCCAGCACAAACACAGCGGGGGTGTAGATGCGGGCAAAGCTGTCCACAAAACGCTGCGTGGGCGCGCGCTGGCCCTGGGCCTGCTCCACCGCGTGGATGATGCGGGCCAGCACGGTGTCGGTCGACAGCTTGCTGACCTCGAACTCCAGCGAGCCGCTTTGGTTGATGGTGCCGGCAAACACCGGGTCGCCCGGGGCTTTGTCGACCGGAATGCTCTCGCCGGTGACGGAGGACTGGTCCACCGCGCTTTGGCCGCTGGTCACCACGCCATCCAAAGCAAAACGCTCGCCGGGCTTGACCCGCGCCAGCGTGCCGACCGCCACCGTCTTGGCATCCTGGATCTGCCAGCTGCCATCGGCCTGCCTGGTCTCGATCTGCGGGGGCGACAGCGCCAGCAACTGGGCAATCGCATTGCGCGCGCGGTCCACCGAGCGCGCCTCAATCAACTCGGCCAGCGAGTACAGCGCCATCACCATGGCCGCCTCGGGCCACTGGCCAATCACAAAGGCGCCGATCACCGCCACGCTCATCAGCGCATTGATACCCAGCTGGCCGCGCAGCAAGGCCGACAGGCCTTTTTTGAACACGCCCAGGCCCGACAACGCAATGGCCAGTGCGGCGACCGCCATGCCGACCATGCGCCAGACCGAGGTCTCGGGTGTCAGCAGGTGCAGCAGCTCGGCGGTGGCTGCCACCACCAGCGCGGCAATCAGGCGGTAGAGCTCCCGGCGTTGCGCCTTCTGCACATCGGCGGCAGCCGGCGGGGCCGACAGCGTTTCGGTGCTAAAGCCTGCGGCCTGGATCTTCTCCGTCACTGCCGCCCATTGCTGCGGGTCGGCTTCGACCCGCAGGGTGCGGGCAGGCAGGTCAAACTGCAGCAGCCTGACGCCCGCCGCGCCTTCGAGGATCTGGCGAATCTGCCCCTCTTCCACGGGGCAGTCCATCGCGGGAATGCGCAGCAGCAAGGCGCCGTCATCGGCCTTCAAGGCCGAGCTGGCCTGGGCGGCAGCGCCCAGGTCGGGGCTGCAGCAGTCGCTATGCGCATGCGCTGCAGCTGTTGCTGCTGGGGCATGGGCATGCGAATGCGCATGGTCATGACCATGGCTGTGATCGTGACCCTTGTCGTGGCTATGGCCGTGGTCGTGCGCATGGTCGTACGTATGGCCGTGCCCCTTGGCGGCCACGGCGGCGGCCTGC
The DNA here is from genome assembly GCF_037479555.1 of Comamonas sp. MYb396. Taxonomy (NCBI): domain Bacteria; kingdom Pseudomonadati; phylum Pseudomonadota; class Betaproteobacteria; order Burkholderiales; family Comamonadaceae; genus Comamonas; species Comamonas sp. MYb396. Next base: position 62,740 of record NZ_JBBGYU010000006.1, on the reverse strand, counting down.
TGGTCTTTGCCGGCGCAGCAGGATGCCGCTGCATGGCCATGGGAATGGCGCTGCGCGGTGTCGGAATGGGCAGTGACGGGGTTGGAATTCGTTTGGGTCATAGAGCGTGCTCCCTGTTGCTTCGATTAAAAACCCTGTAGTAACTACAATGTCAAGCCTAAATCGCTAGACTCCGTATGGACATGAGGGCAATGACATGAAAATCGGTGAACTGGCCACGGCCTCGGCGACGCCCGTGGAAACCATCCGCTACTACGAGCGCGAAGGCCTGCTGCCGCAGCCCACGCGCACCGCCAGCAACTACCGCATCTATGAAGAGCAGCACCTGGAGCGCCTGCAGTTCATCCGCAACTGCCGGGGGCTGCAGATGTCGCTGGACGAAGTGCGCGAGCTGCTGCGCTACAAGGACGAGCCGGCCCAGGACTGCGCCGAAACCGTCGACAAGCTGCTTGAAGCGCATATCGGCCACGTCGCCCTGCGCATCCAGGAGCTGCGCGGGCTGGAAGCCCAGCTGATCGCCCTGCGCGACCGCTGCCGGGGCACCCAGGATGTGGAGCACTGCGGCATCCTCGCCGGCCTGGCCGAGACGCCGGCAACCCCGGCGGTCAAACAGCATCTGCATGTGCGCTAAAGGCCTGCTCGCGGGAGATCAGAGGGCGCAAAAAAAGGTGGCGCACTGCGCCACCTTCTAGAGCCCGGCTGCAGTTAGCCACGGAACATTTGCAAGCGCGCCTTTCTCTCCGCCGGCGTCTCGCTGGTGTAGGCATCGATCACCTGCTGGCGCGTCTTGCCTGGGCCGGAAGCGACAGGCGCGGGCGGGTAGTTGCTGCTGCGCAAGGCGTTGGGGCCGCGCTTTTGCAGCGCCTCGATGGTCTCCGCCTGCACCTGCGCGCGGCTCTTGCCTGGCTGGGCATGTTCGGGGTAGAGCTCATAGCCCTTTTCCGTCGGGGCCGAGTGCAAGGTGGCGCTGGCCGATGCGTTGCCCAGCATGCCCAGCGACAGGGCTGCGAAAGCCAGGGACAACAGGGTGGAGGTGCGTGTCTTTTGCATGGTTGCAATGCCTTTCATGAGGGTGAAAATACTCTCGCTGCGACTGCATTCGAGATGGCTCCATTGTTGAAAAAACACGCTGACCAAAGCCACACAGCAAGATGACATTGCTGCAATGCGCAGGCCGCTTAAATAGCAGATACAACAAAGCCATGGCGGGCTGGGCCATGGCTTTGCTGTCACTGCGTTTGGAAGGCTCAGGCCGGGTGCGCAGCGGGCTTGTCAGCGCCCTCTTTGTCGTCCAACTCATCCTCCGACGGATCGTGCCGGTGCACCAGGCGGTAGAGCAGCGGCAGCACCAGCAAGGTGAGCACCGTCGACGACAAGATGCCGCCAATCACCACGGTGGCCAAGGGGCGCTGCACCTCGGCACCCGTTCCCGTCGCAATGGCCATCGGCACAAAGCCCAGCGAGGCGACCAGGGCCGTCATCAGCACGGGCCGCAGGCGCGACAGCGCTCCGGTGTGCACGGCATCGGGAACGGCCAGCCCACCCTCGCGCAGCGCGCGGATCGACGAGATCATCACCAGGCCGTTCAGCACGGCCACGCCGGACAGGGCGATGAAGCCAATCGCCGCCGAGATGGACAGCGGAATACCACGCAGCCACAGCGCCAGAATGCCGCCGGTGAGCGCAAACGGAATGCCGGTAAAGACGATCAGACCGTCGCGCACGTTGTTGAACATCGCAAACAGCAAGGTGAACACCAGCAGCAGCGCGACAGGCACCACAATCTGCAGCCGCTGCTGGGCCGATTGCATGTTCTCGAAGGTGCCGCCCCAGCGCGTCCAGTAGCCGCTGGGCAGTGCCATCGCGCCCAGGTCCTGCTGCGCCTGCTCGACAAAGGAGCCAATATCGCGGCCGCGCACATTGGCGCTCACCACAATGCGGCGCTTGCCATCCTCACGGCTGACCTGGTTGGGCCCGGGCGACAGCGCAAAGCTGGCCACCGCTGACAAGGGCACAAAGCCCAGGCGGCTGCCCTCCTGCTGCGGCAGCGCAATGGGCAGGCGCTCCAGCGCAGCCAGATCGCTGCGCAGCGCCTCGGGCAGGCGCACCTGGATGTCAAAGCGCCGGTCGCCTTCAAACACCGTGCCGGCCTCCTGGCCGCCCACGGCCGTGGCAATGGTCTGCTGCACATCGCCCATGTTCAGGCCATAGCGCGATGCCTTTTCCCGGTCCACCTGCACGGTGAGCATCGGCAGGCCCGTGGTCTGCTCCACCTTCACCTCGGAGGCGCCGGGCACCTTCTGCAGCATGGCGGCAATCGATTGGGCAGTGCGTTCGAGCACCTGCATGTCATCGCCAAACACCTTGACCGCCACATCGCTGCGCACGCCCGAGATCAGCTCGTTAAAGCGCAGCTGGATCGGCTGCGAGAACTCGTAGTTGCTGCCCGGTATCGCCTCGACGACCTCCTGCACCTGGGCCAGCAGGTCCTCGCGGCTGCGCTGCGGATCCGGCCAATGCGCACGCGGCTTGAGCATGATGTAGCCATCCGAGATATTGGGCGGCATCGGGTCCGAGGCAATCTCGGCCGTGCCGGTGCGGGCAAACACGCGCTCGATCTCGGGCACCTGGTCCTTGAGCGCGCGCTCGATCTGCATCTGCATCTCCAGCGATTGCGTGAGGCTCGTGCCCGGCACCCGCAGCGCCTGGATCGCAAAGTCGCCCTCGTTGAGGTTGGGCGCAAACTCGCTGCCCAGGCGCGAGGCCAGCAGCAGGCTCAGGGCCACCGAAACGACAGCCGCCGTCAGCACCACCACCGGCATGCGCATCACCCGCGCCAGCAAGGGCTCGTAGGCCTGGCGCGCCCAGGTCATCAGGCGGTTTTCCTTCTCGCCCACCTTGCTGCCGATGAACAGGGCAATGGCCGCCGGGATAAAGGTGATGGACAGAACCATCGCGCCCACCAAGGCCAGCACCACGGTCAAGGCCATGGGGTGGAACATCTTGCCCTCCACCCCCGTCAGCGCAAAGATCGGCAGATAGACCACCATGATGATCAGCTGGCCAAACAGCAGCGGACGGCGAGATTCCTTGGCGGCGGCAAACACCTCATGGAAGCGCTCGCTGCGCGACAGCGGGCTGCCCTTGCGCTCCTGCGCATGCGCCAGGCGCCGCACGCAGTTCTCCACAATCACCACCGCCCCGTCGATGATGATGCCAAAATCCAGCGCGCCCAGGCTCATCAGGTTGGCGCTGATGCCCCACTTCACCATGCCCGTAAAGGTGAACAGCATCGATAGCGGAATGATCAGCGCCGTGATCAGCGCAGCGCGGATATTGCCCAGAAAAAGAAACAGCACCACCACCACCAGCGCCGCGCCTTCGACCAGGTTTTTCTTTACCGTCGCAATGGCTTTTTCCACCAAGGTGGTGCGGTCGTAGACGGTCACGATTTTCACGCCTTCGGGCAAGGTCTTGCGGATCGACTCCATGCGCGCATCCACCGCCTTGGAGACGATGCGGCTGTTCTCCCCGATCAGCATGAACACGGTGCCCAGCACCACCTCGCGGCCGTTGTCGGTGGCAGCGCCCGTGCGCAGCTCGCGGCCCAGGCTCACCTCGGCCAGGTCGCGCACGCGCACGGGCTGGCCTTGGGTGCTGCCCACAATCACTTCCTGGATGTCCGCAATGCCCTTGACCTGGCCGGGCGCGCGGATCAGGTACTGCTCGCCTTCGCGCTCGATATAGCCCGCCCCCACATTGGTGTTGTTGCTCTGCAGTGCTGCGACCAGCTTGTCCATCGAGATGCCATAGGACGCGAGCTTGTCCGGCCGGGGCGCCACCAGGTACTCCTTGGCAAAGCCGCCAATGGAGTTGATCTCGGTCACGCCGGGCACATTGCGCAGCTGGGGCTTGATGACCCAGTCCTGGATCTCGCGCAGGTCCATGGGGGTGTAGGGCGTGCCATCCGGCTTTTTGGCGCTATCTTCCGCCTCCACCGTCCACAGGTAGATTTCGCCCAGGCCGGTGGAAATGGGGCCGATGCTCGGCGCAATACCGGGCGGCAGCTTCTCACGCGCTTCCTGGATGCGCTCATTGACCAGCTGGCGGGCAAAGTAGATGTCGGTGCCGTCCTTGAAGATGACCGTCACCTGCGACAGCCCGTAGCGTGACAGCGAACGGGTCTGCTCCAGATGCGGCAGGCCGGCCATCACGGTCTCGATGGGGTAGGTGATGCGCTGCTCGGTCTCCAGCGGCGAGTAGCCCGGCGCCTGGGTGTTGATCTGGACCTGCACATTGGTGATGTCGGGCACGGCATCGATGGACAGGCGCTGGTAGCTGAATACGCCCAGCGCAGCCATGGCGAACACCGCCAGGATGACCAGCCAGCGCTGTTCGATGGAAAAACGGATGATGCGTTCAAACATGCAGACTCCCGATCAATGCGCGTGCTCGGCAGAGGCCTTGCCCAGCTCGGCCCGCAACAGGAAGGAGCCCTCCCGGACATAGGCCTGCCCCGCCTGCAGGCCCGCCAGCACCTGGGTGGTCTTGCCGTCGCTGGCGCCCAACTGCACCAGCTGGGCCTTGTAGCCGCCCTCGGCCGGCACAAACACCACGCTCTCCTTGCCATCGGGCCGCTGGATGGCTTTGGCGTCCACCGCAATGGGGACGGGCGATTCAGATGCGAGCACTTCCACATCCACAAACAGGCCAGGCCGCCACACGCCTTGCGGGTTGGCCAGCGCCACGCGCGCCGGTGCCGTGCGGGTTTGCGCGCCAATCAGCGCTCCCACATAGGCAATCCGGCCCTCGGCCTCGGAGTCAAACGCCGTGGCACGCACGACGACCGGCGCGCCCATGCGCACATCGGGCAATTGCGGCGCGGCCACGCTGATCTCCGCCCAGACCGAGCGCAGGTCCGACACGGTGAACGAGGCCGTGCTGTCGGTCACCGATTCGCCGACGGTCAGGTGCTTCTCCACCACCATGCCGGCCAGCGGCGCGCGCAGCTCATAGCGGCTGGATACGCCCGCGCCCGCGCCAATGGCGGACAGCTTTTGCGCAGCATTGGCCACGGCGATTTCTGCCTCCTGCAGCGCTTGCCGAGCCCCCTGGTAGTCCTGCTCAGCAGATATCCGCTCCTGCCACAGCTGCTTCTCGCGCGCGTAGTTGCTCTGGGCAAAAGACAGCCGCCTTTGCGCCGTTTGCAGCTCGCTGCGCTGGTCCGACACTGCCGGGCTTTGGATGACGGCCAGCAACTGCCCCTTGGCCACCTGCTCGCCCAGCTGGGCGTGGACGGAGGCCACGACACCCGCTACGCGCGGCACCACGTGCGCGGTGCGGTCTTCGTCAAAGCGGATCTCGCCGGGCAGCAATACCTGCTTTTGGATGGACGCCGGCCCCGCCTGCTCCACCACCACGCCGGCCGCCTTGGCCTGCGCTGCGCTCAGCTTGACGAGGCCCTCGCCCGCTTCGTCGCCTTCGGCATGGCCGCCAGCGGCAGCGCCGTGCGCATCCTTGCTGCTGGCCTCGGTTTTGTCGGCATGGTGTTCACCATCGCCATGCTGGTCGGCTTCCTGGTGCGCATCGGCGCCCGCTTTGGCACCGGTCTTGGCAGCAGCTGCGCCATGGTGCTCGCCATCCTGGTGGGATGGCGCATCGCCATGGCCTGCTGCCGCTGCAGCGGGCGCTGCAGCCGCCGCGCCGGGGCCGCGCAACAAATAGGCGCCGCCGGCCACACCGGCAGCGGCCATCACCGCCGCGGCGATCCACTGTTTGGAGGAGCGGAGCGAGGTATCGAATGGGGTTTTCTCGGACATGGGTTCAGGTTCCTGTAGCGGCCGCCAGCGCTGGCGTGCCAAAGATGCGTTCAATCTCCGCACGGGCGCGGTGCGAGGCCATCAGCTGGTCCAGCAGTTGGCGCTGGCTGTCAAACAGGCTGCGCTGGGCGTCGAGCACATCCAGAAAGCTGAACTTGCCCAGCGAGAAGCCACGCACCGCCAGGTCATAGGCCGACTGCGCCGTGGGGATCACCTGGCTTTGCAGCAGCGCCACCTGCTGGTTGCTGCTGAGCCACTGCTGGCGGGCGGCGAACACCTGGGCCTGCAGCTGCAGGCGCTGGTCCTGCAGCTGCTGCTCGGCCTGGTCCACCTTGCGCAGCGCCTGCAGCTGGTTGCCGGCGTTGCGGTCAAACAGTGGCAAGGGGATGCTGACGCCAACAAACACCTGGTTGCGCCCCACATCCTGCGCGCGCTTGACGCCCAGGGTCACGGTAGGGTCCTGCACGCGTTTGGCACGCTCCAGCGCCGATGTGGCCTGGCTTTGCGCCAGCGCGCGCTGCGCCAGCACCATGGCGGGCGCCTCATCGAGGCGCTGGTCCAGCTGCTCGGCAGTCGGGGCCGCCGTGGTGGTCAAGAAGTCGCCGCTGGCCAGCCCCAGCTCCGTACCGCGCCCGCCCCAGAGCGCGGCCAGGTTGTGCTGCGCCACGCCGGTCAATGAGCGCGCCTGCTCCAGCTCCATCGCCGCATTGGCCTGCGCCACCTGGGCGCGGCTGGCCTCCAGCGGCGGCACCTTGCCGGCCTGCACGCGCTTGTTGGCGGCATCCAGCGCCTGGGTCGCCAGCGCATGGGTCTGGGTCGCAAAATCCACCCGCTGCTGGGCCAGCAGCAGCTCATTGAAGTGGATCTGCAGCTGGTAGCGCAAGGCCGCCAGTGCGGCCACGACACCGGCTTCGGCCGCTGACTTTTCGGTATCAGCCAGCTGCATGCGTGCCTCGCGCTTGCCGCCCAGCTCGATCAGCTGGTTGATCTGCACGGTGTGGGTGCGCGTCTCGCGGCGGGTGTCTTCGATGCTGACAGCCAGCTCCGGGTTGGGACGCGCCTGGCTTTGCACCACCAGGCCTTCGGCGGCAGCTGCGCCATGGCGGGCCGCCTGCAAACCGGGGTTGGCCGCCAGGGCCTTGTCCCAGGCGGCGGCCAGCGTGATCGCCGGGTTGGCCTGCGCCGGCGCAGAGGCCGTGGCTCGCTCCAGGCCTTGGGCGGGTGCCTGGGCCTGGGCCTGGGGCAGCCAGGCGCTGGCCAGCGCGGCGCTCAGCAGCCAGGCTGGCCATGCCGGGCCTCGATGGCCTGGTGTGTGAGGGGGATGGATGCCGGCCCGGGTGGGGACTGGCTGCGGGGTGGTCATGGTGGCTTCTCCTGTGGTGGCAGACCGCGCGCAACCTGGCCTTGGCAGCGCAGGGCCCGCCAGCGGCGGCCCGCACCGCAGGCCCCAGTTGCAGGCGGTATCCCTATGCGATGCCAGCGACTGTAGAAAGCGGCAACGAACACCAGGCCGACGGGAACATGACAAATTTGTAATCCATGCCCGCGCGCACCATCAGGGACAATGGCAGCCATGAGACTGCTGCTGATTGAAGACGAAGCCAAGCTCGGCGAGTACCTTCGCAAAGGTCTGGCCGAGGAGAGCTATACGGTCGATGTCGCCACCAACGGCATCGATGGCCTGCACCTGGCCATGGAGCTGGACTACGACCTGGTCGTGCTCGACGGCATGCTGCCGGGCATCGACGGTTTTGCAGTGCTGGCGGCATTGCGCCAGGCCAAATCCACCCCGGTGCTGATGCTGACGGCCCGCAGCGATGTGCAAGACCGGGTGCGCGGCCTGCAAAGCGGCGCCGATGACTACCTGATCAAGCCTTTTGCGTTTTCCGAGCTGGTGGCCCGCATCCAGGTGCTGCTGCGCCGTGCGCAGGCCCACCCGGCGTCGCCCGAGCCCACGGTGCTGCGCCAGGCCGATCTGGAGCTGGACCTGATCCGCCGCAAGGCCGTGCGCGCCGGTGTGCGGCTCGATCTGACGGCCAAGGAGTTCAACCTGCTCGCCTTGCTGCTGCGCCGCCAGGGCGAGGTGCTCTCGCGCACCGAGCTGGCCTCGCAGGTCTGGGACATGAACTTTGACAGCGAGACCAATGTGGTCGAAGTGGCCGTGCGGCGCCTGCGCATGAAGGTGGACCAGCCTTTTGCCGCGCCCTTGATCCACACCGTGCGCGGCATGGGCTATGTGCTGGAGAGCCGGGCCCAGCCATGACCCCGACTACCGCCGTACCGCACCTGGGGCGCCGGCTCTCGCGCTGGATGGCGCTGCTGTCGATGCTGGGCCTGGGCGCCGTCAGCCTGGTGGTGTTTCTGGTGTTCGACAACACCTTGTCAGCCCGCCAAAAGGAGATGCTGGACCAAAAGCAGCAGTCGCTGATGCATGTGCTGCGCGATGACAGCACGGCCCACCGCGACAAGGCGCTGGACCACCTGCTGACCGATTTTCTGGCCGGCCACGGCGACTATGCGATCCGCGTGGTGGACAACCAGGGCCATGTGCTGTTCGACAGCATCCCGCCCGACTGGAGCGGCCACCACACCATGCAGCGCAGTTTTGCCGTCGGCATCACCGCGCCCCAGTACCACCAGGCGCGCGCCGCCACCGCCACCTTGGTGATGGACCTGCGCCCCGACGAGGCCTTGCTGCGCGGCCTGGGCTGGACCTTGTTTGCGGCCATGGTCGCCGGCTCCTTGCTGCTGGCGCTGTTTGGCGGCCTGCTGGTGCAGCGCAGCCTGCAGCCCATCGCCTCGCTGGTCTCGCAGATCAGCCTGCTGTCGGCCCGCGATTTTGAGCGCCGACTCGACGGCAGCGGCCTGCCCCAGGAGCTGCAGCCCATCGTCACGCAGTTCAATGCCCTGCTCGACCGCCTGGCCGATGCCTACCGCCAGCTCGAAGCCTTCAACGCCGATGTGGCGCACGAGCTCAACACGCCGCTGGCCACCTTGATCAGCAGCACCGAAGTGGTCTTGCGCAAGCCCCGCTCGGTGGATGAGCTGCGCGATGTGCTGGAGTCCAACCTGGAGGACCTGCGCCGCATCGCCGCGATGGTGGGCGACATGCTGTTTCTCTCGCGTGCCGACCAGGGCGTGGGCGCGCGCGAGACCGGGGTCGTCAGCCTGGCCGCCGTGGCCCAGGATGTGGTGGAGTTCTATGAGGCCGTCGCGCTCGATGCCGACCTGCGCCTGGAAGTGCTGGGCGACGCGCAGGCCCAGGTCGATGCGCCGCTGGTGCGGCGCGCACTGTCCAACCTGCTGAGCAATGCCACCCGCTATGCGCTGGCAGGCTCTGCGATCCGTATCGACATTCGCACGCGCTGGCAGCACGAGCATGCCCATGCGGTCATCTCCGTGACCAACACCGGACCCGACATTGCGCCCGAACACCTGCGCCACCTGTTTGACCGCTTCTACCGCGCCGATGCCTCGCGCCACAACGCCGAGCGCCACCATGGCCTGGGCCTGGCCATTGTCAAAGCCATCGCCAAGATGCATGGTGGCTCGGTGTTTGCCCAGTCGCAGGGCGGCGAGACGACGTTTGGGCTGATTCTGCCGGTGGCGCCCGTCCTGTGACGGCGCGCTGCTTCTAGCCACACAGCGCGTTCGCCAACCGCCATCCCCATGGCTTGCCACCAGGCAGCATGCTTTGCACATATAATTAGCCACCTTACTATTAGCCACCACCATGCAACTCGCCCAAAAATACAATGCCCTGCTGGACGAAGCCCAGCGGCGCGGCATGCCCGATGTGGCAGGGATTCGCCTTTGCTTCCAGACGCTCACGCTGGCAGCAGACATTGACCGCGACTGCGCCCGCTTGCTGGCGCCGCATGGCCTGTCGGAAGGGCGCTTTGTGCTGCTGTTCCTGCTGGAGGCAGCGGCCGATGGCCTGGCGCCCAATACCTTGGCCGAGCGTGCGGGCGTGACCCGGGCCACCGTCACCGGCCTGCTCGATGGCCTGGAGCGCGAAGGCCTGGTTGCCCGCCATGCCGAGGCCAGCGACCGCCGCGCGCTGCGCATACGGCTCACCGGCAAAGGCCGGCAGCTGGCCCAACAGGTGTTTGCCCAGCACAGCCACTGGATCGCCGGGCTGTACGGCGGCCTGTCGGCCAGCGAGCGCCAGCAGCTGGCCCAGCTGCTGGACAAGGTGGCCCGCAACCTGGGCCAGGCAGCGCCATGAGCAACCCCCGCAAAGGCGCCAGCCGCGCTGCTGATATTCCCGCCGATGTGCTGCAAGCACTGTCCAACGGCGAAATCGCCACCGCCACGCTGGCCGAATGCACGGCGCTGGACCAGGCGCAGCTGCTGCGCACCGTCTTTCCCGGTCTCTCTGCCCAGACCCTGCAGCAAGCCGATGCGGCTTGCACGCTGGGCATTCTGGGGCGCATGGGCCGCATCGGCGAGCTGCTGCTGAATGCGCTGGGCGCCGAAGGCATCGCGCAGTGCCGCAGCCACCGGGCCGACACCGTGCGCGGCTGGGCCTGTTTTATGGTGGGTGCCCAAGTGGGGCTGGCCCTGCCGGCACGCCTGGCCGCCATTGAAAGCCTGGCCGACGATGGGCATTTTGGCGTGCGCGAATGGGCCTGGATGGCCTTGCGCCCGCATCTGGCCAGCGCTCTGGACGAGGCCATCGCACAGCTGCGGCCCTGGACAGCATCGCCGTCTGACAAGCTGCGCCGCTTTGCCTGCGAGGCACTGCGCCCGCGTGGCGTCTGGTGTGCCCATATCGCCGCGCTCAAAAAGGCGCCCGCGCAGGCCCTGCCGCTGCTGCAAGCGCTGCGTACTGACCCCTCCATCTATGTGCAGGATTCCGTCGCCAACTGGCTCAACGACGCCGCCAAGGACCAGCCCGGCTGGGTGCGCGAGCTCTGCAGCCAGTGGCTGGGCGATACGCCATCGCCCAGCACCGCACGTATCTGCCAACGCGCGCTGCGCAGTATTCGCTGAAATAAGCCCCAGCCATGTCTTGCTACCTTGTCGAACTCTACACCCCGAACGCCGCCTGGCAGGCGCTGCCTGCTGCACAGCGCCAGCAGTTTCTGGCCACCATCGGCCAGGGCCTGGGGCAGCTTTCCAGCCTGGGGATTGAACTGTTGTCGCTGGCAGAGACCGATGCCGCCATTGCGCAAGCCAGCCCGCACCAGTACCTGGGCATCTGGCGCTTTCCTGATCCACAAGCACGCGATGCCTTGCTGGCCGCGATCGAGGCCAGCGGCTGGTACCAGTACTTTGCGCATGTGAATGCCGCCAGTGGTACAGGCGCTGTGGATGCCCATCTGGCAGCATTGGCAGCGGCTTGAGGAACCGCCCTACTCAGGCATAGGCCTGTGCATCCTTGTCGGTGATGGCCCGCAGCACCCGCGCCGGGTTGCCGGCGCTCACCACGCCTTCGGGCACATCCTTGGTAACGATGGCGCCAGCCGCAATCACGCTGCCCGCACCGATGCTGACACCGGGCAGCACCTGCACGCCCGCCCCGATCCAGACGTTGTCGCCAATGGTGATGGGCAGGGCGAATTCCAGCCCCTGGTTGCGCCGCGCGGCATCGAGCGGGTGGCCGGAGGTGTAGAGGCCGACATTGGGCGCGATAAAGACGTTGTTGCCGATGCGGACCTTGGCGGCATCGAGGATGACCAGGTTCACATTGGTGTAGAAGTTGTCGCCAATCTCGATGTTGAAGCCGTAGTCGCACAAGAAGGGGCCATCGAACACGGGATTGCGGCCCAGCTTGCCCAGCAGGCCGCGCAAGACCGCTTCGCGCTCTGCACGCCGGTGCGCGCTAATTTGCTGGAAGGCACACAGCTTTTCCTTGGCGGCATCGCGCAGCTGCAGCACGCTGGGGTCATGGTTGGCGTCGTACAGCAGGCCGGCAGCGGCTTTTTCCATCTCGGTCATCGGTGTCTCTCGTCCTCTCGGTGGCAAAAGGACTGAGTCTAGCTGCTGCTTGGCTAGCTTCCGATGACCTGGCTGTGGATAGGCTTCAAGCGCCCGGCGCCGCAGCGGCCGGCGCAATGCGCAGCGGGATCGTCACCGGGCCGTCATTCATCAGGTAGACCTTCATGTCGGCGCCAAAGCGGCCCGTCGCCACCTCCGGGTGCTGCGCGCGCGCCTGCGCCACGACATAGTCGTACAGGCGCTCGCCATCGGCTGGGGGCGCGGCCTGGGTAAAGCTGGGGCGGTTGCCGCCGCTGGTGTCTGCCGCCAACGTGAACTGGCTCACGATCAGCAGGCCGCCGGCCACATCGACGACGCTCTTGTTCATCTTGCCGGCCTCGTCCTGAAAGATGCGCAGCTTGAGCATCTTGGCCAACCACTTGTCGGCTTCTGCCTGGCTGTCGCCGCGCTCGGCGCAGACCAGGGCCAGCAGGCCATGGCCGATCTGGCCGACCACCTGGCCGTCCACTTCAACACGCGCTTCGCGCACCCGTTGCAATACGCTGATCATCGGAGATTCTTGCTTCCGGAAAGGCGGCAGGCCAGGGCGCTGCAGCCGGGGTTCATGGTTCAGGGGCTGGGTGCATCGCCAACGCGCTGCACGGCCTCGGTCTGGGTTTGTACGCCCAGCGGCAACACTTCCATGCTGATGCGTGCCTGCGGCAGCTCCTGCAGCAAAGCGGCCTCCAGCTGCATGCGCAGCTGGGTGGCATGGGCGAGGGTCCAGCCGCCGGGCATGTGCAGGTGCATGTCGATAAAGTGCAGCGCGCCGGCGCGCCGGGTGCTGAGCTTGTCGCAATGCACAGCGCCGCCGGTTTGCGCCTCAAAGCTGCGCACGCAGTGCTCGATCTTGGCAAGGGTCTCCGCATCGATGGACTCGTCCATCAGGCCCTGCGACGAACGCCAGACCAGCTGGCCACCCTCTTTGAAGATATGCAAGGCCACCGCAATGCCCAGCACTGCATCGAGCCAATGCCAGCCCGTCAGCATTGCCAGCAGCAAGCCGCCGACCACACCGACCGAGGTCCAGACATCGGTCATCAGGTGGCGGCCATCGCCTTCCAGCGCCATCGAATGGTGCGCGCGGGCCGCCCGCAACATGACGAAGGCCAGCCCGCCGTTGAGCGCCGTGCTGAGCATGGACAGCGCAATGCCCCAGCCCAGCTGCTCGAGCGGCTGGGGATGGAGCAAACGGTCCACCGAAGCCCAGACGATGGCCATGGCCGCGCCAAAGATCAGCAGGCCCTCAAAGCCGGCCGAGAAGTACTCCGCCTTGGTGTGGCCATAGGGGTGGCCCTCGTCAGCCGGGCGCTTGGCAATGGTGACCATGCCCAGCGCAAACAGCGCGCCCACCAGGTTGACCAGCGATTCCAGCGCATCGGACAGCAGGCCCACCGAGCCGCTGACGGCCCAGGCGCTGGTCTTCAAGGCAATGGTGGCAATGGCCACCACCACCGAGATGCGCAGCAGGTTCTCGGGCGTGGTCCAGCGGCTGTGCGCTGCGGCGGGTAAGGCAGGTTTCATGGCGGGCGGGGTGCGGCCGGGTTTACAGCAGGCGCGCCTTGACAGTCTTGCCCTTGACCCGGCCGCTGTTGAGCCGGTCCACCGCCTGGTGGGCGATATCTCGGCTGACGGCCACATAGGTCGAGAAGTCGTTCACATTGATCTTGCCGATCTGCTCCTTGGTATAGCCAAAGTCGCGTGTCATCGCGCCCAGCACATCGCCGGCACGGATCTTTTCCTTGCGTCCGCCGATGATCTGGATGGTGCGCATCGCTGGCACCATGGGTTGGTTGGAGGCGGGGGTCAGCTCGCTCAGCGGGTGCCATTGCGACTCGCGCCCTTGCAGCAGCTCGATCTTGCCGACCGAGCCCATTTCGTCCATGCTGGCCAGGCTCAGCGCCAGGCCTTCGGCATCGCCTCGGCCGGTGCGGCCAATGCGGTGGATATGCACTTCGGCATCGGGCGTGGTGTCCACATTGATGACGGCGGCGAGGTTGGCGATATCGAGGCCGCGCGCGGCCACATCGGTGGCCACCAGCACGCTGCAGCTGCGGTTGGCAAACTGCACCAGCACCTCGTCGCGCTCGCGCTGTTCCAGCTCGCCAAACAGCGCCAAGGCGCTTACGCCCTGGGCCTGCAGCACCTCGACCAGGTCGCGGCACTGCTGCTTGGTGTTGCAAAAGGCGATGGACGATTCGGGCCGGAAATGCGCCAGCAGCTGCGATACGGCATGCAGGCGCTCGGATTCCTTGACCTCGTACCAGCGCTGCGCGATCTTGTGCGCGCTGTGCTGCGAGGCGACCTTGACGGTCTGCGGATCGCGCATAAAGCGCTCGGCCAGCTGGGCAATGCCCTCGGGGTAGGTGGCCGAGAACAGCAGGGTCTGGCGCTCGGCCGGGCATTGGCTGGCCACGGTGACGATGTCGCCATAAAAGCCCATGTCCAGCATGCGGTCGGCCTCGTCCAGCACCAAGGTGTTGAGCGCGGCCAGGTCGATCACGCCGCGCTCCATCAGGTCCATCACCCGGCCCGGGGTGCCAACGATGATGTGGGCACCGTTTTCCAGGCTGGCGATCTGGTTGCGCGAAGGCACACCGCCATAGACGGTGACGACCTTGATGTTCTCTTCGGCGCGCGCCAGGCGACGGATTTCGGTGGCGACCTGGTCGGCCAGCTCACGGGTGGGGCAGAGCACCAGCGATTGCACGGCAAACCAGCGCGGGTTCAGCCGGGCGAGCAGGGCCAGGCCAAAGGCGGCCGTCTTGCCGCTGCCGGTGCTGGCCTGGGCAATGACATCCTTGCCTTGCAGCGCAAAGGGCAGGCTGGCCGCCTGGATCGCCGTCATCTGCGTGTAGCCCAGCTGCTGCAGATTGGCCTGCATGGTCTGGCCCAGGGGCAGTTGGCTGAAAGAGCTGGCGTCCGCTGCGTTGGCGGTGGTATTTGGTGCATTCATGGCGCAATTATCCCGCGCCCGGCCTGGCAGCCGCTGGCGGCCCTGCGGGTACCCCTGAATCCGGCCTTGGCGCCGCCGGCCACCGGTGCCGACTGCCAGCAACACCGGGCCCTGATTTGTCATGCCAGGGCCCCAAAGCAGATGCACAATGGTGCATGACCTTTACCAAACCTGCCTTTACCGCACCGACCAGCCACCGCACGGCTTCCTCCGCGCTGGCGCAGGTCCAGGCCATCTATGCCGAGCAAATCGGCTTTCTGCGCCAGGCCATGCAGCGCTTTGTAGCCGGCGAGACTCCGGCGGCCCCCTACCGCGCCTGCTACCCCTTTGTGCGCCTGCACACGCGCACCGTGGCCCGGGCCGACAGCAAGCTCGCCTATGGCTTTGTCGAGGGCCCCGGCCACTACGAGACCACGCTGACCCGCCCCGACCTGTTTGCCAACTACTATGCCGAGCAGTTCCGGCTGCTGATCGAGAACCACGGCGTGGAGCTGGAGGTGGGCACCAGCAACCAGCCCATCCCCATCCATTTCTCGTTTGCCGACAACGACCATATCGAAGGCCAGCTGAGCGCCGAGCGCCGCATGCTGATGCGCGATGTGTTTGACCTGCCCGACCTGCATGCGATGGACGACGGCATCGCCAACGGCACCTGGGAGCCCAAACCGGGCGAGGCGCATCCGCTGTCGCTGTTCACCGCGCCGCGCATGGACTACTCGCTCCAGCGCCTGCGCCACTACACCGGCACCCTGCCCGAGTGGTTCCAGAACTTTGTGCTGTTCACCAACTACCAGTTCTATATCGACGAGTTCATCCGCCTGGGCCGTGCCGAGATGGCCAACCCGGACAGCGAGTACATCGCCTTTATCGAGCCGGGCAATGTCGTCACCCGCCGCCAGGGCCTGGCGCCCGAAGCGGTGGACGCGCTGGGCAACCCGCCGCCGCGCCTGCCGCAGATGCCCGCCTACCACCTGGTGCGCGCCGACCAGTCGGGCACGACCATGGTCAACATCGGCGTGGGCCCGGCCAATGCCAAGACCATCACCGACCATATCGCCGTGCTGCGCCCCCATGCCTGGATGATGCTGGGCCACTGCGCCGGCCTGCGCAACAGCCAGCAGCTGGGCGACTATGTGCTGGCCCATGCCTATGTGCGCGAGGACCATGTGCTCGACGAAGAGCTGCCGCTGTGGGTGCCCATCCCGGCGCTGGCCGAGATCCAGGTCGCCCTGCAGCAGGCGGTGGCCGATGTCACCCAGGTGCCCGAGGACGACCTCAAGCGCTTCATGCGCACGGGCACTGTGGCCAGCACCGACAACCGCAACTGGGAGCTGCTGCCCGACAACACCCCCCAGCGCCGCTTTAGCCAGAGCCGGGCCGTGGCGCTCGATATGGAAAGTGCCACCATTGCCGCCAATGGCTTTCGCTTTCGCGTGCCCTACGGCACCTTGCTGTGCGTGAGCGACAAACCGCTGCACGGCGAGATCAAACTGCCCGGCATGGCCAACCACTTCTACCGCGAGCGGGTGGACCAGCATCTGCGCATCGGCATGCGTGCGGTCAACATCCTGCGTGAAGGCGGCGTGGACCGGCTGCACAGCCGCAAGCTGCGCAGCTTTGCCGAGGTGGCTTTCCAGTAAAAGCCGCATCGGCAGCGCCCCTACTCCAATGCCAGCACAAGCGTGCTGGCTTTTTTACTTATGGGGAACTACCTAACTGCAAACCCTGTGGATAACTGTGGGCGTCACTTCCACAATGGTCGGCGGGCCGTAAAGAAGCCTTTGCGCCCGCACCATAACAACCAGGAGACACAGTGACCACAACCATCCTCCCACCCCTGCGGCGCTTTATCCCTCTGACGGCCGTCGCCAGCGCGGTCCTTGCGCTGTCCGCTTGCGGCAGCGGCGGCTCCCACAGCTTTAACTTTGACGAGGCCAGCCTGGCGCTGGCCAAGCAGCAGGTGGCGGCCAGCCAGATCGGCCTGCCCACCAGCGGAGCCACGGTGACCTCGACCGAAACGCCAACGGCTGCCAGTGGCGCGCAGCCGCCCGCCTCGGTACGGGCCAATATCTCGATCGCCCCGGTCGACCCCGGCGCCCCGGCCATCAAGATGGGCCTGCTGCTGCCCAAGGAGTGGAACGGCAAGGTGGTGATGGTGGGCGGCGGCGGCTACAACGGCGTGATGCCCAGCCTCTACACCTACCCGGCCGCCCCCGCCAGCCAGGGTGCCTACCCGCTGCTCAACCAGGGCTATGCGGTGTTTGGCAGCGACTCGGGCCACCAGGCAGGGGCTGCCGGCAGCCGCGACGGCAGCTTTGGCACGAATGACGAAGCGGTCGCCAACTTCTCGGGCGCTGCACTGAAAAAGGTCAGCGACGTGGCCGATGTGCTGGTGACGCGCTTTTACGGCAAAAAGCCGGACAAGCGCTACTTCATGGGCGGCTCCACCGGCGGGCGCGAAGCACTGGCCGTGGCGCAGAAATGGCCGTCCGACTGGGATGGCGTAGTCGCCTGGTACCCGGCCTGGAATGCGGCCAGCCTCGATCTGCAGTTTGGCCGCATCAGCCGCGCCTTTGCCCAGCCCGGCGCCTACCCCAGCCTGGGCCAGCGCAAGCTGCTGCGCCAGGCGGCGCTGGAGAAGTGCGATGCGCTCGACGGCGTGCAGGACGGCGTGGTCAGCAATGTGGCGGCCTGCAACAGCCAGTTTGACCCTGCTACCGCTACGCTCAATGGCCAGCCGCTGCGCTGCCCTGGCGGCGCGAGCCAGGAGGGCTGCCTGTCCGACGCGATGATCAGCGCGCTCAAGACCTACAACAGCGAAATCCGCTTCAGCGCGCCGCTGGGCAGCGGCGAGACGCAGTACCCCGGCTTCAACGTCTGGGGCTCGGAGCTGGGCGAGGAAGGCAGCAGCCCGCTGCAGCCCACCGTCAACCTGCTGGCGATGAACACCACCGCCCCGGCCAGCCCCGCGCCGCTCACCGCCCCGTACTGGGCCGTGTTCTGGGACCAGTGGGTGCGCTATTTTGTGACCCGAGATGCCAACTTTGACGCGCTGTCACTGGACCCGCAAAACCCCGGCGCCTGGAGCGACCGCATCAACCAGCTCACCAAGCTGCAGGACATCAACAGCACCGACCTGTCGGCCTTCAACAAGCGCGGCGGCAAGCTGCTGATGGCCCATGGCACCGCCGACGTGCTCGTCAGCACCCGCGCCACCGCGCAGTACTGGCAGCGCCTGGAGCAGACCATGGGCGCCCCTGCCGTCAAGGGCTTTGCCCGCTACTACGAAGTGCCCGGTTACGGCCATGCAGCCAGCACCGCCTTCAATGCCAACTGGGACTCGCTCAAGGCGCTGGACCAGTGGGTGACCGCTGGCACCGCGCCTGGTGCCCAGGTGGTCAGCGACACCGCTGGCGTGCCGGGCCGCACCCGGCCGCTGTGCGAGTACCCGACCTGGCCGCGCTACAAGGGCAGTGGTGATGTGAACGTGGCCGACAACTACAGCTGCCAAACCAACTAAAAGCGGCCTCAGCAAGCCAGCAAAACAAAAGCATCTGGACGCCCTTCTCAAGGGCAGCCAGATGCTTTTTTATCGGATAAATCTAATGCGGTGCTGAGCGCTCGCTCAGCAGCCGTTTACTCCGCCACGCGGGGCTTGACCAGCGCTGCCGCCTTTTTGGCGTTGTCGCGCGCGGCATCGGTATCGGCCGCGCGGGCCAGCGCCACGCCCATGCGGCGGCGGCTAAAGCTCTCGGGCTTGCCAAACAGGCGCACCTCGGTGCCGGGGATCTGCAAGGCGGCATCGACGCCGTCAAACACAATGCCCTGGGCATCGACACCGCCGTAGATCACGGCGCTGGCGCCAGCGGTCTTCAGGCTGGTGTCCACCGGCAGGCCCAGGATGGCGCGGGCATGCAGCTCGAACTCGTTTTGCCACTGGGTGATCATGGTGACCATGCCGGTGTCATGCGGGCGCGGGCTCACTTCGCTGAACCAGACCTGGTCGCCCTTGACGAACAGCTCCACGCCAAACAGGCCCAGGCCAGCGGGCTCGCCGTTCAGGCCGGAGCCCAGGTCGCTGGTGATGGCACGGGCAATGTCCTGCGCCAAGGTCAGCGCAGCGGGCGCCATGCGCGCGGGCTGCCAGCTCTCCACATAGTCGCCCTGCACCTGCACATGGCCGATGGGCTCGCAGAAATGGGTTTCGATCTGGCCGGCCGCATTCTTGGCGCGCACGGTCAGCAAGGTGATTTCGTAGTCAAAGTCGATAAAGCCTTCGACGATGATGCGGCCGCCCTGCACCCGGCCACCTGCCATCGCGTAGTTCCAGGCCTTTTCCACATCGGCCGGGCCATCGATCTTGCTCTGGCCCTTGCCCGAGCTGCTCATCACCGGCTTGACCACGCAGGGGTAGCCAATGCCGCCATCGATGGCGGCCTGCAGCTCGGCCAGGCTGTCGCAGAACTGGTAGGGACTGGTGGGCAGGCCCAGGGTCTCGGCGGCCAGGCGGCGGATGCCTTCGCGGTCCATCGTCAACCGGGTGGCGCGGGCCGTCGGCACCACGCGCACGGTGCCAGCGGCCTCCAACGCCTGCAGCGCGGGCGTGGCAATGGCTTCGATCTCGGGCACCACCAGGTCGGGCTTTTCGGCCTCGATCAGCGCCGTCAGCTGGGCCGGGTCGCTCATCGTGATGGTGCGGGCATGGTGCGCCACCTGTTGGCCGGGCGCGTTGTCATAGCGGTCCACCGCCACCGTCTCCACGCCCAGGCGCTGCAAGGCAATCAGCACCTCCTTGCCCAGCTCGCCGCTGCCCAGCAGCATGACTTTGGTTGCGTTCTTGGTGAGCGGGGTGCCGAAGGTGGTCATATCAGGTCGTGTCAACAAAGGGGCTGCGGCGCAGCGATGGGGGGCATTTTAGAACCCTCGCCTATCCCCGCGCTCTGTCGCCCAGTTTGTGCCGCACTGCAACACCAGCCGCTATGATCTTGGCACCGGGCTTGCCGATAGGCACTGCAGGGCGGATGCAGGCCAGCCCCTCTCCCAGCAACAGGACCCAAGGAAGACAGATGACGATCCAGACCGTAGGCGTAATTGGTGCAGGCACCATGGGCAACGGCATTGCGCAGACCTGCGCGGTGGCCGGGCTGAATGTGGTGATGGTGGACATTTCGGAGGCGGCCGTGCAAAAGGGCCTGGCAACGGTGGGCAGTAGCCTGGACCGCCTGATCAAGAAGGAAAAGATCAGCGAAGCCGACAAGGCCGCCGCCCTCGCGCGCATCCAGGGCAGCACCCGCTATGAAGACCTGCAAAAGGCCCAGCTGGTGATCGAGGCGGCCACCGAGAACTACGAGCTCAAGCTCAAGATCCTGCAGCAGGTCGATGCGCTGCTCGACCCTTCGGTGCTGCTGGCCTCGAACACCTCGTCGATCTCGATCACCCAGCTGGCAGCCGCCACCAAGCGCGCGGACAAGTTCATCGGCATGCACTTCTTCAACCCCGTGCCGCTGATGGCGCTGGTCGAGGTGATCCGTGGCCTGCAAACCAGCGATGCCACGCACGATGCGGTCAAGGCGCTGGCCGAGAGCCTGGGCAAGTCGCCGATCAGCGTGAAGAACTCGCCCGGCTTTGTCGTCAACCGCATTCTGGTGCCGATGATCAACGAGGCCTTCTATGTGCTGGCCGAAGGCATTGCGTCGGCCCAGGACATCGATGACGGCATGAAGCTCGGCTGCAGCCACCCGATTGGCCCGCTGGCCCTGGCCGACATGATCGGCCTGGATGTCTGCCTGGCCGTGATGGAGGTCTACCTGAAAGACTTTGGCGACAGCAAATACCGCCCCTGCCCGCTGCTCAAGGAAATGGTCGCCGCCGGCCAGCTGGGCCGCAAGACCGGCAAGGGCGTCTACAGCTACGCCTGAGCGCGCGCGCCCGCGCTGCCCAGCGATCCCTGCCCCATGTCCGCGCCACGCCGCACCCCGATCTGGAAAAAGGCCCTGCCGGTGACTGCACTGGTGCTGGCCCTGGTGGCCTGCATGGCCGGCTTTCGCCTCTGGAAGCAGCAGCTCGAAGAGGCGCCGGTCGATGCGCTCTACCGCGACTACCTGGCCTATGTGGCCGCCCGGGTGCCGGCCGCCGATCTGCACCTCAAGCGCTACTACCAGCGCTATGGGCGCGACACGGTGGCGGCCAAGCATTTCAAGCCCATCTGCCGCAGCGTGACGGCCATGGCGGACCAGCAGGCGCTGGACCTGGGCGCCAGCGAGTGGCACACCCTGGCCGGCAGCTGCCGCACGCGGCTGAGCAACGACGAGATCCACCTTCTGCCCTGAGCAAACACCTCATCACATACAACAGAGACAAGCATGCCAACACCCAACCTCTTCAAAAAAGCCATGGCCGCCGGCCAGGCGCAGATCGGCCTGTGGTCGGCCTTTCCCTCGCCCTACATCACCGAGCTGCTGGCCGGTAGCGGCTATGACTGGATCATGCTCGACACCGAGCATTCGCCCAACGATGTGCCCCAGGTGCTGCAGCAGCTCCAGGCGGTAGAAGCCGCCCTGCAGCCCCGCCCGACCAGCGCCGTGGTGCGCCCGGCCTGGAACGATCCAGTCCTCATCAAGCGCTACCTGGACATTGGCGCCCAGACCATTCTGATCCCCTTTGTGCAAAACGCCGACGAGGCCCGCGCCGCCGTGCAGGCCATGCGCTATGCGCCCCAGGGCATTCGCGGCATGGGCGGCTCGATGCGCGCCAGCAACTTTGGCCGCGACATGCAGTATGTGGACGATGCCGACAAGGAGCTGTGCCTGCTGGTGCAGGTGGAAACCGCGCAGGCGCTGGACCAGATCGAGGCCATCGCAGCCGTCGATGGCGTGGATGGCATCTTTATCGGCCCGGCCGATCTGTCGGCCAGCATGGGCTACCCTGGCCAGCCGCGCCACCCGGTCGTCAATGCCGCGATTGACAACGCCATCACCCGCATCCGCGCGGCCGGCAAGGCCCCCGGCATCCTGATGGTGGACGAGGCCCGCGCCCGCGAATGCCTGGCGCTGGGCGCGCAGTTTGTCGCCGTCTCGATGGACCTGATCCTGCTGCGCACCGCTGCCGATGCGGTGGCGGCCAAGTTCAAGGACAGCAGCGGCCAAGTGGTGCAGACGGCTTACTGAGAACGCTAGGCGACCCAGCTTCCGTCTGAGACGCGGGTTGCCTCTTCCTAAGACGAATCCAGGGCCCCTGCACCGGCCCTTGCCAAACACCCTGCTCCCGGCAGGTGATTCCCCAATTAAGTTGCACACAATTTAATTGAGCACGATAATTCAACCCATGCCCAACGCCACCCCTGCCACTGCCCACAACGCGCTGCTGCTCGACCAGCAGCTGTGTTTTGCGCTGTACTCCAGCTCGCTGGCGATGACCAAGCTGTACAAGCCCTTGCTCGAACCATTGGGTTTGACCTACCCGCAGTACCTGGTGCTCTTGGTACTGTGGGAGGGCGATGGCTGCATGGTCTCCGAGCTGGGCGAGCGTCTGTATCTGGATTCGGGTACTTTGACGCCGCTGCTCAAGCGCATGCAGACCGCAGGTTGGCTGCAGCGCCAGCGTGACAGCGACGATGAGCGCCGTGTGCGCGTGTATCTGACGGAGGCCGGCCGCCAGCTGCGCGAGCAAGCCGCGGCCATCCCTGCCTGTGTGCTCGCGCACAGCCAATGCACGGTGCAGGAGCTGCAGGCATTGACACAACAGATCCAACAGCTGCGCAGCCGACTGGCCGCGCCGCTGCCCGCCGCTTCTTGATGAAGCATGTTTTTTCGTTCCACCCTTGACCAGGAGTTCACCATGGCTACTCTCGAAAAAGTTCTGTACACCGCCCACGCACACACCACCGGCGGACGCGACGGCGCATCGCGCACCAATGATGGCCGCCTGGATGTGCAGCTGTCCTCGCCCGGCACCAGCGGCCAGGGCACCAACCCCGAGCAGCTGTTTGCCGCCGGTTATTCCGCCTGCTTTATCGGCGCGATGAAGGCCGTGGCCGGCAAGCAAAAGCTCGCTCTGCCCGATGGCCTGTCGATCGACGCCGAAGTGGACCTGGGCCCCATCCCCAATGCCTACGGCATCGCTGCCCGCCTGACGGTCAACCTGCCCGGCATGGACAAGGCCGTGGCCGAAAAGCTGGTGCATGACGCCGACCTGGTCTGCCCTTACTCGAACGCCACCCGCGGCAATATCGACAAGACCCTGACCGTGGTGGTCTAAGTCGCGCAGTTCAACGATTGACGCTCTCCAGTGCAGCCGGTGCATGCCTTGCATGCCCGGCTTTTTTGCGTCTCCGTGGTCAAGATGGCCGTCACAAGATGGGCGCACAATGGCGGTATGCACGATACCGATGACTATCCGCCCAGCAGCCCCGCGCAGGAACATGCCTATGCCGCGCTGACCCCCGATGTGGTGCTTGACGCACTGGCGTCGGTGGGCCTGTGGGGCGATGGCCGCCTGAACCCGCTGTCTTCCTACGAAAACCGCGTCTACCAAGTCTGGCTGGAAGACGGCAGCAAGGTGGTCTGCAAGTTCTACCGCCCGGGCCGCTGGAGCGATGCGGCCATTGCCGAGGAGCACCAGTTCTCCCAGCAGCTGGCCGACGCTGAAGTGCCCGTGGTTGCGCCCCTGCAGCTGGGCGGCCACAGCCTGCTGCAGCATGGCGGCTTTCGCTTTTCCGTATCGCCCTGGCGGGGCGGGCGCCAGCCCGATCTGGACGACTGGGAGGTGCTCGAATGGGTGGGGCGCTTTCTGGCCCGCATCCACACCGTGGGTGAGGCCCGGCCCTTTGTGCACCGCCCCAGCATCAACGCCCAGGACTTTGCCCGCGAGCCCCACGACTGGCTGATGGCCCATGGCGCCATCCCGCCCGGCCAGCGCAGCGCCTGGAGCGATGCCTGCCGCCGCGCCACCGACAAGATCTGCGAGATCATCGACCCGGGCAACGGCAGCGGCCACTTTGCCGCAGGCAGCTACCGCAGCCTGCGCCTGCATGGCGACTGCCACCCGGGCAATGTGCTGTGGGTGCCGCCCGAGCACCAGGGCGGCGGCCCGCATTTTGTCGACCTCGATGACACGCGCAGCGGCCCGGCCGTGCAGGACCTGTGGATGCTGCTGTCGGGCGACCGCCAGCAGCAAAGCGCGCAGCTGTCGACGCTGGTCGAAGGCTATGAACAGTTCCGCCCCTTTGACCGGCGCGAGCTGGCACTGATCGAGCCGCTGCGCACGCTGCGCCTGATCCACTACAGCGCCTGGCTGGCGCGGCGCTTTGACGACCCGATCTTTCCGATCCACTTCCCCTGGTTTGGCAGCGAGGCCTACTGGCAGGAGCAAACCCAGATGCTGCAGGCGCAGCTCATCGCGATGGATGAGCCGCCGCTGTACGTTTAAGCGCCACCCGTTTTTTAAAGAGCCGCTAACATGGCCCAGCAAACCAAAGGTTTGCGATTGAGACTAGGCGTCCCCGACTAGGCGTCCCCGACTAGGCGTCAAGCCGCAGGCAGTACAGTAGTACGACAAGGCTTGGCGCGGCCGGCGAGGCAACGACGTATCAAGGGTTGTGTTCGCGGCTCTAACAGCGGTTGCTCAAGCGGCAGTCGGGCAGCAGTTGCCCATCAGCACCGCGCCACTGCAGCTGGGCATCATGCTCACCCCTGGGTGGGTTGACCACGCCAGGCACGACCACGCCGGGCTGTGCGGCCTGGGCATGGTTAGGTGCAGCAGCGGGGGCAGATGCGGGCGCTGCCGGGTCATACAGCACCGTGCCGGTGCCCACCCCCACGCCCACCTGGGCGCCCCCGACGGAGGTGCCGACCCCGACACCTGCATTGCCCGTCACCTGGCCGCGCTGGTTGACCCCTACGCCGACACCGACAGGGCCCACGCCCGTGCCCACCCCGGCGCTGACCCCACCACTGCCCAGCCCCACGCCGACCGAGAACGGCCCCACCGGCACACCCACACCCACATAGGGCGAGCAGGCGGACAGCGCAGCCACGGACAAGGCGGCAGCGGCCGCACGGCAGGGGTGGGAGAGGAAAGAGCGCATGGCAGGCATTCGGATCATGGCTATTTTTAACAGCGATTGCCACACCAGCCTCTGGCGCAAGGACATTGCATTCCGATGTCCTACGCCCAGCGATGGGCACCCCGACAGCGCGGGGACATGCCGGGCCTGACTCCCTACAATCCAGGCCACCGTCCTTTCCGGGCCAGCCGCCACCCGCCGCTGGCCTGCTGCTGCCACCGCAGCCCCGCCCCAAGTTCTGATCATGAAATACCAATGGCCGCCCTATTTCTGGGTGTGCTTCTCGATGTGCGTCGGCGTCATGGGCACGGCGCTGGCCAGCCCGCTCTACCCGCTCTACCAGGCCCAGTGGCAGCTGCCGCCCAGCGCGATCACCCAGGTGTTTGTGCTCTATATGGCCGCAGCGCTCACCAGCCTGATGCTGCTGGGCGCGATCACGACCCGCTATGGTTTTTTCAAGGTGCTGCGCGCGGGGGTGATGCTGATGAGCGCAGGCGTGCTGCTGTCGGCACTGGCCTGGAACATGCAGGTGTTTGGCTTGAGCCGCATCATCATTGGCCTGGCCTCGGGGATGATCACCACCTCGGCCTCGCTGGGCCTGACCCAGCTCAACACCAGCGGCGACACGCAGCGGGCCGCTGCCACCACCAGCCTGACGATTGCCTTTGGCTTTGGCCTGGGGCCCATTGTTGGTGGCCTGGTCGCGCAATGGGCGCCTTTTCCGCTGCGCAGCGCCTATCTGCCGTCCCTGCTGCTGAGCGCCTTGGCGATTTATTCGCTGTTCCAGGTGCAGTTGCCGGCCCACCTGCAGCCGGCGCCTGCCAGCAGCAGTTTTGGCCTGCGCCAGCTGATGCCGCGCCTCACCTTCCCCGAACGCGCGGCGCTGCGCCGCTACGGCCTGGCGTCGATGGGCGCCTTCTGTGCCTTTGGCATGTTCAGCCTGTTTGCCTCGCTCGCGCCCAGCTTTATGCAAAGCATGCTGCCCTGGCACGGGCCGGCCATCAGCGGGCCGTCGATCGGCTTCATCCTGCTGCTGTCGGCCGCCTCGCAGTATGCCGCCAAGGGCTTTGTCACCCGCAAGGTGCTGATCACCGGCTATGGCGCGCTGGCGCTGTGCAATCTGCTGCTGATCGCCAATGTGTTTGCCAGCTCGCCGGCGGTGTTCTTGCTCTGCGTGCTGAGCGCTGCACTCGGCCATGGCCTATGCAACCTGGGCGGTATCTCGGTGGTCAACCGGGTGGCGCGGGCTGACAACCGGGCCGGCCTGCTGGCCACCTACCTGGTCATTGGCTATGTGGGCACGATCTTGCCGATTCTGGGGATTGGCTGGCTGTCCGACCAGGTGGGCCTGTCGCGCGCGCTGCTCGTGTTTTGTGCAGTGTTTGCGCTGCTGTCCACGGCGCTGGCGCTGGCCACCTGGCGCACCCCAGTGCCGGCGCCCGCTGCCAAGCACTAGCCTTATTTGCGCGGCGGCAAGGTGATGCTGATCTCGTGCGAGATCTCGGGACCGCTCTCGGCCGGGCGGATCACCTGCTCAGGCGGTGGTGGTGGCGGGGGGCGTACTACGGTGGGGCGCGGCGCCAGCTTGGGCTGGATGTTTTTCTTCCAGGCCTCGACCAGCACCTCGTTGACAAACTGGCGGTCCAGCCACAGCCACAGCAAAAACGGCACCAGGGTGGGCAGCACCAGACTGCCCAGCTGGTAGCCATAGGCGAGCAAGTCCAGCTGGGTCTGCGAGATCTTGAGCAGGCGCAGGTCGAGGTTGGTGGCCAGCACCATCTGCATCAGCAAGCTGGTGGAGATGCTGAACGCCTGGAACGGCAGCAAGATCACATAGCCTAGCACCGCGCGCCAGATGCGGCCCTTGCGCCAGGCAGCCAGCAGCAGTGCCAAGAAGATCGGAAAGCCGTAGGCATAGCGGCCCGGGTCGCCATCGACCGAGATCTCGGCCCAGCGGCCACCGGTGTTGGCATTGGCGACACCCACCGAGGTGTCGACCTCGATCTTGCCGGGCGCAATATGCACCTGCTTGACCCAGCCCGCAGCCAGGTCCAGCATGCCTTCCTTGGAGATCACCGCCACCGGGTAGCTCATCCACGGCGACAGCTGCACCCACAAGGTGGTCAGCACGATGATGCCGGCAAAGGCCAGCAGCGCAAATCGCTGTATCGGGTTCAAGCGCTTCATCCCTCTTCCTCTGTATCCGCCCTCCTGGGGGCTCTGTGCTTCTTCTCGTGCCTATGGAAAAAAGCCAGCAGTGCTTGCACTGCTGGCCGGTTCAAATCAGGCGGCTGCCAGCGTGGGCTCGGCCCCCGAGCCCGAGGGAGGCGGTTGGTCCGAGCCATCCTCTGCCCGCTTGGCGCGCTGGCCGGCACGCACCCAGACCAGCCAGACGACCAGCACGTCCAGCATGATCAGCGCCTGCCACAGGTACTCATGGGCAAAGTTGAAGGCCGTCATGTTCCATTGGCCCAGGTAGAACAGGCTGATCACGCGCACGATATTGACCGCTTGCACCGCGATAAAGCCCAGCACCAGGCCGATGAGCTTGTGGCGCCAGCTCGACGGAAAAGCCATGATGGCGGCAAACAACACAATGCAGGCCTCGATGCCATTGCAACCGGCCTCGATCGACACGCCAAAATTGGTGGCATGGTTCCACAGCACCTTGCCTTCGGCCACGGCAGACTTGTCAAACCAGGTCACCAAAAAGGCGCAGATCTGCGCCAACATTGCCGTCCAGGGCTCCACCAGGTGCTTTTGCACCCAGCTGAGCATATTGAGACCAAACAAAGTGAGCTGCAGCCCCAGAAATACAAAAAAGAAGCGAACCATGGTACGTGCCTGCTGTCGTCGAAGTGGACGTAGGAGCAAATATAGCCGTTAAAGTTCTGGCCGGGGGAAATGCCTCTGTCAACAACTGGTGTTCGTGCGGCAAATCCCCCACGCACAAAAAAGCCGCGCATGGCTATGCGCGGCTGGGGTGCTGGAGGCAAATCCTATGGCATAGCCTTATCAGCTGCGGCGTCCCAGTCGCAGTGCGGCCAGGCCAGCCATGGCCAGCGCCATCAGCAGCAGCGCGCCGGGGGCCAAGGCAGGCACCGGCACCGCCGTCTGGTCACCGGGCCGGCCTTCGCCGCCGCCATTGTCCTTGCCAGCAATGGTCGTGGTCGCCGAGCTTTCGTTGTTGCTCGGGTCGCTATCGCCGGGCAGGTCCACCACGGCGGTATTGACCAGGCTGGCCGGGCCTTGCAGCGCGGCATCCACGGTGGTCTCCACCGTCAAGCTCACAGACGCACCCACGGCCAGCGGCTCCAGCGCACAGTCCAGCGTGCGGCTGCCTGCGTCAAAACGGCAGGCCGGCGAGGCTTGCACAAAGACCAGGCCTTCTGGCAAGACATCGGTCACGCTGGCCTCGCGGCTGTCGGCCGGGCCGTTGTTCACAACGGTCAAGGTGTAGGTCAGCGCATCGCCTGCGGCGGCCTGGGCTTTGTCCACCGATTTGGTCAACGCCAGGTCCACCAGCGCCAGCGGCGTCTCGGTGTGGCTGTCGTTGTTGGTCTCGTCGGTATCGCCGGGGCTCGTCAGGCGGGCGCTGTTGACCACCAGGGTCTGCCCTTCGGTACGCGAGAGCAGCTTGGCGCTGAAGGGGAAGGCCACTTGCTCACCGGCATGGAGCGTGGTGATCTCGCAGCGCAAGGCGCGCGTGGCCTCGTCATAGCTGCAGCCGGCAGGGGCCGCGCCTTCCAGCGCCAGGCCTTCGGGCAGCACATCGCTGACGACCGCCTGGCCGTTCACCAGGTCATTGCGCGGGCTGGCTGCCGGGTCTTCCTCGTTCTTCACCGTCAAGGTGTAGGCGATCAGATCGCCCACATCGACGGCGCTGGTGGCCGAGCTGGTCTTGGTCAGCGACAGGTCCACATAGCGCAGCTTGTCCAGCTCATCGGGCGAGATTTGCGCCGGGTCATAGGTGGAGGTGCGGTCCGTGGTCTGGTTATTCTTGCTGACATCCATGCCGTCGAGCACTTCCACATCGGCCTTCACGGTTGCGCTGTGGTTGACGGTGCCTACGGCACGGCCATCGAGCAGTGCAGCGGGCTCCATCGTGAACTTGATCGCCACCGATTCATTGGGCGCCAACCAGGGGAAATCACAGACCAGGCTGCCCGCCAGCGCGCCGGCGGCCGGCACGGTACAGCTGTCCAGACCCATGCGGCTATCCCCATTGGCCAGCTGCACGCTGTCGAGCGAGACAAAGCGGAAGTCGGCCGTCGATCCCGCTGCCGGGAACTGGTCCACCATCTGCACCCCCGTCGCATAGGACTGCGATGCACCGCTGTTGGTCACCGTGATCGTGTACTGGGTCTTGCCGGTGTCCAGCGGGATGCCGTCGTTGGTGTGGCGCATGTTCACCAGCACATCGACCTGGGGCTTGCCCAGCGGCACGGTTTCGTTGGCGCTGTTGTTGCCCAGGTCCGTCTCCGGCGTGACCGAGGCCACGACGACGCTGTTGTCCAGCTGAGGCGGGTAGTCCTTGGCAGGCGAGCGCAGCTGGTAGCTGACGGTCTTTTGCGCGTTCTCGGCGAGCGCATCGGTCCAGACGCAGGTCATCGTGCGGTTGGCTTCGGTGATCTCCAGGCCAGCGGCAAACCTGGCGCCGCCGCTCAAGCTGCAGCTGCCACCGCTGATGCTGGGCGCAGAGCCCACCAAGATGGTGTTCAGCGGCAGGCGATCGGTCACGCGGACCTGGCGCGCCTGCGAGGGGCCGCTGTTCTTGGCTGTCAAGGTGTAGGTGATCGCCTGGCCAGCGGCAGCGCTCTCGGGTGCGGCCTGCTTGGTCACGGTCAGATCGGTCAGTGCTTCGAGCACTACCGAGGCCTGCGCACGGTTGTTGGCGGTGTTGAACTCCGCCGTGTCGGGCGAGCTCACATCGGCCACATTGACAATGGTGTTGGTCTGCGTGGCATCTTCCTGGGGGTCCACATACTGGCGCGCCTTGATGACGACCAGATACGCAACATCCGGGTCGGCAGGCAGGTTGCGCAGGGTGCAGCTGACGGTCGCAGACTTCTGGTGGTTGTCACCCGAAATGCTGCAGCCATCGGAGGCGGCAGTGCTGCCCGCCTTCAAACCCAGCATCTGGGCCTGCGACACCTCAGGCATTTGCACCTCGGCCGTCAGATAGCGGCTGTTGTCATAGGCTTTCACACCCAGTACGCCTGCGCTGGCGTCGGTCAGCAGGTTGCCGATGACATCGGTCACCGTGACGGTTTGCGCAGCCTGCAGGTCTAGATTGCGCGCATTCTCGGGCACATCGTTTTTCACGCGCAGGGTGTAGACCACCTCGGCACCCGAGGCCTTCGCGCCATCTGTGATCACCGCAGACTTGCTGATCGACAGGTCGGCCTGGCGCTCGGATATGTTGACTTTGTTGCTGCTCACGATCTGGCCCAGCGGCGCACCGTCACGTCCCTGCATACCCACCAGTGCAGCGCCGTTGGCGATGGAGGCAAACTGGCCGTTTGCCGCATCGATGTGGGCCACCACATTGAGCAAGAGCTCCGAGCTGCTACCAGCGGCAATGCCGCCGCTGAAGGTGCAGGTCAGCAGTTTCCCCAGGTCAGTGGCCGTGCCGCTTGCGGGGCTGCAGACCCAGGGCGACCCGGCGGCCACACCCAGAAACTGCAGTTGGCCGTCGAGCTGGTCGGTCACCGTCATGGTCTGGCCGGGCAGCACATCCAGCGGCCCATTGTTCTTGATCTTGATCGCGTACTGGTATTCCTGGCCGGAGGCAATCACCGACGCCGTCGTGCTTTTGCTCAGCGCCAGATTGACCTTGTTGCTGACCAGCACGCTCGCCTGCGCCTGGTTGTTGGCGCCCACATTGGCGGGCGGCTCATTGCTGGCCGAGACCTCGGCCGCGTTATTGATGACGCTCTCTGCCGCCACCGAAGACACATCCACCAAGGCCTTGACCGTGATCTGCGGCAGGTTCGGGGTAAAGGCACCGCTGTACTGGCAGCGGACCACTTGCGCGTTGTTGCTGCAGATCCAGTCCACTCCAGCAGCAGACGCAAAGCTGACACCAGCCGGCAGGGTGTCGGTGACGACAATGTCCTGCGGCACCAATTCACCGGCGACCCGCTTGGCGCTCAGCGTGTAGGTGACCGGCACAGGCGCGCTGGCCTGCTTGTCCAGCACCTTGGGATTGACGACCTTGGTGAGCGCCATGTCCAGGTTCACATTGGGCTGGACCTGGATCTGCACATCATCGGTGTTGTTGTCAGGGTCGGCATCCAGAAACAGCTGACCGGTGGCGGTCTCGCCCGACACCGACACCGCGCTGGCCACCTGGCCGCCGCTGGTCTTGACCAGCAAGGGCACGCTCAGCAGCGGCAAATCCTGGCCACGGCCAACGGACTGGCCATCAGGCACGGTGTAGCTGCAGCTCCATACCGGCACGGGCTGGTTGGCGCTCGTGTCTTCGGCCAGCTTGCACACCCAGCCATCGCCGCCCGGGCTGCCCTGGAACTCGGTGCCCTCGGGCTGCGGAAAACGCAGCTGGGCCTTTTCACCCGCCTTGAGCGCAAAGGCATAGGGCGAGTCGGCATTGCGCACCTGCAGCTGGTAGTCGACCTTGTCGCCCTGGGTGTGGCTTGCGCCATTCACTGGCGCGAGGATCTGTACGGCCAGATCGGCGCGCTCATAGGTGGTGATCGTGCGCTCGATGCGGCTGTGGTTGGGGGCCGCCTCGCCCGCATCCGGATCCGCGTTGTCGGGGCTGGAGGCAGACGCCTGCGCCGTCCAGTCCGTCCCCGCGCTGGGCAGCTTGACGCGAAAGTCCACCGCGACAAAATCGGTCGCCGTCACCAACGCAAGATTGCATGCCAGCGCAGCGCCTGCCTCGATGGTGTCGCCGGCCTTGGGCAGCGGCTGGGCACATTGCACGCCGGCGGGCGCGACGATTTCCTGAAAAATGGCGCCCGCTGGCAGCTGCTGCAGC
Organism: Comamonas sp. MYb396; assembly: GCF_037479555.1. NCBI lineage: Bacteria > Pseudomonadati > Pseudomonadota > Betaproteobacteria > Burkholderiales > Comamonadaceae > Comamonas > Comamonas sp. MYb396. Next base: position 30,917 of record NZ_JBBGYU010000006.1, on the reverse strand, counting down.
AGCGACACATTGGCGACCTCGCCGCTGCCGCCATTGAGCTTGACCTTGGCGCGGTAGACAAAGTCGGCGCCCACCGGGCCGTCGACCGACCCGCTCTCCGCCACGGCCCCGGTCTGGGCCACAAAGGCGTCATGGTTCACAAAGATGTCGTAGCGGGTCGACTGCGCAGCGGCCACCGCCGGAAGCAGACCAGAGACCAAGGCAAGGGCAACGCTGCATCGCAAGGGGCTGCGTAGCGGCGGCGATCGATACGGGAGTAACACTTTCAACGTCCTGCTAAAAAAAGGCAAAGCTCCGCCCTCTCCTGAAAAAACAGAGATAACGGCTTGCGTGTTCAGTGAAATAAAAGGTTTTCGCTACATACCAAATATTTTCCGGGCCATCACAGAGATAAAGCCCAGCGGTAGTCACGAAACCTTAGAGGCCTGCTGTACCTGACAACAAGGGCTGCGAATGTAGCACCGGGATTCAAGCTATATATGCAATAAACTTTTAATAAATTTATTGACTATATAAAAATGATGCAGCAAAACGATGCAGCACCGGCCATAGCATTTCCGATGGCCGCGCGAGGGCTCTGCCATGCGCTGGGCTCTGTGCGCCAGCGTCGGCAAGCGGTGCAGGGTGAAGGCAGGGGCCGCCAAGCGCTGCACCGGTGGCGCGGCAGCGCATTCCGCAGTCTCCTGGGGATCACTTCGCAATAACTTGATTTACCTAGCAAATAACAGATCTACGACAAGCAGGCACTGTTTGAAGGCGTGGCCAGCGCCGAGACAAAGGCACTTGCTGCCCATGGCTGGAAAGCAGACCAGCACCTTCGTGCTGCAGCGTCTTTGGCGTCCTCTCGGCAGGCTGGCGCCGAGTGAATAAAACAATTAGATACAGTGTTGAGAAATCCAGAGACGGCCCATGGTCCGCTGAGAAGTTCTGCCTCCCCATATGTCAACAATTCTTAACTTTTATTTTGTCGGGTATTGGGAAAATATTTACAGGTGAAAGTAAGTACTCCCCTTGGGCGACAAAAGAAAATAATCAATCGGGATTTTAAAAAACCAAGCAGATGGCCAGTGCTGCGGCATCAGAGAAATATCCATCTGCAGCACATACCATGCAACTGCCAGGCGACAGATAAAAAAATCCCCGCCCGGTTTTTCGACCGGCGGGGATTTTTATGCGGTGTACTGCTGCTTTTATGCCAGCAGAGCATTCACCCGTTTGACGTAGGCGGCAGGGTCGTCGGGCAAACCGCCTTCGGCCAGCACCGCCTGGTCAAACAGGATCTGGGCGAGGTCGTGGAAGTGCACAGAGCCGTCCAGCTTCTTGACCAGCGGGTGCTCCGGATTGACCTCCAGCACCGGCTTGGATTCGGGCGCTGGCTGGCCGGCCTGCTTGAGCAGGCGCGCCAGTTGCAGGCTCATGCCGCTGTCCGAGACCACGAGGCAAGCGGGCGAGTCCACCAGGCGGCTGGTGGCACGCACGTCATCAGCACGGTCCTTCAAGGCTTCCTTGAGCTGGGCCAGCACCGGTTTGAAGGCTTCGGCGGCTTCTTCGGCGGCTTTCTTCTCTTCGTCGTTTTGCAGCTTGCCCAGATCGACAGCGCCCTTGGCCACCGATTGCAGCGGCGTGCCATCAAAGTCCTGCAGGAAGTTCAGCGCCCACTCGTCGACCCGGTCGGTCATCAGCAGCACCTCGATGCCCTTTTTCTTGAACACTTCGAGCTGCGGGCTGCTCTTGGCCGCGGCCAAGGTGTCGGCGGTGATGTAGTAGATGGCGTCCTGGCCCTCTTTCATGCGCGCCTTGTAGTCGGCAAACGAGGTGTTCAGGCCTTCCTGCGTGGTCGATGCAAAGCGCAGCAGCTTGGCGATGCGCTCCTTGTTGCCCATGTCCTCGCCCAGGCCTTCCTTGAGCACGGCGCCAAACTCGCCGTAGAAGCGGCTGTACTTGCCCTCCTTGGCCTTGTCGTCTTCGCTCACCACATCCACCACGCCATCGCTGCCCTCGGCCGCTGGCTGGGGCTTGTCATGGCGGGCCAGGTCCTCGAGCATGGACAGCACGCGCTTGACCGAGCCATCGCGGATCAGGCGCACATCGCGGCTTTCCTGCAGCAGCTCGCGGCTCACGTTCAGCGGCAGGTCGGCCGAGTCGATCACGCCTTTGACAAAGCGCAGGTACTGCGGCATCAGCGCCTGGGCATCGTCCATGATGAAGACGCGCTTGACGTAGAGCTTGATGCCCGCGTGCTTGCCCTGCTGGTACAGGTCAAACGGCGCCTTGGCGGGGATGTAGAGCAGCTGCGTGTACTCGGTATTGCCTTCGACGCGGTTGTGGCTCCAGGTCAGCGGGTCTTCGTAGTCATGGCTGATGGCCTTGTAGAAGTCCTGGTACTGCTCGGGCGTGATGTCCTTCTTGGCGCGGGTCCACAAGGCGCTGGCCTTGTTCACGGTTTCCCACTCGCCGGTCTTGGCCATCTCGCCGGGCTGGTCGTTCTCGCCCTCGTTCCACTCTTCCTTTTCCATCAGGATGGGCAGGCTGATGTGGTCGGAGTACTTGGCGATCACTTCCTTGAGCTTGTAGCCGTTCAAGAAGTCCTGCGCGTCCTCGCGCAGGTGCAGGGTGATGCTGGTGCCGCGCTGGGCACGGTCGATCTGCTCGACCTCAAAGTCGCCCATGCCGCCGCTGGTCCAGCGCACGCCTTCCGACGCCTCCGTACCCGCGCGGCGCGACTCGACGGTGATCTTGTCGGCCACGATGAAGCCCGAGTAAAAGCCCACGCCGAACTGGCCGATCAGCTGCGAATCTGCCTTCTGGTCGCCACTGAGCTTGTCCATGAAGGCCTTGGTGCCGCTCTTGGCGATCGTGCCCAGGTTGTCGATGGCCTCTTGCGTGGTCATGCCAATGCCGGTGTCGGTGATGGTCAGGGTCTTGGCCTTGTCGTCATAGGACACGCGCACTTCCAGCTCAGGCTGGTCGCCGTACAAACTACTGTCATTGAGTGCTTCAAAGCGCAGTTTGTCGCATGCATCCGACGCATTGGAGATCAGCTCGCGCAAGAAGATCTCTTGGTTCGAATACAGCGAATGCGTCACCAGGTGAAGCAGTTGGGCCACTTCGGCCTGGAAGGAATGGGTTTTTTTGGTCATGGGAGCTCAGTCTTCATCAACACAGATCAAGGGTCTATATGGGTGCAGACCGCGCCGCTTCAAGGTATACCGTCATTTTAGGAATTGCTTATCAAAACAATCTATATCAAGCAAAGATTTATGACATAGATCGCTGATAAATGATCATGATCACCCGTAGAGGAGATTTTTCATTTTCTTTCTACGCGCCATCCCACTTCAATGTTATCTCCCCTGACACACTTAACGTTGTGTATCAAATCTTGACATTTGATTGGTGGCATCCGCGCAAAATAAACTCAACGTTAGTTAACTTTTAATTACAAATGAATGTTGTTGAGCGGCATCCCTTGTACAGCGGCACTGGTTTCTTCCAGGCGTTTACAGGGCTTGCCGCTTGGGGGATGTGGGTGCTGGTGCTTGGTGGGCATGTGTCCCTAGCCCAAGCACAGAACGATCAGGCAGTCAGTGCCCAGGTGGAGTCACTGAGCGCTGCCCAGGCAGAGCAGGCCCGGCTGCGCGCCACCATCGAGGCGGCGCCCGCCGCCTACGAGGACAACTTCATGAGCGCCGATGAACTGACGGCCCTGCGGGCCGGTGAAGCCGAAGAAGTCGACCCCAGCACCTTGCCGCTGGGGCTGCGCAGCTGGGTGCTGGAGAGCCGCCTGGGCATCGCCCGTTCCGACAACGGCCCGTTGGGCAGCCAAAGCGGCACCGAGCTGGGCCAGCGCATCCAGTACCGCCAGCAAACCCTGAACTATGGCGAGTGGCTGCTGCAGGCCGATGTGCGCAGCATGCATGGCGGCCAAGACGCCTTCAATGGCATTGGCGCCCTGGGCTATGCCCGCCAATCCAGCAGCCAGCGCATCACCGTGCAGAACCTGGCTATGCCCGTGACACCGGGCATCCGCATGGATACCACCATCGGCGACGGCTACAGCGAGCTGACCCGGGGCCTGGGCCAGAACTACCGCCTGATGCTGGGCACCAGCACCGTGCGGGGCCTGTCCACCCGCATCTATGGCGTGGACTTTGACATCAGCGCCGGCATGGGCCAGCGGGGCGATTTGCTGGGCGGCCCCTATCCCGGCTTCGAGAAGAGCCAGGGCACAGTCGCCTGGGTAGGCGCCACCCAGCGCCTGGGTGGCGCCTGGTATGCCGCCGGCCAACTGAACCAGGCCAATAACGTTGCAGCGGTGGACTATGGCCTCTGGAGCGACCAGGGCAGCGGCAGCAAGCGGGTCAGCAGCTGGGCTGCAGCACTGGGCTATGGATCGCCCACGCAGCAGGACGGCGCATTGCGCGGCCGACTGACCGCGCTGGGCAGCAGCACAAGCAGCGATTCGGCACAAACCCCTTCTGGCGGCGCACAAGGCCTGTACCTGGAGGCAGACATCAAGCTGGGCCGCTACCGCCATACCTGGGGTGCCTATGTCACCCGCCCCAATCTGCATTTTGGTGACTACCTGCTGCCCTCGGGCACGCAAGGCGCTTACTGGCGCATGGACCATAGTACCAGCCGCATGAGCTGGGGCACGGGGGTAGATGTGGAGCGCATGCGCGCCAGCAGTTGGCCGGCCCAGCAAGGCCAGACCCGCGTGGGGCTGAGCGGAAATCTGCACTACCAGCTGGACCGCCGCACCACGCTGGGCGGCAACCTCAACCTGTACCAGACCCGCTATGCGGGCGACGGCCAGGGCGGTGGCCTGGATGGCAAGATGCGCAGCCTCTATGCCTATGGCTACTACCAGACCCGCTTTGGCGAGCTGCCACGCTCGCGCTTCAGCCTGAGCCTGCGCAGCAATGAGCAAATTGTGCTGGGCGATGGCACCGCCACCGGCCGTGAGCTGCAGTGGGAGCAGGACTGGATCAGTGCCCAGCGCGAGACCATGCGTCCTGAGTTGGTCACCACCCTAGGCTGGGCGGACGACCGCAGCAACGGCATCACCCAGCACTACCCCACGGCCGGCGTGCAGGGCCGCTACTGGCCCAGCAGTACGCTGAGCATTTCCGGCAACCTGCGCTACACCTCGCAAAGCGGTGGGCTCTCCACCAGCCGGGGCTTGTCCGGCAATCTGCTGGCAGAAAAGCAGTGGGGCAATGGCTGGAGCATGGGCCTGGGCGTGCTGCTGAACCAGGCGCGTCTGGCTACCACCCAGGTGCTCAGCTGGACCAGCCCGCAGATCTACCGCAGCAACGACAAGACCGCCTATGTCTACCTGCGCTGGGAAGGCGGCACCGGCCGGCCCTTTGCCGTCGCCGGCGGCATGCCTGGCAATGGCAGCGGCAGTGTCAGCGGCCGCGTGTTCTACGACGCCAACAAGGATGGCCGCATCCAGCCCGATGAAACCGGCGCACAAGGCATTGAGGTGGTGCTGGACGGCCGCTACCGCAGCACCACCGATGCCGAAGGCCGCTTCTTTTTCCCGATGGTTGGCGTAGGCCGCCATCAGCTCAGCATCACGCTCGACAGCGTGCCCCTGCCCTGGGGCGCTGCCGACGGCACGGTACTGAGCGTCGATGTTCCGCTGCGTGGCGAAGCCAACGCCGAGATCCCCATCACCAAGGTGGAGGACTAACCATGCAGCAGAACCCAGGCCCCCGCTTGCGCACCCCGTGCACGGTGTGGGCCAAACCCCGGCGCTCAGGCGCTTGCTCTCTTGAAAGACTCGAACCATGAAACACCCAAAATTGAAAGCATTGGCGCTGGGATCTGCCCTGGCGCTGGCCTACGCCGGCCATGCCTTGGCGGAAAGCCAATACGGCTTCTCCTCGGCCGGTACGGGCACCGTGACCGCCACCGCCAAGGTCAACCTGAGCGTGGTCATCCCCAAGCTGATCCTGCTCAAGGTGGGTTCCAGCAATGCCGTCCAGGACACCGTCACCTGGAACGCAACGCTGACCATTCCGCCCACCCCCGGCACCACGCCCACGGCCACCGCCAACAACGTCCAGGTGCCCTGGGATGGCACCGCGCCCACCGTGGCCGTCACCCCTACAGGCAACGTGCTGTCGGTGGCTGCCTGGACCAATGCCGGCACTGCCAACATCAATTGCGCCGTGGGTGCCTGGAGCCCGGCCGCAGGCGGCCCACCCAATGCCAACTTCACCGTGACAGCAGCAGGTGCAACGCCGGTCCCCCATCCCGGCGCCAACCTGGGCGCATGCGCATCCACCACGCTCACCCCCAACACCTTGTTGAGTGGCACCTGGACCTATGCGCTGACCGGCACGGCCACCGCCTGGAGCGCCGGCACCTACACCGGCTCCGTCACCTATACGGCGACAGGCGTCTGATGCGCAAGCGCGATGCAACCACCGCCGCGCGTGCCGCCCTGCGGGCAGCACGCGTACCGCTGAGTGCGGGGCTGGTACTGCTCGCCTGCGGCATCACGGTGCCCGCCAACGCCGTCATCATCACGGTCAGCGACAGCGCAAGCACCGCCAACTATGCGCTGTCGCTGCAGGTGGGATCTGCTGCCGGTACCGATACGGTGCAGTTCAATGTCTCAGGCAACAATGCGGGCCTTACACCCACCGCCGTCACCGGCTCACCCGCCATTGATATCTCGGTCACGCCGGTGCGCCCGATCATTGCTTCGGAAGTCGCCCGGCCCGTCACCTTGCGGGTGGACTCCAGCGCCGGCCTGGTCTGCCAAAGCGGCGCCTGTGGCAGCACCGTCATCCCGTTCAGCAAGATCAGTTGGACAGTCAGCAACAGCAGTGGCTCGGCAGCCGGAGATATTCAGAGCGGTCAGTTCAACGGTGCGACCAACCAACAGATCGCCAGCTTCAACGCCAATGCCAACATCTGCTCGATTCCGATCATCATTCTTTGTCTGGGCACCTGGACGTACCAGACGCGCAACATGAATGCCACGCGCATGACATTCAGCTATGCCAACGACACGTTCTACCCGGCAGGGATCTACCGGGGCACGGTGTATTTCACCGCGTCGATGGAATAAGGAGACGGGTCCATGCCCAGCTTTCGCCTTCGCTGTTGTGCTGCTCTATTGGCCATGGCCGGCGCCTGCGGCCAAGGCGCCCATGCCCAGGCCACCCGGCTGGACGACTCCAGCTCCCCACGTCCCCAGATCAACTCGGATTTTCGCAATGCGCAGATGCTGGATCCGAACACCATCAGCCTGCCTTTCGGACATGTGGAATACCGCTTGGCCACCGCCGCCTATGTGGGCAAGCAGGCCCGCATTTACTACGTCATCCCGTTGGCGGTAGCCGGCCTGCGCTCGCCCATGGGCATGCAGGTGCAATGGCGCAGCAGCGGGCTGTTCCAGGGCGGCATGGGCCGGCCCGGCGACCGCGTGCTGGTCTGGAGCGGCGTGGTGCGTGCGCCCTGGATCACCGAGAGTTTTGACTTGCAGCTGCGCCTGGACCAACGCCAGTTGCAGATGGGCCAGGGCGGCAGCCTGCGCTTTGAATCCTATTTTGAGATAGAGACCCAGCCATGACCGTTTTCCGCTTTTTCCGCCACTCGCTGTCCCTGGCCTTGCCCCTGGTCAGTTGCCTGACCCATGCCGCCCCGTTCGAGATGGCGATCGCCCCGTCGCGCTTTGAGCTGAGTGCCAAAAACGGCGAGCGCATTGGCCAGTCCATTGACCTGCACAACCTGGGCTCGGCAGCAACAGCCTTGTCGGTACGGACACTGGACTGGAGCTACTCGGAAGAAGGCCAGATTACCTACCACGATGAGTTGCTGCCCGGCAGTTGCCGCCCCTGGGTAGCGCTGGAGCGCCGCACCGTCAAAGTGCCAGCGCAGACCAAGCAGGCCTTTCGCTTCCAGATCACGCCGCCGGCCGATGCGCCGCGTGGTGAATGCCGCTTCATGATCGCCATCGAAGGGGTGGAGCCCGCCCAGCAGACCATCATCCAGAGCGGGGGCGCCAGCCTGAGTCTGCCGGTCACCGGCCGCATTGCCGTGGCCGTCTATGTGATGCTGGGCGGCGCCGAGCCCAAGCTTGAAGTGCAGCAGATCGGCATGCGCGACATTGCCGGCACGCGCAGCCCGGCCATCACCGTGCGCAACAGCGGTGATGCCCATGGCCGCCTCGAAGGCACGGTGGACGCCAAGGATGCCAAGGGTCGCGACTTTATGCTGGCCGTGGAAGGCACCCCCATCATGCCCGGCCAGACCCGCCACCTGGCGCTGGTCCCCAAGGGCGAAGATGGACAGCCTGCCATTCAGCCCAGCTACCCCATCAAGGCCAGTGGCCTGCTGGACTGGGACAAGGGCAGCTTCAAGCTGAATGCGGATTTCCAATGAGCACGCAGCGCTGCCCACTGAAGCTGTTGCGCCATGCGCTGCTGCCACTGGTGCTGACTGCCCTGTGCCCAGCGGCGCAGGCAGGCAGTGCCACCTCTGGCACCGGCAACCTGCCACGCAACACCCCGGCGGTGGCGCTGAACTTTTCCATCCAGATCGACAAGTATGTGTTTTTCCGCATCGGCGATGGCGCCTGGCCCACACCCGGCGGCACCACCTCACAGGTGGGTTTTAACCTAAGCCCCACCATTCCTGCGGTACCCATCACGCCCATCAATGGCAACAACACCGCCGTCAACTGGAACGGCGCAGCGCCCGCATTTGCCGTCACCGCCAGCGGCAATGTGCTGCCGGTCGAGGTGCGCAGCAATGGCGGCCAGGTCAGCGTCTATGCCACGGTCACCACCCCGCTGACCAGCGGCAGCAACACCATTCCGATGAACATGGTCAGCATCACCAGCAGCGACGCGGCCCTGCCGGCTCCCACCCTTCCGGCCAGCGGCACCGGCACCAGCGTCAATGTCACCGGGGGCGGCACCGGCACCGTCAACAGCCTGGTCACCATCCGGACGGCCAACTGGACCTTTGGCTACAACAGCGCCATCAGTCGCACAGCCGGCAATTACAGTGGGCAGCTGAGCTTTACCGCTGCCGTGCCTTGAGACTACTGCAGCGCCTGCGATAGACGCTGCAAGCCCTGGTGTCGGTCAAGGACCTGCTCGATGTGGCTGGCCAGGTGACCACCGCCGGCGCAAAAATGCGCCGCCAAAGCGCCCCGGCCACGCACGATGCGCCGGTGGTGCAGCGCCTGCGCGCTGCCGGCGCGGTGATCGTCGGCAAGACGAATATGACGGAGTTCGCGTTCTCGGGCGTGGGCATCACCCCCCATTTCGGCACACCGGGCAATGCCGCCGATGTGCTGCACATCCCTGGCGACTCCTCCTCGGGTGCCGGGGTCAGCGTCGGCCGGGGCCTGGTCGATATCGCCATTGGCTCGGACACCGGAGGCTCGGTGCGCATTCCCGCCGCCTTAAGTCGCCCATGCCGCCGCTGGTCCAGCGCACGTCTTCCGACGCCTCCGCACCCGCGCGGCGCGACTCGACCGTGATCTTGTCGGCCACGATAAAGCCCGAGTAAAAGCCCACGCCAAACTGGCCGATCAGCTGCGAATCGGCCTTCTGGTCGCCGCTCGGCTTGTCCATGAAGGCCTTGGTGCCGCTCTTGGCGATCGTGCCCAGGTTGTCGATGGCCTCTTGCGTAGTCATGCCGATGCCGATGCCGATGCCGGTGTCGGTGATGGTCAAGGTCTTGGCCTTGTCATCGAAGGACACGCGCACTTCCAGATCGGGCTGGTCGCCGTACAGACCGCTGTCATTGAGCGCTTCAAAGCGCAGCTTGTCGCATGCATCCGACGCATTGGCGATCAGCTCTCGCAAAAAAATCTCCTGGTTCGAATACAGCGAATGCGTCACCAAGTGAAGCAGTTGGGCCACTTCGACCTGGAAGGAATGGTTTTTTTGGTCATGGGAGCTCAGTCTGCATCAACACAGATCAAGGGTCTATATGGGTGCAAGGCTTGCCGCCTAAAGCCGTCTTGCTATCTATTAATTGTTTATCCAAAAAACATATAACAATAATAGTTTTTCAGCATAAAACCACCGCAAAACCAAGCTAAAAACTTTCATGAATTTCTTCAAATTTCTTTACATGATGACATGTATCTATTTGTTATGTTCTCTGACACACTTAACGTAAAGTATCGAACTTTTATGATTGATTGCTTGTGTTTTTAGTCAAAAGACCAGGCCATGAAAGCTAACTTCTGATTACAAATGAGTGTTTTCCAACGGCCATTCTTTCACTGCGGTACTGGTCTCTTCCAGACGCTTTCAAGGGATGCCGTGTGGGAGAGCTTGGCCCTGGGCCTGTGTTTGTATGCCCTCCCGATGAAAGCGCAGAGCGAGGCAGCAGCCAGCGCCAAGGTGGAGTCACTGAGCCCCGCCCAAGCCGAACAAGCCCGGCTGCGCGCCACCATCGACGCCGCGCCTGCCGCCTATGAGGACAACTTCATGAGCGCCGATGAACTGACGGCCCTGCGGGCCGGTGAAGCCGAAGAAGTCGACCCCAGCACCTTGCCGCCGGGGCTGCGCAGCTGGGTGCTGGAAAGCCGCCTGGGTGTCGCCCATTCCGACAATGGCGGACTGGGCAGTGAGCAGGGCACCGAACTGGGCCAGCGCATCCAGTACCGCCAGCAAACCCTGAACTATGGCGAATGGTTGCTGCAGGCTGATGTGCGCAGCATGCAGGGCGGCCAAGACAGCTTGAACGGCATTGGTGCACTGGGCTATGCCCGCCAATCCAGCAGCCAGCGCATCACCGTGCAGAACCTGGCCATGCCCATTACGCCGGGCATCCGCATGGACACCACCATCGGCGACGGCTACAGCGAGCTGACGACCGGGCTGAGCCAGAACTACCGGCTGATGCTAGGCACCAGCACCTTGCGTGGGCTGTCCACCCGCATCAATGGCGCGGACTTTAACCTCAGCGCTGGCATGGGTGCACGCGGCGAACTGCTGGGCGGCCCCTACCCCGGCTTCGAGAAAAGCCAGGGCACGATCGCCTGGGTGGGCGCTACCCAGCGCCTGGGCGGGGCCTGGTATGCCGCTGGTCAACTGAACCAGGCCAACAACTTTTCCCCGATGGACTACGGCCTGTGGAACGACCAGGGCAGTGGCAACAAAAGAGCCAGCAGCTGGGCCGCCGCGCTGGGTTATGGCTCACCCACACAGCAGGATGGCGGGTTGCGCAGCCGACTCACCGTGCTTGGCAGCACGGTCCACAGCGACTCGGCACAAACCCCTTCGGGCAGTGCGCAAGGCCTCTACCTGGAGGCCGACACCCGCGTCGGCCGCTATCGCCATGCCTGGGGCGCCTATGTGACCCGGCCCAATCTGTATTTTGGCGACTACCTGTTGACCTCGGGCAACCAGGGCGCGTACTGGCGCGTGGACCACAGCAGCAGTCGCCTGAGCTGGGGTACCGGCCTGGATATCGAACGCACACGAGCCAGCAGCCAGCCCGCGCAGCAAGGCCAGACACGCGTAGGCATCAACGGCAATGTCCACTACCAGATAGACCGCCGCACCGCACTGGGCGGCAACCTCAACGTCTACCAGACCCGCTATGCAGGAGACGGCCAGGGTGCTGGCCTCGATGGCAAGATGCGCAGCCTCTACGCTTATGGCTACTACCAGACCCGCTTTGGCGAGCTGCCACGCTCGCGCTTCAGCCTGAGCCTGCGCAGCAATGAGCAGATTGTGCTGGGCGACGGCACCGCCACCGGGCGCGAGCTGCAGTGGGAGCAGGACTGGATCAGCGCCCAGCGCGAGACCATGCGCCCCGAGCTGGTCACCACGCTGGGCTGGGCCGATGACCGCAGCAACGGCAGCCACCAGCGCTACCCCACGGCCGGGGTACAGGGCCGCTACTGGGCCAGCAGTACGCTGAGCATTTCCGGCAACCTGCGCTACACCTCGCAAAGCGGTGGGCTCTCCACAAGCCGGGGCCTGTCGGGCAATCTGCTGGCAGAAAAACAATGGGGCAATGGCTGGAGCATGGGCCTGGGCATGCTGCTCAACCAGGCGCGGCTGGCCACCACCCAGGTGCTCAGCTGGACCAGCCCACAAATCTACCGCAGCAACGACAAGACCGCCTATGTCTATCTGCGTTGGGAAGGCGGCACAGGCCGTCCCTTTGCTGTTGCGGGCGGCATGGCCGGCAATGGCAGCGGCAGTGTCGGCGGCCGCGTGTTCTACGACGCCAACAAGGATGGCCGCATCCAGCCCGACGAAACCGGCGCGCAAGGCATTGAGGTGGTGCTCGATGGGCGCTACCGCGCCACCACCGATGCCGAAGGCCGCTTCTTATTCCCGATGGTCGGCGTAGGCCGCCATCAGCTCAGCCTCACGCTCGACAGCGTGCCCCTGCCCTGGGGCGCAGCCGATGGCGCAGTGCTGGGCGTCGATGTTCCGTTGCGTGGCGAAGCCAACGCCGAAATCCCCATTACCAAGGTGGAGGAATGACCATGCTGCAGAACCCCAGCGCACCCGCGCTTTGCTTCTCCCTCTCCTTTTAGGACTCACTATGAAACACCCAAAACTCCATGCACTCGCACTGGGCGCTGCCCTTGCGGTAGCCTGCACCGGCCAGGCACTCGCTGAAAGCCAGTATGGCTACTCCTCGACCGGATCCGGCTCCGTGACCGCCACCGCCACCGTCAAACTAAGCGTTGTCGTCCCCAAGCTGATCTTGCTCAAGGTGGGCAGCAGCAACGGCGTCCAGGACACCGTATCCTGGACTACCGCGCTGACCATTCCACCGACTCCCGGTACCACGCCAACCACGACCGCCAACAACACCGTAGTGCCCTGGAATGGAACTGCGGCTCCTACCGCGGCAACCACCGCCACCGGCAACGTGGTAAATGTTTCTGCCTGGACGAATGCCACCAGTGCCAATATCAATTGCGCCATCGGCACATGGGTCGGCACTGGCGGTCCGGCCAATGCCGACTTCGAGGTGACCACCGCTGGCTCCTTACCTCATCCTGGTGGCAATCTTGGCGCTTGCGCATCCACCACGATCAACTCCAACACCCTGTTGACCGGGACTTGGACCTATGCATTGACCGGCACTCCAACTAGCTGGAAGGCAGGCACCTACACTAACTCCGTGGTCTACACGGCAACAGGCGTCTGATGCGCAAGCGCGATGCAACCACCACTGTGCGTTCCGCCTTGCTGGCAGCACGCGCACCGCTGAACGCGGGCTTGGTGCTGCTCGCCTGCGGCATCAGCGTGCCTGCCAACGCTGTAATCACCACCGTCAGCGACACCGGCAGCAGCTATGCGCTGTCGCTGCAGGTGGGGTCTGCTGCCGGGGTGGACACCGTGCAGTTCAATGTCACCGGGAACAACGTGGGCCTCACGCCCACGCCTGTGACGGGCACGCCGGCGATTGATATCTCGGTCACGCCGATGCGGCCTGTTTCCACCTCATCCACCGCCAGACCGGTGACAGTGCGGGTGGACTCCAGCATTGCACTGAGCTGTGTCAGCGGCCCCTGCGGCGGCACCAACATACCGTTCAGCAAAATCAGCTGGACCAGCACTGGCAACGGCGGCGCTGGCGATATCCAGAACGGCCAGTTCACAGGTGCGGCCAACCAGCAGCTGGCCAGCTTCAACGCCAATGCCACCTTCTGTTCGTTCCCGCTCATTATTTTTTGCTTGGGCTGGACCTACCAGTCCAATGCGATAAGCGCCACGCGTTTGACGTTCAGCTTTGCCAACGACACGATCTACCCGGCAGGCACCTACCAGGGCACGGTGTATTTCACCGCGTCGATGGAATAAAGGAGGCTCGCGCATGCCACGTTTTTGCTTTCCGTGCTTCAGTGTCTTGCTGGCAGCCGCATGCGCCTGGGCCCCAGGCGCGTATGCACAGGCCACGCGGCTGGATGATTCCAGCTCCCCCCGCGCCCAGGTGGGCGCCGATTTCCGCAGTGCGCAGATGCTGGACAACCAGACCATCAGCCTGCCCTTTGGGCATGTGGAATACCGCCTGGCCACCGCCGCCTATGTAGGCAAGCAGGCGCGCATCTACTACGTCATTCCGCTTGCCGTGGCGGGTCTGCGCTCGCCCGCGGGCATGCAGGTGCAGTGGCGCAGCAGCGGCCAGTTCCAGCCCGGCATGGGCCGCCCCGGTGACCGGGTTCAGGTCTGGACCGGTGTGGTGCGCACGCCCTGGATCACCGAAAACTTTGACCTGCAGCTGCGCATTGACCGCCGCGAGCTGCAGATGGGCCAGGGCGGCAGCCTGCGCTTTGAATCCTATTTTGAAATCGAGACCCAGCCATGAGCTCTTTCACTTTTGCGCGCCGCGCCCTGGCCCTGGCCTTGCCACTCATCACTGGCCTGGCCCAATCCGCCGCTTTCGAGATGGCCGTGTCGCCCTCGCGCTTTGAGCTGAGTGCCAAAAACGGCGAGCGCATTGGCCAGTCCATTGACCTGCACAACCTGGGCTCGGCAGCAACAGCCTTGTCGGTACGGACACTGGACTGGAGCTACTCGGAAGAAGGTCAAATCACCTACCACGATGAGTTGCTGCCCGGCAGTTGCCGCCCCTGGGTAGCGCTGGAGCGCCGCACCGTCAAAGTGCCAGCGCAGACCAAGCAGGCCTTTCGCTTCCAGATCACGCCACCGGCCGATGCAGCGCGCGGAGAATGCCGCTTCATGATCGCCATCGAAGGGGTGGAGCCCGCCCAGCAGACCATCATCCAGAGCGGGGGCGCCAACCTGAGCCTGCCGGTCACCGGCCGCATTGCCGTGGCCGTCTATGTGATGCTGGGCGGCGCTGAGCCCAAGCTCGAAGTGCAGCAGATCGGCATGCGCGACATCGCCGGCAAACGTATTCCCGCCATCACCGTGCGCAACAGCGGCGATGCCCATGGCCGGCTGGATGGCACCGTCGACGCCAAGGATGCACAAGGCCGCGACTTTATGCTCGCCGTCGAGGGAACCCCCATCATGCCGGGCCAGACTCGGCACCTGGCCTTGGTCCCCAAGGCGGACGACGGCCAGACTGCGCTGCAGCCCAGCTTCCCGGTCAAGGCCAGCGGCATGCTGGACTGGGACAAGGGCAGCTTCAAGCTGAATGCTGAGTTCCCATGACCAGGCAGCGCCGCCAGTTGGGTCTTATGCGTCAGGCGCTACTGCTGATGCTGGCAGCGGGGAGTGCCGGGGTGCAGGCTGCCAGTTCAACCGCAGGCCCTAGCAACAATCCGGCGCTCACAACCCCCCGGGTGGCGCTGAACTTTTCCATCCAGATCGACAAGTTCCTGTTCTTTCGCATCGGCGATGGTGCCTGGCCCACACCGGGCGGCACCACCTCGCAGGTCAGCTTTAATCTGAGCCCGTCCATTCCTGCGGTGCCCACCACGCCGACCACGGGCAACAACACGGCCGTCAACTGGAATGGCACGGCGCCCACGTTTGCGGTTGCCGCCAGCGGCAATGTGCTGCCCGTGGAGGTGCGCAGCAATGGCGGCCAGGTCAGCGTTTTCGCCACCGTCACCACGGCGCTGACCAGTGGCGCCAACACCATTCCGATGAACATGGTCAGCATCACCAGCAGCGACGCGGCCCTGCCGGCGCCCACCATTCCCGCCAGCGGTACCGGCACCAGTGTCAATGTCACCGGGGGCGGCACCGGCACGGTCAACAGCCTGGTCACCATCCGCAATGCCAACTGGACCTTTGGCTACAACAGCACCATCAGCCGCACGGCCGGCAACTACAGCGGGCAGTTAAGCTTCACAGCGTCCGTGCCTTGAGGCCCTGCGCGAGACCCTGCAGCCCCTGGTTATTGGTTACGATGGCATTCCCATCAGATTTTTGAATGATTTCGCCATGCCCACCAGCGCCGAACGCCTTGCCCAGAGCCTGCAGACCCTGAACTCGCTGGGCGACGAGGCGCAGCGCATCTTCACCCAGCTCTACCCCGAGTCCGCCCAAGAGGCCGCGCAGGCCGCAGACCAGCGCGCAGCGCGCGGCCTGTCGCTGGGCCCGCTCGATGGCAAGCTCGTGTCCATCAAGGACCTGCTCGATGTCGCAGGCCAGGTGACCACCGCCGGCGCAAAAATGCGCCGGCACAGCGCCCCGGCCGCACAAGATGCGCCGGTGGTGCAGCGCCTGCGCGCTGCCGGCGCGGTGATCGTCGGCAAGACGAATATGACGGAGTTCGCGTTCTCGGGCGTGGGCATCAACCCCCATTTCGGCACGCCGGGCAATGCGGCCAATGCGCTGCACATCCCCGGCGGCTCGTCCTCCGGCGCTGGGGTCAGCGTCGGCCGGGGCCTGGTCGATATCGCCATTGGCTCGGACACCGGCGGCTCGGTACGCATCCCCGCCGCCTTCAATGGCGTCACCGGCTTCAAGCCCACGCAGGCGCGGGTCTCGCGCGACGGGGCATTTGCGCTGTCCTACACCCTCGATGCGCTGGGCCCGCTGGCCCGCACGGTGGCCGATTGCGCGGCCGCCGACGCCACCATGGCCGGCACCATCCCCCAAGCCCTGCCCCCGCGCAGCCTGCAAGGCCTGCGCATTGGCCTGCCCCAGGGCCTGCCCTGGACCGATTGCAGCGACGAGGTGCTGGCCCAGACCGAGCAGGCCATCGCCACATTGCAGGCGCAAGGCGCCAGCATCCGCAAGCTGCCCTGGCAAGCGCTGATGGCCGCCCCTGCGCAGTTGCAAAGCGAGGGCACCTTGATTGCAGCCGAGGCCGCCGCCATCCACCAGCAGGCGCTGGTGCAGCAGCGCGATGCCTTTGACCCACGCGTGCTCTCGCGCATGGACAAGGGCCGTGCGTTGAGCGCGCCCTACTACATCCAGCTGCTGCAACAGCGCCAGCAATGGATGGCCCAGATGGATGCCGCCATGCAGGAGGTGGACCTGCTGCTGCTGCCCACCATCGCCATCACCGCGCCAGCCATTGCACCGCTGCTGGAGGACGACAGCGCCTTCTTCGCCGCCAATGCACTGATTTTGCGCAACACCTCGATCTTCAACTTCTACGACCTGCCGGCCATTTCGCTGCCGCTGCCGCTGCCGCTGCCGCGCTCTGCGGGCAGCCTGCCCGTCGGCCTGATGCTGGTGGGCGCGCGCATGCAGGACGCCAACTTGCTGGCCCTGGCCGCTGCCGCCGAGCAGGCGCTGGCCCAGGCATAAGGACGCCGCATGGGACGCGCAAGCCTGCAATGGACCGACGAGATGCTGGCCGCCTTGGGGACGGACAAGGATGCGGTGCTGGCCGAGCGCTGGGGCACCAGCGCCAAGACGGTGAACCTCAAGCGCAACAGCCTGGGCATTGCCGCCTTTGGCCATGTGGACTGGACGCCGGAGATGCTCGCCGCGCTGGGCCAGGACAGCGATGCCAGCCTGGCCACGCAATGGGGCATCAGCAAGGCCAGCGTCGTGGCCAAGCGTGGATCCCTAGGCATTGCCCCGCTGGACAGCAGCCGGGGCAAGCACAGCCAGCACAGCTGGCAGCCCAACGAAGTGATGCTGCTGGGCACCGCATCCGACGCCGATGTGGCTGCGCAGTTGGGCCTGAGCCTCGCCGCAGTGCGCAATGCGCGCATGGCCCGCGGCATTGCAGCGGCGCGCCCGCACAAACCGCCTATCGCCAAAAACTAAGCCCTCCCAGACCCGTCAGGCCGGAGAGGGCTTTCAAGCCACCGCCCTCAAGGAGAGCGGATGCGCAGTCAGCTTAGAACTGCTCGTTCTCGCCCAGATAGCGCCACTGCCCCACCGGCAGATTGCCCAGCACCACCTTGCCGATGCGGATGCGCTTCAGGCCCACGACAAACAGGCCCACGGCCTCGCACATGCGGCGGATCTGGCGCTTCTTGCCTTCGCGCAGCACAAAGCGCAGCTGCTCGGGGTTTTGCCATTCCACGCCAGCGGGCAGCAGCGCTTCGCCATCCAGCGACAGGCCATGGCGCAGCAGCGCCAGCTTGTCGCCAGGGAAGTGCTGCTGCACATCCTGCTCAACGGCGCCATAGGTCACGCGCACCAGGTATTCCTTCTCGACCTCGGAGTCCTCGCCAATGATGTGCTTGGCAATGCGGCCGTCCTGGGTCATCACCAAGAGGCCAATCGAGTCGATATCCAGACGGCCGCAAGGGGCCAGGCCCTTGAGCTGGCTGAAGTTGAACCGGGTCTTGCTGTGGTCCTCGCGCCAGTGGTTGGGCGGGTTGACCAGCACCACCGCCGGCTCATGGCCGTCTTCGGCCTGACCGCTGACATAGCCCATGGGCTTGTTGATCAGAATCGTCACCTGCTGGGCCTGCAAGTCCTGCGCCTCGCGCTGGATCTCGATCTTGTCGGTCAGCTCCACCAGCTGGCCCATCGTCGCGACCACGCCATTGACCAGCACCCAGCCGTTCTCGAT
The DNA here is from genome assembly GCF_037479555.1 of Comamonas sp. MYb396. NCBI lineage: Bacteria > Pseudomonadati > Pseudomonadota > Betaproteobacteria > Burkholderiales > Comamonadaceae > Comamonas > Comamonas sp. MYb396. Next base: position 12,500 of record NZ_JBBGYU010000006.1, on the reverse strand, counting down.
CCAGGCATCGCCCTCGCGGCGCGAGCACAGGCCCAGGTCGGACAGGCGCTTGTTCACGCGCACCTGGCCTTCGGCCTTCAACTGCTCATTCTGGGCCTGGGCCTTGGCGGTCTGCATCGTGCGCTGGGGCGCATCGGCACGCCAGACGTTGGACGGCATCTCGCGGCGCGGGGCTTCCCGGCGCGGGGCATCCCGGCGCGGGGCATCCCGGCGCGGAGCTTCGTCGCGTGGGCGCTCGGAGCGGAAGCCATCCTGGCGTGGACCGGCGCCAAAGGAACGGGGGCCGTCCGAGCGGGGACCAAAGCCACGGGGGCCGTCATTGCGGCGGTCATCCTGGCGTGGACCAAAGCTACGTGGGCCGTCGTTACGGCGGTCGTCCTGGCGGGGGCCAAAGCTACGTGGGCCTTCGTTACGGCGGTCGTCCTGGCGGGGGCCTGCGGGACGGCGGCCATCCTGGCGCGGGTCGCGCGAGCCAGCACCTACCGAGACAAAGTCACCGCGCCCGGCATAGGGGCGCCCGGCGGAGGGGCGGCCAGCATCGGGGCGACCCGCATAAGGGCGCGCATCGTCACGGCGGCCACCATCAGCGCGGTCGCCAAAACGGCGATCCTGGCCGTAGCCACCACCGCGTGCCTCGCCACGGCCAAAACCGCCGTCGCGGCTGTCGCGGCCCGGCCTGTCGAGGCCCGGCCTATCGAGGCCCGGCCTATCGCGGCCCGGCCAGCTATCCCGACTGTCGCGCGCGTCACGGTTATCACGACCATCACGGCTGTCCCTGCCGCCTCGGTTGTCGCTGAATCGGCTGTCGCCGCCAGGGCGGGGCCCTGTGGGGCGTGGGCCACCAGCTGATCGCGGACGGTCCGCACCCGGCCCTCCGTCACGGCCACGCGCGACGGGAGCGGGCGCGGGTTTGCGGGTCAGGGTGAGTTTTTTGCGGCCTTCGCCATCGTCGGCGGCAGGCGAATCAGCTGGAGAGCGAGGATTTGACATAGCCCGCTATTGTCGCGTGTCTTGCCATTCCAAGCAGGGCGCACGGCTATGGCAGCTGTGGATAAGTCTGTGCACAAAGAGGAGCAGGCCCCCTGCCTGTTTTTTCAGCAGCACTTACAACTTGGCCCCTTACTTACGTAAATGCCCAGCCGCTGGCCATGCGCCTCCGCATTCCCACCGCTATCGCCCACCACCACAGCCCGCCAAGCCCCTGCCCATGCGGGTTAGCGCGATATGCATCGGAATGCGTATAGATGTGAGCACTGCAAGCGCGCTTAAAAGCAGCAATTATTGAGGCGTAGCATGGACTTATTCATTATTGAGGAGATAAGAATGAAGACCACTAGCCAAAGCACCCCGCGCCATGCGCTGTACTGGCTGCCCGCTGCTGCCCTGGTCCTGGGCGTTGCGGCTTTGAGCGGTTGCGACAAGGGCGCCTCCAACGCGCCGATGCCACGCGCCACTCCGGACAACACCACGCCCGGAGGCTCGATGCCCGCACCGCCACCTGCAGGGGCGACGCCTGAGACGCCCGCCGCCCCGGCCACCAAGCCATAACGGCGCTACAAATCGAAATCGGCGCGCTGCGGCTTGACCAGCCAGCCCTGTCCGCGCAGGGCCTGCAGATCGAGCACACGCAGGCCGCCGTACTCAATGCGGATAAAGCCCTGGTGCTGCAAGGCAGCCAGGGCTTCGTTCACCCGCTGGCGCGACAGGCCCACCAGGTAGGCCAGCTCCTGCTGGGTGATGCGCAGCACGTCGCTCACCCCCGGGCAGAGCACGGGGTTGAACAGCGCAGCGAGCGTGCGGGCCACCCGCTCCTCGGGCCGGTTCAAACGGTCGATCTCGCGGGCGCTGATGAACTGCGCCAGCCGCTCGTTGAGCTGGTGCATCACAAAGCGGTTAAAGCCCAGCGAATGGTCCAGCAGCCAATGGAAGGCATCGACGGGGATACCGCAGACGGAGCTTTTGCGCAGCGCCTGGATGTCGTAGCGGTAGATCTCGCGTTTGAGCGCCGTGCCCTCGCCAAACCAGCCGGTGCGCGGCAGGCCGGCAAAGGTCATCGTGCGGCCCTCGCTGTCTTCGGCGCTCATCTTCAAGAGGCCCTCGATCACGCCAAACCAGTAGGTCACCGGCTTGCCGACGCGGCAGACATACTCGCCCGGCTCGGCCTCGGTCACCATCAGCTGGCGCACGGCATAGTCGCGCTCGGCAGGCTGCAGAACGGGGATCCAGGGGATGTCGGCCACTTCCGCAGCATGCGGGGCACGGCGGCGTTGGTAGAGAGAGGCATGCGGGCTCATGGCGGCCAAGAATGCACCAGCTTGATGCGGCTGCAAAGGGGGTGGCTACCAAGGCCAGTCCTGCATTTGTCACCTGCGCAGCAAGCCGGCGCTGCGGGCAGTCGCAGCCGTGAGACATCAGCAAAATGCCCGGGCTTGCGCGCGCTGCTGCAAGCTACACTGGCAGCCCTGCTCCATCATCCCCACACCATGAGGTCCCCATGTCCGATCTGAACACCGCCTTTGAAGCTGCCAAGGAAGCCGCCCTGAACATGAGCGAGCGCCCCGACAACCAGACCCTGCTCAAGCTCTATGGTCTGTACAAGCAAGGCGCGCATGGCGACAACAACGAGCCCAAACCCGGCTTTACCGACTTTGTTGCCTCGGCCAAGTGGAACGCCTGGAACCAGTGCAAGGGCATGGCGCAGGATGATGCGAAGCAGCAGTACATCGACATGATCCAAGAGCTGCTCTAAACCAGCCTTAGCTATAGTTGCTGGCGGAAAAACGCCAGCACCTCAGCCGCCCAGCGCTGTTGAAAAGCGCGGCGGTCAAAGCCTGCCGGGTCGCTGCAGATCTGGGGCGCGGCGGCCGCCAGCTGCGCACTGCAGGGCGCCAAAAACGCAAAGTGCGCGGCACCTGCCACCCCATGCACGGGCGGCTTGGCCGTCTTACCGGCAGGCAGCCATTGGGCCAACGCCTGCACCGAGCCCGCTGGCACCCCTTCCCCACCTTGTTCTGATGCCCACAGCTGCAGCGGCAGCTTCAGCTTTTCCAAACCACTGCTGGCACCAAAAGCCGCCAGCGGATCGGCCAGCACCATGGCTTTGATGCGTGGCTCCGGCTGGGGCTTCAGCGCAGGCGCCTGTCCCTGCGCGATCGCCTGGCACAGGGGCGACTGCGGCTCGGGGCAATGGCCCGCCAACTGCGCAAAATCGGGCCTGGCACCGGCGAGTACCAGACCGGTATAGGCCCCGCGTGAAAAACCCAAAAAGCCGATGCGCTGCGCATCCAGCACGGCGCTCCAGCGGCTGTCTGCCAGCACGCCATTGATCGCGCGGCGCACATCGGCGGGCCGCGCTTCCAGCGCCGCAAAACTGCCGCCTTGCACCAGGTTCAGCGCCGAATCCAGGCGGTGGTTCAGGCTCAGCACAGCGATACCGCCATCGGCCAGCGCAGCGGCCAGGTTCCAGTGGCTGAGCGCACTGCCCGCATAGCCATGCGAGATAACCACCCAGGGCAGCTTGCCGCTGGCAGCGACCGGGCAATTGTCCGTCGCCATCAGCTCAAAAGGCCCGCGCTTGATGGGCTCTGGCGGCTGGGCGCAAGGCGTCCAAAGCATGGCCTGCAGCGGCGGCTCGCCCGCGACCGTGAACCGCTGCAGGCCCGCGCTGTGTGCCGCCCAAGCGCTACCCGCCAACAGCGCTGCCAGCAGCGCAGATCGACAACGTCCCATCCGATATCTCCCCTTCTTCGGCCCAAGCGCCGGAATATTTGCCAGCCGCAGGAAAGTACCTACAGCGTTTTCCCGCAGATTGTCGTCATAAAGACAAAACAACGTCAAAGCTGAATCTACATTCGGTTTCAACAGGACGCAAGGCATGGCACTTGTGATCTACAAAAAACGGCATAGGAGACAACCATGTCAACGACATTTCCCAAGCTATTGCTGCAGCACGCGGCCAATCGGCCCGGGGCCGCAGCATTGCGTGAAAAGGAATACGGCATTTGGCAAAGCTATAGCTGGTCCGAGCTGGCGGTGATGGTGGCCAAGATAGCGGCCGGTCTGTCGCAAGCGGGCCTGGCGCGCGGCGAGCACCTGGTGCTGATGGGGGCCAACCGCCCGCGCCTGTATGCCAGCATGCTGGCCGCCCAGTCGATTGGCGCCATCCCTGTGCCGCTTTACCAGGATGCGGTGGCGGCCGAATGCGTGTTTCCGCTGAACAATGCCGAGGTGCGTTTTTGCCTGGTCGAAGACCAGGAACAGGTCGACAAGCTGCTGGAGCTGCGCGAGCAATGCCCGCAGATCAGCCATGTCTACTACGACGACCCACGGGGCCTGCGCAACTACGAAGAGCCCGGCCTGGCCTCGCTCGACAGCCTGATCGCCAGCGGCGAGACCTTTGTTGCGGCCAACCCCGGCTGGTTCCAGCAGCAGGTCGATGCCACCCACAACGGCGATGTGGCGGCGATGTTCTTCACCTCCGGCACCACCGGCAACCCCAAGGGCGTGGTGCACACGCATAGCTCCTTGCTGGAGAGCGCCTCCGCCGGCGCCGAGTTTGAAAAGCTCGGCCATGGCGAGGAAGTGCTGGCCTACCTGCCCCCGGCCTGGATCGGCCAGAACATCTTCAGCTACTCGCAATGGCTGGCCTGCGGCTATGTGGTGAACTGCCCCGAGTCCAATGCCACCGTGCAGATCGACCTCAAGGAAGTCGGCCCCACCTACTACTTTGCGCCGCCGCGCGTGTTCGAAGGCATCCTCACCAGCGTGATGATCCGCATGGAAGACGCCGGCCTCATCAAGCGCAAGATGTTCCAGCACTTCATGGCGGTGGCCAAGCGTGTGGGCCCGGCGCTGCGCGATGGCCAGCCGGTGAGCCTCTTGGACAAGATCAGCTACAAGCTGGGCGACCTGATGGTGTTTGGCCCGCTGCGCAACAACATGGGCTTTAGCCGCGTGCGCGTGGCCTATACGGCCGGCGAGGCGATTGGCCCCGACCTGTTCAGCTTTTTCCGCTCCATCGGCATCAACTTGAAGCAGCTCTACGGCTCGACCGAGACCGCCGTGTTCGTCTGCATCCAGCCCGACAACCAGGTGTTTGCCGATACCGTGGGCAACCCGATTCGCGGCGTCGAGATCAAGATGGCCGACAACGGCGAGATTCTGGTGAAGTCCCCCGGCCTCTTGAAGGAGTACTACAAGAACCCCAAGGCAACGGCCGAGGTGCTGAGCGAAGACGGCTGGTACCACACCAGCGATGCAGGCTTTCTGGACAAGAGCGGCCAGCTCAAGATCATCGACCGCGTCAAGGACGTCGGGCGCCTCAAAGGCGGCAGCAACGACGGCGCGATGTTTGCACCCAAGTATGTCGAGAACAAGCTCAAGTTCTTCCCCTTCATCAAGGAGGCCGTGGCCCTGGGGGATGGGCGCGAGAAGGTCTGCGCGATGATCAATATCGACTTCGAAGCTGTCGGCAACTGGGCCGAGCGCCAGAACCTGCCCTACGCCGGCTACACCGACCTGGCGCAAAAGCCACAGGTCTACACCTTGATCCAGAACTGTGTCGAGAAGGTCAATGCCGACCTGGCCACCGATGCGATGCTGGCCGGCAGCCAGGTGACGCGCTTCCTGATCCTGCACAAGGAGCTCGATGCCGATGACGGCGAGCTGACCCGTACCAACAAGGTGCGCCGTGGCTTTATCGCCGACAAGTACGGCGTGCTGGTCGATGCGCTCTACGCCGGGCGCAGCGAGCAGTTCATCGAGACCCAGGTGAAGTTTGAAGACGGCCGCAGCGGCAGCGTCAGCGCCACCTTGAAGATCGCCGACAGCAAGACCTTCGCGCCGCTGAAGTCGGTTGCCTGAGCGCCCAGCCAAGAGAAAGCCACCCATGAGCAAAAAAATCGGTGACGTCATTCTTGATATCAAGAACATCAGCCTGCGCTTTGGCGGCGTCAAGGCGCTGACGGATATCTCCTTCAACGTCAAGGAGCATGAGATCCGCTCCATCATCGGCCCCAACGGCGCCGGCAAGAGCTCCATGCTCAACTGCATCAACGGCGTCTATACGCCGTCCGAAGGCGCGATCAGCTTTCGCGGCCAGACCTTTGCGCACATGAACAGCCGCCAGGTTGCCGAGATGGGCGTGGCCCGCACCTTCCAGAACCTGGCGCTGTTCAAGGGCATGAGCGTGATCGACAACATCATGACCGGCCGCAACCTGAAGATCAAAAGCAACCTGCTGATGCAGGCGCTGCGCCTGGGCCCGGCCCAGCGCGAGGAGATCCAGCAGCGGGAGTTTGTCGAGCACATCATCGACTTTCTGGAGATCCAGGCTTTCCGCAAGACACCCGTGGGCCAGCTGCCCTACGGCCTGCAAAAACGGGTCGACCTGGGCCGCGCGCTGGCGATGGAGCCCAAGGTGCTGCTGCTCGACGAACCGATGGCCGGCATGAACGTCGAGGAAAAGCAGGACATGTGCCGCTTCATCCTCGATGTGAACGACGAGTTCGGCACCACCATCGTGCTGATCGAGCACGACATGGGCGTGGTGATGGATATCTCCGACCGGGTGGTGGTGCTGGATTACGGCAAGAAGATTGGCGACGGCACGCCCGAAGAAGTCCGCAATAACGAAGATGTGATCCGCGCCTATCTGGGCGCGGGCCACTGAGCACAGACCCCAGGGGACCGCAATGGCATTTTTTCTTGAAACTTTGTTTGGTGGCCTGATGGTGGGCATGCTCTACGCGCTCATCGCGCTGGGCTTTGTGCTGATCTTCAAGGCCTCGGGCGTCTTCAACTTCGCCATGGGGGCGATGGTGCTGTTTGCCGCGCTGGCGATGGCCCGCTTTTCCGAATGGATTCCGAAGTGGCTGGGCATGGAGCCCGGTGTGCTCAGCATCGCGCTGGCGCTCGTCGTCGCCATGGTCATCATGGTCGGCGTTGCCTGGGCGATCGAGCGCTTTGCGCTGCGCTACCTCGTCAACCAGGAGCCCATCGCGCTGCTGATGGCCACCCTGGGCATCGCCTACTTCCTCGACGGCCTGGGCCCGATGATCTTTGGCTCGGCCGTCTACAGCATCAATGTGGGCATGCCCAAGGACCCCATGTTCGTGCTGGAAAACATGTTCCAGGGCGGCGTGCTGATCAGCCAGGAAGACCTGTATGCCGCCGGCATTGCCGCCGTGCTGGTGCTGGTGCTGAGCGTCTTCTTCCAAAAGACCAAGACCGGCCGCGCGCTGCGCGCCGTGGCCGATGACCACCAGGCCGCCCAGTCCATCGGCATTCCGCTCTCGCGCATCTGGGTCATTGTCTGGTCGGTGGCTGGCTGTGTGGCGCTGGTGGTCGGCATCATCTGGGGCTCCAAGCTGGGCGTGCAGTATTCGCTGTCGCTGGTCGCCCTGAAGGCCTTGCCGGTCGTGATCCTGGGCGGCCTCACCTCGGTGCCCGGAGCCATCGTCGGCGGTCTAATCATCGGCGTGGGTGAGAAGCTCTCCGAGGTCTACCTGGGCCCCTATGTGGGCGGCGGTATCGAGACCTGGTTTGCCTACGGCCTGGCGCTGTGCTTCCTGCTGTTCCGTCCCCAAGGTTTGTTTGGTGACAAGATCATTGACCGCGTGTAACTGGAGACCTGACCTATGTTTTATCGTGAAAATGGCCAGTTCAAGACCAGCTACGCGGCCGATCAGCAGATCTTCCCGGTGCTGCAGGACAAGTGGGCGATGCTCGCCCTGCTGCTGGTGGCCTTTGTGCTGGTGCCCCTGGGCTTTAGCGACTACACCTTCAAGGCGGTGCTGATCCCCTTTCTGATCATGTCGCTGGGCGCCATCGGGCTCAACATCCTGGTGGGCTACTGCGGCCAGATCTCGCTGGGCACCGGCGCCTTCATGGCAGCCGGCGCCTATGCGGCCTACAACTTCCATGTGCGCTTTGAAGGCATGCCGCTGATCCTGTCGCTGATCGGTGGCGGCCTGGTGTCCATGCTGGTGGGCGTGCTGTTTGGCCTGCCCAGCCTGCGCATTCGCGGCCTGTACCTGGCCGTGGCCACCCTGGCGGCCCAGTTCTTCATGGACTGGCTCACCAGCCGCGCCGCCTGGGTCAGCAACTACTCCTCGTCCGGTTCGGTCAGCGCCGGCAAGCTGCAGGTGTTCGGCATGCCAATCGAGACGCCAGTGCAGAAGTACCTGTTCTGCCTGGTCATCCTCTGTGTGCTGGGCCTGATGGCCAAGAACCTGGTGCGCAGCGCCATCGGCCGCGAGTGGATGGCCATGCGCGACATGGATGTGGCCGCCAGCGTGATCGGCATCCGCCCCATGTACGCCAAGCTCTCGGCCTTTGCCGTCAGCAGCTTTATCGTCGGCATTGCTGGCGCGCTCTGGGGCTTTGTCCACCTGGGCGCCTGGGAGCCCGCCGCCTTCAGCCTGGACCGTTCCTTCCAGCTGCTGTTCATGATCATCATCGGCGGCCTGGGCTCCATCGTGGGCAGCATCTTTGGCGCGGCCTTCTTTGTGCTGCTGCCGATCTTTCTGACCCAGGTGCCGCACTGGCTGGGCCTGCCGATCTCGACGGCGACCGCCACCTACCTGGAGCACATGGTGTTTGGCGCGCTGATCGTGTTTTTCCTGATTGTCGAACCCCATGGATTGGCCAAGCTGTGGGCCACGGCCCGCCAGAAGTTGCGTCTGTGGCCGTTCCCGCATTGAGTGTTTTTTACCGAGAGCAACGCAGAGTGTTCGCAAGTGGGGGTCACCCGCCCCAACAACCCTAAGGAGATAGAACCATGTCTTTCAAGAAAGCTGTGATCGCCGCTGCTACGGCAGCCCTGGGTATGGGGGCCATGATGGCTGCCCCGGCCGCGCAAGCCCAGGAGCAATTCGTTCCGCTGCTGGTCTACCGCACCGGCCAGTTCGCACCGCTGGGCATCCCATGGGGTGACGGCAAGCAGGACTACCTCAAGCTCGTCAATGCCAAGGGCGGCATCAACGGCGTGAAGATCAAGTTCGAAGAGTGCGAAACCGCCTACGACACCGCCAAGGGCGTGGAATGCTATGAGCGCCTCAAGGGCCGCGACGGCGGCGCTTCCGGCTTTGACACGCAATCGACCGGCATCACCTTTGCCGTGACCGACAAGGCCGCGGGCGACAAGATGCCCGTCATCACCCCTGGTTACGGCCTGTCGCAATCGGCCGATGGCAAGGTGTTCGAGTGGAACTTCCCGCTGCTGGGCAACTACTGGACCGCTGCCGATTCCATCGTGCAGGACATCCTGAAGAAGGAAAAGGGCAGCCTCAAGGGCAAGAAGATCGCGCTGGTCTACCATGACTCGCCTTATGGCAAGGAACCCATCCCGCTGCTGCAAAAGCGCGCCGCCAAGGAAGGCTTTGACCTGATGCTGCTGCCCGTCACCGCCCCCGGCGTAGAGCAGAAATCCACCTGGCTGCAGATCCGCCAGAACCGCCCTGACTATGTGCTGCTGTGGTCGGCCGGCGTGATGACGCCAACTGCCGTGCGCGAAGCCCAGGCCACCGGCTACCCGCGCGAGAAGATGTACGCCATCTGGTGGGGCGGCTCCGACCATGACGTCAAGGACATCGGTGCCGGCGCCAAGGGCTACAACACCGTCACCATCCACAACACCGCCGAGCGCGACAAGGTGCATGACGACGTGAAGGCCTCGCTGTACGACAAGGGCCAGGGCACTGCGTCCGATCCCAAGGAGCTGGGCCAGCTGGCACACACGCGCGGCATGGTGATCGCGATGCTGCAGGTCGAAGCCATCCGCACCGCCCAAGAGAAGTACGGCAAGGGCAAGGTCATGACCTCCGAGCAAGTGCGCTGGGGCCTGGAAAACATGAACATGACCCAGGAGCGCCTCAACGAGCTGGGCTTTGGCAAGATCATCCGCCCCTTCAAGACCAGCTGTGACAACCACCTGGGTGCCGACTGGGCGCGTATCGCCACCTGGGACGGCAGCAAGTTCAACGTGACCTCGGACTGGTACCAATCGGACAAGACCTTGATCGACCCGCTGGTCAAGGAGTACGCCGACAAGTACGCCAAGGAAAAGAACGTGACGCCGCGTTCCTGCAGCTAAGGCTGCGTGGTCCCTGGGCCTGATGGGCCCGGGGCCTCTCGTGGCTGGCCCCTGGCGCCCTTCCCTTGCGGAAGGCGCCCGCTTCCCCGGGGCCGCCCGCCATCCATTTTGTTGAGAGATCAGGTGACGGCATGACCGATTCCCCGCAAACAGCTTCCACCCCATCCGCAGCAGCGCCGCTTTTGGTCGTCAACGGCATCGAGGTGATCTACAACCATGTGATCCTGGTGCTCAAAGGCGTCTCGCTGTCGGTGCCGCGCGAATCGATCGTGGCCATCCTGGGCGGCAATGGCGCCGGCAAGACCACCACCTTGCGCGCCATCTCCAACCTGCTCAAGGGCGAGCGCGGCGAGGTCACCAAGGGCAGCATCGAGCTCGAAGGCGAACGCATCGAGGCGCTGACCCCATCGGACCTGGTCAAGCGCGGCGTCGTGCAGGTCATGGAAGGCCGGCACTGCTTTGCCCACCTGACCATCGAAGAAAACCTGCTGACCGGCAGCTACACCCGCACCAGCAAGGGCGAGATTGCCGCCAACCTGGACAAGGTCTACAACTATTTCCCCCGCCTCAAGACGCGCCGCACCAGCCAGGCGGCCTACACCTCGGGCGGCGAGCAGCAGATGTGCGCCATTGGCCGCGCGCTGATGAGCAACCCGCGCCTGGTGCTGCTCGATGAGCCCTCGATGGGCCTGGCCCCGCAGATCGTTGAAGAAGTCTTCAACATCGTGCAGGACCTGAACCAGAAGGAAAAGGTCACCTTCGTGCTGGCCGAGCAGAACACCAATATGGCGCTGAAGTACGCCGACTACGGCTACATCATGGAGAGCGGCCGCATCATGATGGACGGCGCCGCCAAGGACCTCGCCAACAACGAAGACGTCAAGGAGTTCTACCTGGGCATGGGCGGCGGCGAGCGCAAGAGCTTCAAGGACGTCAAGAGCTACAAGCGCAGAAAGCGCTGGCTGGCCTAAGCCCCTGCAACGATCCGATTACCGCGCCGGCCGATGCCCAGATGCCGGCGTCTGCGGCAGATTCGCCCCCAAAAAATACCGACTACCCGTCCCGGAGAAACCGCATGAGCCCGCACTACGACGATCTGGAGTCCCGCGCCCCCGCTGCCCGCGAAGCCGATCTGATGGCCCGCCTGCCCGCCCAGATTCGGCACGCCCAGCAACACTCCCCCGCCTTTGCCAGCATCCTGCAAGGCGTCGATGCCGCCAGCATCAACAGCCGCGCGGCGCTGGCGCAGCTGCCCGTCACCCGCAAGCATGAGCTGCTCGAGCGCCAGAAGGCCGAGCGCGCCCAGCACCCGGGCCGCGCCATCTTTGGCGGCTTCAACACCGCGCCCTTTGGCAGCGCCATGCCGCGCATGTTTGCCAGCCCCGGCCCCATCTATGAACCCGAAGGCCGGCGCAGTGACTACTGGCGTATGGCCCGCGCCATCTATGCGGCCGGCTTTCGCGCCGGTGAGCTGGTGCACAACAGCTTCAGCTACCACTTTGTGCCCGCCGGCTCGATGATGGAATCGGGCGCCCAGGCGCTGGGCGCCACCGTGTTCCCCGCCGGCACCGGCCAGACCGAGCAGCAGGTGCAGGCCATGGCCGATCTGCACCCCCATGGCTACATCGGCACGCCCAGCTTTTTGAAGATCATCCTGGAAAAGGCCGAAGCCCAGGGCCAGCGCATTGCATCGCTGACCAAGGCGCTCGTCTCCGGCGAGGCCTGCCCGCCCTCGCTGCGCGACTGGTTCAGCGCCCGGGGTGTCGCCGCCTACCAGTGCTATGCCACCGCCGACCTGGGCCTGATCGCCTACGAGACCGAAGCCCGTGAAGGCCTGGTGCTGGACGAGAACGTGATTGTCGAGATCGTGCGCCCCGGCACCGGCGACCCGGTGGCCGAAGGCGAGGTCGGCGAGCTGGTCGTCACCACGCTCAACACCGACTACCCGCTGATCCGCTTTGGCACCGGCGACCTCTCGGCCATCCTCCCCGGCCAATGCCCCAGCGGCCGCACCAACACCCGCATCAAGGGCTGGATGGGCCGCGCCGACCAAACCACCAAGGTGCGCGGCATGTTTGTGCACCCCGGCCAGATCGCCGAGATCGTCAAACGCTTTCCCCAGGTGCAAAAGGCGCGCTTGGTCGTCAGCGGCGCCATGGCCCAGGACCAGATGAGCCTGCAGGTGGAAACCACCGAGCTGGGCGCCGGCCTGGCCGAACAGATCGCCGACGCCGTGCGCGAAGTCACCAAGCTGCGCGCCGACATCGCGCTGCTGCGCCCGGGCGAGCTGCCCAATGATGGCAAGGTGATTGAGGATGCGCGGAGTTACGACTGAGCGCGGTTGCGATCCAGCAAATTGACTACGCAAAACGGCCACATCGCCCAAGGCGATGTGGGCGTTTTGTTT
>NZ_JBBGYU010000005.1:408836-441932 GCF_037479555.1 Comamonas sp. MYb396 | reverse complement strand
GTCGGGTGGGCTGGTAGATGTTTAAAATACACACACCACGCCCAAGCCCGTGGCGGCCGTGCAGGATGACGACGACCGCGAGTCCGAGATTGCCCTGCGCAAGAAAAAGGAGCAGGAAGCCAAGCAGCGCGAGCAAAAGGAGCGTGAGCTGGCCCAGCGCAAGGAAGCCGAGCGCAAGAAGCAAGCCGAGCAGGACAAGAAGGACCGCCTGGAAGAAGAGCGCCAGGAACGCCTGCAAAAGGAAAAGGACGCCCGCGAAAAGGCCGAGAAGGCGGAGAAGGACCGCAAGGAAGCCGACCGCAAGAAGCAGGCCGAGCAGGACAAGAAGGACCGCCTGCAAAAGGAAAAGGACGCCCGGGAAAAAGCCGAGAAGGACAAGGCCGAGCGCGAGAAGGCCGAGAAAGCCAAGGCAGAAGCCGACGCCAAGGCCAAGGCCGCTGCAGATGCGAAAGCCAAAGCAGCAGCGGACGCCAAGGCCAAGGCCGCCGCAGATGCGAAAGCCAAGGCAGCAGCAGATGCCAAGGCCGCCGAAGCCCAGCGCCAGGCCAATATCGCCCGCATGGCCGGTATGGCAGGCGCAGCAGGTGCGGCCGGCAGCAGCCAGGGTGGCACGCCATCGGGCAGCGCCTCTGGCCAAGGTGGCCCATCGGCCGGCTATGGCGGCAAGGTCGCTGCCAAGGTGCGCCCCAACATCACCTTCCCTGATGACATCCAGGGCAACCCGCGTGCCGAGCTGGAAGTGCGCGCTGCCCCCGATGGCACCATCGTGGGCGTGCGCGTCACCAAGTCCAGCGGCAACAAGGCCTGGGACGATGCCGTCGTCCGCGCGATGCACAAGACCGAAACCTTGCCGCGCGACACCGATGGCCGCGTGCCATCCAGTCTGGTCATTGGCTTCCGCCCCAAGGACTGACGACCTGTTCGTCTTCCCCAAAAAAATGCCCTCGGCCACCTGGCCGAGGGCATTTGTGTTTGGATGGGCAGCTTGCTGCCACCGCCCTCTCGGGCGTCAGTCTCAGCTCACCATATAGCCGCCATCGACCGGCAGCACCACGCCCGTCATAAAGCTGGCCGCCGGCGTGCAGAGGAACACGGCTGCCTGCGCCACATCCTGCGGTGTGCCCCAGCGCCCCAGCGGCGTGCGTGCCAGGATGGGGCCGGAGCGGGCCGGGTCGTCCTGCAGCGCCTGGGTCAGCGGCGTCGCAATCCAGCCCGGGGCAATCGCGTTCACCCGGATGCCGTCGGCCGCATAGGCAATGGCAAGCGACTTGGTCAGCTGGCCGATACCGCCCTTGCTGGCCGCATAGCCGGGCACCAGGCCACCACCGAAGAAGGTCAGCATCGATGCGGTGTTGACAATGCAGCCGCGCCGGGCGCGCAGCTTGTCGCGCGTAGCGGTGCAGACCCGCATGGTGCCCGTCAGGTTCACCTCCAGCACGCGCTGGAAGACCTCCACATCGTGCTCCAGCCCGCGCTTGATGATGCCCGCGCAGTTGAAGACGATGTCGAGCTCGTCCAGATCGGCGAGCGCCCCATCCAGATCGGCCTGGCGCGTGACATCGGCCTGGCGCACTTCCACCCCGGCGTCCAGCGTGCCATCGCCCTCGCCCAGGCCCAGCGCAATCACGCGCGCGCCCAGCGCCGCCAAATGGTTGGCAATCACGGCACCAATGCCTTGGGTGGCACCGGCGACCAGGGCGGTCTTGCCTGTCAACAGGTCTTTCTGGTAGGTCGTAGTCATCACTCGCATCTCTCGCATTGCTTGCTTATCACCCGCTTGGGGCTCAGTTCTTCATGTCCAGCAGTTTGATCAGGTCGGCGAAATAGGTCGCATCCTTCATCATCTGGTTGCGGAAACCCTGGTCGTCGGCATAGACAAAGCCCAGGTTCTGTTTGGCCAGCACTTCCTGGAAGGCCGGCTCATCGACGGTCTTCTTGGCGGCGGCCTTGAGGTAGTTCAGCACATCGGTGGGCAGCTTCTTGGGGCCGGCAATGCCGCGCCAGGTGCCAATGCTCAGGTCGATGCCCTTTTCCTTCAGGGTGGGCACCTTGTCGAAGTTCTTCACGCGCTGGTCCGCCATCACGGTCAGCATCTTGAGCTTGCCCGCCTGCAGCTGCTGGGCCACTTCGGCCGGGCTCACCGCCACCGCATCGACGTGGCCGCCCATCAGCGCCAGCACGGCCGGGCCCGCACCCTGGAACGGAATATGGTTGAACTGGATGCCCGTCTTGTCGCCCAGCGCCGTGGCGGCAAAGTGCCAGATCGAGCCATTGCCGGCATTGCCCACGCCCATCTTGCCGGGGTCCTTCTTGGAGGCCGCGAGAAACTCTTCAATCGTGTTCCAGGGCGCATCGGCGCGCACGGTGATCGCAGCCGGGTCGGCGTTGAACTGGATGATGGGCTGCACATCGTCGTACGAGAACTTGGCCAGGCCCATGGGCTTGAGGGTCACCAGCTCCACCGTCACCACGGCCAGCTTGTAGCCGTCGGGGCGGGCATTGATCATGTCGGTCCAGCCAATGGCGCCGCTGGCACCGGGCTTGTTGATCACCACCACGCTTTGCGGAATGTGCTTGCGCGCCGCCTCGCCAAAGGCACGGGCCACGCCGTCGGTGCCGCCACCGGGCTGGAAGGGCACGATCAGCTCGATCTGGCGTGCCGGAAAGTCCGCTGCCACCGCCCAGCCGCTCATGCCCATCAGCACAGCGCTGGCACCGGCGGCGACAAAGCCCATGGCGCCGCGGCGCGTTTTATTCATGTTCATACCGTCTCCTGCTTTTTACTTTGTCGTGCAGTTTCAATAGGTCGCACGTCCACCGGATACATCAAACACCGCCCCAGTGCTGAACGAGCAGGCGTCAGACGCCAGCCACAGCACCTGGGCCGCAATCTCCTCGGGCTCGCCCAGGCGCCCCATCGGGCTCTTGGCAATCATCGTAGCCACATGCTCGGGGGCCATCTGTTCCAGAATGGGTGTGCGCACCGCTGCCGGTGCCACCGCATTGACCAGCACGCCGCTGCCGGCCAGCTCCTTGCCCAGCGACTTGGTCAGCGCCAGCACCCCGGCCTTGGCCGCGCTGTAGGCCGAGGCATTGGGCGTGCCCTCCTTGCCTGCGAGCGAGGCGATGTTCACCACCCGGCCATAGCCCTGGGCACGCAGCACCGGCACCACCGCCTTGCAGACGTGGTAGACACCGACCAGGTTGATATCGATCACGCGTTGCCAGACGGCGTCGTCAAAGGCATCGAGCGCCATCGTGGGCCCGGTGATACCGGCGCTGTTGATCAGCATGTCAACCCGGCCCAGCCTCTCGAGCGTTTGCGCCAGCGCCGCCTGGATGCTGGCCGGCTCGGTCACATCGACCGGGCAGAACAGCGCATCACCTGCATCTGCGGCAGAAGGCGGCTGCAGATCCCAGACCGCCACCTGGGCACCGGCTTGCTGCAAGGCCTGCACCAGGCTGGCACCAATGCCGCTTGCGCCGCCCGTCACCACGGCCACCCGGCCGCCCAATTGGTAGCTGCAATCGGCCATGTCAGCGGATGAACTGGTTGGTGTAATCGGCACCCAGGCCCACGGCCTCGAAGTGCTTGCGGCACATGTCGATCTTGGTGAACACGTCCTCAAAGCCCATGCCCTTGCCCCAGGGGTCGGTGTAGTACATGACACCGTTGACCTGGAAGTAGGTGATCATTTCCTCGCAGTCTTCGGGCACATACAAGGTGTGGGTCTCGCCTGGGGGCTCAAACACATAGCTGCCTTCCTTGGCCCACCAGTCGTGCTCCAGGTATTTCCAGCGCCCCTTGAGCACAAAGCCATGCACCGCCTGCGGGTGGCGGTGGCGGCTGAGCACGCCGGACTTGCGCACCTTGAGCAGGTTCATCCAGTAACCCTGGCTGGCATTGAGGCAAAGGGGGCGAAACCAGACGTTCTCGGCCTGCGGCACCCACAGCCGCTCATCGGTGGGGATGGCGCTTTCCACCACGATCTCGGGCAGCGCATCGGGCGGGTTCGGATACTGGTAAGGCATCAACGGAGTCTGGTCAGGGCTATCTACAGGCATTTATCCACCATATGGACTAAAGTTCACAATATGGATAATTGTAGAGAACGCCGAAAGACCCGCAGCCCAGACAAACCCCAAGCCTTGGGCGGCACAGACATATTGGCGACAGGGACCGGGCTGCGGCAGCGGCCCAACGGGCACAAAAAAACCCGGCTGCTGGCCGGGTTTCAGTTTGCGGATGCGCGTGGATGTCCGCGATCAGGAATCCACCCAATTGACCATGCCGCTAAAGGCCGTCACCAGCACGATGATGCCGAACACAATGCGGTACCAGGCAAAGGGCACAAAGCTGTTGGAGGCGATGTAGCGCAGCAGCCAGCGCACGCAGAGCCAGGCGCTGATGAACGAGAAGATGAGCCCCGTCGCAAACATGGGCAGGTCCGCCATCGACAGCAGTGCCCGCTCCTTGTAGAGGCTGTAGACGCCAGCGCCGATCAAGGTGGGGATCGCCAGGAAGAAGGAAAAATCGGTGGCCGCCTGGCGCGACAGGCCCATCAGCATGCCGCCGATGATGGTCGAGCCGCTGCGGCTGGTGCCCGGAATCATCGCCAGGCACTGCACCAGGCCGACCTTGAGTGCATCGAGCGGCGTCATCTCATCGACCGTCTGCACCCGCACATGGGCGGACTGGCGCTTTTCCGCCCAGAGGATGACAAAGCCGCCCAGGATAAAGGTGGTGGCCACGACGATGGGCGTGAACAAATGCGCCTTGATGTACTTGCCAAACAACAGGCCCAGCACCACGGCGGGCAAAAAGCCGATAAAGACATTGAGCGCAAAGCGCTGTGCCTGGCGGCTCGATGGCAGGGCCACGACGGTGGTCCGGATCTTTTGCCAGTACACCAGGATCACCGCAAAGATGGCGCCAGTCTGGATCGCGATGTCGAACACCTTGGCCTTGGCATCGTCAAAGCCCAGCAGGCTGCCGGCCAAAATCAAATGCCCTGTCGAGGAGATCGGCAAGAACTCCGTCAGCCCCTCCACCACGCCCATGATGGCGGCTTTGATCAACAGCAAGGTGTCCACAACAGTCTTTCAAAAAATCGGTCTGCCCGATTATCCAGCGGCCCAACACGCGCCACGGGTCTGGCCCGCCAGCGCGCACGAAAATTTACACAATGCAGCGCCCTCGCCTGCGCAGCCGCTATGGCGCCGGCAGCGCCACCACCTGCACGGCGCCCCCGGCATCCACCAAAGGCTCGTAATGCGCCAGCACGGCGTAGCGCCCCTGCGCGGCCAGGTGCGGCGCCAGGGTTTGCAAGCCCTCGCGCAAAAAAGCCAGCGCCGGCTTGTCCAGCCCCGAGGTGGGCTCATCGAGCAGCACCAGCCGGGCGCCACTGGCCAGGCCCAGCGCGATGACCAGCTTGCGCAGACTGCCGGTGGAGAGCGCCAGCAAAGGCTTGGCGCCATGCGGGGCCAGATCAAAGCCCGCTTGCCATTGCCCAAAAAGTGCCTCATCCCAGCCCGGGCAGTCCCGGCGCATCTGGGCGATCCAGTCTGCGACCACCGTGGTGCCTGGCGGCATCGTGGCGGGCAGGCGTGGCTCGTGCCAGAACACGCCCCCTGCGCTCTTGAGCGCCTGCGGCGTCTGGCCATCGATAAGCAGGCTGCCCCCGCAGGCCTGCAGCTGCCCGGCCAGCAATTGCAGGGCCGTGGTCTTGCCTGCGCTCAGGCCATCGACCAGTTGCACCAGGCCAGGCGCGGCCTGCCATTGCCAGCCGGCCAGCAGCGGGGCCGCTTGCGGGTAGGAGAAATCCAGCGCATTCCATTCCAGGCTCATAGGGGTATCCGGCTTGCTTGCTTAACTCCTAAAAACATAGCATAAAATCGCGCAATATCGATGAAAACCCCGCACATGCTCGACTATTTGGACTTTGACACCAGCGATGACGGCGAAGGCCTTACCAGCCTCGATGCGATGGCCTATGCCAAGGCCGCCCAGTGGCCGGCGCTGGCAGCCGAAGTCACGCAGCTGCTGGCCTGGTGCAGCGATGCCTTTGGTGCCCCCGGCCCGCTGGAAGATGGCCACCGCTGGGATCTGGACCTGCAGCTGCAAAACGACGCCGGTGACGCGCTGGCCTTGCACTGGGATGCACGGCAGCGCCAGCTATTGGCGCCCCAGGCAGCGCAGCAGACCGCGCTGCAGCTGAGCCTGACCCTCAGCGGCCCCGACCCCCTGGCCCAGCAGCTGACCGCGCAGTTTCTGGGCGATAGCGACTGAGCTTTCACCCCCTATGCGCCCAGCATCAGGTCCAGGTTCTGCACCGCCGCACCCGATGCGCCTTTGCCCAGGTTGTCAAAAATGGCCGCCAGCAGCACCTGGCCCTGCGCCTCGTTGTGGAAGACGCTCAGTTGCATGGCATTCGTGCCGTTGAGCAGTTGCGGATCCAGGTGTGTAAGCGCTCTGGCCTCGTCCAGCGACAAAACCTGCACATCGGGCGCCTGCGCATAGTGACGTGCCAGGCAGGCCTGCAACGCAGCGGCATCCACACCGGGCGGCAGCATGCGCAATGCCAAGGGCACCGTCAGCACAATGCCCTGGCGATAGGCACCATAGGCCGGCACAAACAGCGGGCGCGCGGCCAGACCTGCGTGCAACTGCATCTCCGGCGCATGCTTGTGCGCCAGCTCCAGGCCGTAGATCTGGAAGGCTGGCGGCTTGGCACCGCCCACGCCCTCATGCGCCTCGACCCCAGCGCGTCCGCGCCCGGAGTAGCCCGATACCGCGTGCACGCTGACTGGGTAGCTGGCAGGCAGCAGCCCGGCCTGCACCAGGGGCAGCAGCAAGCCAATAGCCCCCGTCGGGTAGCAGCCGGGGTTGCTGACCCGGCGGGCCTTGGCAATGCGCTCAGCCTGCGCTGCCGACATCTCCGCAAAGCCATAGACCCAATCGGCCTGGGTGCGGTGCGCAGAACTGGCATCGATCACCCGCACCGCAGGATTGACGATGGCCTGCACCGCCTCGCGCGCTGCGGCGTCGGGCAGGCAGAGGATGGCGATATCGCAGGCATTGATGGCTTCGGCCCGGCGCTGGGCATCCTTGCGCTCAGCAGCTGGCAGGGTCACGACGCGGATATCCTTGCGCCCGCGCAGCCGCTCATGGATTTGCAGACCGGTGGTGCCCTGGTCGCCGTCGATAAAAACAAGAGAAGTGCGCATATGCAGATGACTTCCGAGAATGCGGGCGCTGGCCCATGGATGAAGCCGCCATATTCCTCCGAGCACTAAAATAATGAAAGTTGAATTTCACAAATCAAACGTTCAGTATTTCTGAATTTGGAGCCGCGATGCGAGAGATCAGCCTGGACCGTTTGCGCACCTTGGTAGCGATTGCCGACCAGGGCTCGTTCATCAAGGCCGCCCATAGCCTGCACCTGGCAGCGCCCACGGTCAGCCTGCATATTGCCGAGCTGGAAGAGCGCATTGGCGCGCCGCTTCTGTCGCGCAAGCGCGGCCATGTCCGGCCCTCTGCGATTGGCGAAGTGCTGGTCGCACGCGCGCGCCGCCTGCTGGACGAGGCCGAGCTGGCCTTAAGCGACATCCAGCGCCAGGTGCAAGGGCTGGAAGGGCGTGTGCGGCTGGGCGCATCGACCGGGGTGATCGCGCATCTGTTGCCCCAGGCATTGGCGGTGCTGCGCGATCAGCATCCGGGCATCGACGTTCAGATCAGCGTCCAGACCTCGGAAGAGACACTCGCGCGCCTGGCAGATGGCAGCCTCGATGTAGGGGTGACCGCCCTGCCCCAGCCCGCCGTCGCAGGCCTGGTGATCCAGCCCTGGCGCCGCGATCCGGTAATGGCCTTTGTGCCGGCCGATTGGACCTGCCCGGCCCACCTCACGCCCCAGTGGCTTGCCAGCCAACCGCTCATCCTCAACGATGCCAGCACACGCCTGTCACGCCAGACCAGCGAGTGGTTTGCCGCGGGCGGCCACCACCCGGTGCCGCGCATTGCGCTGAACTACAACGATGCCATCAAGAGCCTGGTGGCCGCAGGTTACGGCGCCACCTTGCTGCCGCACGAAGCCACCGCACCACCGCCAGATGCCCGCATTGCGATGCGCCCGCTGCGCCCTGCGCTGTGGCGCCGGCTGGGCATCGCCCACCGCGCCGGCTATGTGGAGCCCTCCACCCAACATGTGCTGGATGTGCTGTGGGGCCTGCGGCTGGTGTGAGCGTCACACCGGCAAGGCCGGGCTGAAAGGCCAGGCCTGTGCAGTACCCCAGCCGCCAAGTCACTCGCGCGTTCAACCGGTCCTTGCACTGCCTGGCGCGATGCGCTTTGGGCGCCGCGCCAGCCGCATGCGTCCCGCATTCATCAGCAGCATCCCGGCAATCGCCGCGCCACCGCCACGCAGCAAGGAAGCCGTCACCGGCTCGGCCAGCCACAGGCTGGACAGCAGCATGCCAAACAAGGGCACCAGCGACATATAGGCGGCCGCTGCGCCCGCGCCCAGCTCCTGCACGCCCCTCAGGTACCAGGCATAGGCCACCGCGGTGGCCCCCAGCGCCAGCGCGACCAGGCTGTACCACACCTCGGCGCGCACATGCACCAGGCCTGCCCAGGCGCTTGGCCCCTCCGCCACCAGACTGGCGCCCAGCAGCAACAGCGCGCCGATACTGGCGGTCGCAGCCGTCGTGGTGAGCGGATCGATGCTGGTCAGCACCAGGCGGCCCAGCAAGGTATAGCCCACCCAACAGGCGGCGCAGCCCAGCAGCAGCCACTCTCCGGCACCTGCAGCGCTGCCCGGGCCCCAGCTCCAGTGGCCACCGCTCAGGGCATACAAGGCACCACCCACTGCCAGCCCTAGACCCAGAAAGATCGGCAGGTTGATGCGCTCACGAAACAGCAGCACCGCAAACAGCATGGTCAGCACCGGGTTGAGCGCGACCACCATGGCTGCTTTGCCGGCAGGCACGGTTTTGAGCGCCAGCAAGAAGAACAGCGAATAGCCCAGCACGCCCACCGCCGACGCAGCCGCCAGCCCTAGCCACTGGCGCCCCGCCAAGTTGCGCAATCGGCCCATGCGCCCGGTGCGGCCCAGCCACAGCAGCAGCACGGCACTGGCCAGCAGAAAGCGCAGGCTGGCAGCAGCCAGCGGTGGCATGGCTTGGGCCACAACACGGCCCCAGGGCCAGGACGCGCCCCAGAGCGCCGCCATGCCGATAAGACCCAGATGGGTAGAGTATTTTGCGGAGTTCATGCGCTGCTACTATCCGCTAATCACTATCAATGGTCGAATGAGCAAATGCTCATAGCCATCCCAGCTTATCCGCGCCATGACCTTCACCCAGCTCGAAGTTTTTGCCACCCTGGCCAAGGTGGGCAGTTTTTCCCGTGCGGCGGCGGTGCTTGGCATCTCGCAAAGCGGCGTCAGCCATGCGATCAAGCAGCTTGAAACCGCCCTGGGCGTGGGCCTGTTCAGCCGCGATGGGGCAGCGGTCAGCTTGACCGAGGTGGGCAGCCGCCTGCTGGTGCGCGCCCAGGACATGCTGCAGCAGCAAGAAGCGCTGCGGCAGGAAGCGCAGGCTGCGCGCGGCATTGCAAGCGGGCGCCTGCAGATCGCCTCGTTTGGCGCGACCTCCTCGCTGCGCCTGCTGCCCCAGCTGCTGGCCGCATTTCGCCATGCCCATCCACTGGTCGAGGTGCATATCGAAGAAGCGGTGGACAGCGTGGTGCTGCAGTGGCTGCTGGAGCGCCGCGTGGAGCTGGGCTTTGTGGTTTTGCCCGACGAGCGCTTTGACACCGTGCCGCTGATCGAAGACGAGCTGGTAGCCGTGCTGCCCGCAGCCCATCCACTGGCCCAGAAGACCAGCATCAGCGCGCTGGATTTTCATGGCCAGCCTTTTATCCGCACCTCGGCGGGCTCCGGCCCCCGGGTGGACGCGTTTTTGGCCGACAAAGGCGCCGTGCCCAACACCTTGTACCGGTTTGAGCAGCTTAGCTCGATGATGGGCTTTGTCGCGCAAGGCGATGCGCTGACCATTGCCGCGCGCTTGGCGCTGCCCGCGCCCCCGGCCGGCGTCACCTACCGCCCGCTCATGCCGCGCAACCACCGGCACATTGCGCTGGCGGCACTGCGCTTTGACCGCTTATCGCCCGCAGCGGCAGCCTTTGTCGAAACCGCGCGAAAAGCCCGCAAGCGCCTAGTGCTGGAATAAAGCGCCTGGGCGTCAGCGCCTCGCTGCCGGGCGCAGGCCGGGTTTATTCGCCGCTCAGCGCAATCACCACGGCCGAGGGCTCCACCGTTACCTGCACCGCAGAGCGCGCACGCAGCGACGTGGCCTGGCGGCTGAAGCCCACCAGCTGCACGCCGGACTGCAGGCGCACGGCCAGCTCTTGCACCGTGCCGCCGCGCGTGGCCCGTGTGACCGCACCCTGCCAGCCGTTGCTGCCCGGCGCCAGCGCGGCAGCGGCCGATGCCGCTTGCACCGTGACAGCGGTGGCCTTGCACATGGCGAGCACCGGCAGGCCCTGGCGCAGGCCCAAGAGCTGCGCGCTCTCATCGGTGATATGGGAATGCAATACAAACTGCGCGCCAGCATCGGCACCCTGCAATTGCACCTGCACCAAGGGGCCGCTGCGGCTGAGTTGGGCCACGACACAGGGCCATTGGTTGCGCATGCTGGTCATCACCTGCAATCGCGCCAGGGTGGTGGCCACTGAGATGCCTGCTTGCCCGGCAGCGCGTGCCTGGGGGTCTGCAGCCGTTGGCAGCTGGCGCGCATGCTCGAGCTGCACATGCAATTGCTCGCGCGCATGGCCCATGGCGTCGGCGGCCTCAAGCAGCAGCAGCGCATCGGCCGTGAGCTGCGCGCCCCCGCCGCCCTTGCCGCCCACGCTGCGCTGCACCAGCTCCACCCCTGCCAGGTTGGACAAGGTATCCAGAGCCTGCCAGGCCGCCTTGTAGCTGATGCCCACGCGGCGCGCGGCCTCCGAGATGGAGCCGCAATCCTGGATATGGCGCAGCACATCCATGCGGCGGTCAGAGCGCTTCTCGGCGAGCGCGGCAGCGAGCGATGCTTGGGGGATCATGGCGCGAATCTTCGCATGGTTTAGCGCCTCGGTACCCATAGCGTGCCTTCAGAAAAGCACTGCCCAGAATATCGCGCCAACACGGTGGCCTTTGACCCCCATCATTTGTTGCCTCTCCACAATCTCGTTACACTCTCGCTATTCATTAACAGAATAGCGATTTGATAACTGCCATGACCCAACGCCGCTTCGCCCCCCTCGCCCTGTCCCTGTTTGCAGCCTTCGCTGCCAGTGCCCATGCGGGCGAAGTCTCGGTGGCCGTGGCCGCCAACTTCACCGCGCCGATGCAAAAGATTGCCGCCGAGTTCGAAAAGGACAGCGGCCACAAGGCCGTGCTGTCCTTTGGTGCCACCGGCAAGTTCTATGCCCAGATCAACAACGGCGCGCCCTTTGGCATTTTGCTGGCCGCCGATGACACGACGCCGGCCAAGCTGGCCCAGGAAGGCAAGGGTGTGGCCGCCAGCCGCTTCACCTACGCCATCGGCCAGCTGGTGCTGTGGAGCAAGCAAGCGGGCTATGTGGACGACAAGGGCGCCGTGCTCAAGACCGGCGACTACCGCCACATCGCCATCGCCAACCCCAAACTGGCCCCCTACGGCCTGGCCGCGATGGAAACGCTCAAGAACCTGGGCCTGACCGACCAGGTGACGCCAAAAGTCGTGCAAGGCGAGAACATCGGCCAGACCTACCAGTTTGCAGCCAGCGGCAATGCCCAGCTGGGCTTTGTGGCGCTGTCGCAGGTGATGGAAGACGGCAAGCTGCACGAAGGCTCGGCCTGGATTGTTCCATCGGCCATGCATGAGCCCATCCGCCAGGACGCCATTGTGCTCGACAGCGCCAAGGACAATGCCGCCGCCACCGCCTTGATGGACTACCTCAAGGGAGACAAGGCGCGCGCCATCATCAAGTCCTACGGCTACGCGTTCTAAGGCGCGGCAGGCCACCGATCTGGCGGGTCTGATCCCGCCGGTCTCTGCTCGGCCATTGACATCAGCGCGTTGGTCCGGCCAAACACTGCCCTTGCCGGGCAGGCGCTGCGCGTGCACCATGTGCGCAGCCGCCGCTTCCTTCTTCCCACCTTGCCACGACCCCGCCTGCCGTGAGTACCTCCCTTCTCAGCCCCGACGATTGGGCCGCCATCTGGCTGACGCTTGAGCTCGCCAGTTTCACGACAGCCCTGCTGCTGGTGCTGGCCACGCCGCTGGCCTGGTGGCTGGCGCATACGCCGTCGCGCTGGCGCGGCCCCATCGGCGCGGTGGTGACCTTGCCGCTGGTGCTGCCGCCCACCGTGATCGGCTTTTACCTGCTGGTCACCATGGGCCCCAATGGCCCCATGGGCCACCTCACCAACGCGCTGGGCCTGGGCTATCTGCCCTTTACCTTTGCCGGCTTGGTGGTGGGGTCGCTGGTCTACTCACTGCCCTTTGCGGTGCAGCCGCTGCAGCGGGCCTTTGAAGGCCTGGGCCGCCGCCCGCTGGAAGTGGCGGCCACCCTGGGCGCCAGCCGTATCGACAGTTTCTTCAGCGTGGCACTGCCACTGGCGCGCCCGGGCTTTATCACCGCTGCGGTGCTGACCTTTGCCCACACGGTGGGTGAGTTCGGCATCGTGCTGATGCTGGGCGGCAATATCCCCAGCAAGACCCGCGTGGTCTCGGTGCAGATCTACGACCACGTCGAAGCCATGGAGTATGCCCAGGCGCACTGGCTGGCCGGCGGCATGGTGGTGTTTGCCTTTGTGGTGCTGGTGGCCTTGCAGTGGCTGCAGCCCCGCGACAAGAACAATGCGAGTCCCCTATGACGCAAGCCCAGAACGCCCACGACGGCATTCACGCGCGCCTGCAGCTTGAGCGCGCGTCGTTCCAGCTGCAGGTCGATCTGCAGATGCCTGGCCAGGGCGTCACCGCGCTGTTTGGCCCCTCGGGCTGCGGCAAGACCAGCTGCCTGCGCTCCATTGCCGGGCTGGAGCGCGCCCAGGGCCAGGTCACGGTCAATGGCGAGCGCTGGCAGGACGATGACAGCGCCCACTGGCTGCCCACCCACCAAAGGGCGCTGGGTTATGTGTTTCAGGAAGCGAGCCTGTTCCCGCACCTGAGCGCCCATGACAACATCCGCTACGGCCTGCGCCGCACCCCGGCGGCGCGCCAGCGCGTGCAGATCGTGCGCCTGGTCGAGCTGCTGGGCATTGGCCCGCTGCTGCCGCGCAAGCCCGCGACCTTGTCGGGCGGTGAGCGCCAGCGCGTGGCCATTGCCCGCGCACTGGCCACCAGCCCGCGCGTGCTGCTGATGGATGAGCCCCTGGCCGCGCTGGATGCCGAGCGCAAGGCCGAGGTGCTGCCCTACCTGGACCAGCTCAGCGATCAGCTCAAGCTGCCGATCCTGTACGTCAGCCACTCGATCGACGAAGTGGGCCGCCTGGCCGACCAGGTGGTACTGCTGCAAACCGGCCGTGTCGTGGCCCAGGGCCCGGTGGCCGACATGCTGACCGCGCTGAATGCCCCGCTGGCCCAGGCCCTGCCCGATGCCCAGCAAGCCAGCCTGCTCGAAGGCCAGGTCTGCGGCCACGATCTGCAAGACCACCTGTGGTCGCTGCAAATAGGCACCCACCCACAGCTGCAGCTGCATTGGACCCAGGCCGATGCGCATTACCGGCAAGGCGAGCGGGTGCGCCTGCGGGTGCTGGCGCGCGATGTCAGCCTCTCGCTGATGCCCCAGACGGGCAGCTCCATCCTCAATAGCCTGCCAGCGGTGGTGACTGCCCTGCAGGCCAGCAGCCCGGGCCAGGTGCTGGTGCAGCTGCGCCTGGCACCAGGCACTGGAGATGACATGCCCCATCTGCTGGCCCTCGTGTCCGCCCGCTCGGCGCGCCTTTTGCAGCTGGCGCCCGGCCTGCGGGTGCATGCGCAGCTCAAGGGCGTCGCCGTGCTGCGCTGACGGCCCTGGCCCTCTGGGGTGCCTGGGGCCTGGCCCCAGCAACAAAAAAGCCCGGACGCATCCGGGCTTTGTCGTGTCTGGTGGGGCCGATTAAGGGGCCAGCACCACTTCCACGCGGCGGGCTTGGGCATTGTTGCCAGCGTTCTCCACCGCTTCGGGCTTCTTCAGCTCCAGCTTGTCTTCGGTCACGCCCAGGGCCAGCAGCGCATCGCGCACGGCAAAGGCGCGTTGCTTGGCCAGCTCGGCGTTCTTGTCGGCGTCGCCGGTGGCATCGGTGTAACCCGAGATCACCGCACGTTGGCCGGCCTTGACGCCAGCGATCACGTCGACCAGCGCTTCGTTGGCACCCTGGGCCAGCTCGGCCTTGGCGGTGGCAAAGTAGAACTTGACCACACCGTTTTCGATCACCACGGCAGCGGCGTCGTCTGCCACCACGGCAGCGCCGCCAGCAGCAGCGCCAGTGGCGGAAGCGCCAGCAGCATTGCCAGCCTCAGCCGCAGCGGCTGCACGGGCGGCGGCCACGGCCGGGTCCGTACCACCCAGCACGGCGCCACCCTTGGTGCCGGTCTGCGCGGTCAACACGCCCGCTTGGCCAGACTTGGCGCCATGCAGGCCCTTGTAGGCGCCAAACCAGATCACGCCCAACACCACCAGGGTGATCAGGGCAAATACCAGGCCCAAGGCAAAGCGCTCATCACCGTCATTATTTTGCGAAGAACTCACAGTCAGACTCCAGGCACCCGTGGTGCATTAAAAAAGAAATTGTTGTGGCTGCATGCCGTGGCCGCGCAGGCCCTGCACACCCCCATGGCAGATACGCGCGAGATTGTACCTTGCAGCACTGACGCCGCGCAGCGAACCGCCCCCCATTCGTGCAGCCAACCCGGCCCGCAAAGCGGCCACCATA
This sequence comes from Comamonas sp. MYb396, assembly GCF_037479555.1. Lineage (NCBI taxonomy): Bacteria > Pseudomonadati > Pseudomonadota > Betaproteobacteria > Burkholderiales > Comamonadaceae > Comamonas > Comamonas sp. MYb396. The sequence continues at coordinate 426,993 of NZ_JBBGYU010000005.1, read as the reverse complement.
CAGGTAGTAACCCGGTATCCGACGCTCGAAAATAGATAGCAGGTAATCGCGCCACCATGCCCTTTAACTAGTGATTACCCTTGAGTTGGCGGCTTTCTCTGAAATATTTTTTCATCCTTGCGCCTGTTCGCAACATCGGCAAGGTAATTTGTATGGGGAAGCGCGTAGTTATTCGTAAAATCAGTGCTTTTCGAAAATGTGCATTTGCTTACCAGCAATGAGCACGTGTGACAGGACTAGCCAACCATTGGAGACACCATGCAGGCTTTACTCGCCCTATCCAGGGCTATCGACAGGCTCAATGCCTTCGTCGGCAAATACTCAATCTGGCTTATCTTTGCCGCCACCTTCATCAGCGCCGCCAACGCCATCGTCCGCAAGGCCTTCGACGCCAGCTCCAACGCCTTCCTGGAAGTGCAGTGGTACCTGTTCGCCTGGTCCTTCTTGCTGGCCGCCGGCTACACCTTGCTGCACCGTGAGCATGTGCGCATCGACGTCATCAACTCGCGCCTGTCCAAGACCAAGCAGGTCTGGATCGACATCATCGGCTTTGCGCTGTTCCTTACTCCGCTGTGCGTCACGATTCTGTGGCTGAGCATGCCGGTGGTGATCCAGATGTACCAGTCTGGCGAAATGTCGGGCAACCCGGGCGGCCTGATCCGCTGGCCGGTATGGGCCGCCATCCCCGTGGGCATCACCTTGCTGATGCTCCAGGGCCTGTCCGAGCTGGTCAAGCGCATCGCGTTCTTGACGGGCGACGGCCCTGACCCGATGGGCAAGCTCAGCGACAAGAGCGCTGAGGAAGAGCTGGCCGAAGCACTGCGTGCCGAAGCTGAAATCAAGCAGGCCCAGGCGGCTGCAGCAGTCCAGGCTGCTGCGCGCCAGCCTTGAAGGTAGCACGAGGATCTCACCATGGAATTTATCGCTACCAACTACGCCCCGATCATGTTCGCGGGCCTGATCGTCTTTCTGCTGCTTGGTTTTCCCGTGGCGTTCAGCCTGGGCGCTGCCGGCCTGATGTTCGGCTTTATCGGCATTGAGCTCAATGTGTTTCCCTCGTCGGTGATGGCCTGGTTGCCCCAGCGGCTGATCGGCATCATGGCCAATGACACCTTGCTGGCCGTGCCCTTCTTCACCTTGATGGGCTTGATACTGGAGCGCAGCGGCATGGCCGAGGACTTGCTCGACACGGTGGGCCAGGTCTTTGGCCCGATCCGTGGCGGTCTGGCGCTCGCCGTGATCTTTGTCGGCGCGCTGCTGGCCGCTACCACCGGTGTGGTGGCCGCATCGGTCATCTCCATGGGCCTGATCTCGCTGCCCATCATGCTGCGCTACGGCTATGACCGGCGCCTGGCATCGGGCGTGATTGCCGCATCGGGCACCCTGGCCCAGATCATTCCGCCCTCGCTGGTGCTGATCCTGATGGCCGACCAGCTGGGCAAGAGCGTGGGCGATATGTACAAGGGCGCGTTCATCCCCGGCTTCATGCTGATGGGTCTGTACGTGCTGTGGGTCGCCTTCCTGGCCATCTTCAAGCCCAAGCTGGTGCCCGCGCTGCCCGTTGAAGCCCGTATCTACCGCGAAGCCAACGGCAATGCCGGCTACACCTCGCTGATCGTGGTGATGGGCCTGTCGACGATTGTCGCGATCTTCCTGGCCAACCATATGGCCGACATCCACACCTGGTGGGAAGGCAAGCTGGTCACCGATGTGGCCACCGACGAGAAGATTGTCACGGCCATGTGCGGCGGCACCTTCATTGCCTTTGTCATCGCCTCGATCAACCGCGTCTTCAAGCTGGGGCTGCTGTCCAAGCTGGCCGAGCGCGTGACCTTTGTGCTGATCCCGCCGCTGCTGCTGATCTTCCTGGTGCTGGGCACCATCTTCCTGGGCATTGCCACCCCTACCGAAGGCGGCGCCATGGGTGCCATGGCCGCACTGATCATGGGCTTTGCCCGCAAGCGCCTCAACATGAACCTGCTCAAGCAGGCGCTGGGCTCGACCACCAAGCTCGCCAGCTTTGTGATGTTCATCATGATTGGCGCGACGACCTTCAGCCTGGTGTTCCAGGCCGCAGACGGCCCCAAGTGGGTCGAGCACCTGCTCACCAGCCTGCCAGGCGGCCAGACCGGCTTCCTGATCGTCGTCAACGTGATGATCTTCTTCCTGGCCTTCTTCCTGGACTACTTTGAGCTGTCCTTCATCGTCGTGCCGCTGCTGGGCCCCGTGGCCGAGAAGATGGGCATCGACCTGATCTGGTTCGGTGTGCTGCTGGCAGTCAACATGCAGACCTCGTTCATGCACCCGCCATTTGGTTTTGCGCTGTTCTTCCTGCGATCGGTGGCGCCTGACAAGCAGTATGTGGACCGGGTCACACACAAGGTGATCGAGCCGGTTACCACGATGCAGATCTACAAGGGCGCTGTGCCGTTTGTGCTGATCCAGCTGGTGATGGTCGGGGTGCTGATCGCCTTCCCTGGCATCGTGACCGGGGCGCTGGACAAACCGGCGGTCGTCGACATGCAAAAGGTCAATGAGCAGATGATGAACCAGCTGGGCAACGCTGACGGCGGCTACGGGGACAACCCCTTTGCCACCCCGGATGCACCCGCCGATGCAGGCGCAGCACCGGGCACCGATGCAGGCGCAATGCCGGCACCCGCCGCAGAAGGCTATGGCTCGGACGATCCGGCCAAGGCCTTGCAGGACTCGCTGGGCACTGCTCCCGCAGAAAGCAAATAAGGGGCGCCCAAGCCCTTCCCACCCGAACCCTGGCTTGCCCAGGGTTTTTTTATGGCTGCCTGCAGCTTGGTGCCACAACGCCCCGTGCGCTGGTGGTCCGGTGAACCGGCGAACCGGCGAACCGGCGGCCCGGCGAGCCGGCGTCGCGGCGCTGCGGCCGCACCCCGTCATGCACGGGAAAGCGTAGCAGCCAAGCCGCATGCCGATGCACGCATGCAGCCTGTATGGACGCAAAAAAGCCGCAGCAAGCTGCGGCTCCTGGCTCCTGGCTGCTGCGGCCAAGCCCCAATGGCCTGGCGCATCCCCCCGATCAGGGCAGTTTGACCTGGGCCATGTACTGGTTGAAAGGGTACTCGGAGAAGCGGTTCCACAGAATCTGGTCCTTCTGGAAGGCGCGCATGTCCTGGTGGATCTTCTTGAACTCGGGCGAGCGCGCCTCGTGCTCGGCAAAGGTTTCCATCGATGCCTTGAAGCCGGCGTCCATCAGTTCCTTGGAGAACGGCTTGAGCTGGGTCTTGTTGGCCACCAGGTTCTTCAGCGCGATGGGGTTGAGCACCTGGTACTTGGCGGTCATGTCGGCTGCGGCCACACGGGTGGCGGCGTCCAGGATGGCCTTGTTCTCGGGCGACAGCGCGTTGTACTTCTTGATGTTGATGAAGAACTCCAGATCGGCCGAGCCTTCCCACCAACCGGGGTAGTAGTAGAACGGAGCGACCTTGTTGAAGCCCAGCTTTTCATCGTCGTAGGGACCAACGAATTCCACCGCGTCCAGCGTGCCCTTTTCCAGCGCCTGGTACACGTCGCCCGCTGGCATGTTCTGCGCGACCACGCCCAGCTTGGCCATGGCCTCACCGAACACACCGCCGCCCATGCGCATCTTGAGGCCCTTCAAGTCGGCCACGGTCTTGATTTCCTTGCGGTACCAGCCGCCCATCTGGGTGGTGGTGTTACCGGCCGATGCGGTCTTGAAGTTGTACTTCTCAAAGAAGGCATCGAGCAGCTTGCGGCCGTTGCCATGGTCCTTCCAACCTGCCATCTGCAGGGTGGTCAGGCCAAAGGGCACCGCGCAGCTGAATGCGAAGATCGGGTCCTTGCCGGTGAAGTAGTAGGCCGCGGTCTGGGCCATGTCGATGGTGTCGCCCTGCAGCGCATCGACCACGCCGAAAGCGGGCATCAGCTCGCCAGCGGGGTGGACCGAGATTTCAAACTTGCCGCCGGACATGGCCTTGACGGCCGCAGACAGCTTTTCAGCGCTGCCGAAGATGGTGTCAAGCGACTTGGGGAAGCTCGAGGCCAGGCGCCAGCGCACTGCAGCCTGTGCATGCACGGCCGGTGCCACTCCTGCGGCCAGAACGCCAGCGATACCGGCATTTTTGATAAGCGAACGACGATCCATTCGTGTCTCCAATTATTTGTTGAAAGTAAAGGTAGCTATCCTGCCATAGGCGCGAGCCGCTTTTAGCTTTGCAAATTGTAGAAATGGTTGCAGAAGTGACTTCAGCGGGTTTTCCCCAGAGTTTTGCAAAGGATTCTGTCCGCATTGCGCCACAGGCGGCGCAGGCCACAAAAAAGCCCGGTACGCAATGACCGGGCTTGTCGGGAGAACCAGGCGCGTGCCCGGCGGCCGATCAGGCTGCTGCGCTCTGGCCGGGCGCCGCCTCTTGCAGCGCAAAACGCTCGCGGATGCTGCGCTCGATGCCGCTGGCATCCAGGCCCTGCATGGCCATCAGCTTGGCCGGGTCACCATGCTCGATAAAGGCATCGGGCAGGCCCAGCTGCAGCACCGGCACATCGATGTGCAGCTGCTGCAGCGCTTCGAGCACCGCGCTGCCCGCGCCACCCATCAGGCAGCCGTCTTCGACAGTGACCAGCGCCTCATGGCTTTGCGCCACTTGCTCGAGCAGCGCGGTATCGAGCGGCTTGGCCCAGCGCATGTTCACCACCGTGGCGTTGAGCGCCTCGCCCGCCTGCAAGGCCGGGTAGAGCAGGCTGCCAAAGGCCAGGATGGCGATGCGCGGGCGGCCCGCCACCGCAGGCTGCGCCTGGCGGCGGATCTCGCCCTTGCCAAAGGGCAGGCCTTCCAGCGATTCGAGTGGCGCGACACCGGCACCGGCACCACGCGGGTAGCGCACGGTCACCGGGTGGTTCTGCGCAAAGGCGGTGCTCAGCAGCTGGCGGCATTCGCGCTCATCGGCCGGGCAGGCCACGCTCATGTTCGGAATGGCACGGGTAAAGGCGATGTCGTAGTTACCGGCATGGGTGGCGCCATCGGCACCGACCAGGCCGGCGCGGTCGAGCGCAAACACCACGGGCAGGTTTTGCAGCGCCACATCGTGGATCAGCTGGTCATAGCCGCGCTGCAGGAAGGTGGAATAGATGGCGACCACGGGCTTGAGCCCTTCGCAGGCCAGGCCAGCGGCGAAGGTCACGCTGTGCTGCTCGGCAATGCCGACATCGAAGTAGCGTTTGGGAAAGCGCTTTTCAAACTCGACCATGCCCGAGCCTTCGCGCATCGCCGGGGTGATCGCGACCAGGCGCTCGTCCTGGGCGGCCATGTCACACAGCCAGTGGCCAAACACCTGGGTGAAGGTGGGCTTGGGTGGCGTGGCGGGCTTGACCAGGCCAATGGCCGGGTCGAACTTGCCCGGGCCATGGTAGGCAACGGGATCGGCCTCGGCCAGCTTGTAGCCCTGGCCTTTTTTGGTGACCACGTGCAAAAACTGCGGGCCCTTGAGCTGGCGGATGTTTTCCAGGGTGGGGATCAGCGAATCGAGGTCATGGCCGTCGATGGGGCCGATGTAGTTGAAACCGAAGTTCTCGAACAGGGTGGCAGGCACCACCATGCCCTTGGCCTGCTGCTCCAGGCGCTTGGCCAGCTCCAGGAGCGGCGGCACCTGCTTGAGCATGCTCTTGCCCACGCCCCGCGCCTTGGCGTAGAACTGGCCGCTCATCAGCTGTGCCAGGTAGCGGTTGAGCGCGCCCACCGGCGGGCTGATGCTCATGTCGTTGTCGTTCAGGATCACCAGCAGATTGGCGTCGCTCACCCCGGCGTTGTTCAACGCCTCGAAGGCCATGCCGGCCGTCATTGCGCCATCGCCAATGATGGCCACGGCCTGGCGGTCGCTGCCCTGCAGCTTGAAAGCCTCGGCCATGCCCAGCGCCGCCGAGATACTGGTCGAGGAGTGGGCGGTACCAAAGGCGTCGTATTCGCTCTCGCTGCGCAGCGGGAAGCCCGAGATCCCGCCCCACTGGCGCAGGCCCTGCATGCGGTCGCGCCGGCCCGTCAGAATCTTGTGCGGATAGGTCTGGTGGCCCACATCCCAGACAAAGCGGTCATGCGGCGTTTCATAGACGGCGTGCAGCGCAATGGTCAGCTCCACCGTGCCCAGGTTGGAGCTGAGGTGCCCGCCGGTCTTGGACACGCTCTCGAGCACGAACTCCCGCAGCTCACGCGCCAGGGTCTTGAGCTCGGCGCGCGACATCTTGCGCAGATCCGCCGGGTCGTTGACGGTGGCTAGCAGGGGAAAGGTCTTCGTGGACATACTATGGTTTGGTCACTTGCTACGCATACCTCGGAAGCATCCGCGCAGTTCTTTTTACTGGAAAGGCAAGGGGCTATGTTAGCGCCTTGAGCCCGGTTAAGCCGCCACAAGGCGCATTTGGCCTACTCAATGGCTGCGGCGCACCACCATGTCGGCCAGGGCCGCGAGCGCAGCGGTCTGCGGCAAACCGCTGCCCGCCAGCGCCTGCTGGGCCTCGGCCAGCAGCTCATGGGCATAGTCGCGCGCGGGCTGCAGGCCCATCAGCGATACATAGGTGGGCTTGTCGTTGTCGGCATCCTTGCCGGCGGTCTTGCCCAGGGTGGCAGAGTCGGCCACCACGTCGAGCACATCATCGATCACCTGGAAGGCCAGCCCCAGGGCGGCCCCGTACTGCTGCAGCGCTGCCAGCGCTGCGCCCTGGATGCCGGCGCAGGTGGCGCCCATCTCGACGCTGGCCTGCAGCAGCGCGCCGGTCTTGAGCTTGTGCATCTGCTGGAGCTGGTCACGCGTGAGCTGCTTGCCCACGCTGGCCAGGTCGATCGCCTGGCCTCCGGCCATGCCGTTGTAGCCCGCTGCCCATGCCAATTGGCGGCACAGGCGCGCCTGCACCGCATCCGAGATGGCACTGCCCTCGGGCACCAGTATCTCGAACGCCAGCGCCTGCAGCGCGTCGCCCGCGAGCAAGGCCTGGGCCTGGCCAAACTGCACATGGACCGTGGGCTTGCCACGGCGCAGCACATCGTTGTCCATGCAGGGCATATCGTCATGCACCAGCGAATAGGCATGGATCAGCTCCACCGCGCAGCCGGCGCGCAAGGACGCCTCTGCCTGGGCGGCATCCAGCTTGCCCACGGCCTGGGCAGCGGCCAGCACCAGCAAGGGGCGCAGGCGCTTGCCGCCGTCGAGCACGGCGTAGCGCATGGGCTCGCCCAGGTTGGCGGGGGCATCGGCGGCAATCCACAGCGTGAGGGCGTCCTCCACGCGGGCGAGTTCCTGGCTGCACCAAAGGGCAAAATTATCGTGCGCTGAAGTCATGGTTAGCACTTATTCCTCGCTGGTCCAGGGCTTGAGCTGGCCCTCATCCAGTACTTTGATCTGGTCCTGCACTGCCTCGAGCTTGCGCCGGCAGAATGCCAGCAGCACGGCGCCGCGCTGGTAGGCGGCCAGCATGTCGCCCAAAGGCAGCTGACCCGACTCGATGCGTGCGACCAGGCCTTCGAGCTCCTGCAGCGCGCTTTCGTAGTTATCGGGTTCGGGCAGGTCCGGCGTGGCAGACGTCTTGGAGGCGGTGGCCTTGGGCATGGGCAAAGGGGGCAAACAGCGTGCCCAGGTGCATGGATGTAAAGGCTCGATTTTAGGCGCAGGACAAGCGGCTGCGGACGCAGCGACCGCCGCGCACCGCCCAGCGCACTGCTGGCCCGGGCCAATTCCCACAAAAGATCCCGGCGATCTATCGTGAAATATGAGGTTGCAGCTATCAATTTGATAATATTGGCCCCCTGTCGATGCCATGGTGGGTCGGTGACAAGCTGTGTCACCCATAGCCAATTCACGCATGGACAGAACGGGAATAACCCCACTGGGTATAATCCCATTTTTCGCGAAACCGGCCATCCTTTGTTGTTGCTGCCGGTTTTATTTTTTTCTCCGCGTGCGCACGCGCACCCTCCCTGTGGGGAGTCTTTAGGTCAGGTCACCCATGTCTGATTTAAGTCTTCAACTGCAGCAGGCCGCAAGCCAACTTCCAGTTTCAAGCTACTTTGATCAAGCGCTTTTCGAGCGTGAGATGCAAACCATCTTCCAGCACGGCCCCAAATATGTGGGCCACCAGCTGGCGATTCCCGAGATTGGCGACTACTACGCCCTTCCCCATGAGAAGGAAGGGCGGGCCCTGGTGCGCAATGCCGCAGGCCAGGCCGAGCTGATCTCCAACGTCTGCCGCCACCGCCAGGCGGTGATGCTCAAGGGCCGGGGCTCGCTCAACCACCAGCAAAAAGGCAGCGCCGGCGGCAATATCGTCTGCCCGCTGCACCGCTGGACCTACAGCCCCAGCGGCGAGCTGCTGGGCGCGCCACATTTTGCCCAGGATCCCTGCCTCAACCTGAACAACTACAAGTTGCAGGAGTGGAATGGCCTCCTCTTTGAGGACAACGGCCGCAACATCCAGGCCGATCTGGCCAACATGGGTCCGGCCGCTGCCTTGAGCTTTGATGGCTTTGTGCTCAACCATGTCGAGATGCATGAGTGCAACTACAACTGGAAGACCTTTATCGAGGTCTATCTGGAGGACTACCACGTCGGCCCCTTCCACCCCGGACTGGGCAATTTCGTCACCTGCGACGATCTGAAGTGGGAGTTCGCCAAGGAGTACTCGGTGCAGACGGTCGGCGTGGCGCCCACCTTTGCCAAGCCGGGCTCGGACATCTACAAGACCTGGCACGAGGTGCTGCTGAACTTCCGAGGCGGCAAGATGCCCGAGCATGGCGCCATCTGGCTGACCTACTACCCCCACATCATGGTGGAGTGGTACCCGCATGTGCTGACGGTCTCGACCCTGCACCCCATGGGCCCGGACAAGACCATGAACGTGGTGGAGTTCTACTACCCCGAGGAAATCAGCGCCTTCGAGCCCGAGTTTGTGCAGGCCCAGCGCGCCGCCTATATGGAGACGGCCATCGAGGACGACGAGATTGCCGAGCGCATGGATGCCGGCCGCAAGGCCTTGTATGAGCGTGGCGACAACGAAGTCGGTCCCTACCAGAGTCCGATGGAAGACGGCATGCAGCACTTCCACGAGTGGTATCGGGGTATGATGCAGGCCGCTGTTCCAGACAAGTGATCTGCCACAGCCAGGCACTCCCAACTATTTAGACCCTCAGATAGCTGCTAGCGCACTGCGATAGCAGCTTTTTTCATTAAAGATCTCCCATGCAAGCCCTTTGGATGGTGGCCGCTGCGTTCATGTTTGCACTCATGGGCGTGTGCATCAAGTTCGCCTCTGTGTATTTCAATGCGGCCGAGATCGTGTTCTACCGCGGCCTCATCAGCATGGCGCTGATCTGGTGGCTCACCCGGCGCCAGCATATTTCGCTCACCACCCGCTACCCCAAGATGCATGCCTGGCGCAGCTGCATCGGCGTCACCTCGATGGGCATGTGGTTCTATGCGATCGGCAAGCTGCCGCTGGCTACTGCGATGACCTTGAACTACATGAGCAGCCTCTGGGTGGCAGCCTTTGTGGTGGGCAGTGCGCTGCTTACCTGGCGCCCCAAGGGCGAAGGCGACCAGCCGGCGCTGAATATTCCGCTGGTGCTGACGGTGATCAGCGGCTTTTGCGGCGTCATTTTGATGCTGCGCCCCAATATCGAGGCCGACCAGATGTTCGCCGGCCTGGTGGGCCTGATGTCCGGCCTGATCTCGGCCTTTGCCTATATGCAGGTGGTGGCCTTGTCGCGCATGGGCGAGCCCGAGCAGCGCGTGGTCTTCTACTTTGCCGTGGGCTCGGCCATTGCCGGCGGCCTGGCGACCTTGTTTGTCGGCACCTCCAGCTTCCCCGGCTGGCCGGCGCTCTGGTTGATCCCTGTCGGCATTCTGGCCGCCGGTGCCCAGCTGGCGATGACGCGCGCCTACGGCTCGGCCACCACGCGCCGCGCCACCCTGGTCGTCGCCAATCTGCAGTACTCGGGCATTGTGTTTGCGGGCCTCTTTAGCATCGTCGTCTTTGGCGACCAGATTCCGGCGATTGGCTGGATGGGCATGGCCTTGATCGTGGGCAGCGGCATCGTCGCCACGGTGCTGCGCAAGCGCTGACCCGGGCCTGCCGCTACTGGCGGGGTTAGGCGGCACCCGTTGCCTGCAGCAGGCGCGGCGCTGCCACATAATGTTTGCAAGATTTTTCTTGGAGCACCTGCCATGGCCACCACGCCCCTCACCGCTGCATATACCACCCTGATCACCGTCGCCCAATTGCAGGCGCTGCAGCAGTCCAGCCCCCAGCAGGTGATGGTGTTTGACTGCAGCTTTGACCTGAGCCAGCCGGCCGCCGGTGCCGAGCAGTTCGCGCAGAGCCATATCGCAGGCGCCGTCTACGCCAACCTCGACAAGGACCTGAGCGCCCCGCACGGCGCCCTCAGCCACGGCCAGACGATTGCCGCCACCGACCTGGGCGAGCCGGCCTCTGGCGGCCGCCATCCGCTGCCCAGCCGCGAGCGCTTTGCGGTGTGGCTGTCGCAAGTGGGCTTTCGCAATGACATGCAGGCCGTCGTCTATGACCGCAATGGCGTGAACTACGCCGGCCGCCTGTGGTGGATGCTCAAGTGGGCCGGCCATGATGCCGTCGCCGTGCTCGACGGCGGCTTGCAGACCTGGCAGGCCGCAGGCGGCGCGGTGGAGGCGGGCGAAGCAGTCAGCCATTTCCAAAGCAACTTCGAGCTGCGCCCTGCGCTGCGCACGCTCAAGACCGCGGCTCAGGTACAGCAAGCCCTGGGTACGCCGCAAACCATCATCGACGCGCGTGCACCCGCGCGTTACCGTGGTGAGGTCGAACCGCTGGACCCGGTGGCCGGCCATATCCCTGGCGCGCTCAACCGGCCCTTTACGACCAATATCGCTGCAGATGGCCGCTTCAAGCCTGCCGCCGAGCTGCGTGCCGAGTTTGATGCGCTGCTGGCCGGGCACGACCCGCAGACGGTGGTGCACCAGTGCGGCAGCGGCGTCAGCGCGCTGCCCAATCTGATCGCGATGGAGATTGCCGGCTATGCGCCTACGGCACTGTTTGCCGGTAGCTGGAGCGAATGGTGCAGCGACCCAGCGCGCCCGGTGGAAAAGGGCTGATGGGCCGGTGCTGAATGCGGGGTCTGACCGCGCTCCCGCCGGCGGCCAGACCCGATCTGCACAGGATTACTGGCGATCCCAGACGTAGTAAGCCACACCCTCGAAGTTGAAATGAGGCAAGGTCGCCACGACAAAATCACGCTCGGCAGCGCTGGTCGTGTAGAAATGCGTACCGGTCAGAGAATTGAGGAAACGGAACATGGGCACCGATCCCTCCCCTGCAGCCTGGCGGGCGTACCAGGCCACTCCATCCAGATTGAACTGGGGATAGTTCGCCATCACATACGCCTGCTCCGCCGGGTTAATGGTGAAGAAGTGCGCGCTAGTGGCGGTGTTGTAGAAGCGGTAAACCGCATCAGGTGCAGCTGCGGTCTGTGTGGACGCATAGAAACCAATATTTTCATATTGGAAGTTCAGGCCACCTTGAACCAAGGCATCGCGCTCCTGCGCGCTAGCGGTGAAGAAATGCGTGCCATTTTGCGTGTTGTAGAAGCGGTAGACCGGCATGCGGCCTGCGACCGGGGTTTGCGTGCCACCTGCATCCACCAGCCATTTGCGCAGGGCAGGCATCACGCTGTTCAAGCTGGGGTAGAAGCTGTAGGCGCCGCCCGCGTTGGCGCGGCAGCTGGCTTCCGAGGCGCCGGTCAGCACACCGGTGACGGCGCCATTGTTGAACAGTGGTGAGCCACTGCTTCCCGGCTGGGTCAGGCCCAGGGTCCATTGCACATAGTAGTAGTTGCCGCTGCTGGGGGCAGAGGTACAGAACACGCTTTTGCTGTCCAGGCTGCAGTCGTAGCGCGAAGACATGGTGCCAAAGCTGATCTTTTGCAGACCGCCATCAGGATGGTGCACGCCCGCGACGCTCGTATTGCTGGGCACGATGCTGCTGTCCCAGCCCAGGAACACGGCACCCGCTGGCGGCGTGTCGTTGAGTTTGAGAAGGGTGACATCGGGGTTGGCACTGCTGTAGAGCAGTTGGGCGCCATTGCGCAGATTCACGCTGCTGGGTGACAGGCTGTTGCTGGAGCAGCGGGTGGAGGTGTAGAACCAGTCGGTCTCCAGCGCCGAAGCCAGCGTCTGGGTCGACATGCAGTGGGCAGCGGTCAGGAAGTACGGTGTTCTGGAGCCCTGGGCATCGTTGAGCAGGCTGCCGGTGCACAGACCATAGTAGTAACTGCCATCGGCCATGCGCTCGGTCACATAGGCCATGCGGGCAACGCCTTTGCGCTCGGTTGCGAGCTGGCTGAAACAGTTCACATCCAGATGGCAATCGACCGGGTTGCCCAGCGGCAAGGCCTTGGCATCTTCTTGTGCTGCATCCGATTCATCCGGACCCAGTGGCAGCGACAGGTTTTCATAGATGTGCATGACCTGCGGCAGAGACACCTTGAGCTGCTCAGGCGCTGTGCCCGGTGGCAGCTCAATCTCCAAGGTCACCTGCTCGCCTGAGCTGCTGGGCGTCCACCAGGTGCGGCCCGCTTCGCTGTTGTCGCCAGCATCCAGGTTCGCCTGCAGAATCTGCATGACGCGCTGGCCGGCAATCTCGAATACCGCAGCAGGCTGGTGGTCGGTATAAAGGCGCAGCATCGCGCTGCCAGGCAACTGCTCGACCACCAGGCCCAGGCGCAGGCCTTGGGCACCAGCGGAGCGCACACTCAAGGCCGCCACGGTGCCGCCCTTGGCCGAGGGCTGCCATTGCAGCAACTGCGCCGTTTGCGCAGCGGACTGGGCTTGCTGCACCGCGCGCGAGGCGCCAATGATCTGCACGGGCATCTCGGGGGCCGACTTCAGGCCCGTCCACTCACCCAGGTCGATGGCGACCGGCTGGATGGCCAGGCCCGCGTCCATGCTCTTGGTGCGGACAAACTCAAGCGGCACGCCAGCTGGCTGCTCCAGCGCCGGCACCTTGAACACCGAATCGGCCTGGCCTGGCGGCACCGCCGCGCCAGCCGCTGAGGCCATGCCCACCATCGCGCCCCAGGTGACCAAACTGGCCACTCCGATTTTTGCCATCCACCCCATGCCCATACCCCTTCTTGGCCTTCAATACAAAACGAAGCATTCTAAGATTTATTTTACAAATCACTGGTTGAGCTTCTGTGTCAATCCTTGCAAGGGACACGGCTGTGGACAAACCGCATCAATGCCCTGCCGACTTCGAAAACAGATTGATCACCAGCACCCCGGCAATAATCAGCCCCATGCCTGCCATCGCTCCGGCATCGAGCTTTTGCCCATGCAGGGCCCAGGCGATCAGCGAGATCGCCACGATCCCCACACCCGACCAGATGGCATAGGCAATGCCGGTGGGTATGGTTTTCAAGGTCTGCGCCAGCAGGTAGAACGACAGCACATAGCCCAGGCCGCAAATCAGGCTGGGCACCAGCCGGGTAAAGCCCTCGGACGACTTCATCGCCGTGGTGGCCATCACTTCCAGCGCAATCGCGCCGCCCAGGTAAACATAGGCATTCATCACCATTCCTTCTTTCCTTCTTTGATTGGCAGCTGTGCGCCAAAGCTCCACCGCTGCAGGTATTGGCATCCAAGGCAGATAAACCCACCTGCCCCGCAAAAATAACAAAGGCCCCGGCTTGGCGCCAGGGCCTTATCGCTTGGGCGAGCCCTTGCCAACGGCAGGGAGCCCAGCCCACATCCGGAACACCTCAACCGGTATTGCGCAGCGCCGCCGCAATGCCGTTGATGGAGATATGGATACCGGTCTTGACCCGCTCATTGTCCTCGCCATTGCGCCAGCGGCGGATCAGCTCCACCTGCAGATGGTGCAGGGGATCGATATAGGGGAAGCGGTGGCGGATCGAGCGCTCCAGCGCCGGGTTGTTGGCCAGGCGATTGGCCTCTCCGGTGATCAGCGCCAGCGCCTCGGCCGTGCTCTTCCATTCGGCCTCGATCGCCTGGAACACGCGCTTGCGCAAGCGGGTGTCTGCCACCAGCTCGCTGTAGCGCAGCGCCAGCGCCATATCGCTCTTGGCCAGCACCATGTCCATATTGGACAGCAGGGTGCGGAAAAACGGCCACTGGCGGTACATCTTCTGCAGCAAGGCCCATTGCAGCTTGGCGGTCTTGCCCTCCTGGCTGACAAAGGCCTGCACGGCCGAACCAAAGCCATACCAGCCCGGCAGGGTCAGGCGGCACTGGCCCCAGCTGAAGCCCCAGGGAATGGCGCGCAAATCCTCGATGCGCTGGCTGGCCTTGCGCGATGCAGGGCGCGAGCCGATATTGAGCTCGGCAATCTCGCGGATCGGGGTGGAGCTGAAAAAATAGCTCTCAAAGCCCTTGGTGCCGTAGACCAGGTCGCGGTAGGCGGCCATGCTGGCGGCGGACAGGTCAGCGGCCGCATCCAAAAACGCCTGGCTGGCGGGCTTGGTGGGCTGCAGCAAGGTCGCCTCCAAGGTGGCAGCCACCAGCGTTTCCAGGTTGCGCCGGCCGATCTCGGGGTTGGCGTACTTGGAGGCAATCACCTCGCCCTGCTCGGTCAGGCGGATCTGGCCGCGCACGGTGCCCGGCGGCTGGGCCAAAATTGCCTGGTAGCTCGGGCCGCCGCCCCGCCCCACGGTGCCGCCCCGGCCATGGAACAGGCGCAGCTGCACGGGGTTGGGCTGGCTCAGCTCGTCAAACAGGGCGACGAGCGCCAGCTCGGCCTGGTACAGCTCCCAGTTGCTGGTGAAGATGCCGCCATCCTTGTTGCTGTCGCTGTAGCCCAGCATGATGTCCTGCTCGGCGCCGCTGCGCTGGATCAGCGCCGCAATATGGGGCAGCGCGTAGTACTCGCGCATGATGGTCGCCGCATGGCGCAGGTCATCGATGGTCTCGAACAGCGGGCTCACGATCAAGGTTGCGCGCGACTGGCCGTCGTTGATGCGGCCGCTGAGCAAGCCCACCTCTTTTTGCAGCAGCAGCACTTCGAGCAGGTCGCTGACCGATTCGGTGTGGCTGATGATGTAGTGGCGGATCGCGTCCTGGCCATAGAGCTGCACCGACAGCCGCGCGCGCTCAAAAATCGCCATCTCGCTTTGGCAGCGCTCGCTGTAGCTGGCGCCCACCACGCGCAAGGGGCGCGCATCGCTCAGCAATTGCAGCAGCAGCTCACGCTTGGCCGCCTCGCTCAGCTGGCTGTAGTCGGCCTGCAGGCCGGCGGTGGCCAGCAGCTCGCTGATCACCGCCTCATGCTGGTCCGAGCTTTGGCGCAGATCGACGGTGGCCAGATGGAAGCCAAACACCTGCACCGCGCGGATCAGCGGTGACAGGCGCTGCTCGACCAGTGCGCGGCCATGGTTGTCGCGCAGCGAGTCTTCAATAACGCGCAGATCGGCCAGAAACTCGTCACTGGTGGCATAGGGGTTCTGCGGCGCCACCGCATGGCGGGCCGCTTCACCGCCGCTCAGGTTCTTCAAGGTCGCAGCGAGGCGCGCATACACGCCAATCAGCGCGCGGCGGTAGGGCTCGTCCTCGCGGTGCTGGCTGGTATCGGGCGAGCGTGCCGCCAGCGCCTGCAAGGCAGCGGTGTTGCCGGCCAGGCGCTGGGACATCGACAGCTCGCCGCCCAGGTAGTGCACCTCGGTCAGGTAGTGGCGCAGCACCAGGTCGGACTGGCGGCGCAGCGCTTCCTGCAGGCTCTTGGCGGTGACATTGGGGTTGCCGTCGCGGTCACCGCCAATCCACTGGCCCATGCGCAAGAAGGTGGCCAGGTCGCGCTCGCCCAGCTCGCGCTCGAGCGCAGCATAGAGCTTGGGGATCTCGGTCAGGAAGGTGGCCTGGTAGTAGCTCAGCGCGTTGTCGATCTCGTCCTCGACCGTCAGCTTGGAGTAGCGCAGCAGGCGCGTCTGCCACAGCTGGGTGACCTGGGCGCTCAGCTGCAGCTCGTTGTCGGCCAGCTGGCGCGGGGTCAGCGTGTCCTTGCTGCTGTTGAAGAGCTGGGCACGCTGGGCGATATCGTCGCGCGCCACCAGCAAGGCGGCAATGGCACGCTCGGCATCCAGAATGCTCTTGCGCTGCACCTCGGTGGGGTGGGCAGTGAGCACCGGCGAGATCAGGCTGTGCGCCAGCGTCTGCGAGACCGCCTTGACGGGGATGCCGGCCCAGCGCAGCCGCGCCAGCGCCACCTCGATGCTGCCTTCCTGGGTATTGCCGGCGCGCTCATGGATCTCGCGGCGGCGGATATGGTGGCGGTCTTCGGCCAGGTTGGCCAGGTGCGAGAAATAGGTGAAGGCGCGGATCACGCTCACCGTCTGGTCGCCCGACAGGCCCTTGAGCAGCGATTTGAGCGATTTCTCCGCATCCTGGTCGTCATTGCGGCGGTAGGCCACCGACAGCTGGCGCACCTGCTCGATCAAGTCGAACGCGGCCTGGCCCTCCTGCTCGCGAATCACATCGCCCAGAATCCGGCCCAGAAGCCGGATGTCATCCATCAAAGGCTGGTCCTTGTCCGCACGGCGCGTGACGGCCTGGGGAGCGGCAGGGCTGCTCGCCTTGGGTTTGCGCGCCGGGGTCTTGGCGACTGCAGGGGTGTCTTTTTTGCTGGCAGTGGTCATGGGCGAAGAAGCATAGGGCTGAAAGATCCACGCCGCCCAAAGTCGCACTGCGCCAAAGAGCGGCGCTGCACATGCTAGCATCAGCCGCCTGTTGTGAACCGCTTGTTGACCACGTAAGGTGTCCGGCCGCCGAGAAAGAGGAGACCGGGCCTGGCGTGGTCCCCCATCCCATGAGCTCCTTGTCCCTGACCATCGCCACGCGCGAAAGCCAGCTTGCCCTGTGGCAGGCTGAACATGTGCAACATATCCTGCAGCGCCTGGGCCACCAGGTCAGCCTGCTGGGGATGACCACCTTGGGCGACCAGATTCTGGACCGCACGCTGTCCAAGGTGGGCGGCAAGGGTCTGTTCGTCAAAGAGCTGGAAACGGCGCTGGAGACCGGCCGCGCCGACCTGGCCGTGCACTCGCTCAAGGATGTGCCGATGGAGCTGCCACCGGGTTTTGCGCTGGCAGCCGTGCTCGAACGCGAGGACCCGCGCGATGCTTGGGTCTCCAACCACTACACCAGCCTGCAGGACCTGCCCCAGGGCGCCGTGGTCGGCACCTCCAGCCTGCGCCGCCAGGTGCTGCTGCGTGCGCTGCGCCCTGACCTCGATATCCAGCCGCTGCGCGGCAATGTCAACACCCGCTTGCGCAAGCTCGACGAAGGCCAGTACGACGGCATTGTGCTGGCCGCTGCCGGCCTCAAGCGCCTGGCACTGGATGCGCGCATCCGCCATGCTTTTGACACCGACACCATGCTGCCCGCGGCCGGCCAGGGCGCGCTGGGCATTGAGGTGCGCAGCGACCGCCAGGACCTGTTGGAGCTGTTTGCCGGCCTGGCCGATCCGCGCACCTGGCAGACCGTGACGGCCGAGCGCGCCGTCAGCCGCTGCATGGGCGGCAGCTGCTCGATGCCGCTGGCCGCGCACGGCGAATGGCAGGACGGCCAGCTCTGGCTGCGCGCCGCCTGGGGCGACGAAGCCAACCCGAATGCCCCCCTGGTGTCTGCGCAAGCCCGCGCGGCCGTCACCGACCTGGCCAGCGCCGATGCGCTGGGCCAGCAGGTGGCAGCGCTGCTGCAGCAAGCGGGCGCGCAGGTGCGCCGCTGAGCACCCGGCCGACGTCCACCATGGCTCCGTCCAGCCGCCGCATCATCATCACCCGCCCGCAGCCCGAGGCGGACGACTGGGTCGCCCAGCTGCGCCAGCGCGGGCTGCGGGCCGATGCGCTGCCACTGATCGATATTGTTCCAGCCGACAGCCCCGCCCACCACACGGCGCGGCTGCAGGTGCGCCAGCATTGGCAGCGCTATGGCGCGCTGATGCTGGTCAGCACCAATGCGGCCCGCTTTTTTCTGGACCCGGCCCTGGTGCAGGCGCTGGCCCAGCAGCAGCGCAGTGCGCCCCATACCCGGCTGTGGTGGCCGGGCCCCGGGCCCCCCCGCCCCGCCCCCGCGCGGGGGGGGGCCCACGAGTTGTTAGACCCACCCCCCCCCCCAGCCCCCCCCGA
>NZ_JBBGYU010000005.1:24157-408826 GCF_037479555.1 Comamonas sp. MYb396 | reverse complement strand
GGTGTGCGGGGCCCGCACCACGGGGCCCCGCTTTTTCCTGCCCCCGCCCGGGGGGCGGGCGCGGCCCCCCCCGCCGCGCTGGGCCCCCCAACCCGGGGGGGGGGGCCGGGGCCGGGCCACGGCACGCGCGGCCCAGGCGCTGGGCGTGCCCATCGATTTGATCGACCAACCCGCCACCGATGCCCCGCAGTTCGACTCCGAATCGCTGTGGACCGAGGTCGGCCCCCAGGCCGCAGCGATGGCGGCATCGGGCCAGCGCGTGCTGGTGGTGCGCGGCGCCAGCGCCGGCAGCGCGATCGACCAGCTGGTATCCGGCTCTGGCCGCGAATGGCTGGCGCGCCAGTTGCAAGCGGCTGGCGTGGGCGTGGATTTTGTCGGTGTCTACGAGCGCCGCGCGCCCGCCTGGACGCCAGCGCAACGGGCGTTGGCAGCACAAGCGCTGACGGACGGCAGCATCTGGCTGTTCAGCAGCTCCGAGGCGGTGATGCATTTAAGCAACAGATTCAGTGCCTCCGCATTGGCGCCTGCCCAGGCGCTCAGCACCCATGCACGCATCGCGCAGGCGACCCGCGCGGCAGGATTTGTCCACATTCAGCAGTGCCGGCCTTCGCTGGAAGACGTGGTGGCGTCGTTAGAATCTGCCCTATGACGCTGCCCGAGCACGCACCGAACCCCACGTCCCCCCACCCGGCCACCGCCTCCCACCAGGCCCACCCTGCGGGCAGCCGCATGCCGCAAGCCTGGGTCTGGACGTCGCTGGCGCTGGGCATTGCCGCCACCATTGCGATCATCAGCGCGGCCATGCTCTGGCAGCGGCTCAACAACATCCAGCAGCAGCTGGCGCTGCAAAGCGCCGACTCGCGCGGCCAGGCCGTGGAAGCGCGCACCCTCGCCCGCCAGGCCGAAGATGTCTCGCGCGACACCGCCTCGCGCATGTCGGTGATGGAGGCCCGCGTGGGCGAAGTCGCGCTGCAACGCGGCCAGCTCGAAGAGCTGGTGCAAAGCCTCTCGCGCAACCGCGATGACACCATGGTCGGCGATATCGAAAGCGCCGTGCGCTTTGCGATGCAGCAAAGCCAGCTGAGCGGCAGCCCCGACCCGCTGGTCAGCGCCCTCAAGATTGCACAGCAGCGCGTGACCGTCTCGGCCCAGCCGCGCCTGGCGCCGCTGCAACGCGCCATTGCCCGCGATCTGGACCGCATCGCCGCCAGCAAATCGCTGGACACCGCCGGCCTGCTGGCCCGCATGGATGACCTGCTGCGCCAGATCGATGATCTGCCGCTGCAAAACGATGTGCTCGACAAAAACGCCCGCCGCACGGCACCCGCCCGCAACCGGGGCAACCAGTCCGCCGCACCGGCTGCAGCGAGCACCCCTGCCGAGGCCGCAACGGACGACAGTGCCAGCCCCAGCTGGTGGCTGTCGGCGCTGTCCACCGCCTGGGGCGTGGTGCATGAGGAAGCCCGCAGCCTCGTGCGCGTGCGCCGCATCGACTACCCCGATGCAGTGCTGCTCTCGCCCACGCAGGCATTTTTTGTGCGCGAGAACCTCAAGCTGCGCATCCTGAACGCCCGCATGGCCTTGCTGGGCCGCCAGATGAATGCCTCGCGCAATGACCTGGCCGCTGCGGCTGACGCCGTGCACAAGTATTTCGATATCTCCTCGCGCCGAGGCCAGCAGGCCGCCCAGCAGCTCAACCAGCTCCAGCAGGCCATGCAGGATGTGGAAGTGCCACGCGCCAATGACACCCTGGCCGCATTGGCCACGGCGGCGGCAGGACGTTAAGCGATGAGAGCCGCACTTTGGTTGATCGGTCTGTTTGCCGTGGCCGTGGCCGCCGCGCTGTTTGCCGGCAGCAACCAGGGCAGCGTGACCCTGCACTGGCCGCCCTACCGCATCGATTTCTCGCTGAACATGGTCGTCGTGCTGCTGCTGCTGGCCTTTGTGCTGGTCTACGGCGCACTGCGCGGCGTCAGCGCCATGTTCGAGCTGCCGCGCCAGGCCAAGCGCTGGCGCATCCAGCAAAAAGAGCGCGCCATGCATGGCGCAGCACTGGATGCCGTGACCCAGTTGCAGGCCGGCCGCTTTGTGCGCGCCCGCAAGGCTGCGCTGTCGGCGCTGGCCCAGGAGCAGGCCTTGCAGGACAGCGGCGCCGCCATCCCCAACGGCCTGCAGCTGCGCGTGCTGGGCCATGTGCTGGCCGCCGAGAGCTCGCATGCGCTGCAGGACCAGGCCCAGCGCGACCAGCACTGGGAGCTGGCGATGCAGGAAGCGGCCACGCCCCAGGCCAAGAACCTGCCCGAACTGGCTGAAGGCACCCAGCTGCGCGCGGCCCAATGGGCGCTCGATGACCACAATGCCCACAGCGCGATCGAGCAACTCGCGCGCCTGCCCCAGGGTGCGGCGCGCCGCACCCTGGCGCTGCGCCTCAAGCTCAAGGCCGCGCGCCAGCTGCGCCAGGCCTTGACCGCGCTGGATACCGCCCGCCTGCTGGCCAAGCACCGTGCGTTTTCGGCCGCTGCGGCGCAGAGCATCATCAAGGGCCTGGCGACCGAGCTGATCAACGACGCCCACGACCCCGAGCAGCTGATGCAGGCCTGGCGCAACCTGGATGCGGCCGAGCGCAACCTGCCCGAAGTGGGCATCCATGCGGCGCGGCGCCTCCAGCAGCTGGGCGGCAACCCGCAGCAGATGCGCGAGTGGCTGCTGCCCGCCTGGGAGCGCTACACCACCAGCAACAACGGCCTGCCCAGCCTGCAGGCCGAACGGCTGGTGCGTGTGCTCGAAGACAGCATGGGCGCGCTCGACGCCAGCTGGCTGGCCCGCATCGAAGCGGCCCAGCAGCGCCGCCCCCATGACCCCTACCTGCAGTACCTGGCCGGCTGCGCCTGCCTCCAGCGCCAGCTCTGGGGCAAGGCCCAGCAGTGGCTGCAGCAGGCTGCCCCTTCGCTGCAAGAGGAATCGCTGCGCCGCCGCGCCTGGCAGCACCTGGCCCGGCAGGCCGAGTACCAGGGCGATGCCGCTGCGGCCGCCCAGGCCTGGAAGCAGGCAGCCCTCGCCGGCGAGCAAGCCTGAGGCAGACCCGGTCAGGCCCCGTTGCGCCCCGTATGGGGCGCCGCTGCCCCAGCACGGTATACAAGGCGATACAAAGTCCCGGCCCCCCGCTGTTGTATGCGTACCAGTGCGCAGCGCGGGTTTGCGCCTGCTCGGCATATGCTTATGTGCATTGGTTCTGGAACTCGCCACCAGACGATCGATCAATTCAATTAATTTGAACTTCGCCATCAATCAGGCTGAACTTCTACCGGTTGATCCGCTCCTACACTCGCTTCAAACAATACCGCTGGGCCTACCGCTGCAGCGTTTTTTATGGCTACCACGACGAATAACACCCGCTACACCGGCACGGCGATCGCACTGCACTGGATTTTGGCCCTGGCCCTGATTGGCATCTTTGCCTTCGGCCTGTACATGACCAGCCTGCCCTTCTCCCCCACCCGCCTCAAGTACTTCAACTGGCACAAATGGGCCGGTATGACGATCTTGATTTTGTCGGCCGTGCGTATCCTGTGGCGCTTCACCCACCGCCCGCCGGCGCTGCCCGAGGCCACCGCCCGCGCGATGCCCGCCTGGCAGCATGTGGCCCACCACGGCGTGCACCACCTGATGTATGCACTGTTCTTCGCGGTGCCGCTGGTGGGCTGGATCTACAGCTCGGCAGCGGGCTTTCCCATCGTGCTGTTTGGCGTGATGCCGCTGCCCGATCTGGTGAGCAAGAGCCCCGAGCTGGCGGAAGCCCTCAAGCCCTGGCATGCCTACCTCGCCTACACCTTGGCTGCGCTGGTGGTCATGCATGTGGCCGCACTGCTCAAGCATCAGCTGATCGACCGCGATGGCCTGCTCTCGCGCATGCTGCCCGGCCGCGCCTCTTGATTCGTACTGTTTTGCACTGTTTTTTTACTGGAGTCTGATCTGATGTCCAAGCTCTCCCCCTCCGCCCTGTTCGCTGCCGCCCTGACCGCAGCTGCCTTTGCCACCCCCGTGATGGCCCAGCAAGCGCTGGTGCCCGCGCAAAGCGCCGTCAACTTCGAAGCCAAGCAGATGGGCGTGCCGATCAAGGGCCACTTCCAGAAGTTCGATGCCAAGATCGCCTTCGACACGGCCAAGCCCGAGGCCAGCAAGATCCATTTCTCGGTCGATACCGGCAGCGCCACGATGGGCGTCAAGGAAACCGATGCCGAGCTGCCCAAGGCAGAATGGTTCAACGTCGCCAAGTTCCCACAAGCCACGTTTGACTCCACCGCCGTCAAGGCGCTGGGCGGCGGCAAGTACCAGGTCGATGGCACCTTGACGATCAAGGGCAATGTCCAGAAGGTCAGCCTGCCTGTCACCCTGACCCAGTCGGGCACGACCACCACCGCAGCGGGCACGCTGCCCTTGAAGCGCCTGACCTATGCCATCGGTGATGGCGACTGGAAGGACACCTCGATGGTGGCCGACGAAGTGCAGGTGCAGTTCAAGCTGGCCCTGACCGGTGTGGGCAAGATTTAAGCCACGTTTTTCCCTGTTCTCAGCTCTTTAACCCCTTTTTTAGGAGATTCCTGATGCGCACTTCCCTGTTGGCCCTGGCCGCTGCTTCCCTGTTCGCCGGTGCCGTGCACGCGGCTCCAGCCACCTACGCGATCGACCCGACGCATACCTTTGCGACCTTCGAGATCGACCACAACGGCGCCAGCACCAACCGTGCACGCTTTGACAAAAAAGAAGGCACCCTGACCCTGGACCGCGCTGGCAAGACCGGCTCGGTGGACATCAGCATCGACACCGCCTCGGTCAACTCCGGCACGCCCGCTTTTGACAAGCACCTGCAAAGCAAGGACATCTTCAACGTGGCCGAGCACCCCAAGGCCCGTTTCCAGTCCACCAAGTTCGTATTTGACGGCGACAAGCTCGCCTCCGTCGAAGGCAACCTGACCTTGCTGGGCAAGACCCAGCCCGTGACCTTCAAGGCCAGCAAGTTCAGCTGCTACCCCAACAAGATGCTGCAGGACCGCGAAGTCTGCGGTGGCGATTTCGAAACCACCTTTGACCGCACCGCCTTCGGCCTGGACTACGGTGTGAACTATGGCGCTGCCAAGAACGTGCGCCTGGTCGTGCAGATCGAAGCTGTGAAGCAGTAACCCAGCCGATACCCACGCTGAAATCCTCCGCACAGGAGTGCAGACTGCCAGTGGCCGATTGACGGCCCCTGGCAGTTTTTTTATGGCCTTCCCCCAGGGCAAGGCGGCGGCCAACGGCCGCACAAGCCCACGCGGGCCGGTCATGGCCGCAGGCGGGCTAAAATCAGCCTATTCTTTCCAAGCTATCCAACGGCATCTCGATCTGTGGTGCCGTTTTCCATTGATCACACCATGAGCGACACCAACAGCCAACCGATCTCCCAACCAGGTCTCGATAGCCTGTCCAAGTCTTTTGAGCCTGCGGCCATCGAGGCCCATTGGGGCCCGGAATGGGAAAAGCGCGGCTACGGCAACGCCGGTTATCGCGGCACCGGTGCGCCCAATGTGGAATCGGTTGCGGCGCAGCACAACTTCTCCATCCAGCTGCCGCCCCCCAATGTGACCGGCACCTTGCACATGGGCCATGCGTTCAACCAGACGATCATGGACTCGCTCACCCGCTACCACCGCATGAAGGGCTACAACACGGCCTGGATTCCGGGCACCGACCACGCTGGCATCGCCACCCAGATCGTCGTGGAGCGCCAGCTGCAAGCCGCCGGCCAAAGCCGCTATGACCTGGGCCGCGAGAACTTTGTCGCCAAGGTCTGGGAGTGGAAGGAGCAATCGGGCAACACCATCACCACGCAGATGCGCCGCATGGGCGATACGGTGGACTGGAGCCGCGAGTACTTCACGATGGACGACAAGCTCTCCAAGGTGGTGACCGAGACCTTCGTCAAGCTCTACCAGCAAGGCCTGATCTACCGTGGCAAGCGCCTGGTCAACTGGGACCCGGTGCTGCAATCGGCCGTGTCCGACCTGGAAGTGGAAAACCAGGAAAAGGACGGGTCGCTGTGGCACATTGCCTACCCGCTGACCAGCGGCGAAGGCCAGCTGGTGGTGGCCACCACCCGCCCCGAGACCATGCTGGGCGACGTCGCCGTGATGGTCCACCCCGAGGACACGCGCTACCAACACCTGATTGGCCAGACCGTGACCCTGCCGCTGGTGGGCCGCCAGATCCCGATCATTGCCGACGACTATGTGGACCGCGAGTTCGGCACCGGCGTGGTCAAGGTCACGCCCGCGCATGACCAGAACGACTACCAGGTGGGCCAGCGCCACAAGCTGCCAATGATTGTGGTGCTGACCCTGGAGGCCAAGATCAACGACGAGGCGCCCGAGAAATACCGCGGCATGGACCGCTTTGTCGCACGCAAGGCCATCGTGGCCGACCTCGAAGCCCAGGGCCTGCTGGTCGAGACCAAGAAGCACAAGCTGATGGTGCCCATCTGCGACCGTACCGGCCAGGTGATCGAGCCCATGCTGACCGACCAATGGTTCATCGCAATGAGCAAGGTCAGCGACCAGGATCCTACCGGCAAGAGCATTGCACAAAAGGCCATCGACGCCGTGGCCTCGGGCCAGGTGCAGTTTGTGCCTGAGAACTGGGTCAACACCTACAACCAGTGGATGAACAACATCCAGGACTGGTGCATTTCGCGCCAGCTGTGGTGGGGCCACCAGATTCCGGCCTGGTACGACGAAGAAGGCAACATCTATGTCGCTAAGAACGAGGCCGAAGCCCAGGCACAGGCGCCGGGCAAGGTACTGCGCCGCGACGCCGATGTGCTCGACACCTGGTACTCCTCGGCGATGGTGCCCTTCAGCACCATGGGCTGGCCCGAGCAAGGCGACGCCGCCGATGACGACTTCAACCTCTACCTGCCCTCGTCGGTGCTGGTGACCGGCTACGACATCATCTTCTTCTGGGTCGCCCGGATGATCATGATGACCACGCACTTCACCGGGCGCGTGCCGTTCAAGCATGTCTACATCCACGGCCTGGTGCGCGATGCGCAGGGCAAGAAGATGTCCAAGTCCGAAGGCAATGTGCTCGACCCCGTCGACCTGATCGATGGCATTGCACTGGAGCCGCTGCTGGACAAGCGCACCGTGGGCCTGCGCAAGCCGGAGACCGCGCCCCAGGTGCGCAAGAACACGCAAAAGGAATTCCCCGAAGGCATTCCCGCCTATGGCGCCGATGCGCTGCGCTTTACCTTTGCCGCGCTCGCGTCGCTGGGCCGCTCGATCAACTTTGATAGCAAGCGCTGCGAAGGCTACCGCAACTTCTGCAACAAGCTGTGGAACGCCTCGCGCTTTGTGCTGATGAACTGCGAAGGCCATGACTGCGGCCTGCTCGAGCACAGCAAGGACCAGTGCGCCACGGGCGACTACCTGCAATTCAGCCAGCCCGACCGCTGGATCGTCTCGCAGCTGCAAAAGGTCGAGGCCGAGGTGGCCAAGGGCTTTGCCGAATTCCGCCTGGACAACGTCGCCAACACCCTCTACGACTTTGTCTGGAACGAGTTCTGCGACTGGTACCTGGAAATCGCCAAGGTGCAGATCCAGACCGGCAACCCAGCCCAGCAGCGCGGCACCCGCCGCACGCTGATCCGCACCTTGGAGACCATCCTGCGCCTGGCCCACCCGATCATCCCGTTCGTGACCGAAGCGCTGTGGCAGAAGGTGGCGCCTGTGGCCGGCCGCGAAGGCGCATCGATTGCGATTGCCGCCTATCCGCAAGCCCAGCCCGAGAAGATCGACAACGCGGCCATCGCCTATGTGGAACGCATCAAGCAGATGGTGGACGCCTGCCGTGCGCTGCGCGGTGAGATGGCCGTCTCGCCCGCCCAGCGCCTGCCGCTGCTGACGGTGGCCGGCTCTGCCGATGGCGCCGCCTTCCTGCGCGCCAACGCCGATGTGCTCAAGAACCTGGCCAAGCTGAGCGAGGTCAAGGTGTTCGACGACGAAACCACCTGGGCGGCCGAGGCCCAGCATGCCCCCGTGTCGGTGGTGGGCGATGCGCGCCTGGCGCTGTTTGTCGAAGTGGATGTGGAGGCCGAGAAGCTGCGCCTGGGCAAGGAGATCAAGCGCCTCGAAGGCGAGATCACCAAGGCCAACGCCAAGCTGTCCAACGAAGCCTTCTGCGCCAAGGCCCCCGCTGCCGTGCTGGACCAGGAGAAAAAGCGCATGGCGGACTTTGGCGCATCGCTGAGCAAGCTGCAAGAGCAGCTCCAGCGCCTGGGCTGAATCGGCCGGGGCGGTGCAAAAATCAGCACATAATGCCCCTTGGCCCTGCACACAAAGGCGCAGCTTGCTGCGCCTTTGTCACATCCAAGTCCTAGAACCCGAGTATTTATGACTACACCGACCCGTGTCCGCAAAGCCGTTTTCCCAGTCGCTGGCCTGGGCACCCGCTTTTTGCCTGCCACCAAGGCATCGCCCAAGGAAATGCTGCCCGTCGTGGACAAGCCCCTGATCCAGTACGCGGTGGAAGAGGCCTACGAAGCCGGTATCCGGGACATGATCTTTGTTACCGGCCGCAGCAAGCGCGCCATCGAAGACCACTTCGACACCGCCTATGAGCTGGAAAACGAGCTGGAAAACGCCGGCAAGCAAGCCATGCTGGACCTGGTGCGCAGTGTGAGCCCCGATGACATGAATTGCCTGTTTGTGCGCCAGCCCCGCTCGCTGGGCCTGGGCCATGCGGTGCTCTGCGCCGAGCCACTGGTAGGCAACGAGCCTTTTGCCGTACTGCTGGCCGATGACTTGATGACCGGCGCGCCAGGCGGCCCGGGCGTGATGGCGCAGATGACGGCCGCCTTCTCCAAGCAAGGCCGCTCGCTGCTGGCCGTGCAGGAGGTGCCGCTGGAGCACACCAAGCGCTACGGCATCGTCAAGGGCGAGCCCGCAGGCGGCCCGCTGATGCGCATTGACGAGATCGTCGAAAAGCCCGCCCCGGAAAAAGCTCCCTCCCGCATGGGTGTAGCCGGCCGCTATGTGCTCACCCCCGGCATCTTTGACGAGATCCGCAACCAGCCCAAGGGCGTGGGCGGCGAGATCCAGCTGACCGATGCGATCGAGCGCCTGATGCACAGCGAGACGGTGTACGCCTACCAGTACAGCGGCAAGCGCTATGACTGCGGCAGCAAGGAAGGCTTTTTGCAGGCCACCGTGGAGCTGGCGCTGCAGCACCCCGATGTGGGCGATGATTTCCGCGCCTTTTTGAAGAACCTGCAGATCTGAATCTGCGCTGAAACTCGCACAAAACAAAGGCCTGCAGATGCAGGCCTTTGGTGTTTGAGCAGCGTGGGGAGCGCCTAGCGGCGGCGCAGAATATGGATGAACTCCTCACCCACCGTCTGCTGCTCCACCAGCTCATTGCCGGTCTGCTTGGCAAAGGCCTGAAAATCCCGGATCGAGCCGGTATCCGTCGCCACCACCTTGAGCAGCTGGCCGCTTTGCATGGTGGCCAAGGCCTTCTTGGCCTTCAAAATCGGCAGCGGGCAGTTCAGCCCCCGCGTATCCACTTCCTGGTCAATATCCATCGTGTTCATTCGTCGTTGATGCCAAGCAGGGCCTAGCCCAGGCGGGGTGCCACCACAAAGCGGGCATCCTCTTGCCAATAATTCACCGGCCATTTGGCCGGATCGGGCTCAGGGTTCTGGTTGGGGCGGAAGGCGCCAAAGCGCACCGACTCGCCCTTGCTTTTGACCCACTCGGCCATCGCGTAGCCGGTGCCGGAAGGCCAGCACAGCACATCCTGCGCCGTCTTCCACTGGTATTCCACCAGCTCGGGCGACAGGCGCACGTCATCGGGCTGGCCCGCCACGCGCACATGGTAGGCGATCAGCACCTGGTTCATGCGCAAAAACTCCCAGCAGCCAATCAGGCGCAGGGCCTGGGTCTGCAGGCCGGTCTCTTCCAGCACCTCGCGGGCAATGCCGGCCTCGGGCGATTCACCGGCTTCCATGAAGCCGGTGATCAGGCCAAACATGCCCGGCTGCCACAGCGCATTGCGCGCCAGCAGCACCTGGCCCTGGTCGTTCTCGACGACAGCGGCCAGCACGGGCGTGGGGTTGCCCCAGTGCGTCCAGCCGCAGGCGGGGCAGCGCAGTCGGCTGACATCGCCGCTGTCCTCGGCCATCACCTTCCATTGCAGCGCCGTGGCGCAGTTCACGCAAAATTTCGTTTCGTATTGCATAGGGCTTTCATGCCGGCAACCGAGCGCTCATCGCTCGGCGCGCGAGCTCAGGCGGGAAACACGCCGGTGGACAGATAGCGGTCCCCCCGGTCGCAGACGACAAACACAATGGTAGCGTTGCGTTCGCGGCGCGCAATTTCCTGAGCGACATGGCAGGCGCCTGCCGCAGAAATACCGGCAAAGATGCCTTCGTCACGGGCGAGGCTGCGGGCCATGTCCTCGGCATCGTTCTGGGTTACATAGACCATCTCGTCGACCGCGCTCGGATCATAGATCTTGGGCAGGTACTCTTCGGGCCACTTGCGGATGCCGGGGATGCGCGAGCCCTCGGTCGGCTGGGCGCCGATGATGCGCACGGCCGGGTTCTTTTCCTTCAAGTAGCGCGAGACGCCGGTGATGGTGCCGGTCGTGCCCATCGCACTGACAAAGTGGGTGATCTGGCCGCCGGTCTGCTCCCAGATCTCGGGGCCGGTGGTCTCGTAATGCGCGCGCGGATTGTCCGGGTTGGCAAACTGGTCCAGAACAATGCCCTTGCCCTCGGCGACCATCTTGTCGGCCAGATCGCGGGCATATTCCATGCCGCCGCTCTTGGGCGTCAGGATCAGCTGCGCGCCATAGGCCTTCATCGTCTGCGCGCGCTCGATGGACAGGTCCTCGGGCATGATCAGCACCATGCGGTAGCCCTTGATGGCCGCGGCCATCGCCAACGCAATACCGGTGTTGCCCGAGGTCGCCTCGATCAAGGTATCACCGGGCTTGATCTCGCCGCGCTCCTGCGCGCGCTGGATCATCGACACCGCCGGCCGGTCCTTGACCGAGCCGGCCGGGTTGTTGCCCTCGAGCTTGCCCAGCACCACATTGCCATGGGCTTCGTTGTAGTCGGCACCGATGCGCTGCAGGGCCACCAGGGGGGTCTTGCCAATCGCATCCTCAATCGTTGGGTATTTTTTGGAGCTCATTATTTGTGCCATAATTGCGAGCTGCGATACAGACACAGCCCGGGTGGTGAAATTGGTAGACGCAGGGGACTCAAAATCCCCCGCCGCAAGGCGTGCCGGTTCGATTCCGGCCCCGGGCACCACATTCAAAGCCGTTAAGTTTAAACAACTTAGCGGCTTTTTCTTTGTCTGGCGTGGGATGCTGCATGTCTAGGCGTTCGCGGTTGAAACCGATTGCGTTTGTTTAAAAACGATAGCAGCCGACATTCTAACCAGAGGGCAAGCCCCTTGTTGGGTTGGTGTTGGGGGTGCTTGGCATGCATCTGATTAAAGCATCGATGCATATCACATACGTCTTCAGGCTTTCGCCATCACCACCCGCAAAATTGCGGCTATCACCATCAGAGCACCCTGCAGCCATAAAAATTGCGGTGTGCATACGTTGGCATTGACCAGCTAGCCACTCCAGCACGAGCGAGAAAAAAGGCTGCATTGCCAAAGTTCCCACTCTGCACCACCAACGCAGCAAAAAGCCCTCACAAGGAGGGCTGGAACCAAATGAGATGGCGCGGGAGGCGGCTTATTTCTCAACCCTCATGCGCTGATCCCTCTTGCGTCGCCAGGCCAGCAAACCCAAGGACGCCGTCAGGGCCGCCAGCGCGCCCGCACCCAGGCCAGGCACGGCCTGCGCCACCGGGGGTGCAGCAGTGTAGCTGGGGCTCACGCTGGCAGAGCATCCGGTGCTGGCCGCGCACTCCCCACCGATGCCAGGGTTGACCGTAGCCGTGTTGTCCAGAGAAGCCAGGCCTGTTACGGTGCCCTTCAACGTAAACACCAGGCTGGAGTTGCCTGGCAAATCAAAGCTAGTGCCTGGCGCTGCTGGCACAGGACAGACCGCAGCACCAGCGGCGGCAGCACAGCTCCACACCGGAGTCGAGATACCAGCAGGCAGCGGATCCGCCAACATCAAGCCTGTCGCATTGGCAGTCCATTCGTTCGTAACCGTGATGGCGTACTGCACCGTCTGCCCCGGCTGGTAGCTTGCTTGATCCGCTGTTTTGGTGATGCTGATGGGAGAAGTCGACGAGGCGGTATAGGGCGGAGTGACCGTCGCTGAGCAGCCCGTCGTGGCAGAACACACGCCACCGGTGCCAGGGCTGATCGTTGCGGTGTTGTCCAGACTGGCACGGCCCATGACCGTGCCTGACAAGCTGAACACCAGGCTGGATTGCGCAGGCAAGTCAAACACCACATTGGAGGTGACAGGGCTAGGACACACTGCCGTGCCCGCGCCTGCCGAGCAGGTCCACACCGGGTTGGCCACACCGGCAGGCACTGCATCTGCCAAGCTCAGGCCAGTAGCAGCTACCAAGCCTTGGCTTGTTACCGTTACGCTGTAGTTGATGGTTTCGCCCGGCACATAGCTGGCCTTGTCTGCCGTCTTAGTCACACTGATCGGTGATACTGAACAGACCGACTCCCCGGCAGTGCGGGCACGCGCCAGAAAGCCTGCGGCCCATCCGGTATCTGCCGTCGTAAATACGAGGGTATTGAGGCCAGCGACCCAGCCACTGTTCAGCGTGGTGTAAACCCCGCCGCCAAACCCGCCCCCTGAAAACGGAGCAACCGCAACGCCATTGACATAGGCCGCCTTGACCACGTCATCGCCCATGTATTCCATCTCGATGCGCAGGGCAGACGGCGGCACTTCGGGCGACAGGTTGAACTGGACCCGGTAGTGGTTGTTGAATGGCGTCGAACTAGGATTGGGACGCGGCCACCAGTTGCCCGGCGACGACTGATTGTTTGCTCCACCCACGCCCGTGAAGCCGGGACTGAGCCACTGTGCATCACCAAAAATAGCCCAGCTTCCGTCTACCGTCCCCGTCGTCCGGCCCTGCACCCAATTGGCGCCGTTAGGCGGGGGCGTTTGTGGCGAATTGGTGAGCTCCTGAAACTGGCTCCAAATGGGATCCTGCTGGAAAGTACCCAGCTTCGCTCCATTCAGAGCGCCGGTGTTGAGTTCGGAGACAAGGCTGGAGCACGATAGCGTCGGCACCGTCGTTTGCGCAAAAGAAGACAGCGCGCAGGCCGCAGCCGCAAAGGCCAAAAGTTGCTTTTTCATTGCCGTGGGTGAGATAGAAGAATGGGATTCGGGGGATTTCGCAACGGGACAGAACAACCACCACATCGCAGGCACTTGGACCAGCCATGAAAGAAACACATTGTCACACTTGTAGTCAAAAAGTGTTATATAAAGTTTCTTTTACGATTGAATATTTCTAAGCTATTTGCTTATAAGGGTGCCTGCTCCCCCTCAGGAAGGCGGGGACGCGGACGGTCGCTCAAAGTGTTCAAGCCGTTGCCGCACAACGAACGACCGTTGTGCCTCCGAGAGGGGATGCCTATTTGGTCGCAAGACGCTTGCATCCAGCGCCGCTGATGACCAGCGCATGTCCATTGTCGAACCCCACGAAGCCAGATAGCCAAGATGGCATTGACCGACCGCGCAAACCATCTCCAGAGGCGGAAAACCAGATGGAGCCCCATGGCAGTTGACCATGCGATTATTGGGATCGTCCCCCACAATCATCCAATACCATGGCGATTATTCATCCCCACCCGATTTACCACGCCCGCCCATTTGCTCGTCATAAAACTGGCCCAGGCCCAGGCTGCCCACATCGCGGCGCAAATGGATATCGTAGATAAAAATCTTGTTGAATACCCGGTCCAGCCGCACATACTGGTAGGTCGCCACCGTGGTTTCATTGACCACCAGCTTGATGGGATCCGTTCGGTACACGCCAAAATGGCTGGTGGGCTTGAGTTTTATCTTCGAAAACGGCTCTGACGACAAATACACGTAGACAGGGGTGTACATTGAGTAAATATTGTCTTTGCGAATTAGGGGCAGCAAATACCATTACCACCCATTACCTGCGCCACCATCAAAAATTCCGCACTGGGTTCTCCCCCAGCGCGGACGATAAATGATGAAACGGCTACAGCGATTAACTCTGCGCTAACACTTAGCTATAATTGATAGCTATATGATATTCGATTAAATCTATTTGTGGTTAACAACAACTATC
The DNA here is from genome assembly GCF_037479555.1 of Comamonas sp. MYb396. Lineage (NCBI taxonomy): Bacteria > Pseudomonadati > Pseudomonadota > Betaproteobacteria > Burkholderiales > Comamonadaceae > Comamonas > Comamonas sp. MYb396. The sequence goes on along the minus strand of NZ_JBBGYU010000005.1, from coordinate 394,524 downwards.
AGTTTGCAGTTGTTTGCCATTCGTGTGAAATCTGTTTTAAGGGGGATGCAGCAGCCGCCGCAGACCACTTGGTTGGCGCACCAGCCCCGGTGGCGCAGGGGCAGCTGTGCCAGTTGCGCTTCTACAGCGCAATATTTGCCATATTTTTATACAGCCCTATGCTTGGCGGCCTTCAGCACCATATAGCCACAACGCATTCATTACACTAGATAGTTAGCTTAAAAATTCATAGCAATTTCAGGCAACAGGTAGCAATTTGAGCCACAATACGGCAGTTGTCTTGCTGTGCTGGCTGAAGGTCGGCATGCCCCGGTTGTCGTAGTTCATGGCCTGCCCTCCTCCCCGTTCCGCCAAGCGCCCCGCCAAAAAGAAGAAAGCATCCAAGTCCGCCGCCGGCCTGCTGCGCGGTTTTTTGCGCGGCATGGTGGGCAAAGGGGCGATTGCCGCCTACAGCGCGGTCGCGGCCATCGCGTCGGCCGCCTATGTGCCGCAACTCGACCATATCCGCCAATGGGCTGTCAGCCATAGCACCCAGTGGCTGCAGCAGCTGCCACCGGTGCAAACGGTGCAGCACTGGGTGGAAGAGGTCCAGTCCACCGCTGCAGACTGGCAAAGCCGCTTTCTAGAAATTGCCCGGCAAAGCCGGGGCGCTGCGTCAGATGCCGGGCACGCCAACGCGCCTTCCTCAGCCGCCACCACCCCGCCCCCCTCCAGCCAGGCGGGCAGCGAAAGGGGCAGCCAGGGCTTTGCCGACTGTGCCGAGCAGTTGCCCGCCAGCGCGCCGCTCAGTGCTGCCAGTGTGGGGCGCAACTGGATGCCCGTCACCCTGTGCTCGACCGGCTTTGCGGTGCTGTATTCGGGGCTGTCCAAAACGCCGATCGTCACGGTAGAGCGCTTGAGCCGCCAGCGGCTGCAAGGCGCAGCGGGCTTGCAGCGCACCGACCACTTTTATGCCGATGCACGCCTGCGCGCGGCCTACAAGGCCGAGCTGTCCGATTACCAGGCCAGCGGCTATGACCGAGGCCATATGGCGCCAGCAGCGGACCAGAGCACCACCACCGGCATGGCGCAGTCCTTTGCGCTGTCCAACATGGTGCCGCAGGACCCGACGCACAACCGCCAGGTCTGGTCCAAGCTCGAAGCGGATGTGCGCAAGTACGCCAAGCGCGCCAGCGGCAATGTCTTTGTCTATACCGGGCCCTTGTTTGAGGGCCAGACCCCCACCATTGGCCGCAACCAGGTCTGGGTGCCCAGCCATTTGTACAAGCTGGTGTTTGATGAGCAGCAGCAGCGCGCCTGGGCCTGGGTGCTGCCCAACCGGGGCGATGCGCAGCTGGGCGCGCCGATGAGCTATGCGCAATTTGTGCAGCGGACGGGGCGCAATTTTCTGCCCCATCTGCACTGAACCCTTTGGCTGAGCTTTAGGCGCCCGGCTTCATCCAATCGGCATGCCAGCCGCCCCCCAGCTCCTGGATGAGTTGGGCCGCTGCCAGCTGCTGGTTCAGCTGCAGCTGGATCAAGGACCGGCGCGCCGACAGCGCAGTCGCCTGGGCGGTGACCACATCGGTGTAAGGCACCTGGCCTTCCTTGTAGCGGTTGAGCATCTGCTGCTCGACCTTCTCCGCCGAATCCAGGCTTTGCTGCAGCAGTGGCTTTTGGGCATTGAGCGCCGCCACATTGCTCAGCACATCCTCGACCGCCTGGAACGCCGCCAGCACCGACTGGCGGTAGCTGGCAGTGCGGGCCGCATGCGCGGCGCGGGCCGAATCGACCTGCGCGGTGGTGGCGCCGGCGTTGAAGATGCTCTGGCTCAGCGATGCACCCAGCGACCACAGCAGGCCCGAGGCGCTGAACAGGTTGCCCAGGTTGGAACCCGAACGGTTGAGCGAGCCGCTCAGGCCCAGGCTCGGGTAATAAGCCGCCTGGGCCACGCCGATCTGGGCATTGGCCGCAGCCACTGCACGCTCGGCAGCGGCAATATCGGGCCGGCGCTCCAGCAGGGTCGAGGGCACCACGCCCGGAATCTCGGGCACAGTCACGTTCCAGGCGGCCGGCGGCAGGTCAAACTGCGCCGGCACCTGGCCCGTCAGCACGGCAATCGCATGCTCATAGGTCTGGCGCGACTGGCGCAGGGATTCCACACTGGCCTGGGTCGTCGTCAAGGTGGTCTGCGCCTGCAGCACCGCGGTGCGCGCCTCCACCCCCACGTCGTAGCGGTTCTGGGCAATCAGCAGGCTGCGCTGGTAACCCTCGATCGATTGCAGCAGGATCTGCATCTCGGCATCGGCCTCACGCAAGCGGAAATAATTCTGCACCAGGCTGCCCACGGCCGACAGGCGCGCAGCGGCCAGATCGGCTTCGCTCGCCTGGGCGCTGCTTTGGGCAGCGCTCACCGATTCGCGCAGGCGGCCCCACAGGTCTGCATCCCAGGCGGCGCTGAGGCCCAGCGAGGCACTGCCATTGCTGCTGGACTGGCTGCCGCCCTGGCGTGTCTGGCCCAGGCTGCCACTGACGGTCGGCAGCAAGCCGGCCTGCTCCACGCGCAACGCGGCCTGGGCTTGCTGCACGGCAGCTGCGGCCGCGGCAATGTTCTGGTTGTGCACCTGCACCTGCGCGGCGAGCTGGTTGAGCGGCTCGTCTGCGAACAGCGTCCACCAGTCGCCCCGGTCCACCGCATCGTTGGGCTGGGCGCTTTGCCACAGCGCGCCCGCTTCCTTGAAGCTGGCAGGTGCTGGGGTGGCGCGCACCTGGTAGACGGGGGCCACCGAGCAGGCGCTCAAGAGCCCGGCGCAGCACAGCGCCAGCGCCAGGCTGCGCAACAGGGGGAGGCGAGAAGGCTTGGAAAGATCAAGAGAAGGCGTCATGGCGTATCAGTGTTCCAGAGTGGGCATGCCGTCGCTCGAGGCACGGCCCAGGTCACGCTCGTTGGGTGCGCGGCGGCGCAGCTTGTCCATCAGCACATAGACCACGGGGGTGGTGACCAGGGTCAGCAATTGGCTGGCCAGCAGGCCGCCAATGATGGCGATGCCCAGCGGTTGGCGCAGCTCCGAGCCCTGGCCAAAGCCAATGGCCAGCGGCAAGGCACCCAGCGCGGCAGCCAAGGTGGTCATCAGGATGGGGCGAAAGCGCAGCAGGCAGGCTTCGCGCACCGCGTCAATCGCGGACAGCCCCCGCGACCGCTCGGCCTCCAGCGCAAAATCGATGATCAAGATGGCGTTTTTCTTCACGATGCCAATGAGCAAGAACACCCCGATGAGCGCAATCACCGTGAACTGCATGTCAAACAGCATCAGCGCAATCACCGCGCCCACCCCCGCCGATGGCAGGGTGGACAGCACCGTGATCGGGTGCACCAGGCTTTCATAGAGCATGCCCAGCACAATGTAGATCACGACAATCGCGGCCAGGATCAGGTAGAGCTGCTGGTTCTGCGACTTCTGAAAGCTCAGCGCCGTGCCCTGGAAGCTGCCGCGCACATTGATCGGCATGGCGATATCGGCCTCGGCCTGGGCAATCACCTGCTGGGCCTCGCTCAGCGCCACGCCTGCGTCCAGGTTGAACGATATCGTTGTCGACAGCTCGCCGTCCTGGTGGTTCACGCTGGTGGGCGCGGGGCGCTCTAGCACCTTGGCAAAGCTCGACAGCGGCACCATGGTGGCCACGCTGGTGCTGATCACGCTGCCGGTCGATGCACTGCGCAGCGCCGGGTTGGCCGCGGTGCCCTCGGTGCCGCTCAGGTTCGATGGCACATAGATATCCTGCAACGCTGGTGGCCCGCGCGTGTATTCGGGCGCCCATTCCATGATCACCGAGTACTGGTTCAGATCGCTGTAGATGGTGGCCACCGAGCGCTGGCCAAAGGCGTTGTAGAGCGCATTGTTGATGGACTTGGCATTCACCCCCAGGCGTGCTGCAGCCTGTTTGTCCACCTCCACATAGACTTCCACGCCGCTGTCGGACTGGTCGGTGTCCACATCCTGCAGCAAGGGCTCTTGCTTGAGCCGCTCGGCCAAGCGCGTGGCCCATTTCTTCATGTCGGCGGTGTTGTCGCTCTTGAGGGTGTACTGGTAGGTCGAGTTCGACGAGCGCCCGCCCATGCGCAAGTCCTGCACCGGGTTCAGAAACACGCGCAGACCGGTGATCTGCGACAGCTGCGGACGCAGCCTTGCCACCACCTGCAGGCTGGTCACATCGCGCTCGCTGACCGGCTTGAGGTTGATGAACACAAAGCCGCCGCCCGAGCGGCTGCCGCCGGCAAAGCCCACCACCGTGTCGATGGCCGGGTCCTGCTGGATGATGGCCAGCGCCTCCTTGAGCTTGCCGGCCATCGCGGTCGACGAGATGCTCTGGTCTGCGCGCAGGCCGCCGGCGAGCTGGCCGTTGTCCTGCTGCGGGAAAAAGCCCTTTTGCACATGCAGGAACAGATAACCATTCATGCCGATGACGATCACCAGGATCAGCATCACCACCGCCTTGGCATGCAAGGCCCAGTCGAGGCAGCGTTCGTAGACGCGCAGCATCCAGTCATAGCCGCTTTCCAGCGCGCGGGCAAAGCGGCCGCGCGGTGCCGTCTCGATGGCATCCTCATTGCGCAGAAACCAGGCGCACATCATCGGCGTCGTGGTCAGCGAGATGACCAGCGAGATCATCACCGCGACCGACAAGGTCACGGCGAACTCCTTGAACAAACGGCCGATCTGCCCTTCCATGAACAGCAGCGGAATGAACACCGCCACCAGGGACAGGCTGATCGACAGCACGGTAAAGCCCACTTCGCGCGCGCCCTGCAGCGCGGCGGCCATCTTGTCCATGCCCTGCTCGATATGGCGGCTGGTGTTCTCCAGCACCACAATCGCGTCATCCACGACAAAACCGGTGGCGACCGTCAGCGCCATCAGGCTGAGGTTGTTGAGGCTATAGCCCAGCAGGTACATCACGCCAAAGGTGCCCAGCAGCGAAACGACGGTAGCTACCGCCGGAATCACCGTGGCGCGCGCCTTGCGGATAAAGGCGCCCACCACCAGCACCACCAGGATCACCGAGACCATCAAGGTGGTCTCGATCTCGCGCAGCGACGAGCGGATCGAGTTGGTGCTGTCGCTGGCCACCTGGATCTTCACATCCTTGGGCAGCTGGGCCTGCAGCTCGGGCAGGAGCTTGCGCACGTTGTCCACGGTGTTGATGATATTGGCACCGGGCTGGCGCGTGATCAGCACCAGGATGGCGGGCTGGCCGTTGAACAGGCCCATGGTGTAGACATTGGCTGGCCCGTCGATGACCCGCGCCACATCACCCAGCCGGACGGCCGCATTGTCGCGCCAGCCCACCACCAGGCCCTGGTACCAGCTGGCCTTGCGCTCGGGCGCGGGGGTGTAGATCTGCAGGCGATTGCCGCCACTCTCGATGGCGCCCTTGGGCCGGTTGGCATTGGCGGCCTGGATGGCCGCACGCACATCCTCGGTCGCAATACCGTAGTGGCTCAGCGCCTGGGGCAGCAGCTCGACCCGCACCGCCGGCAAGGAGCCGCCGCCGATTTCCACATCACCCACGCCATCGACCTGCGAGATGCGCTGGCTCACCACGTTGGAGACCTCGTCATACAGCTCGCCGGGCGTGCGCGTGGGCGAGGTCATCGCCAAGATGATGATCGGCGAATCCGAGGGGTTCATCTTGCGGTAGGTGGGGTTGCTGCGCAGGTCAGACGGCAGATCGGTGCGCGCGGCATTGATGGCCGCCTGCACCTCGCGCGCGGCGCCATTGATGTCGCGGTTGAGGTCAAACTGCAAGGTCACATTGGCCGAGCCAGTCGAGCTGCGCGAGGTCATCTCGTTGACCCCGGCAATCACACCCAGGTGGCGCTCCAGCGGCGTGGCCACGCTCGAGGCCATGTTCTCCGGGCTCGCACCCGAGAGGCTGGCCGTGACCGAGATCACCGGGTAGTCCACCTGCGGCAGCGGCGCCACCGGCAGCGCAAAGAACGCGGCAATGCCCGCCAGTGCCATGCCAATGGTCAGCAGGACCGTTGCGACCGGGCGTTTGACAAAGGGCTGGGACAGGTTCATGCCTGCACCTCGGCATGGCTTCCATCCGCCGTACCGGCTTGGCGGCGGCCAAAGCGGGCACCCAGGCGGTCAAACACCAGGTAGATCACCGGCGTGGTGAACAAGGTCAGCAACTGGCTGAGCATCAGCCCGCCAAAAATGGCCAGGCCCAGCGGGCGGCGCAGCTCGGCGCCCTCGCCCCAGCCAAACATCAGCGGCAGCGCGGCAAACAAGGCGGCCAGGGTCGTCATCAAGATGGGCCGAAAGCGCAGCAGCGCGGCCTGGTGGATGGCCTCTTGCGGGCCCATGCCCTGGTTGCGCTCGGCATCGATCGCAAAGTCGATCATCATGATCGCGTTCTTCTTGACGATGCCAATGAGCAAGATGATGCCGATGATGCCGATCACGCCCAGGTCGTTGCCGCTGATCATCAGCGCCAGCAAGGCGCCCACGCCAGCAGACGGCAAGGTGGACAAAATGGTCATCGGGTGCACATAGCTCTCGTACAGCACGCCCAGCACGATGTAGACGCAGATGAGCGCTGCCAGAATCAAGACCAGCTGGCTGGTGAGCGAGTTCTGGTAGGCGGCCGCAGCGCCGAGGAACTCCATGGTCAGCGACGCGGGCATGCCAATATCCTTGGCCGCCTGCTTGATGGCATCGACCGCATGGCCCAGCGACACGCCGGGCGCGGTGTCAAAGCCCAGGGTGGCGGCCGGGTACTGCGACACGCGCGTCACCTGCAGCGGTGCCATCTGCTCCTCGATCTTGGCAATCGCCGACAGCGGCGTCGCGCCCGTGCTGCTGGCATTGATCGCCAGGTTGCCCAAGGTCTGCACGCTGTTGAGCTGCTCTTGCTGCGCCTCCAGAATCACGCGGTACTGATTGGTCTCGGTAAAGATGGTCGAGACAATGCGTTGGCCAAAGGCACTGTAGAGGCTGTCATCAATGCTGCTGGCGCTGATGCCCAGGCGCGATGCGGTATCGCGGTCCACATTCACATAAGCCGACAGGCCCTTGCGCCCGGCGTCGCTGGTGGCATTGCGCACCTGAGCCACATTCTGCAACTGGCTGACGAGCTTTTGCGTCCAGTCATTGACCTGGTCGGTGTTCACGCCGCCAATCGAGAGGCGGTATTCGGTGGGACCGGTTTGCGAGTCGATGGTCAGGTCCTGCGAGGGCTGCAGAAAAATGCGCACCCCTGCCACCTGGCTCACCCGCTCGCGCAGGCGCTGCATCACCTCGTCCTGCGCATCATGCGGCCGGGTCAGGTTGATCGACAGGCTGCCGGTGTTGAGCATGGTGTTGTTGGCGGCATCCACCCCCACCACCGAGCTGACCGAGGCGACATCCTTGTCCTGCAGAATGGCGCTCACGGCCTGCTGCTGCAGGTTGCTCATGCGGGCAAAGGACACTTCTTGCGCCGCCTCGATCTGCGCTTGGAGCTGGCCGGTGTCCTGCGTCGGGAACAGGCCCTTGGGAATGGCCAGGTAGAGCAGGCCCGTCAGCACCACGGTGGCCACGGCCACGACCAGGGTCAGCGCCTGGTGGCGAAACACCCAGTGCAGGCCCCGGTCGTAGTGGTGGATCACCTTGTCAAAACCGCGCTGCACCGATCTGGCCCAGCCGCGCGTGTGCGCGCTGGTGTCTTCTTGCTTGAGCCAGCGCGCCGACATCATCGGCACCAGGGTGAGCGAGACCACTGCCGAGATCAGGATGGTGATGGCCAAGGTCACCGCAAACTCGCGGAACAGGCGCCCGACGATATCGCCCATGAAGAGCAGCGGAATCAGCACCGCGATCAGCGACACCGTCAGCGAGATGATGGTGAAGCCGATCTGCGCCGCGCCCTTCAAGGCAGCGGCCATCGGCGTCTCGCCCTCTTCGATGTAGCGCGCAATGTTCTCGATCATCACAATCGCATCGTCGACGACAAAGCCGGTGGCAATGGTGAGCGCCATCAGGCTCAGGTTGTTCAGGCTGTAGCCCAGCAGGTACATGGCCCCGCAGCTGCCGATCAGCGAGATGGGTACGGCCAGGCTTGCAATGACAGTGGCACGCAGGCTGTGCAGGAAGAAGAAGATCACCAGCACCACCATCACCACGGCCAGCGCCAGCTCCATCTGCACATGCTCGACCGAGGCGCGGATGCCGGTGGTGCGGTCGGTCAGCACCTTGACCTCGACCGAGGCGGGCAAGGAGGCGGTGAGCTCGGGCAGGCGCTGCTTGATCGCGTCTACCGTGGCAATCACATTGGCGCCGGGCTGGCGCTGCACGTTCAAGATGATCGCGGGTGTCTCATCGACCCAGGCGGCGAGCCGGTCGTTCTCGGCGCTCGCCACCACGCGCGCCACATCCTTCATCAGCACCGGGGCGCCGTCCTTCCAGGACACCACCAGGTTCATGTAGTCGGCAGCAGTCAGCAGCTGGTCATTGCTGTTGATCGAGTAGGAGCGCTTGGGGCCATCAAAACTGCCCTTGGCGGTGTTGGAGTTGGCATTGCTGATGGCAGTGCGCAGGCTGCTCAAGGTGATGCCATTGGCCGCCAGCGCCTGGGTGTTGGCCTGGATGCGCATCGCAGGCTTTTGCCCGCCTTCCAGGCTGACCAGTCCCACGCCGGTGACTTGGCTGATCTTCTGCGCCAGGCGGGTGTTGACGATGTTCTGCACCTCGGTGAGCGGCAGCTCCTTGGAGGTGATGGCCAGGCTCATCACCGGCGTGTCGGCCGGGTTGACCTTGGCATAGATCGGGGGTGCGGGCAGATCGGCCGGCAGCAATGCACTGCTGGCGTTGATCGCCGCCTGCACCTCTTGCTCGGCCACATCCAGCGACAAGCCCAGCTGGAACTGCAAGGTCACAATCGACACGCCCGCTGCGCTGGTCGATGCCATGCGGTCCAGGCCGGACATCTGGCCGAGCTGGCGCTCGAGCGGCGCGCTCACCGTGCGGCTCATCACCTCGGGGCTGGCCCCCGGGTACAAGGTCTGCACCTGGATCGTCGGGTAATCCACCTCGGGCAGCGCCGACAAGGGCAGCAGCCGAAAGCCCACCAGACCGGTCAGCACGATGGCCAGCATCAGCAAGGCCGTCGCTACCGGCCGCTGGATAAAGGGACGGGAAGGACTCATCGCTCAGCCCGCCTTATGGGTTGGCGCGCTGGGCGGGTTGCACGGTGCTGGCCGCTGGCGCCATGCCCTTGGGCACCTCCTCCGGTTTGATCGCGGGTGCGGTCTGGCCGGAGCCGGTCGCAGGGGTTGCTCCGCCCGAGCCACCCGAACCGCCAGAACCACTGGCGCCAGCGGCGGGTTGGTCCGGGTTCACCGCAGGGGCTGCGGCACTGGGCTGGCCAGCATTGGGCTCAACGGCTGCACCGCCACCACCACCACCGCCGGCGGGCGCGCCATTGCCCGCCGCACCGCCGGGTGCCGCACCATTGGCGCCACGGCCTTCGCCATTGCCTCGGCGTCCACCACCCTCGCGCGGGCCGCCCTCACGTGGGCCGCGCCGGCCACTGCTGGCGCCATGAGCCTGGGTGGGCGTATCGCCCTGCAGGGCCACCACGGCGCCATCCTTCAAACGGTCGGCGCCCTCGGTCACCACCAGCTCGCCCTCCTTGAGGCCCGTGTTGATGGCCACCCATTCGACCGTGCTCATGCCCCGGATGACGGTGCGCTGGGTCACGGTGCGGTCGGCGTTGATCACGTAGACAAAATCGCCATTCCCACCGGTGCGGATGGCGGTGACCGGCACCACCAGCGCGCTCTCGTCCTTCAAGGTCAAACGGGTGTTGACAAACTGGTTGGGAAAGAGCGAGCCATCGCTGTTGTCGAACCGGGCCTTGGCCTTGACGGTGCCCGTCGCGGTGTCAACCAGGTTGTCCAAGGTCAGGAACACGCCCTGGGCCAGGGTCTTGTTGCCTGCGCGATCGAGCGCTGCCACCGGCAGCCGGGCATCGGCCTTTTGCGCGCCCAGCACCGAGGGGATATGGTCCTGCGGCACGGTAAAGCTCACATCGATCGGCGCAATCTTGGTGATGACGGCGATGCCGGTGGTGCCGCCGGCGCTGATGTAGTTGCCCGGGTCCATCGTGCGCAGACCGATGCGGCCATCGATGGGTGAGGTGATGCTGGCATAACCCAGGTTGAGCTGGGCGGTCTGCACCTGGGCCTGGTCGGTGAGCACCGTGCCTTCGAGCTGCTTGGCCAGCGCGGCCTGCGTGTCCAGATCCTGGCGGGCAATCGAATCCTGGTCCCACAAGGTCTGGTAGCGCTTGAGCGTCACGCGCGCGGCATCGAGCTGCGCCTGGTCGCGCGCCAACTGGCCCTTGGCCTGCTGCAGCGCTTGCTCAAACGGGCGGGGGTCGATCTGGGCCAGCTTCTGGCCTTTCTTGACCATCTGGCCTTCGGTGAACAGCACATCGCGCAGAATGCCCGAGACCTGGGTGGTCAGGGTCACCGTGGTGGTGGGCACCACCGTGCCCATTGCCGTCAGGGTCACCGGCAGGGTTTGGCGTTTGGCAGCGGCACTGCCCACGGTGACGGCCATCGCCCGCATCGCGCCCGGGCCCATGCCGGGAGGGCCACCGGCGCCCGGTGGGCCGCCCATGCCAGGTGCACCGGCTGCCATGCCGCTCGGGTTCTTCTTGCTCTGCACCAGGTACCAGGCCCCGCCTGCCAGCCCCGCCACCAGCACGATGGCGATCGTCGAGCCCAGCCAGCGGCTGCGCCGCTTGGGTGCTGCTGCAGCACCGGGGTTCAGCCCGGCGTCTGCCGCGCCGGAGGTTGGGGTGGGACGGGTGGAATTATTGGAGTTATGGTCCATGGCAGCAATCGGTAGAGGTGAGTTACAGCAGCGGCCTGTGGCAAAGCTCCACCATCAGCACCGGCATGTAAAGAATGACCGCATCCTAGTGCAGCCATGTTGCACCTGCCCTGTACCGACTGCGAAGATAAGTAAACGCCACCGCCGCCAGCCCCGAGTCTACTGAGATTCCGTGGCAGCACGCCGCTGGCAAGGCTGTTGGACACGCAGGTTTTTTGCGGCGCAGTTTCTTGGCTGCCTGCAGCCACCCATCGCCATTCCTGGCGCAGCAAAGCGCAAGCCAGCCAACACGGCTGCAGCGGCCCAGCAGCTTGCAGATCACCCCTAGCCTGCGCATCGCGCAGCGGTCCCGCTTTGTCCCCATTGCACGGGCACAATGCTGTGGAAAGCTGTGAAGAAGCTTGTAGATAAGCAGGGCAAGCCGCTGATTCCTAAGCCAAATGCCAGCCTTGCTCAAAATTGAGGCATATGGGGCCTGGGCGCGTCATTCGCGCAGTTTCAACGCCACTACACTGCTGGCCCTGGCCTCTTCTGGCACTGGAGCACCGCTGTTTTGGCGCAGCGCAGCGTTGTCCCCAGTCCGTGGGCACAATGCTGTGGAAAGCTCTGTGCACAGCTGTAGATAAGCCACCCAAATCGTTGAAACTAAGACAAAAAGTTAACCATGATGAAAAAAAAGGCAGCCTGCTTGGGCTGCCTGGGTGCTGTGGAGAACAGCGGGCTGAGGATCAGGCATCGCGGCGCTTGATCTGTTGCAGGCCTTCTGAGGTGATGACCATGTAGCCCTCACGCTCCACCACCATGCCGCGTTCCAGCAGGCGCTTGGAGACATGTGCATGCACAGCATCCTGCAGAGAAATCTTTTCTCCCAGTTCCAATTTCTTCAAAGCGGCCAACTCATCGACCGTGGGTTCGAACACGGGAGCGTGGTAAGCGGTATGGGTGGTGTTGGTAGACAACATGGCAACTCCTTATATGGTTGCGATACGTGCGTGTAGGCCTCGGACTTGCTCGGGGTCTGCGCGTTGGCGCATCTGGTCAATGAATGCCACGAAGCGTAAGACCGTTTTTCGAAAGCGCCTGTAGGCGAATACCGCTAGCCTATCGCGCTGTGGAGCCGCATTGCATAACTTTACGACGGCGCTGCCGGAGCTTTACAGCGCAGCAGCGCAACGCAGTTTGGGTGCCGCTCAGCGCGTCGGCCAGCGCCCCCCTTGGTAGGCGCTGTCCCAGAACATCCATTCGAGCTCAGCACTGTAGCGGTAGGCCTCGGCCATGCGCGTGCGGGTGGCGCTGTCAGCGGCGTCCGCCACACGGTCGATGGTGGCGATGACGGCGCGCACAGCGGCGTGGAATTCTTCACTGGCATAGGTGTCCACCCAGGCCTGGTAGGGGTTACCGGGCTGGGAGCGAGCATGGATGTCCCGCCCCACTTCGGCATAGATCCAAAAGCAGGGCAAGAGCCCGGCGAGCGCCACCGGGTAGCTCTCCGACCAGCTGTTGGCCAGCAAAAAGCTGGTGTAGTGGTGGCAGGCCGGTGTCAGTGGCGTGGCGGCAAAGTCCTGCGCGCTGATGCCGAAGTCGCGCATAAAGCCATCGTGCAGCTTGCGCTCCTCGACCACCGCCTCATTGGCGGCATTGGCAAACTGCACCACGCCCTCGGCCTGGTCGGCCTTGGCGGCAGCGACGGCCAGCGCACGGCCATAGGCCACCAGGTAATGCGCATCCTGGATCATGTAATGGCGAAAGCGCTCGACCGACAAGCTGCCTGCCGCCAGCTCGCGGTTGAAGGGATGGTCCAAGGTGCGCTGGTACAGCGCCTGGTTGGCTTGCCACAAGGCCTGGCAAAACGACATGCAAACTCCTCAAGAGATCGGGGACAAGCGCTGATTGTCGGCCAGCGCCGGGCAGCTGGGCAGTATCCAACCCCAGAACAGCCAGGGCATGCATGCAGCGCAGAACCGGCTACGATCCATCCACTGCAGTCCCTGGACCTTCAACCGAACCTGCCCTGCCCATGCCCAGCCCCGCGCCTTTGTTGACCACTGCCCAGCAGCAAGCACTGCAGGCCGTGCAGCGCCGTGGCGGCCCGGTGCGCGAGCACGCACTTGCACCCGCTTCGATCCATGTCCACTTTCATCCCGACTGGATGGTCCCGGACTGGATCGTGCAAGGCCAGCCGCTGCTGGCGCTGCTGTGCCAGCAAGGCCGCTACCTGTCGCAGTTTGAGAGCGGCCGCAGCAATGGCAGCTACAGCCCCCAGCCCCAGGGCGAGCGCTGGCAGTGGGAGGACCAGCAGTTTGCGGGCGCTTACAACCACGCCGATCCCGCCGAGCGGCCGGTGTACGGCGCCGTCGATCTAGCGCCCTTGGGCCGCCCCAGCCACCAGGGCTATGGCGCTGCACCCCGCTTTGGATCGGCGTATCTGCAGCTGCACCGCGCCGCCACCGCACGCAGCAGCTTTTGCGACCCCGACAGCTACTGGCAGCCCCGCCATGTCGGGCTGTGGCAGCAGATGGACTGGCAGCAGCTGCAATGCCTGCAACTGGCCGACCCGCTGGACCACTATGTCGAAGCCCAGCTGCATGGCGGCCTGGTTCTGGCGCGCGATGTGGCCGCCATCTGGCTCGACCCCTGCTACCGCGATACGCCGCTGGCGCAGGCCGTGCAGACATCCGGTCTGCCCTTGCGCTTTCACCCCGGTTACCGGCTGCAGGCCGGGCAGCTGGCGCAAGCCAGCCAGTACCGGGGCGCCGACGTGGCCGAGGTGCTGGCCGAACTGCTGCAGCATGCGCCGGGTGGACTCACCCCAGCCGATCTGGGCCAGGCCCAGGCCCGCCATCGCTACCCGGCGCCGCTGCTGAAAAAAGCCTGGCATTGCATCGCCCACCTGGGCAGGCAGTCGGGTTAGGGCCGCATCACCGATAATCGCTGCTTTTGTCGGCGCGGGCACTCCATGCAGAGGCCTGGCCATCTTCCGGATCCGCATGTCTTCTCCCGCTCCCACCCACCTGTTTGATACCGTCATCATTGGCGCAGGCGCTGCCGGCCTGTTTTGTGCGGCGCAGGCGGGCCAGCGCGGGCTCAAGGTGCTGCTGATTGACCATGCGGCCAAGGTCGCAGAGAAGATCCGCATCTCGGGCGGCGGGCGCAGCAACTTCACCAACCGCGATCTGGATGTGCGCCAGCCCCATAGGCACTTTGTCGGCCAGAACCCGCAGTTCTGCCGCTCGGCACTGTCGCGCTTTGGTCCGGCCGATTTTGTCGCGCTGGTCGACAAGCACGGCATTGCCCACCACGAAAAGCACAAGGGCCAGCTGTTTGCCGACCATTCGGCCGAAGACATCATCGCGATGCTGCTGGCCGAGTGCCGCGCAGGCCAGGTGACCCACTGGCAGCCCTGCCCTGTCAGCGCCGTTGCGGCGCTGGATGCCGATGCGCAAGGCCAGCGCTTTCAGGTCAATACCGCCCAGGGCATGGTGCACTGCCGCCACCTGGTGATCGCCACCGGCGGCCTGTCCATCCCCAAGATTGGCGCCACCGACCTGGGCTACCGCCTGGCCCAGCAGTTTGGGCTGGCACTCGTGCCGCGCGTACCGGGCCTGGTGCCGATGACCTTTGATGGCAGCGCCTGGGCGCCCTATGCACAGCTGGCGGGCCTGGCCCTGCCGGTGGTGATCGGCACCGGCAGCAAGAAAACCCGCATGACGTTCAACGAGGACCTGCTGTTCACGCACCGGGGCCTGTCGGGGCCGGCCATCCTGCAGATCTCGAGCTACTGGACACCGGGCACCTCCATCGACATCAACCTGGTGCCCGAGGTGGATGTGGCCGAGCAGCTGCTGCAGGCCAAGCAACGCTCGCGCAAGCTGATTGCCAATGAGCTGGCCAGCCTGGTGCCCGCGCGCCTGGCCGATGCCTGGGTGGCGCAGGATGCCGATTGGCAGCGCCCGATTGCCGAGGCCAGCGACAAGGCGCTGCTGCGCCTGGCCGAGCGCCTGACGCGCTGGGAGCTGACCCCCACCGGCACCGAAGGCTATAAAAAGGCCGAGGTCACCGTGGGCGGTGTGGACACGCGCGAGCTGTCGCAGCAAACAATGGAGGCCAAGAAGGTGCCGGGCCTCTACTGCATTGGCGAGGTGGTGGATATCACCGGCTGGCTGGGCGGCTACAACTTTCAATGGGCCTGGGCGAGTGCCGCTGCCTGCGCAGCGGGCATGGCAGAAAGCCAATAGCAGCAGGACGCTGGGCGAGATGCAGGAGAGCAACAGCGCAGGTCTGGCTCCCCGCGTGCAAACCGCGACCCTCTTGCTTTCCTATCAAAAGCCGGATATAATCGCCCCTCTTTGCTGGCAAAGCCCTGTCTGCCAATACTAGTCAATATGACAGGGCAAAACCGCCATTCAAGGCTTTGGGGCGCGATCTTCCCCAAAACCCGCTGTTGGCACCAATGGAAACATTAGCTAATGACGACTATCCGTGTAAAAGAAAACGAACCCTTTGACGTTGCGCTGCGCCGCTTCAAGCGCACCATCGAAAAGCTGGGCCTGCTGACCGACCTGCGCGCTCGCGAGTTCTACGAAAAGCCAACCGCTGAGCGCAAGCGCAAGAAGGCTGCTGCCGTCAAGCGCCACTACAAGCGCGTTCGCAGCATGCAACTGCCCAAGAAGCTGTACTGATCGCAGCTCTCACAGGCCTGACGCAATTTGCCCAGGCTGTGACACCACCCGCGCTCGGGACGCCAGGCGCGGGTTTTTTGTTTTCTGGCCATCGCCAGATTTTTCAGGCAGACCGCTGCTTGCGTCGACGGCCTGCCAACAGGAGCCTGTTATGAGCTTGAAAGCACAAATCACCGAAGACATGAAGAACGCGATGCGCGCCAAGGACACGGAACGCCTGGGCACCATCCGCTTGCTGCAAGCTGCGATGAAGCAGAAGGAAGTCGATGAGCGCGTCGAGCTCGATGACGCGATGGTGATCGCCATCGTCGACAAGATGATCAAGCAGCGCAAGGACAGCATCGCCGCGTTTGAAACTGCCGGCCGCCAGGACCTGGCCGACAAGGAAAAGTCGGAAATCGAGGTCATCAAGGCCTACCTGCCAGAGCGCATGTCCGCCGAAGAAGTGACCGCTGCGGTCCAGGCCATCGTGGCGGAACTGGGTGCCTCGGGCCCTGGCGACATGGGCAAGGTCATGGGCGCCGTCAAGACCCAGCTGGCTGGCAAGGCGGACATGGGCCAGGTCTCTGCCGCCGTGA
This sequence comes from Comamonas sp. MYb396, assembly GCF_037479555.1. NCBI lineage: Bacteria > Pseudomonadati > Pseudomonadota > Betaproteobacteria > Burkholderiales > Comamonadaceae > Comamonas > Comamonas sp. MYb396. The sequence continues at coordinate 378,405 of NZ_JBBGYU010000005.1, read as the reverse complement.
AGGCCGCACTGGCTCCCTGATCGCCGGGAGGCACGCCCCGGGCACAGGGCTGCCCGGAAGCCAAACATCAAAAAAACCACTGCAGCACCGAGCGGCAGTGGTTTTTTTGTGGGCGCTTTGCCGCTCAGTGGCGGCCGCGCTGGCGCATGCGGCGCAGGCCCAGCGCAGCGGCCCCGCCCAGCAGCAGCGACATCAGCAGCTGCCCCGCCAGCGATACCGTGGGTACCGCTACTGGCGCGGGCAAGAGTGTCGGGTCTGGATCCGGAGTCGGGTCAGGTGTGGGATCGGGCGCAGGTGGGTCCACATCGATGGTGTTGCTGTAGACCGCATCCTCGTCCTCACTGCTGCAAGGCGCGCTGCTGCTGCACTGGGCCGCATCGCTCACCCGGGCCAGATTGCGAACATGTGCAGGTGCGGCGGCCGTGATCCGGGCCTGTACCGCATAGCGCACGGTTTCGCCACCTGCCAGCGTCACGCCGCTGCAACCCGACGGGCTGCAGACACCAGCGGCGCTGTGGGCCCCGACCTCGGTCGCAACAATCTCGGTCACCACCATGCCGCTGGGCACATCGTCCCACTGCAGCTCTACGGGCATGCCGCCTTCATTGCTCAGCGTCACCACATAGCGGGTGCTGCTGCCTTCCAGCACCTGGCTCACGCCATTGCTTTTGAGCACGGTGATATGGGCGGGGGCCAGCACATCAGTGCGCGCCTGGGCACAGCTGTCGGCAGGCAGGCAGGCAGCGCCCGGCACCGGCGGCTCACTGCCCCCCAGCGGATCGATGGCGGCATGGTTGGTGATGCTGCCGGCCTGTGCTGGCGCGATGGCATGCAAGCCAAAGGCAGCATGGCCGCCTTGCTCCAGCGCGGCATCCAGCACCACCTCGCACACCAGCGGCTCGCCACTGCAGACCACCGATGTCACACCGGCACCGGGCGAGGCACCCGTCAGGCGCATGCCATCGGGCAGGGCCTCAGCGACCACCAGCGTTTGCCCGGCGGCAACGGCTGTCTGGCCGCTGTTGCCAATGCGGAACTGGTAGTCCAGCGCCTGGCCCGCTTCCACCGTTGCCGCAGCCGTCTTGCTCAGCGTCAGATGCACGGGGCTGCGCAGCGCGTCGGTATCCGTCACGGTGCAGGGGGATGCTGCCGTGCAGTTCGCCCCCGTCAGCGTGGCCGTATTGCTGACCGTGGCATCGGCACGGCCCTCCACCAGCGCCGTGACCCGCGCCCGCACCTGGTAGCTGACGCTGGCGTTGGCGGCAACCGTGATGCCGCTGCAGCCCATCGGTGCCTGCAGGCTGCAGCTGCCGGCATCACTGGGCGCTGCGGCCGCCAGCGGCGTGATGGCCTCGATCTCCATGCCCTGGGGGCTGTCCAGCCAGGCGAGGCCGGCAGCGGGCATGCCGCCGCTGTTGGTAATGGTGACGGTATAGCTGCTGCCGGCACCCTCGGTCAGCGTATCGACACCATTGCTCTTGCGGATGCTGACAGTGGCGGGCAGCACGATGGCATCGCGGTCCTCGGCACTGCAGCTGTTGCCGCTGCTGCAGGTCGTGCCATTCAAGGTCACCACGTTGCGGGCGCTGTCCACGCCCACCTCGCCGGTGACGGTCGCCTGCACCGCATAGACAATCGATTCACCAGCTGCGACGGCGATATCCGAGCAGCCGCTGACAGTGCACAAGCCCGCCTCGCTGTTGGCGCCAACCGTCGTGGCGCTGATGCGCTCAATATTGAGGCCCACCGGGCTCTCTGCCCAACGCAGGCCCGCAGCTGCACTGCCGCCGGTGTTGCGCACCACCACCTGGTAGACCGTGCTGGCACCCTGGGCCAGTACATCCACGCCATTGCTCTTGCTGATGCCCATATTGGCCGCCGTCACCACCAGGTCGGTATCGGTGCTGGCGCAGCCGCTCACCCGCTCGCTGGTGCAGGTGCCGCCTTGCACCACGGCCTTGTTGCTGACCGATGCGCCTGCCGCTACGGCAGCATTCACTTTTGCGCTGACGATGTAGACGATGGATTGGCCCGCTGCCAAGGTGATGCCGGTGCAGCCCGTGGTGCTGCAGGTGCCCGCCACACTACCGCCCCCCACGCTGCCCGCGCGGATGCCACTGACCGCCAGGCCGCTGGGCACATCGCTCCAGCTCAGGCCCGAGAACGCGGTCGCTGCGCTGTTGCTCAGGGTCACGCTGTAGGTGGTCTCGGCGCCCACGGTCAGGCGGTCCACCCCATTGGTCTTGACCACACTGACCGAGTCGGCTGCCACGATCAGATCCGCATCGCTGCTGCTGCAACTGGCGGGGCTGCCGCTGCTGCAGTTGGCGCCGTTCACAACGGCGGTGTTCGATGCCATCGCGCCCACCAAGCCGGTCACCTCCGCCTCCACCCGGTAAGCGATCGATGCACCGGGCGCCAGGCGCAGGCCCGTGCAGCCGCTGCTATTGCAGACACCGGCATCGCTGCCCGCGCCCACGACACCGGCCTCAATCCCCAGCACGCGCAGGCCTTGGGGCAGATCCTGCCAGGAGACATCGCTGGCCAGCGAGCCGCCGGTGTTGCTGATCGTCACGGTGTAGACCGTGCGGCCGCCTGCGGTCACGGCAGCGGCCTCATTGGTCTTTTGCACGCTCAAGGCCGCCGGGGTGCTCACGGCCTCCTGGTTGTAGGCGACAAAGGCAATGTCGGAGTCGCCGCTCAAGGCCTGCACAAAGCCAGCCACCCGGCCCATGTTCTGCGGCGTGATGCCAAAGTCGGCGAAATAGTAAGCACGTATGCGCAGGTCACGGCTGCCATCGCCCACCGTGGACTTGGTGTGGTTGGGGTTCCAGAACTGCCAGTTCTGCCGGGCGACGACCGGCACGCTGCTGAGCGCGATGCTGATGCTGTTCCCCACGACCGCACCCGTGTCGTCGATGAAATAAAAGGTGTCGGTCTTGCTCGATGGCTGGCCCACCTGGGTCACCAGCACATCGGGCACCGCATCCGTCGTGGACTCGGGATTGCCTACACTTGCACTGAAGCGCAGCGAGCTCGCCGGGATATTGAACAAGGCCGTGCTGAGATCGAGCCCATGCCCGCCATCCGACAGGTAGGAGGCCCGGGTCTTGGAGATGTCGTAGCTGGCGCTTTGGGCAATCGCATTGAGGCCACCCGCAGCGGGCAGCGAGCTGGGATTGGGCGTAAAGGCCTGGAAGACTGCCGGCTGAAAAGCCCCGGTCAGCACCGCGTCATTGACCCCGGTCGAGTAGCGCACGCCACCGGCCGTGAACGCCAGCAGATCGTTGTTCCCATTGGCTGCAGGCGCTGTGGCGGCATTGCTGGTATTGGCTGTCCAGCTGTTGCCGTTGAAGCTGCCCCAGACGGCAGTCACATTGTCAGCCGCATGCGCCAAGCCCTGCCCCGCCACCAAGCAAAGCCCCAGCAGGCTACGCAGCCCTCGCGCACCCAGCGCCCACCTCATCACTGAACCCATCACACCTTGACCGTTCTTGTTGAAAACACCGGCACCGAAATGCCAAGACCCTGAAGCCTGTGCAGCATCAGGGCCTGTGTCCATCAGTTGAAATTGAGAAAAATATATTAACTTAATCAATTATCAAAACCTAGCCTTCGATTCCATGTATTCACTTTGGTTAACAAAGACTGAAAAAGGGCCCACGCCAGATCTTGATACACATCAAGAAATTTCAATTCGTTATATTTGTATCTTAACATTACAGAAATTTCTTACCCGAAGGCCGGTATATAGCGTCTATCGGGCAGGCATACCGCGCCGTTTTTTGCGCATCTTTGGCGACCCACTCGCAGCGGCTTTGTCACCCCTGCATGCACCGCAGGGACAGCCAATGGCGCATGCAGCTAAGCGGATGTGGTACATACGGCGTAGTTCTGTTTGACCTACCCGGCTGGCAGCCAGCGCGGCACCCGCTGCGATTTGCGCCAAGCCCTGCGCCCGCCCAGCCTGCCAACGCTTTCTGTTTCCTGAGCCATGCACCACACCGACGCCCCCCCCGACACGCCGACCTCCCCCACCCCCTTGCCACTTGCCGGCCTGCGTGTGGTCGAGTTCAGCCATATGGTGATGGGCCCGACCTGTGGCCTGGTGCTCGCCGATCTGGGGGCCGAGGTCATCAAGGTGGAGCCGGTCGAGGGGGACCGCACCCGCCACCTGCTGGGCGCGGGAGCGGGCTTTTTCCCGATGTTCAACCGCAACAAGAAAAGCGTGGCCATCGACCTGCGCCAGGCCTCGGGGCTGGAGGCCGCAATCCGCCTGGCCAGCACGGCCGACATCGTGGTGCAGAACTTCAAGCCCGGCGTGATGCGCAAGTATGGGCTTGATTACCGCGCGCTGTCGCAACTCAACCCGCGCCTCATCTATGTGAACCACAGCGGCTTTCTGCCCGGGCCCTACGAGCACCGCACCGCGCTCGACGAGGTGGTGCAGATGATGGGCGGCCTGGCCTATATGACCGGGCGCCCCGGCGACCCGCTGCGCGCGGGCACCAGCGTCAACGACATCATGGGCGGCATGTTCGGAGCCATTGGCGCGATAGCCGCGCTGATGCAGCGCGCACAAACAGGCCAGGGCCAGGAGATCGACTCGGCGCTGTTCGAGAACAATGTGTTCCTGGTCGGCCAGCACATGATGCAGTTTGCCGTGACGGGCGAGGCGGCCGAGCCCATGCCCAACCGCATCTCGGCCTGGTCGGTGTATGACGTGTTCACCGTGCAGGATGGCGCCCAGATCTTTCTGGCCGCCGTGAGCGATGCGCAGTGGACCACCATGTGCAGTGCCTTTGGCTGGGGCGATCTGCTGGCCAACCCCAGCTACTGCAGCAATAACGACCGGGTGCGCCTGCGCCCCCAGCTGCTGCCCGAGCTGCGCCAGCGCTTTGCCGCAATGAGCGCCGCGCACATTGGCCAGGTCTTCGAGGCCAACGGCCTGCCCTATGCCCCGATCAGCAAGCCCGAAGAGCTGCTGGACGACCCACACCTGCTGGCCAGCGGCGGCCTCGCCCCCCTGCGCCTGAGCGATGGCGAACGCGCGGGGCAGACGGCCCCCACCACCTTGCTGCCGCTGCGCATGGCCGGTGAGCGCCTGGGCGTGCGCATGGACCCGCCGCAGCTGGGCCAGCACACGCAGGAGCTGCTGCGCAGCCTGGGCTATGGCGATGACAGCATTGCCGCGTTGCGGGACAGCCAGGCGATTGCCGGCTAGGCGCCAGCGCCTCCCGCCAAATGTGAATATCGATGAACCCGGACGATTGCGGCAGCCTGTCCTACAAGGCTCTGGCCTGCCGCCGCCTACGCTGTGGCTCTTTGTCGCGGCACTCGGGGCACCTGGGGCACTTGGGGATAAGCTAGGCCATCCGATGCGGCTTGTGGGCGCTGTTGAAACTTGCAGTCCAGCTCGCACTCCAAGCCCGGTGACCTGGGCCCCCGCCTTATTGGCGGCATGTCCTCCGCGACTGTTTTGAAGAAGGAGAATCCGATGAAAAAAATGCGCATGCTGGCAACCGCCGCCTTGATCGCCGCCACCCCTTTTGTAGCTTCCACCGCCATGGCCCAGAACCCCGCTCCCGCCGCTGCCAACGCAGACAAACGCCCCAGCCTGAACCTGGATGCCGAAGCGACCACCCGCGTGCCGGAAGACACGGCCTGGGCCCAGTTCAGCGTCGAGAAGGAATCCAAGGACCAGGCCCAGGCCCAGCAGCTGGGCAAGACCGCGCTGGCCGATGTGCTGGCCACCGCCAAGAAGTCCCAGGTCTTGCAGGTCACGACCGAGAACCTGTTCACCAGCCCCGTCTACAACAAGGATGGCAAGGTCACCAGCTGGCGCACCCAGTTCAATGTGCAGCTCGAGTCCACCGACACGGCCGTGCTGGGCCAGACGATGGCTGCGCTGATGGACAAGGCCCGCCTGACCGGCTCGGGCTTTCGCCTGTCCGATGCTGCACGCAACAAGGCGCAGGACCAGCTGATCGCCGAGGCGGTCAAGAACTTCAACGCCAAGGCCAAGGTCACCGCCAATGCCATGGGCTATGCGCAGTACGAGTACGACACCATCCACCTGAACCAAAGTGGCACCAGCCAGCCGATGCCTCGCATGGGCCGGGGTGTGGCCATGATGAGCAAGATGGAAGACAGCAGCGCCCCCGTGGGCCTGGAGCCAGGCTACACCACGGTGTCGGTCAGCATGTCGGGTGCGGTGCGTTTGATCAAGTAAGCCGCGCTGGCTGAGCTTGGTGGGGCCCGCCCATCAGCGCTTAGCCCCCCCGGAGCCAGGTAATGCCGCGCATCACCTGGCTTTTTTGCATCCCCTCACAAAAAGTGATTAACCACTTACCACCATCAACCTCTCCCACCAGGCGTAAACATTTGTAGCAATATGGGCGCCATAGCCATCCCGGCTAGCAGGAGTGAAGCATGTCCCGTACTGTTCGCCCTTGGCTGCAGCGCAGCCCCCTGTTTCGATCTGCGGTGCTGGCCGGCACGATCGCCTTGGCGGCCAACCCGCCAGCGCAGGCTGCCAGCGATTTCACGCCACTACCGGGCACCTGGATCGTCAGCGCCGAGCAAGATGGAAGGCCCGGCCGGGGCATGGCCATCGATGTGCAAGATGGCGTGCTGGTCATGCAGGTCTACAACTACCGGGCCAATGGCACGGCCACCTTCCACCTGGCCGTCGGCAATATCGATGGCAACCAGGTCGCAGCCCCGCTCAAAAGCTACCGGGGCGGGCGCTATTTCGGCAGCGGGCCGCTGTCGGGCGTGGAGGATGGCGATGCGGGCGAAGTGCGCATCGAATTCACCAGCGCCACGCAGGCGCAGCTGCGCTTTCCCGGCGAGCCCACGGTAGCCATACAGCGCTTTCGGTTTGACAACACCCCGGCTTCTGCGCTGCCCTCCGCATACTGGCTCATGTCCATGCAAGACAGCAGCGGCAAGGCGGTGTACTCGGCCATTGCACTCAGCGGCGTAGACACCAGCACCGGCCCCGCGATGGTGATGGCGCTGCCCAATGGCACCCAGCTCCCGATCTCCTGCAGCTACAGCGCCACCTTGCAAGGCTTTAACTGCAGCAATGGCAGTGCCACGCCCAGCGTCAGGTTGCAGTTCCAGACGGCGCTGCAGCAGCTGAGCGGCACGGCGCAGCTGAACGGCAGCAGCTTCCAGTTGGTGGGCCAGCGCATGCTCAGCCCGGATGGCTATGACTCGCTGGTGTTCAGCGAAACCACGCCCGTCCCCGCCAGCGGCACCTGGATCGTGACGGGCGAGAAAAATGGCCAGCCCGGGCGTGGCATGGCCATCGATGTGCAAACCGGCACCCTGGTCATGCAGGTCTACAACTACCAGGCGGATGGCAGTGCCACCTTTCACCTGGGTGTCGGCGCCTTTGCCAGCGGCCAGGCCAGCGCCTCGCTCAAGAGCTACCAGGGCGGCCGCTACTTTGGCAGCGGCGCGCTCAGTGGCACGGAGGCCTCCACGGCCGGGGATGTGTTTCTGGATTTCAGCTCGCCCACACGCGGCCATATCCGCTTTCCGGGCGAAGGAGCGGTGGCCATCGAGCGCTTCCAGTTCGCGCCGGTCGCGCCAGACCCTGCCAGCCTGCTGGGCAACTGGACTTTCCACGACACGACGAACAAGGAAACCGCCCATGTGGCGCTGACCCAGGTCGATGGCACTGCCGCCACCACCGCTGGCGGCGGCGTGCGCTGCAGTTTTCTGAACCCTGCCACTGCCCAGGTGCGCTGTGTGGAAACCTTCACGATCTCCGGCCGGGGCAGTGTCTACCTCAAGGACTACCGCTTTGTGCTGCAGACCGATACGGGATCGGGCAAGGCCTTGCAGGCCGGTGAGCTGGCGCGCAGCGATGTGCTGCCCGATGACAGCAGCACGCAGAAAAACTCCTTGCTGGCGCTGCGCACGATGGACCGCCGGGGCATGAAGCTGGGTCTGGGTGCGTCCTTCTAACGCGGGCGCGCGTGGCGCCTTGGTCAGTGCAGCCGCGCCAGGATCAGCACCACGCCGGCCACGGTCAGCAGCGCGCCGGCCATGGCGCCCAAGGTGGGCGGCACCCTGGTCTTCCACCACAATAGCGGCAGCAGCAGGATGGGCGAGACAGAGGACAGCATGCCCACCAGCCCGGCGCTGCCGTACTTGAGGGCGGCGAGGATCAAGGTCATGCCCATGGCCATCGACAAAAAGGCGCTGCCCGCCAGCAATTGCCAATCGCGCGGCGCCATCACGGCGGTCAGGCGCGCCGGCTTCCAGCCCACCAGCAGCAGCAGCGCATGAAAGCCAAAGCCGGCCGCCATGCGCACGGCCGATGCAGCCACCGGGTCCACATCGGGGCCCATCACCGGCTTGACCACCAAGGTGCCCAGCGCCTGGCCCAAGGCGGCTACCAGCCCCAGACCCACGCCCACGGCCAGCCGGCCGCGTGTGGCCTCCAGGCTCGATTCGCTGCCCGCGCGCTTGCCAAAGGCAATGGCGCACATCACGCCACTCAGCACCAGTGCGCAGCCCAGCATGGCCACTGCGCCCATGCGCTCGCCTAAAAAGAGCGCCGCCAGCACGGCCGACATCATCGAATGGGTGGCAAACAAAATGCCCGATCGGCGCGGGCCCAGCCGGTTCATGCAGGCAAACAGCACCGTGTCGCCAATGAAGATACCGATAAAGCCCGACAGCACCAGCACGCTCACCAGTGCCAGGTTCAGGCTGCCCCAGGTGCCCGCCAAGGTGGCCCAGCCGCCCAGCATCACGGTGGCGAACACCATGCGCCATCGGGTAAAGGCAAAGGCGCCCATCTTGCGCGCCACCGGGGCGGAGAACAGCGCGGCCAGCGCCCAGCAGGCGGCGGCCAGGACGGCCAGGGATTCAGGGGGAAAAGGAAAAGGCGACACGGCAGGCGGCAAAATGGGGCGCCGGCGGTGCAAGCTGTCTCGCACCATGCTGCGCAGCTGCTCCAACAGCGCTAGGATGCCCATCCAGACACCCCAGCCCCGGCACCCAGGTGCAAGGACGAGCGATTGTAGAGCCCAGCAATGGCCTTTGCGAGCGCGGCCAGTCGCCCGGGCGGCCACCACCACCTTTTGACCAGACATTCAGGACCAGCATGAGCAAGAAACTACGTATCGCGGTATTGGCGGGCGACGGCATTGGCAAGGAAGTGATGCCCGAAGGCATCCGCGTGCTGGAGGCCGCCGCCAAGCGCTTTGACCTGCCGCTGGAGATGCAGCATTTTGACTGGGCGCATTGCGACTACTTTACCGCCCACGGCCAGATGATGCCCGATGACTGGAAAGCGCAGCTGCAAGGCTTTGACGCGATCCTGTTCGGCGCTGTCGGCTGGCCCGCCACCGTGCCCGACCATGTCTCGCTCTGGGGCTCGCTGCTCAAGTTCCGCCGCGAGTTCGACCAGTACATCAACCTGCGCCCGGTGCGCCTGTTTGACGGCGTGCCCTGCCCGCTGGCCGGCCGCAAGCCGGGCGATATCGACTACTACGTGGTGCGCGAAAACACCGAGGGCGAGTACACCGCGCTGGGCGGCATCATGTTCGAAGGCACGGACCGCGAAATGGTGCTGCAAGAGGCCGTGTTCACCCGCAAGGGCGCTGACCGCCTGCTCAAGTTCGCCTTTGACCTGGCCCAAAGCCGCAGCAAAAAGCATGTGACCCTGGCCACCAAGTCCAACGGCATTGCAATCAGCATGCCCTGGTGGGACAAATGTGCCGAAGCCATGGCCAAAAACTACCCTGACGTGGTGCTGGACAAGCAGCACATCGACATCCTGACCGCCCGCTTTGTGCTGCAGCCCGGCCGCTTCGATGTGGTCGCCGCCACCAACCTGTTTGGCGACATCCTGAGCGACCTGGGCCCGGCCACCACCGGCACCATCGGCCTGGCACCGTCGGCCAACCTGAACCCCGAGCGCAACTTCCCCTCGCTGTTCGAGCCGGTGCATGGCTCGGCGCCCGACATCTACGGCCAGAACATTGCCAACCCCATTGCGATGATCTGGTCGGTGGCACTGATGCTCGACTTCCTGGGCAACGGCCAGGGTGCCTGGCGCAGCGCGCATGACGCCATCGTCGATGCCATCAGCCAGACCATTCTGAGCGGCCCGCGCACGCCCGACCTGGGCGGCCAGGCCAAGACCCCGGACGTGGGCAAGGCGATTGCACAAGTGCTGGCCTGAACGCCGGGCACCCCAGGCGGCGCTCGCTGCGCTGGCCAGCGCCCTGCTGGCCTGGGCGCCGCTGGCGCATGCCCGGGGCTACACACCCCAGGGCCGCTGCGGCGGCTATGAAAAAGTCAGCATCAGCAGCCCGGCGGGCACCTGCGTAGCCTTGGTTGCTGATGAGCGCGACGGCCTGCGTGCGCCCCGCCGGGTGCTGGAGATCAGCCCCGGGCGCCTGTGGATCATCGACATGGGCAGCTGGATGCCGCGCCAGGGCCGGCTGCTGGAGCTGCGCCTGCCTGCGCCTTCGGCCGCCGCCACCCAGCGCCCCCAGGTTCAGGTCCTCGCCGACAAGCTGGACCGGCCCCTGGCCTTGGTACGCGGGCCCGATGCCCAGATCTATATCGGCGAGGCCGGCCGCATCTGGCGCACGCCGGTGCCGGCCGCCGGCCAACCAATCCAGGCGCAAACGGTGCTGGACCAGCTGCCCGATGACGGCGCCCACCCGCTCAAGGAAATCACGTTCGGGCCCGATGGCAGCCTTTACGTCAATATCGGCTCGCTCACAGACCGCTGCCAGGATGCGCAAGGCACCCTGCCCCATCCCTGCCCCGAGCGCGGGGCGATGCAGTTTCGGGGCGCGGTATGGCGTGCGGTATTGCGCAGCCCTGCGCTGCCAGGACAAGCGCCTGTGCAGCAGTTCGCCCCCTTTGCGCTGGGCCTGCGCAATTCCGTGGCCCTGGCCACCTTGCCCGATGGCCCCGCCCAAGGCAGCCTCTGGCAGGCTGAGAACAATATCGACTACCGCGACAGGAACGAGCCGCCCGAAGAGCTCAACGAGCTGCTGGAAGGCGCCGACTATGGCTGGCCTTACTGCATAGGCGCTCAGCGCCCGGCGCGCGGCTACGAGCAACGCGCGCGCTGCACCGCCACCCAGGCGCCACATATGCGCTGGCCCGCCCATACCGCCCCGCTGCACCTGCTGGCCACCACGCAGGCCAGCCCCTTCCAAGGCCAGTTGCTGGCCGCCTGGCATGGGCCGCAAGGCCACCGCGTCGTGGGCTTTGCGCGCCAGAAGGACGGTAAACCCAGCGGCAAGCCGATCGAATGGCTGGGCCCCTGGACGGCCGATAGCAAGACCCGGCCACTGGGCCGCCCCACGGGCCTGGCACTGAACCATGCCGGCCAGCTGATGGTGGTGGAAGACTACAACCGCACTTTGCTGATGCTGCTGCCCGATACGGCAGGCGCCCCCGCCGCACAGCGCTGACCCGCGCGCTGGCCCGCCTGCCGCCAGCGCGACATCCAGCCGCACGCCCCGCTTGCCTCTCCTGCGCCCCGGCCTATCATCGGCCCTACTACATCCTTGTTGCGCAGGCCTTTTGACGAGCGCCTCGCGGCCCCCGCGACATGACAGCGCTCAATACCTCCCTGCCTCCAGGCCCCACCCCACCGTCCGGCCTCTATTTCGGCTGGGTGATCGTCGCAGCCTCCACCATCCTCACCTTGCTCACCGTGGGCATGCGCATGGGGATCGGCCCCTTTATCGTGCCGCTGTCGCAGGACCTGGGGTTCAGCCGCAGCCTGCTGTCGTCCATCGTCGCCTTTGGCATGCTGTGCTACGGCCTGGGCATGCCACTGGCCGGCTGGCTCGTGGCGCGCCAGGGCACGCGGCGGGTGCTGCTGCTGGGCACCGTCATCGTGGTGCTGTCCTGCATCTGGGCGGTCAACGCCCGCACGCCCTGGCTGTTCTTCTGGTCCTACGGCGTGGCGCTGTCGCTGGGCCTGGCCTTCACCAGCCCGGTCGCAGTCACACCGATGATCAGCAGCTGGTTCACGCGCCAGCGCGGCATGGCGCTGTTCTTTCTGTCCACCGGCTCGATGGCTGGTATTGCGGTGATGACGCCGGTCTTCACCTTCACGATTGCGCGCTGGGGCTGGCAGCACACCCTGCTGGGCTTTGCGCTGGTGTTTGCGCTGATCGTCAGCGCGATGGCGCTATGGATTGTGCGCGATGACGCGCCCGAGCACACCGACCTGACCCCGGCCGAGCAGGCAGCACGCCAGGAGCGCCTGCGCGCGATGGCCGGCCAGCCCGCCGCACCCACCTTGGGCTTTGCGCAGGCCGTGGCCACCGCACCTTTCTGGCAGATCTTTCTGGGCCTGTTTGCCTGCGGCTTCAGCATGAACCTGCTGGGCACGCATGGCGTGCCCATGCTGATGGACCATGGCTTTGATGCCGGCAGCAGTGCCGGCGGCATTGGCCTCATTGGCCTGGTCGCCATCTTCAGCACCCTGGGCCTGGGCAAGCTGTCGGACATGGTGCCGCGCCGCTATATCCTGGCCGTCATCTACCTGGTGCGGGGCCTGGGCTTTGTCGGCTTGGTGGCCGTCATCCACCACTGGCAGCTCTATGCCGTGGCCGCGCTGGGCGGCATTGTCTGGGCCGGCTCGATTGCCGCGTCTTCGGCCATTCTGGGCGATCTCTACGGCATCAAGCTGGTGGGCATGCTCTACGGCTGCGCCTACCTGGGCCACCAGATTGGCGCGATGATCAGCAGCTGGCTGGGCGGCTGGGCCTATGAGCAGTTCGGCACCCACTGGATTGCCTTTGGCGCAGCTGCTGCGCTGCTGGTGCTGGCCGCTGGCGTGTCGCTGCTGCTGCCCACGCGGCTGGCAGCCAACGCGCGTTAGGGCTGTATCGGCCTCAGTCGATCTTCAGCTTGGTGGCCTGCGCCACGTCACCCCAGCGCTTGATCTCGCTGTGGAAGAAGCGCTGAAAGCTGGCCGGTGAATTGGGCGCGGGCGGCAGCATAAAGCCATTGCTCTGGTACTTGGCCCGCACATCGGGGTTGGCGTTCAGTGCGCGGTTGATGGCCTTGTTGACGGTCTCCACCACCTGGGCCGGTGTACCGGCGGGCGCAAACACGCCAAACCAGGCGGCAACCTCAAAGCCGGGCACACCGGACTCGGCGACGGTCGGGATATCCGAGGCGAAATCGACGCGCTCAGCGGTCGTCACCGCCAGGCCCTTGAGCTTGCCGGCGCGGATCTGTGCCAGCAGCGGCGGCAGGTTGTCCATCATCGAATCCACCTGCCCGCCCAGCAAGTCCGACACGGCCGGGCCGCTGCCCCGGTAGGGCACATGCAGGATGCTGGTCCCCGTCTTGAGCTTGAACAGCTCGCAGCCCAGATGGGCCGACGAGCCGCTGCCGGGCGACGCGCAGGTCAGCTTGTCCGGGTGCTGCTTGCCATAGGCGATGTACTCGGCCACCGAGTTGACCGGCAGCTTGGCGCTGACGGCCAGAATATTGGGCACCACATTGAGCTGGGCCACGGGCACCAGGTCCTTGCCGGCATCAAAGCCCAGCTTGGTGTAGAGGCCCTGGTTGATCGCCGTTGAGATGGAGCCCACAAACAAGGTATAGCCATCGGCTGGCGCGCGCACCACATATTCGGCACCGATATTGCTGTTGGCGCCCGGGCGGTTTTCGACGATAAAGGACTGGCCCAGGTCCTTGCCCAGCGCGTCAGCCATCAGCCGCGCGCCAATATCGGTGGCGCCGCCGGGCGCATAACCTACGACCAGTTTGACGGGCTTGCTGGGGTAGCCAGCAGTTTGTGCATGTGCTGCAGGCACCACGGCCCATGCAGCGGCCAGGGCCAGTACGGCCTTGCTTGGTTTCTTCATTTTTGTCTCCTTGATGGCAAATGGGTGCAGCGCTGTTAGCACTGACTGGGGGGCAGCGAAAAATCGCCCTGGATGCGCAAATAGTCCGCTGTCAGCTCCTGCGGGTGGTTGACGCCCAGCAGCGCCAGGTTGGTCATCAGCTCCTGGCGGAACAGCTGCACCGCGTGCGCAATACCCGCCTCGCCAGCGACTGCCGCACCAAACAGCTGGGGCCGGCCGGTAAAGACCAGGTCAGCGCCCAGCGCGATGGCCTTGAGCACATCGCTGCCCCGGCGAAAGCCGCCGTCGATGAAGACCGGATAGCCGGCAGGCACGGCCTGCCGAATCTCGGGCAGCGCCTGCAAGGGGGAGATGCAGGCATCGAGCTGGCGCCCACCATGGGTCGAGACGATGACCGCATCGGCGCCATGGGCCACGGCGAGCCTGGCGTCCTCCGGGTGCATGACACCCTTGAGCACCAGCTTGCCCTTCCAGGCAGCGCGTATCTGGTCTATGCAGTCCCAGTCGAGCTGGTCGCGCTCGCCCCGAAAGCCGTTGGGCGGGTCGGCGGTGATGGCCGGCCCCGCCTCATGGGCCAGGTTGGCAAAGCGGGGCACGCCCTGGCTCAGGACCGTGCGCAGGAACACATCGCAGCTCCAGCGCGGGTGGCGCAGTCCGTCGAGCAACAAGGTCCAGCTGGGGCGAAACGGCACGGTAAAGCGCAGGCGCTGCAGGTTCTCGCGGTTGGCGCCCACGCAGGTGTCGATGGTGACCACCAGCACGGGGATCTGGGCTTTTTCGAGGCGCTGCAGCAGCGGCAGGATGCGCGCCATATTGCCCGGCAGGTAGGCCTGGTACCAGCAGCGCTGGCCATGGGCGCTTTGCAGCTGCTCCAAGGGCACGGTCGATGCGCCGCTGATGATGAAGGGCAGTGCCTGCGCCTGCGCCACCTTGGCCAGCGCCGCATCGCAGTCCTTCATCACAATGGCAGCAAAGCCGGTGGGCGCAAAGCCCATCGGCAGCGAATAGGTCTGGCCCCACAAGGTGGTGGCCGTGCTGCGCCGGGCCACATGGCGCAGGCCACGCGGCACAAAGCCCAGGCGCGAGAAGGCCTGCAGGCTTTGCTGCAGCGATACGCCGTCTTCCGTGCCGCCGCAGACATAGCCGCGTACACAGGCGGGCAAGCGCCGGCGGGCAGCGCGTTCCAGATCGGCAATCGAGAGGTAATGGTGCAGCGCGGCCATGGCGCAGTCTCCGTCGTTGTTCTTGTTGAACTACGCATTGTTCGCAAGGCCGCGCTGCTGGGCAAACGAAATTAAATGATCGGGCTATTCCAAAATTTCATGCAGTGGGCGCGCTGGCATGCGCCTGCGCCAGCACCCAGTCGACAAAATGGCGGATCTTGGGCAAGGCCGCGCAGTGGCTGGCGTGCGCTACGTAGTAGGCGCCGTCGCTGGGCTGCACAAAGGGCCAGGGCTGCACCAGGCTGCCCCGGGCCAGCGCCTGCTCGGCAAACATGCGCGGCATGATGGCCAAGCCAATGCCTTCTTGCGCGGCCTGCAGGCACATCGAGAAGGTGTCAAAGCGCGGGCCCCGGTAGGCATCGACCGGCACAAAGCCCTGGCTACCAAACCAGTCGCGCCAGATCTCGGGCCGAAAGGAGCACTGGACCAGCGGCAACTGCTCCAGCTCAGCGAGCGACGCCAGGCCATTAACCGGCAGAATCTCTGGCGCACAAACGACTGCCACATCGGCCTCGAACAGGCGGTGGCAGTCCGCACCCGGCAGGCTGCCTTCGCCATAGAACAGCGAGATGTCGATGCGCGCCTGCATCAGGTCAAAAGGGCGGGCATCGCCCTTGGTGACGACCTGGATATGCGGGTAGGCCTGCATGAATTGCCGCAGGCGCGGAATCAGCCAGGTGATGCCAAAGGTGGGCTGCACGGCAATCGTCAGGGTTTCGTCCGCCTCGCCATAGCCCATCACATAGCGGGCCGAGGCATCGACCTGGTTCAAGATGCTGCGCACCTCGCCCAGGTACATGCGGCCGGCAGGGGTCAGCGCCAGCCCGCGCGCCGAGCGGTGGAACAGCGCCTGGCAGACGGTGGCTTCCAGTTGCGCAATCTGCTTGCTGATCGCGCTCTGGGTCAGACACAAATCCTGGGCCGCCAAGGTAAAGCTCATGTGGCGGGCCACGGCCTCAAAGCACTGCAGCGCCATCATCGACGGCATGACGCGTTTTTGCATATCAGGCCACTCCCTTGCGTGCACGCTGCTGGGCCAGTTGCTGGTCCAGAATGCTGCCCAGGTGCTGGAGCAGCACACGGGCCTGGGCTTCTGGGCGGCGCTGGCTGACCAGAATCAGCGGCGCCACCAGACCGGGCGCAGCACTCAGCCGCCGATAGGCCAGCCCGTCGCCGCGCAGCTGCTGCAGCGAGGCCGGCACAATGCTCAGGCCCAGGCCTGCGGCCACCAGGCTCAGGGTCGCAGTCAGGCGCGGGGCCTCTTGCACCACCTGCGGATGAAAGCCCGCACCCACACAGGCGGCCACAATGCCATCGTGCAGGCCCGGGCCCGCAGGCCGCTTGTACAGCACCAGCGGCTGGCCCCGCAACTGCGCCAGCGGCAAGGCGCGTTTGGACTGCATCAGCGCATGCCCGGCCGGCCCGGCCACCACCATCGGCTCACTGAGCAAAAGGCGGCTGCTGAGGCTGGGCTGCGCCTCCCAGGCCGAACGCACCAGCGCGGCATGCAGGCGCTGCGCCAGCAGGGCCTCGAGCAGCTCGCCCGAGCCCGCCTCCTCCAGGGTGACCTTCACGCGCGGCCACTGGGCCCGAAAGGCCCGCAGCACCTGCGCCACCAAGGGGTGGAGCGCTGCCGAGCTGGTAAAGCCAATGGCCACATGGCCGCGTCCGCCCTGGGCGGCATCCTGAACCAGGCCGGCCATGGCCTCCACCCGGGCCAGCACCATGCGCGCCTCCTGCACCAGCGCCAGGCCAGCCGCGGTGGGCCGCATGCCTCGGGGCAGCCGCTCCATCAACGGTGTGCCCATCTCCGCCTCCAGCTGCTGCAGCAAGCGTGTCAGCGGCGGCTGCTGCATGCCCAGCTGCTGCGCAGCCCGGGTCAGGTTGCCACATTCGGCAATGCAGACCAGGGCCTTCAAATGTCTCAGCTCCATCCAGCAATACCTCAAAAGTATGGATAAGGTTTTTATAGCGCATTTGTCAGCATGGGTAAAGCGCACTACAGTGCCCAGCACCACACAAGGAGAAACCCCATGACCTGGTCCGCCCAGCAATACAGCCAGTTTGAAGCCGAACGCACCCGTCCCGTGCGCGATCTGGTGGCCGCCATTCCGAACACCGAGGTGCAGATCGCAATCGACCTGGGCTGCGGCCCCGGCAACTCCACCGAGGTGCTGCAAGCCCGCTACCCCTGTGCCACTGTGACCGGCCTGGACAATGACGAGGACATGCTGCGCGCCGCGCGCGAGCGCCTGCCGCAGACGCCGTTTGCGCTGGCCGACATTGGCAACTGGCAAGCAGCGCCGGCTGTGGATGTGATCCTGGCCAATGCCAGCCTACAGTGGCTGCCCGACCATGCCCGCCTCTACCCGCAATTGCTGCAGCAACTGCGCGTCGGCGGCAGCCTGGCGGTGCAGACGCCCGACAACCTGCAAGAACCCGCCCATGTGCTGGCGCGCGAAGTGGCCGCACAAGGCCCCTGGGCCTCGCGCATCGGCGCGGTGCGCCACCCGGACCGCCACAATCTGGACTGGTACTACGCACTGTTGCAGCCGCTGTGCAGCCGGGTCGATGCCTGGCGCACCACCTATATGCACCCGCTGGCCAACCACGAGGCGGTGGTCGAATGGTTCAAGGGCTCGGCACTGCGGCCATTTTTGGCGCAGCTCGATGCACAGGAGAAGACGCAGTTCCTGGCCGACTACCTGGCCGCCATCCGCCAGTCCTACCCGGCGCTGCCCAGCGGCACAGTATTGCTGCCCTTCCCCCGGATCTTTATCGTGGCCACTCGTTGATCTAGACCTTGGGCATCAAGCCTTGGGCAACTGCGGCGGCGTGACCAGGTCATCCAGGCTCAAGCCCTTCTCGCGCAGCAGCGCTTCGAGCAGGGGCTTGAGTTGGCCCAGGCTCTCATCCACCGCTTCGCGCACGGTGTCGACGACGACCTGGGTGCTGCGCTCGATCTCGATGTTCAGGCGGTCGCCGGCGCGCTTGTCGCCAAAGACGGTCATGCGCAAGGTCTCGGGAATCAGCCAGACCTCGAACCAGCCTTCCTGGCGGTTCACCTCGGCGACGGTCAGGCTGGCGCCATTGATGGCGATATAGCCCTTGGCAAACACATAGCGGCGAAAGGCCTCGGGTACCGCCACGCGCATCACATGGTTGTTGTCGAACTGGCGCACCTGCGCCAGGGTGCCGGTAAAGTCCACATGGCCCGACAGCGGGTGGCCGCCAATCTCGGCGCCATCCTTGGCAGCGCGCTCCACATTCACTGGCGAGCCCAGCTCCAGCGCGCCCAAGGTGGTGATGTTCAGGCTTTGCTGCATCACATCAAAGCGGGCATGGCTGGCGTCCAGCAGCTCGGTCACCGTCAGGCACACGCCGTCGTGCGAGACGCTCGCTCCTATCGCCAGGTCTTCGCAAAAGCCCTCGGGGAAGGCCACGGTAAAGCTCCGCAGCCCCGGTTGGTCGTCGATCGCGCTGATGCGCGCCACTGCCTGAATAATGCCGGTAAACACAGCCCACTCCTTACGGCACTGGCCAGCCTTGGCCAGCTGCTCACTCAAAAAAACAAAACCCGCCCGCCGCCCCTGGATTGGATGGCTTTGAGCGGGCTGGAAGCTATTGAACGGCGCGGGATCAGGACCCTGCCACCTTCATGCGGTTGACCAAGATACTGCCCAGGGTCTTGGAGCCGGCGTTGTACTCGTCGGCGCCCACGGCCTCGATGCCCTTGAACATGTCCTTGAGGTTACCGGCAATCGTGATCTCTTCGACCGGGAAGGCGATCTGGCCGTTTTCGACCCAGAAACCACTGGCGCCGCGCGAGTAATCGCCGGTGACCGGGTTCACGCCCTGGCCCATCAGCTCGATCACAAAGAGGCCCGTGCCCAGCTTTTGCAGCATGGCATTGAGGTCGTCCGAAGGGCGCGTCTTGGTCGAGTAGAAATGCAGGTTGTGGGCGCCGCCGGCGTTGCCGGTGGTGCGCATGCTCAGCTTGCGGGCCGAATAGGTGGACAGGAAATAACCGGCCACCTTGCCGTCCTCGATCACCGAGCGCTTGGCCACGCGCACGCCTTCGTCGTCATAAGGCGCGCTGCCCTTGCCGCCGATGATGAACGGATCTTCGATCAGCTGGATATGCTTGGGGAACACCTTCTTGCCCAGCGAATGCAGCAAGAAGGAGCTGCGGCGGTAGAGCGCGCCGCCGCTGATGGCCTGCACCAGCGAGCCCACGAGGCCAGCAGCCAGCGGTGCATCGAACAGCACCGCGCATTCGGTGGTGGCAATCTTGCGCGCGCCCAGACGCGAGAGTGCGCGCTCGGCAGCGTAGCGGCCCACGACAGCCGGATCGGCCAGATCGCCCGCACGGCGCATGCTGCTGTACCAGGCATCGCGCTGCATGTCGGCCCCCTTGCCGGCAATCGGCGCGACCGACAGGCTGTGGCGCGAGCTGGCATAGCCGCCGGCAAAACCATTGGTATGGGCGCTGTAGAAATGGCTTTGCTGGGCCGACACACCGGCGCCTTCGCTGTTGGTGATGCGCTTGTCGGTGGCAAAGGCTGCTGCCTCGCACTGCAGCGCCAATTGGGCCGCCGCCTCGCTGTCAATGGCCCAAGGATGGAATAGCTCGAGCGCACGGTGCTCGGCTGCTGGCACAATGTCGGCTGCGTCGGGCAG
Source organism: Comamonas sp. MYb396 (assembly GCF_037479555.1). Classification (NCBI taxonomy): domain Bacteria; kingdom Pseudomonadati; phylum Pseudomonadota; class Betaproteobacteria; order Burkholderiales; family Comamonadaceae; genus Comamonas; species Comamonas sp. MYb396. Next base: position 358,619 of record NZ_JBBGYU010000005.1, on the reverse strand, counting down.
ACCTGCGATAGGGTCCTCGGCGGTGAAGCGTGCAATGTCATAGGCCGCCTGCACGGTGCGCTGCACGGCTTGGGCAGAGAAATCAGACGTGCTGGCGTTGCCACGGCGTTTGCCCAGATAGACCGTCACCCCCAGTGATTTGTCCCGGTTGCGCTCCACCGTCTCCAGTTCGCCTTTGCGCACACTCACCGACAGACCGGAGCCTTCGGAGGCATCGGCCCCGGCGTCGCTGGCCCCCAGTTTTTTGGCATGCGAGAGCGCCTGCTCGACGAGATCTTTGAAAAATGCGCGGCTGTAGCTGAAGCCGGACTCAGCCTTGGCATCGCCTTGGCTGTTAGAGCTGGATACGGATTTATTCATACTGCCCGCTATGATACTGATAACCGCCATCGCCCAGGCACTGCGCCGGGCGATGGCCTTTTGAACAAAAGCATTTAACCATGTCACGCAAACCCAAAAAAGGCTATTTCGTTCGCGGCAAGTTCGTGGCCGAAGGCAGCGAGCTCGATATCGAACTCAAGGCCGAGCTCAAAGGCACGACCGAGTCGAGCAAATCCGACCTGAAAAAGGAGATGGATGAGCTGCAAGACCTGGGCAAAGAGCTGCTGACCTTGCGCAGCGATCTCTTCAAGCGCCTGGAATTGCCCGAGATCCTGGCCAACGCGTTGGCCGAAGCCAAGCGCATCACCAATTTCGAGGGCAAGCGCCGCCAGATGCAGTACATCGGCAAGCTGATGCGCAAGCTCGAAGACAGCGAAGTTGCTGCCATCAATGCCGCCCTGTCCGAGCAAAAGGAAGGCTCCAGCCTGGAAAAGGCCCTGCTGCATGCGGCCGAGCAGTGGCGCGACCGCATGATCGTCAGCGACGACGCCGTCGCCCAGTGGATCAATGAAGCCCCCGATACCGACATCCAGCAGCTGCGCTCGCTGGTGCGCCAGGCCCGCAAGGACATGCCCGGCGCCCATGAGGCCAATGTGCAGGAATCGACCGGCCAGGCGCCCCGCAAGGGCCGCGCCTACCGTGAGCTGTTCCAGCTGGTGCGCGACCATGTGATGGCCGCCCACAGCGCCAGCCGCAGCAGCGCCGATGCGCCCGAAGACGGCGATGACGACGATGACCAGGCCTGATGGCAGCGCAAGGGGTCCGGCCATGAGCAACACCTGCGACAGCGTCAAGATTGGCCTGGTCTCCATCAGCGACCGCGCCAGCCGTGGCGTCTATGAAGACAAGGGCCTGCCTGCGCTGCAGGACTGGCTGGGCCGCGCGCTGCGCAACCCGCTGCAGTACGAGACCCGCCTGATTGCCGACGAAGAGGCACTGATCAGCCAGACCCTCATCGAGCTGGTGGACGCTGGCTGCGCGCTGGTGTTGACCACCGGCGGCACCGGCCCCGCGCCACGCGATGTGACGCCCGAAGCCACCCTGGCCGTGGCCGACAAGGTGATGCCCGGCTTTGGCGAGCAAATGCGCCAGATCAGCCTGCAGTTTGTGCCCACCGCGATTTTGTCGCGCCAGGTGGCCGTCATCCGGGGCAGCAGCCTGGTCATCAACCTGCCCGGCCAGCCCAAGGCCATTGCCCAGACCCTGGAAGGCCTCAAGGACGCCGAAGGCCAGCAGCAGGTGCCCGGCATCTTTGCCGCCGTGCCCTACTGCGTGGACCTGATCGGCGGCCCCTATCTGCAGACTGATGAAGCGGTCTGCAAGGCATTTCGCCCCAAGGGCGCCGAGCGCCCCAGCGCGGGCTAAACGCTCTACAACACCGATACCCGCCCAGAGCGCGAAATGTGTACACAGTTTCGCGCTCTTTGCATTGCAGCCGGCCAATGTCCCAGCTCTTTGCGGCGGCGCCGCCAGCGGGCACAGGCAGCGGCATTTTTTGGTTAAATGCTTGCTTGCCACTTTGCCGCTCCCCTCTTCTGAGAGGCGGTGGTTCTTCATTTCGGCGCCTTAGCCCCCACCCGCTTCTTCCTCCGCCCGCAGGGCCAGGCAGCGCTTGCTGTGATCGCGGCCCAGGGCAGCGCCCAGCGCCCCATGCAAAAGTCACCCGTTACGCTCACCTTGCTGTTTGCCCTGTGCACCATGATTGGTCCGCTGGGCATCGATACCTACCTGCCCTCTTTCCATGCCATCGGACAGGAATTTGGCGCCACGCCGATAGCGGTGCAGCAGACGCTGAGCGTCTATGTGTTTGCAATGGCCAGCACCATGCTGTTCTACGGCACGCTCAGCGACACCTTTGGCCGCCGCCGCGTGCTGATGGTCTCGGCCATCGGCTACTGCATCACTTCGCTGGCAGCGGCCTTTGCCGGCTCGATCGAATCGCTGGTGCTGATGCGCCTGGTGCAGGGCCTGTGCGCCGGCTCGGGCATGGTCATCGTGCGCGCGATGGTGCAAGACCAGCACCAGGGGGCAGAGGCGCAGCGCATGATGGCGCTGGTGATGATGGTGTTTGGCCTGGCCCCTGCCCTCGCGCCCGTGCTGGGCGGCTGGCTGCAAAGCCATGGTGGCTGGCGCTACAGCTTCTATTTCCTCTCGGGCTTTGGCGCGCTGCTGGCACTGCTGATCTGGCGCCAGCTGCCCGAGACGCTGCCGCCCGAGCGCCGCACGCCTTTGAAGCTGCGCGTCATTGCCGGCAACTACCTGCAGGCGCTGCGCAATCGCAAATTCCGCACCATGCTCATTGGCCTGGCGCTGATGGCCGGCGCCAACTCCATCTACATCAGCTCCGCAGCCGAGTTTGTGATGACCATCCTGGGCAAGGACGAAACTGCGCTGGGCTGGCTGTTCATCCCGCTGATCGCCGGCACCATGCTGGGCTCAGCCGTCTCCAGCCTCTTTGCCCGCCGCATCCCAGCTGCTCTGCAAAAACGCATCGGCTATGCCTGCCTGCTCATCGCCTGCGCCAGCAACCTGCTCTACAACAGCCTGACGCAACAGCCCAGCGTCCCCTGGGCCGTCCTGCCGATCACGCTCTACACCTTTGGCATCTCGCAGCTGATGCCCATCCTGACCTTGGAAGCCATGGGCCATTTCCCCCAGATGCGCGGCCTGGCTTCGTCCTTGCAGGGCTTTAGCCAGATGATGGTCTTCACCATCATCTCGGGCCTGGTGGCGCCGCAGCTCTTTCACAGCGGCCTGTTGCTGGCGCTGGGCCTGGCGGTGACGGTGCTGCTGGGGATGGCGGTGTTTGCCTGGGCATCGCGCATGCCGGATGCACGGGGGCTGGGGCAGGTGGTTTGAGTTCCGTCTTCGGCGATCAAAAGATTGCGCTACCAGCTCTGCGCATAGGGATGCACATCATGGGCCCAGCTGATGCCAAGCGCGGCCATCTCCATCAGCAAATCGGGCGGCAACACGATAGCGTAGTTGCGCGCGCTGAAGCTGCTGATCTGTAACACCAAGCGCCCACCTTGACCCTGCAATAGAAGCAGAAAATGCTTATGTGGACGCAGCAACTCAAGCACTGCAGAAATAGCGTCCTCAGCAGCATCGTCTGAGGACATATATTCGCCCCGCTTGAATGGATCAGCGCTCCAATAGCTTTCAGCATGAATGCCACCCAGAAGACGCCCCTTGGGGGTTTTGCGCGGCTGCCCCTCCATGCAGAAATGCGTGGGCTCCAGCCCCAGTGTCTCGGTGACTATCTGCGGGTCAATGCTTGGATGCCAAATTCGGAAATCCAGCTTGTAGGAATAAAGTTGCATCTGATTCATATCATCAAAATCAGCTAGCAATCTAGCCGACTTTGCGACGCATCGGAAGTGCCCTGACGCACCCTACCGCTTGCGCCATGCCTGCGCTTGAAAAAAACCGCCAGGGCACCCCAAGGCGCCACTGGCGGTCAACTACCCATCAAACCCTAACGATCAAACCAGCGCCTTGCGCTTGCGGCGCCAGGCCAGCAGGCCCATGCCGCCCGACAGCAGCGCGAGTGCTGCATGGCCCAAGGTAGGCACGGGGGTGGCGGTAGCGCCAGGGGTGCCAGGCGTGCCGGGGTCATCGGCCAGCACGGCTACACCACCCGGATCGCGGATGACGCCATTGGCCAGCAGGTCGTCATCGCCGGTCTGGCCGTCGGTGAGGGTCAGGATGACCTTGTTGCCGCTGATGGTGGCGTTGGGGTAGGCATACCAGTGGTCCTGGTTGTTGTCGGCGGTCTTGCCAAACTTGTAGTACTTGGCATTGGCGGGCAGCGCCTGCGGGTAGGTCATCTCCACCGTGGCGCTCTGGCCTGGCTGGCCGCCGGTCAGCTGCAGGCTGACGACGCCAAACGGAAAGCTCAGGCCACTGGGCGCAGCCGCTGCCGGGCTTACGGCAACCGCTTGCGCAGCATCAAAGGCCCACAGGCCCGTGCCGCCGCCTTGCACGGTGGCTTGCATCTCGCCGTCCTTGCCGATGGGGGTCAGGGATGCGCTGGCCGGCTTGGCCACAAAGTCAAAACGCACCTGGCACTGCGCTGCAATCGTGCCGGTGGTGTAGGCCGTTTGGTCGGCATTCCATTGGCCGGCCGGGCAGGTACTGCCTGCCGCCAGGCCCACCAGCTGGTAGCCCGGTTGGGGCACCACGGCGCAGGTGCTGGTCTGTCCGGGTACAGCGCTGCTGCAGGCCACATTGCCGGCAGCGGGTGCATTGGGTGTGCCCACCACGCCATCGCTGCCATCGCCCACCACCAGGGTCACGGGCTGGCCCATGATCACATAGCTGTAGGTGCCATCCATCTGGTAGCGGTAGCCGGGCATGACGATGGCCGTGCCTGCGCTGCTGAAGCTGAGGCCTCCTTTGCCATCGTGCACTGCCGTAGCGGTACCGCCCAGGTACACCAGCTCGGTGGCAGTGGCATCGCTTTGCGCACGCAGTTGGGTGGTCAGGGTCACACCCAGGCTCAGCGGCTCTTTCAAGGCCAGCGCGGCCGTTTGCGGCTTGGCAGCGATCTCCACCGGGAAGTTGCTGGCCAGGTAGGCGTGGTCGGTGGTGATGCCGTTGGTGCCCCAGCTGTAGTACTTGTAGAAGTCAGTGGCCGTATTCACTGTCCAGGGCCAGAAGGTCACGCCCCGGTGCTTGGCCGCCTCCATCGTGCTTTGGCGAATGGCGGTGTAGCTGGGGTTGAAGGTCGAGGAGTTGGCCTGGGTCGCTTCCAGCACATTGCGTACGCTGGCCGGCACGTCGGCGCTGTCGGCAATGCTGTTGAGGAAACCGCCCGTCAGCTCGGGCATTTGCTCGCCGCTGCGCTTGAGCTGGTCGGCAATGAAAGAGATCGCAACCGACTGGTCCGCCACCCCCTCTTCGGCCATTTCCTTCTTGAGCTGGGCAATGATGCGCGGGTTGCTGCTCTTGAGCTCGATCACATGGGTGATCGGATTGTTCTTGAAGGCCTGGAAGTACTCGCGCATCGTGGGCACCTGGTAGCCCTTGGTCTTGGTGGCCAAGGCCTTGACCTGCGCGAGGCTCATGTCCTCCACATTGCCCATGCCATTGGTGGTGCGGTTGACGGTGTCGTCGTGCATGATGACCAGGTGGTCATCGGTGGTGATGTAGATGTCGTTTTCCACGGCATCGGCACCGGCAGCCACTGCCGCCTTGGCGCTTTCCAGCGTGTTCTCGTCCTCGCGGCTGGGCATGCCGCGGTGGCCGATCACCAGCGGCTTGCGCAGCAAGGTGTTGGCGGGCAGCTTGCGCAGCACCTCGGCGTAGGCGGCGCTGTTGGCAGAGACGACGCCGTTGACACCGCTGACCAGCACCTTCGCTGCTTGCTCGGGGGTGGCGGCCTCGGCATTGCTCCAGACCGTGATCAGCAGGCGCTGCAGATGGGCGACAAACGCGCGGGTTGTCAGGCCCTCAGGCAGGATCGCGATCTTGGCGCCCGCCCGGTTGGTATCGCCCACGATGGTCAGCAGATCGGCCTTGGACGTGGTCAGCTTGCGCTCGCTGAAATCCACCGCTGTGCGCAGCTTGGGCAGCGCCACGCGGGCTTGCTTGAGCAGTGCCACATCGCTGGACAGCAAGGTCAGGTCGGCGAGATTGTGCACCTGGTCGGAGAAAGTCACCAGCGCATTCAGGGTCGCTGCATCCTGGATGCGCAACAGCGGAATGGTGTTGCGGTTGGGCTGGGCAAAGTAGGCCGCCAGCGTACCCACCGTGGCACCGCTGGCGTCAAGCAGATTGAGGCTGCTGTCCAGCGTCCACAGCGCATTGCTGGCGCCGGTGCCAGCCAGCGATTGCAGGCCTTCTGCCGCCTGTACCAGGGTGGGTGCCATTGCCGCTGCGCTGCCGGCGTCCTGCACGGCCACGGGCATATCGAACTCAGGCAGTGGCGTGATCTGCTCGGTCACCTTGATGCTTTTGACACGCATGATGAGGCCGGCAGTCGACATGCCAATGCCCCCCTTGGCCATGTCGGCCGTCATCACCGTGTCGTGCAGCAAGGCGCCATCGAGGTACTGGCGCACCCGGTTGCCATAGACCACGACGCTGGCGGTATAGGTTTTCGTGGCGCTGATCGCCTCGGTAAAGGGCTTGGTGCCCTGCACCGACCAGGCATTCGCCTTGCGGAGCGCAAATTCGGTGCCATTGTTGGCCGTGGCCGTCTGGCGAATCGCAAATTGGTAGTAGGGCTCGTGCGCCGGAGAATTTGTGGCGGGCGAGGTGCGGTACATCACACTGCCCCAGCGCGTGGCATTGTTCTGCTGCTCGAAGCTGAACTCCACATCCACCCGGTAGTTGGACAGCGTCTCCAGCTCCACAGGCAGGAGGACTGCCGTCATCGCAGTGTCATTGGCCTTGCCGTTGATCAGAAGATGGCCGGTGCTGGCATCCATAGTCACCGTGCCCTTATTCCATGAGGCTGGGCGCCAGCCATCAGGCAGCTTGGTCGCTGCCGGGTCGCTGAATACATGCGCAGCATAGACCTGGCCTTGCGGGTCAGCGGCGGCCAGCTTGGCCTCCAGCGCCTGGCCAGCGGGGGTCTGCACCGACAGATCTGCCGCTGGCGTGGTTTGTGTGGTGAGGATGAGCAAAGAGGCCATGGCGGCCACAAGGGGTAAGCGTCGCATAGGGATCCCAAAAGAAAGGCGGGAGTGTTGCAACGGCGGGTGACATCCTGATGAAGAAGATTTGACAGAGCCGCTCTTACAGCAGCATGCCCTCTGGACAAATATTCCTATGTGTTATTTGGTATTTATTTATATTTATCAACTTATCAAAATATTCCTCTGCACAGCGCGCCCGGTAACGTGGGTGACAAACGCGGCGCGGCGCCGCGGCTTCTACCCTGTCGCCATCTGGCATCTGCTCTTAGCATGGCTGTTGCACCACCAAAGCAACCCATAACAAAGGAGTCTCGTATGTCCACCCCAACCTCCCTGCGCTTTCGGCCCGCGCTCAGCGCCTGTGCCCTCGCCTGCTGCGCGATCACCGGCACGGCCCAGGCACAGGCCCCAGCGCCGGTGCGCCTGGGTTTTCTCACCGATATGTCCAGCCAGTATTCGGACGGCGATGGCAAGGGCGGCGTGACCGCTATCCAGATGGCCATTGAAGACTTTGGCGGCAAGCTCTTGGGCCGCCCGATCGAGCTCTTGTCGGCCGACCACCAGAACAAGGCCGATATCGCCTCGACCAAATCGCGCGAATGGGTCGACACCCAGGATGTACAGCTGCTGATTGCCGGCACCAACACCGCGACGGCGCTGGCCATGGGCCAGGTGGCCAATGAGAAAAAGCGCGTGCTGCTGATCAATGGCGCCTACTCCTCCAACCTGACGGGCAGCCAGTGCTCGCCGTACTGGGTGCACTACAACAGCGACACCACGGCCATTGCGCGCGGCACGGGCCGGGCGGTGTCAGAGCAAGGCGCCAAGACCTGGGCACTCTTGGTCGCCGACTACACCTTTGGCCACACCCTGGAGGCCGATGTGACCCAGGTGGTGCAGGCCCAGGGCGGCCAGATCGTCAAATCGGTGCGTGCGCCTTTCCATGCGAACGATTTTTCGTCCTACCTGGTGCAGGTGCAGGCCAGCAAGGCCGAGATCCTGGGCCTGGCCAATGCCGGCGGTGACTTCATGAACGCACTCAAGGCGGCGCGCGAGTTTGGCATTACGCCCAAGATGAAGCCCGTGGCGCTGATGGTGTTCGCCAATGAGGTCGAGAGCCTGGGCCTCAAGCTCGCCGGTGGCTTGATGTTCACCGACAGCTGGTACTGGGACCGCTCGCCCGAGGCCCGCGCCTGGACCGACCGCTACTACGCCCGCACCAAGAAAATGCCGACCTCGCTGCAGGCCTCCGATTACTCCTCGGCAATGAGCTACTTCAAGGCCGTAGAGAAGGCGCAGAGCCTGGATGCCGACAAGGTGATGCAGACCCTCAAGTCGATGCCGCTGAACGACATGTTCGGCAAGGGCAAGATCGAGCCCAATGGCCGCTATGTGCATGACATGTACCTGCTGCAGGTCAAGACGCCTGAGGAGTCCAAGGGCAAGCATGACTCGTTCAAGCTGCTCAAGGCGCTGCCGGGCGAGACGCTGTTTGCGAGCAAGCAAGAGGCCCAGTGCCCCATTTGGAAGTAAGCGACTGAACCGGGAAAAGCAGCCTGCAGCCGGGCTGCGCCAATCCTCGGCATGGTTTGAGGGATAAGGGTTAGCCCTATATTTGAGGGCTATCTCGCCTTTTGCTTGCGCCTGGTCAGAGTGGGGGCATGCGCTGCGCCCCAAGCTGGCAGGACTCTTGCTTGCCCTCTTCCCATGACCCGATACCGCCTCTTTGCCAGCGCAGGCTTTGCGCGCGTGAGCCAACTGACCTCCAACAAATTCCGCTGGGCGCTCAAGACCGGCTCTTCCGGCCATTCCTGGCTGGAGGATGGCATCGCGATGGCGGTCGGCATCTTGCTGATCTCTACCGCCTTGGTGCTGTACAAAAGCGCGGGGCTGCTGACCGGCGGCATTGCCGGCATTGCACTGCTGGGGCACTACGCCACCGGCACCGACCTGGGCCTGCTGTTCTTCTGTCTGAATTTGCCGTTCTACTGGCTGGCGGCCAAGCGCATGGGCACTGCCTTTGTGGTCAAGACCTTTATCGCGGTGGTGGCCACCTCCTGGCTCACCGAGCTGCTGCCGGCGCTGCTTTCCATCTCCTATGTGTCCCAGCCGCTGGCCGGCATCCTTGGCGGTGTGCTGCTGGGCACGGGCTTTTTGATTCTGTTCCGCCACCGGGTCAGCCTGGGCGGCTTTGGCATTCTGGTGCTCTACCTGCAGGAGCGCCATGGCTGGTCGGCCGGCAAGGTGCAGATGGGCCTGGACTGCCTCATCGTGGCCTTCGCGCTGTGGCTGGTGCCGGCCGTATCGGTCGCATGGTCGATTGCAGGCGCCGTCATCCTGAACCTGATTGTGGCGATGAACCACCGCAAGGACCGCTATATCGCGGTCTGATGCTCCCGTTGAGCAGCTTCAGTCAAACCCGCGCATCTGCGCCCAGTCGCCAAAGGGTGCGCGGTCGGCGCGCAGGCCGTTGATCGGCGCCGTCAGGTCTTCATAGCCCAGCGCAATGCCATAGGCCACACGGTAAGGTTCTGGCGCCTTGAGCACCCGCTCCACCGTGTCGCCATAGCGGCGCCAGTAGCCCTGGGCACAGGTGGCCAGGCCGCGCTCGGTGGCCAGCAGCATGAGGGACTGCAGGTAAATGCCCAGGTCCACCCACTGCGCATAACCCATGCGCTCATCGGCAAACACCAGGAGGCCCACCGGTGCGCCAAAGAAGCGCCCGTTCTTGGCCAGCTGCTCCAGGCGCGCGGCCTTGTCCTCGCGCGGAATGTCGATGGTCTTGTACAGGTCCTCACCGTTCTTGAAGCGGCGCGTGCGGTAAGGCTCCCAGAGATTGGGCGGGTAGGTGTAGTTGTTGCCGCCTTCGGGCAGCGGCTGCGCATCCGCAATGGCATCGGTCAGTTCATGCAGCGCATGACCTGCCAGCGCCACCACCCGCCAGGGCTGCAGGTTGCCGCCCGATGCCGCCTGGGCCGCATCGGCGATCAGGCTGTGCACCTCGTGGGCAGAGGGAACTTTGGGCAAAAAGGCGCGCACCGAGCGGCGCTCTTTCATGGCTTGCGTGACGTTCATGGCAAAGGGCTTTCTGGCGTTGAAAGGGGCTGGCAGATGGCAGTCCGCAGTTTAGTGCAGCGCAGCAAATGCTGCTGACACCGAGGCGCCAAGGCGGCCACCGGGTGGTGGCCGCATGGGGTCAACGCCCGCCGCGTCCTTACCTGGCCGTGGTGTCGCTGGCGATCGGGATGTAGAAATCGCCGCCCGCCCGGTTGAACTCCGCCGCCTTGGCCTGCATGCCCACGGCAATGCCCTGCTCTTCGGCCACACCCTGGTTCTTGGCAAACTCGCGCACCTCCTGCGTGATCTTCATCGAGCAGAACTTGGGCCCGCACATCGAGCAGAAATGCGCCACCTTGGCACTGTCCTTGGGCAGGGTTTCGTCATGAAAGGCGCGGGCCGTGTCCGGGTCCAGCCCCAGGTTGAACTGGTCCTCCCAGCGGAAATCAAAGCGCGCCTGGCTGAGCGCATCGTCACGCGCCCGGGCCCCCGGGTGGCCCTTGGCCACATCGGCTGCGTGCGCGGCAATCTTGTAGGCAATGATGCCCTGCTTGACGTCATCGCGGTCGGGCAGGCCCAGGTGCTCCTTGGGCGTCACATAGCACAGCATGGCGGTGCCAAACCAGCCGATCATCGCCGCGCCGATGGCGCTGGCGATATGGTCGTAGCCCGGTGCGATGTCGATGGTCAGCGGGCCCAGGGTGTAGAACGGCGCCTCGTGGCAGTGCTTGAGCTGCTCGGTCATGTTCGCCTGGATCATGTGCATGGGCACATGGCCGGGGCCTTCGATCATGGTCTGCACATCGTGCTTCCAGGCCAGCTGGGTCAGCTCGCCCAGGGTGGCCAGCTCGGCAAACTGGGCCTCGTCATTCGCGTCCGAGGCGCAGCCCGGGCGCAGGCCATCGCCCAGCGAGAAGCTCACGTCGTACTGCTTCATGATGTCGCAGATGTCTTCAAAATGCGCGTAGAGGAAGCTCTCGCGGTGGTGGGCCATGCACCATTTGGCCATGATTGAGCCGCCACGCGAGACGATGCCGGTGCGGCGCTGGGCCGTCAGGTGGATATAGGCCAGGCGCACGCCAGCATGGATGGTGAAATAGTCCACGCCCTGCTCTGCCTGCTCCACCAGGGTGTCGCGGAAGATCTCCCAGCTCAGGTCCTCGGCCACGCCGCCCACCTTCTCCAGCGCCTGGTAGATCGGCACCGTGCCAATGGGCACCGGCGAGTTGCGCACGATCCAGTCGCGCGTGGTGTGGATGTTCTTGCCGGTGGACAGGTCCATCACATTGTCCGCACCCCAGCGGATCGCCCAGACCAGCTTCTCCACCTCTTCCTCGATGCTCGAGGTCACCGCCGAGTTGCCGATATTGGCATTGATCTTGACCTTGAAGTTGCGGCCAATGGCCATCGGCTCGATCTCGGGGTGGTTGATATTGGCCGGGATGATGGCCCGGCCCCGCGCCACCTCGTCGCGCACAAACTCGGGCGTGATGATCTTGGGAATCGCAGCGCCCAGGCTGTTGCCGGCCAGGCGCGCCTCGCGCGCGGCATCGCGCTGGTACTCGGCCATCCATTCGCGGCGGCCGTTCTCGCGCAGGGCCACATACTCCATCTCGGGAGTGATGATGCCCCGGCGCGCATAGTGCATCTGGGTCACGTTGGCGCCGCTCTTGGCGCGGCGCGGCTGGCGCTGCAATGCAGCGGCCTCGGCCCGCAGCTGGGCCACGCGCAGGTCTTCTTCCCCGCGCTTGCCGCCATCATCGAGCGCCACGCGCTGGCGCCCCACATAGTATTGGCTGTCGCCGCGCGCCGCGATCCATTCGGCACGCAGCGCGGGCAGGCCCTGGCGCACATCGATGGCCACGGCCGGGTCGGTGTAGGGGCCCGAGGTGTCGTAGACGCTGACCTGCTCTCCATTGGTCAGCGCAATATCGCGCACCGGCACCTGCAGCTGCGGGTGGATGGCACCGGCCAGATAGGACTTGGTCGACGCGGGAAAAGGCTGGCGCGATTGGGCCAGCAGTTCGCCAAAGCGGGCGGCATCGGGGGCATCACCGGTGGCGGGGATGAACAGGGACTCAGGGGCGTTCATGGCAGTCTCCTCAAAGCGGTTGATTTCATCGAACGCTCCGAGACGTGCCGGCCCTCTTCTGTTGCAACACGCCAGGCATGGCTGCTTGGCCGCAACACGCCCATCGCCTACACCCCGGCCCGGCCGTGCTGTGCGTGGTGCCAGGGCCGCTGTTAGGTGGCCATGGCGGCACCTGTTGCGCGCTGACAGGTGTCGTCCCCAAAAAAGACAAAACCCCAGTGCGCGAGGCGCCTGGGGTGTGCGTGGCAGGTGGCCGCAGACGCGTGCCATGCAACGCTGCCTGCCTTCCACCGCTGTGCTTTCAGGGTCCCGCTCTTCTTCCGCCGGCATGAACCGGATCAAGTTCGTCGGGTTCACTACTCAGCAGTCTTGCAACTGCCTTTGGCATCTCAGCGCTTTCGCACACCCCGGAGCTGCGAGCAGTATAGCCGCTTCGCGCCGCGCGCAGCCCCGTTTTTTGCGCCGCGCTGGTGCTTACCCCAGTAGGCGCGCGCCAGGCAGCCTGCAACCATCGGGGCGCAGCAGCCCACGGGTGCGCCGCACCTGGCAGCCGCACTGCACGCCTGTCTATTTGAACAAGGAGACCTTCCGATGAATGTTCCTGCAATGCCCTCTTTGCGTTCTGCCCGGCCGCACCGGCGACGCGCGATTGCGGCCGCTGCCGCTGGCTGTGTGCTGGCCCTGCTCGCCCAAGGTGCGCTGGCGCAAGACAAGGTGCGGATCGGCTTCATCACCGACATGTCCAGCGTCTATGCCGATGTCGATGGCAAGGGCGGGGCGCTGGCCTTGCAGATGGCGATTGATGACTTTGGCGGCAAGCTGCTGGGCAAGCCGGTGGAGCTGATGGTGGCCGACCACCAGAACAAGGCCGACCTGGCCGCCTCCAAGGCACGCGAGTGGTTTGACCAGCGCGATATGCAGATGCTGGTGGGCGGCACCACCTCCAGCACCGGCCTGGCGATGGCCAAGGTGGCCGAGGAGAAAAAGCGCCTTATCATCGTCAACGGCTCGGGCACCTCGGCGCTGACCAATGACCAGTGCAGCCCCTACACCGTGCATTACGCCTATGACACCGTGGCCCTGGCCAAGGGCACCGGCGGCGCCATTGTGGCGCTGGGCGACAAGGACTGGTTCTTTCTGACAGCAGACTACGCCTTTGGCCATGCGCTGGAGGCCGATACCACCAAGGTGATCAAGGCCGCAGGTGGCCGCGTGGTGGGCGCCGTGCGGCACCCGATCAATGCCTCGGATTTCTCATCCTTCCTGCTGCAGGCGCAAAGCTCCAAGGCCCAGATTCTGGCGATGGCCAATGCCGGTGGCGACACCATCAACACTATCAAGGCCGCGCGCGAGTTTGGCGTGACCAAGACCATGAAGCTCGCCGGCATGCTGCTGTTCAGCTCGGACATCCACAGCCTGGGGCTCAAGCAGACCGAAGGCCTGATGTTCACCGACAGCTGGCACTGGGACCTGAACCCGGAAAGCCGCAAGTTCTCGGACCGCTTCTTCGAGAAGTTCAAGAAGATGCCCACCTCGCTGCAGGCGGCCGATTACTCGGCAATGATGACCTACCTGAAGACGGCCGACCGCATCAAGTCCACCGATTCGGACAAGGTGATGGCCGCGCTGAAGGCCGAGCCCCTGTCGGACTTCTATGCCAAGGGCGTTGTCCGCCCCGATGGCCGCTATGCGCATGAGATGTACCTGATGCAGGTCAAGGCCCCGGCCGAATCCAAGGGCGCCTGGGATTACTTCAAGGTACTCAAGACGCTCAGCCCCGACGAAGTCTGGACCACCAAGGCCGAAAGCACCTGCAAGCTCTGGAAGTAAATCTTTCCGCCCCTGCCCAAAAACAAAGGCCTGCGCAATGCAGGCCTTTGACTTGGGCGGGTCTGCAAGCCTCCGCTATTTCTTCTTGCGGTCCATGAAGGCGATCAACTCGCCCATGATGCCGCGGCGGAACGCCAGCACGCAGATCACAAAAATCAGGCCGGTCACAATGGTCACCGACTCACCCAAGGTGTTGAACCACTCGACGCCGGTCAGGCGCGACAGCCAGGTGCCGATATCGCCGATCTTGTTCTCCAGCGCAACGATCACGGCCGAGCCCACGATCGGGCCCGACAGCAGGCCCAGGCCACCCACCAAGGTCATCAGGATGACCTGGCCCGATGCCGTCCAGTGCACGTCGGTCAAGGTCGCAAAGCCCAGCACCACGGTCTTGAGCGAACCGGCCAGACCGGCCAGTGCAGCCGAGATGACAAAGGCCAGCAGCTTGAAGCGGTTGACGTCGTAGCCCAGCGAGATGGCACGCGGCTCGTTTTCCTTCAGGGCCTTGAGCACCTGGCCGAAAGGCGAATGCACCGTGCGCATGATCAGCAGGAAGGCCAGCACCACGATGGCCAGGGCCACGTAGTACATGGTCCAGTCGCTCTCCAGGCTCAGCACGCCAAACAGCTTGCCGCGCGGCACCGCTTGCAGGCCGTCCTCACCACCGGTAAAGGGCATTTGCAGGCAGGCAAAGAACAGCATCTGGGCGAGCGCCAAGGTGATCATCGAGAAATAAATCCCCTGGCGGCGAATGGCCAGCCAGCCAAACACCACACCCAGCAAGGCGCCGAACACCACGCCGAACAAAATGCCCAGCTCCGGCGTCAGGTGCCAGACCTTGATCGCATGGCCGGTGACATAGGCCGCACCACCAAAGAAGGCGGCATGGCCAAAGGACAGCAGACCGGTGTAGCCCAGCAGCAGATTGAACGCACAGGCGAACAGCGCAAAGCACATCAGCTTCATCACGAACACAGGGTAGGCCCCCATGAACGGCGCAGCGATCATGCCGAGCAGCAGCAACCCATACCCCAGTTTGGCAAACTTCTTGGAATTCATCCCCTCACCTCACTTCGCTTTGCCAAACAGGCCAGCCGGGCGCACCAGCAGCACGATGACCATGATCACGAACACGACGGTGGCCGAGGCTTCTGGGTAGAAGACCTTGGTCAGCCCTTCGATCACGCCCAGTGCCAGACCGGTGACGATGGCGCCCATGATGGAGCCCATGCCACCGATCACCACCACCGCGAACACGGTGATGATCAGGTTCTGGCCCATCAGCGGCGTGACCTGGTAGACGGGCGCTGCCAGCACGCCGGCAAAGGCGGCCAGGCCCACGCCAAACGCATAGGTCAGCATGATCATCAGCGGCACGTTGACACCGAAAGCCTCGACCAGACGGGGGTTCTCGGTGCCGGCACGCAGGTAGGCGCCCAGGCGGGTTTTCTCAATCACATACCAGGTGGCAAAGCAGACGATCAGCGAGGCCACCACCACCCACATGCGGTAGTTGGGCAGCAGCATCACGCCGACATTGGTGGCGCCTTCGAGCAGCTCGGGTGTGTCGTAGCCCAGGCCCGAGACACCGTAGATCGAGCGGAACACGCCCTCGATCAGCAGCGACAGACCCAAGGTCAGCAGCAGGCCGTAGAGGTGGTCGAGCTTGTAGATATGGCGCAGCAAAAAGCGCTCTATCAACACCCCGATGATGCCCACCAGAATCGGCGACAGCAGCAGCATCACCCAGTAATTGACCTGGAAGTAGGATGCCGCCATCCAGGTGAACATGGCCCCCAGCATGAACAAAGCGCCGTGGGCGAAATTGATCACGTTGAGCAGGCCAAAGATCACGGCCAATCCCAGACTGAGAATGGCATAGAACGAGCCATTGACCAGACCCAGCAGCAGCTGGCTCATCAAGGCCGGTAATGAGATACCAAAAATTTCCATGAAAAGCTCACGAGTCAGTGAATGAACACAACAGGCCTGGCGTCATGCCGCTGCTTTTGCGACCTGGGCCATCAGCGATGGCGGGCAGCTGCAGCCAGCAGCAAAGACGCAGGTTAGGTGTGAGCGGTGCTTACTTCCAGAGCGCGCACTTGGATTCGGCCTTGGTCGTCCAGACCTGGTCCGCAGGCAAGGTGGACAGAACCTTCAGGTAATCCCAGGGCTTCTTGGATTCGGCAGGCGACTTGGCTTCGACCAGGTACATGTCGTGCGCATAGCGGCCATCGGGGCGGATCACGCCCTTGCCGTAGAAGTCGTTCAGCGGCGTGCTCTTCAGGTAGGCCATGACCTTGTCGGCATCGGTGGTCTTGACGGCTTCGACAGCCTTCAGGTAGTTCATCGTGGCCGAGTAGTCCGCCGCATGCAGATCGGTGGGCATGCGCTTGGTCTTGGCGAAGAACTTGTCGGCGAACTTGCGCGTCTCGTCGTTCAGGTCCCAGTACCAGCTGGTGGTGTGCAGCAGGCCTTCGGTGTTCTTCAGACCCATGCTGTGGATGTCGGAGAGGAAGACCAGCAAGCCAGCGGTCTTCATGGTCTTGTTGATGCCGAACTCACGCGCGGCCTTGATGGCATTGATGGTGTCGCCGCCGGCATTGGCCAGGCCCAGGATCTGGGCCTTGGAGCTTTGTGCCTGCAGCAGGAAGGACGAGAAGTCAGACGCGTTGAGCGGGTGGCGCACCGAGCCCAGCACCTGGCCGCCCTTGGCCTTGATGACGGCCGTGGTGTCCGCTTCCAGCGAGTGGCCAAACGCGTAGTCGGCCGTCAGGAAGAACCAGGACTTGCCGCCACGGTCCACCACCGCGCCGCCGGTGCCCTTGGCCAGCGCCACGGTGTCATAGGCATAGTGCACGGTATAGGGGCTGCATTGCTCATTGGTCAGTGCCGATGAGCCCGCGCCGCTGTTGAAGTAGACGCGCTTTTTCTCTTGGGCCACCTTGGCAGCGGCCAGCGCCGTGCCGGAGTTGGTGCCGCCAAACAGCATGGTCACGCCTGCGGTATCGATCCACTCGCGCGCCTTGGAGGCGGCGATGTCGGCCTTGTTCTGGTGGTCGGCCGAGACCATCTCGATGGGCTGGCCCAGCACCTTGCCACCGAAGTCATCGATGGCCATCTGGATCGCGACTGCGCCGTTCTTGCCTTCCACATCAGCGTAGAGGCTGGACATGTCGGTGATGAAGCCGATCTTCACCTTTTCTTGTGCCTGGGCAGCGCCTGCGGACAGGGCGACCAAACATGCCACCTGGGCAATGGCTTTGAGCTTTGCTTTCATCTTGTCTCCTAAAAAATATCTGTTCTCAATACATGGCGGCAGTCTGCGCTGCGCCAGGGTTGCAAAAAAGTGGGAGGCTAGACCCCCAGCAAGGTGTTGAGCAAAGGCATCTTGCCTTCGAGCTCGTCGGCGCTGAACTGCTCGACGATCTGGCCATGTTCCATCACATAGAGGCGGTCGGCCAGGGGCGCGGCAAAGCGGAAGTTCTGCTCGACCATCACCACGGTGTAGCCCTTGGCGCGCAGGCTCACGATCATGCGGGCCAGCGCCTGCACGATGACGGGGGCCAGGCCTTCGGAGATCTCATCGAGCAGCAGCAGCTTGGCGCCGGTGCGCAGGATGCGGGCCACTGCCAGCATCTGCTGCTCGCCGCCCGACAGGCGCGTGCCCTGGCTTTGGCGGCGCTCTGCCAGGTTGGGGAACATCTCGTAGATCTCTTCGACCGACATGCCGGCCGAGCCGGTTTTGAGGTCCGGCGGCAGCATCAGGTTCTCTTCGCAGGAGAGGCTGGCAAAGATGCCGCGCTCTTCCGGGCAGTAACCCAGGCCCAGATGCGCAATCTTGTGCGTGGGCATCTGGATGGTCTCGACGCCATGGATCTTGATCGAGCCCTTGCGCGCTCCGGTCAGGCCCATCACCGCACGCATCGTCGATGTGCGGCCCGCGCCATTGCGGCCCAGCAGGGTCACCACCTCGCCCGGCATCACGCGCATGTTCACGCCATGCAGCACATGCGACTCGCCATACCAGGCGTGCAGATCGCTGATCTCCAGTGCAGGCACTCCGTTTTTCTCATTCATGTCAGTGCGCTCCCTGCAGCTGGCCGTCGGTGGTTCCCATATACGCTTCCATCACCTGGGGGTTCTGCGACACCGTCTGGTAGTCGCCCTCGGCCAGGATCGCGCCGCGCTGCAGCACCGTGATGCGGTCTGCAATCGTCGAGATGACCTTCATGTTGTGCTCGACCATCAAGATGGTGCGGCCGGCCGACACCTTCTTGATCAGCTGGGTGACGCGCTCGACGTCCTCGTGGCCCATGCCCTGGGTGGGCTCATCGAGCAGCATCAGCTCGGGCTCCATCGCCAAGGTGGTGGCAATCTCGAGCGCACGCTTTTGGCCATAAGGCAGGTTCAAGGTGATCTCGTCGGCCAGGTGCGCCAGGCCCACCTCTTCGAGCAAGGCCACGGCGCGGCCATTGAGCTTGTCCAGGGTGCGCTCGCTGCTCCAGAAGTGGAAGGACGTGCCCAGCTTGCGCTGCAAGGCGATGCGCACGTTCTCCATCAGGCTCAGGTGCGGGAACACCGCCGAGATCTGGAAGGAGCGGATCACCCCCCGGCGGGCAATCTGCGCCGGCTCTTCGCTGGTGATGTCCGTGCCGTTGAAATGGATGATGCCCTTGGTGGGCGTCAGAAACTTGGTCAGCAGGTTGAAGCATGTCGTCTTGCCGGCCCCATTGGGGCCGATCAGCGCATGGATCGAGCCCCGCTGCACCGACAGGTTGACATTGCTGACTGCTGTGAATCCCCGAAACTCCTTGGTGAGATCTCGGGTTTGAAGAATGACATCACTCATGGGCACCGCACCGCTTCGCTGGAAAAAAGCGCGGCGCCTATTCCGGGTTGGAAATGCACGCCGCTTCGATGCTGCCAATACTAGGAAAGAATACTGCAACGCAACACTGGGGAAAGCCTGTAGGTGAGGCTGCGTACGCGTTAACCCGTGGGCTTTATGCGCTCACTTTTTGATAGTCACCTGAGGGACAAGTGGTCGTCTTTTTGTCATCAAAATCAAGCACGGGCGACAATGCACAGGCCCTGCCCCGGCCCATTCATACGCGCTGTGCATCATCGGCACTGCAGCATGCCAGCCAGGCCGGCTGCTGCCAAGGCGACAGATAAAGCCTATTGCAGGCGGTGCTTGCTCGCTTCGGGCAGCAGCAAGGGCAGCACATCGATGCCCTCATCGACCAAGGCGCGCTGCTCCTCGGGGGTGGCAGTGCCCCGGATCGGGCGGGCATCGACCTCGCCCTCATGCATCTGCCGGGCCAGGTCGGCAAAGCCGCTGCCCACATCGTCGGTGTTGGCTACGATCTGGCGCGACAGCTCCAGCCAGGCCTGTTGCAGGCGCTGGGTATCGCTGAGCGGGCTATGAGGGGCCTGGGACGGCGAGGACGCAGCCGGCGCGCTACCAGGCTGTGCAGGGGCTGCGCTGGATGAAGGTTGCGCAGCAGGCGCCGCTGGGGCCAGGGAATTGGATTTGCGCGCCAGATGCGGCGCGCTCAGGCCTTTGACGATCTCGTGCGAGTTGCACATCGGGCAGCTGAGCCAGCCCTGGCTTTGTTGCTGCTCGAACGCGGCGTCCGAGGCGAACCAGCCCTCAAAGATATGGCCCAAGGGGCAGCGCAGGTTGAAGACCCTCACAGGCTCACCCCGCTCGGCTCACCTTGCGCAGCAGGTACTGGTAGGCAAAACCGGGGAAGGCAAAGGTCAGGAACAAGGTGCCGGTGACCGCATAGAACTCCCAGCCCTGGCTGCTGCGCTGGCCGGCACGGCCTTCGAGCAGCATCGCAAAGGCCCCGATGAGGAAGTACAGCACGACGAGCTCAACCAGGCGGATCCACAGGGCCTTGCCGGCACTGCTGCCGTCATGGCACAGGGGCCCCGCGGCCAGGATGCGTTGGTTCAGAAACGGCAGATTGGCCGCAACAAAGCCCGCCACGATCACCAACCAGATGGATGCAGTGATAGACATGCGGGCTTTGTCAGGCTCGGTTGCCGAGCCGCTTAGCTGGCGAGTGCGCGCAGCACGGCGTCAGAGCACAGCTTCATCAGACCGCCGGGCATGATGCCCAGGATCAGCACCAGCGCGCCATTGACGACCAGCACGGCACGCACGTCCAGCGGTGCATGCACCTTGGCGGCGGTGATGGGCTTGTCAAAGTACATGACCTTGACCACGCGCAGGTAGTAGAAGGCGCCGATCAGCGACATGATCACCGCGAACACCGCCAGCGCAATGTACAGGCCACTGCCCGAAGCCACCAGCGCCTGCAGCACGGCCAGCTTCGAGTAGAAGCCCACCAGCGGAGGAATACCAGCCATCGAGAACAGGCAGATTGCCATCACGCCAGCGTACAGCGGGCTGCGCTGGTTCAGACCGGCAAAGTCGGCGATCTCTTCGCTCTCGAAGCCTTCACGGGCCAGCAGCAGCACCACACCGAACGTGGCCAGGGTGGTCAGCACATAGCTCACGACGTAGAACATCGAGGCGCTGTAGGCGTTGCCAGCGGTGGCCGCTTCGACATTGCCATTGACCACGCCGGACATCAGACCCAGCAGCACAAAGCCCATTTGCGAGATGGTCGAGTAGGCCAGCATGCGCTTGATATTGGTCTGTGCAATAGCGGCCAGGTTACCGATCAGCAGCGAGAGGATGGCCAGCACGGCCAGCATCTGTTGCCAGTCAAAGGCCAGCGGCAGCAGGCCGTCCACCAGCAGGCGGATCACGATCGCGAAAGCTGCCAGCTTGGGCGCGCCGCCCACGATCATCGTGATGGCCGTGGGTGCGCCTTGGTAGACGTCAGGCACCCACATGTGGAAAGGCACCACACCCAGCTTGAAGGCCAGGCCAGCAACCACAAACACCAGACCGAAGACCAGCACCTGGTGGCGGATCAGACCGGAGTTCACCGCCTTGAACACTTCACCGATATCGAGCGAGCCGGTGGCGCCGTAGATCATCGACAGGCCGTACAGCAGGAAACCCGAGGCCATCGCGCCCAGCACAAAGTACTTCATGCCCGCTTCCACCGCCGCGGTGTTGTCACGGCGCAGGCAGACCAGCGCGTAGCTCGACAGGGTCAGCAGCTCCAGGCCCAGGTAGATGATCAGGAAGTTGTTGCCCGAGATCATCACGTTCATGCCCAGCAAGGCGAGCAGCGACAGGATGAAGTACTCCCCGCCCTTGAGCATGCCACGGTCACGCGAGTAACCACGGCCGTACACCAGGGTCACAGCCATCGCGATGGCCGCAGCGCACTTGAGCCAGTTGCCCATGGCGTCGGAGACGACCATGTTGCCAAAGGCGTAGAAGGTATTGCCATTGCTGGCATAGATACCGGTGATCACCGCCACGACCACCAGGGTCAGCAGCGACAGAATGTAGGTGAGCGTGCGCCCTGCGCTCTTGACGCCCAGGTCCACGATGGTGATGACGCAGGCCATCACCAACAGCACGATTTCAGGATAGATAGCCAGCCAGCTGATGTTATCAATCATCTCAAGTCTCTCAATTCTGTCCGACCATCACAGCTTGGACGCAGCGACATGCTTGAGCAGGTCGGCCACCGAGGCACCCATCACATCGGTGAACGGCGCAGGGTAGACACCCATGATCAGCACGGCAGCAGCCAAGATGCCCAGGATTAGGAATTCGCGGCAACCGATGTCCTTGAGCTCGCGCACATGGTCATTGGTCACTGGGCCGAAGTACACGCGCTTGTACATCCACAGCGTGTAGGCAGCGCCCAGAATCAGCGCGGTAGCCGACAGCACACCAATCCAGAAGTTGAACTTGGTGGCGCCCATGATCACCATCCACTCACCGATGAAACCGGCGGTGCCTGGCAGGCCGCAGTTGGCCATCGCAAACAGCAGCGCAAAGGCGGCGAACTTGGGCATGGTGTTGACCACGCCGCCGTAGGCAGCGATATCACGCGAATGCACGCGGTCGTACAGCACACCGATACACAGGAACATCGCGCCCGACACAAAGCCGTGGGCAATCATCTGCATCAGGCCACCCATGACACCGATGTCATTGAAGATGAAGAAGCCCAGGGTCACAAAGCCCATGTGTGCGACGGACGAATAAGCCACGAGCTTCTTCATGTCCTTCTGCACAATCGCCACCAGACCCACATAGATCACGGCGATCAGCGACAGCGCGATGATGAGCCAGGCCCATTCGTGCGACGCATCAGGCGCGATGGGCATCGAGAAACGCAGGAAACCATAGGCACCGAGCTTCAGCATGATCGCGGCCAGCACGGCAGAACCACCGGTAGGCGCTTCGACGTGAACGTCGGGCAGCCAGGTGTGGACCGGGAACATCGGCACCTTCACGGCAAACGCAGCGAAGAAGGCAAAGAAGATCAAGGTCTGCTCGGTCATCGTCAGCGGCAGCTGGTGCCAGGCCAGAATCTCGAAGCTACCGGCCTTGGTGTACAGGTACAGCAGCGCGATCAGGGTCAGCAGCGAACCCATCAGCGTGTACAGGAAGAACTTGAACGCTGCGTAGATGCGGTTCGGGCCGCCCCAGATACCGATGATCAGGTACATCGGGATCAGCGTGGCTTCAAAGAACACGTAGAACAGCAGACCGTCCAGTGCCGAGAACACACCGATCATCAGACCCGACAGGATCAGGAACGCGCCCATGTACTGGTTCACGCGCTCGGTGATCGACTCCCAGGACGCCAGCACCACGATCACCGTGATGAAGGCGGTCAGCGGCACAAACCAGAAGGAGATGCCATCGACGCCCAGGTAGTAGTTGATACCAAAGCGTGGAATCCAGGACGCCTTCTCGACGAACTGCATCGCCGACGTACCCAGCTGGAAGCCGGTGTACAGCGGCAAGGTGACCAAGAGGCCTATCAGCGCACCGACCAGTGCGATCCAGCGCACCATCTTGGCCTGCTCCTGCTTGCCAAAGGCCAGCAGGACCGTACCAAAGACGATGGGCGTCCAAATTGCAAGACTCAACAATCCCATTTTTCTTCTTCCTTACTTGTTGAGCAGCACGAAGTACGTCATGGCCAGGAAGATACCCAGAATCATGACCAATGCGTAGTGGTACACATAACCCGTCTGCAGCCAGCGCACCAGGGCGGAGATGCGGCCCACCAGCTTCCAGGAACCGTTGACGAGCAGGCCGTCGATCAGGCCTTGGTCGCCCACCTTCCAGAACACGCCACCCAGCACGCGCGAGCCGCGGGCGAAGATGTTTTCATAGACCCAGTCCACACCGTACTTGCCTTCCAGTGCCTGGTACAGGCCGACCTTCTCGCTCATGCGCTTGATGGCGGCAGGAATCTCGGGCTTGACCATGTAGAACACATAGGAGGTCACCACACCGGCCAGCGCCAGCCAGAACGGCGCAGCGGTGAAGCCATGCAGTGCCATCGGGATCCAGCCGTGGATCTTCTCGGCCAGCTCGGCCATCGCGCCGTGCTTGCTGCCATCGACATAGATGACGCCCTTGAAGAAGTCACCGAACAGCATCGGCATCAGCGCAATCGCACCGATCACCACCGAAGGAATCGCCAGCAGCACCAGCGGCAGGGTCACCACCCATGGCGACTCATGCGGCTTGGCATCGTGGCCATGGCCGTGGTGGTCGTCGTGCGCGTGGTGGTCGTCATGGTGGGCATCGGGGTTCTGGTCGTAACGCTCTTTACCGTGGAACACGATGAAGTACAGGCGGAACGAGTAGAACGCAGTGATGAACACGCCAGCGAGCACGGCAAAGTTGGCAAAGCCGGCGGCAGGCAGGTTCGAGGCGTGCACCGCTTCGATGATCGCATCCTTCGAGTAGAAGCCCGAGAAGAACGGCGTACCGATCAGTGCCAGGTTACCCAGCAGGAAGGTGATCCAGGTGATGGGCATGTACTTGCGCACGCCACCCATCCAGCGGATGTCCTGGTTGTGGTGCATGCCCATGATGACCGAGCCCGCGCCGAGGAACAGCAGTGCCTTGAAGAACGCGTGCGTCATCAGGTGGAACACCGACACCGAGTAGGCCGACACGCCCAGTGCGATGGTCATGTAACCCAGCTGCGACAGCGTGGAGTACGCGATCACGCGCTTGATGTCGTTCTGGATGATGCCCAGGATACCCATGAACAGCGCGGTGATCGAGCCGATCACGAGGATGAAGTTCAGGGCTGCGTCAGACAGCTCATAGAGCGGCGACATGCGCGAGACCATGAAGATGCCGGCGGTCACCATGGTGGCCGCGTGGATCAGTGCCGAGATGGGGGTAGGACCTTCCATCGAATCGGGCAGCCAGGCGTGCAGCGGGAACTGGGCCGACTTGCCCATCGCACCGATGAACAGGCAGATGCAGATCACCGTCATCAGCGACCAGGTCGAGCCCGGCAAGGTCATGCCGCTCAGCTCATTGGTCTTGGCGAAGATTTCGGTGTAGTTCAGCGTGCCGGTGTAGGCAGCGATCAGGCCGATGCCCAGGATGAAGCCGAAGTCACCGACACGGTTGACCACGAAGGCCTTCATGTTGGCGAAGATCGCGGTTTCCTTCTTGAAGTAGAAACCGATCAGCAGGTACGACACCAGGCCCACCGCTTCCCAGCCGAAGAACAGCTGCAGCAGGTTGTTGCTCATCACCAGCATCAGCATCGAGAAGGTGAACAGCGAGATGTACGAGAAGAAACGGTCATAGCCGTCGTCTTCCGCCATGTAGCCCATCGTGTAGATGTGCACCATCAGCGACACAAAGGTCACCACGCACATCATCATCGCGGTGATGGAGTCGATCATGAAACCGATCTCCATCTTCAGCGACCCGACGGTCATCCAGGTGTAGAGCGTCTGGTTGAAGGTCGCGCCTTCAAACACCACGCTCTGGAACGTCATCGCAGAGATGACGAAGGCAATGAACACACCCAGGATGGTGAGCGTGCGGCTGCCAACGCGGCCGATGCGGTTGCCGCCCAGGGCGGTACCGAAAATGCCTGCCAGCAAAGATCCTGCCAGGGGCGCCAGAGGCACCGCCAACAGTGTTGAAGCAGAAAGGGTTTGACTCATTCTTCTTAACCTTGCAAGTATTGGTGCCTCAACCCTTCAGGGAGTTGAGATCTTCCGCATCGATGGTGGACTTGTTACGGAACAGCAACACCAAGATTGCCAAACCAATTGCCGACTCCGCCGCCGCAACGGTCAGGATGAAGAACACGAAAATCTGGCCGTGCATGTCTCCCAGGTAGTGGGAGAAGGCGACAAAGTTCGTGTTCACTGCCAGCAGCATCAACTCGATGGCCATCAGCAGCACAATCAGGTTGCGACGGTTCAAGAAGATACCGACCACGGACAGCGCGAACAGCATCGCGCCCAACGTCAGAAAATGACCCAGAGTGAGCGTCATACCTTCTTCTCCTCGACCTCAGCGGCAGGCTGCACCACAGGGGCAGCGGGCTTGCTCGCTTCGACTTTGACCAATTGCAGGCGATCCGAAGCACGCACGCGCACTTGCAGCGATGCATCGATGGCCTTGGAATCCTTGCGCTGGCGCAGGGTCAGGGCAATCGCGGCAATCATCGCCACCAGCAAGATGACCGCAGCCACTTGCACAGGGAACAGATACTCGGTGTAGAGCATGGTGCCCAGCGCCTTGACGTTGCTGTAAGGCACCACCTTGCCAGCCGCATCCACCACCGCTGGGATGGCCTTGGGCGCGTCGATGGCGCTGAAGCCGCCGATCAGCACCACCCCCATCTCGAATGCGACGATGGCAAAGATCACTGCAGCGAGCGGGAAGTTCTTCCAGAAGCTCTTGCGCAGCTGGTCGATGCGGATATCCAGCATCATCACCACGAAGAGGAACAGCACCATCACGGCGCCCAGGTAGACCATCACCAGCACGATGGCCAGGAACTCAGCCTTGAGCAGCAACCAGATACCGGCCGCCTGAGAAAACGCCAACATCAGGTGCAGCACAGCGTGCACCGGATTTGGAGCAGTAACCACTCGGAATGCCGCATACAGCAGCACTACCGAGAACAGATAGAAAAAACCAGTTGTGACATCCATGTGGGGCTCTTTTCGATCAGTCTCCAAGTGCCGCGTTAGCGGTACTTTGCGTCCGCAGCCTTGGCTGCAGCAATTTCAGGTTCGTAACGGTCGCCCACGGCCAGCAGCATTTCCTTGGTGAAGTACAGGTCGCCGCGCTTTTCTCCGTGGTATTCCAGAATCTGGGTTTCCACGATGGAGTCAACGGGGCAGCTTTCTTCACAGAAGCCACAGAAAATGCACTTGGTCAGATCGATGTCATAGCGGGTGGTGCGGCGCGAGCCGTCATCACGCACATCGGACTCGATCGTGATCGCCATCGCAGGGCAGACGGCTTCGCACAGCTTGCAGGCAATGCAACGCTCTTCGCCGTTTTCGTAGCGGCGCAGCGCGTGCAGGCCACGGAAACGGGGCGACAGCGGCGTCTTCTCTTCGGGGAACTGGACCGTGATCTTGCGCGCAAAGGTGTAGCGGCCGGTCAGGGCCATGCCCTTCATCAATTCCCAGAGCATGAAGCTCTTGAAGAAATCCTTCACCGAGAAAGAGCGGGGAGAAACTGCAGTAGTCATGTTGTATTCCTCCGCTTATTTCCAGATGTTCCATGGCGACAGCAACCAGCCGCCGACAAAGACCAGGTACACCAGGGTGACGGGGATGAAGATCTTCCAGCCCAGACGCATGATCTGGTCATAGCGGAAACGTGGGAAAGTAGCGCGAATCCAGATGAACATCGACACCACGAGGAAGGTCTTGGCAGCCAGCCAGATCCAGCCCGGGATGAAGGACAGGAAATCGAACGGTGGCAACCAGCCGCCCAGGAACATGATCACGGCCAGGATGGACACCAGCCACATGCTCGCGTACTCGGCCAGGAAGAACACGGCAAAGCCCATGCCCGAATACTCCACCATGTGACCGGCCACGATTTCCGCTTCGCCTTCGACGACGTCAAAGGGGTGGCGGTTGGTCTCAGCCACGGCCGAGATCAGGTAGACGATGAACATCGGGAACAGTGGCAGCCAGTTCCACGACAGGATGCTGGCACCCGACGATGCCATCATGCCCTTGCCCTGGGCCAGCACGATCTCGGTCAGGTTCATGCTGCCGGTGACCATGATCACCACCAGGAAGCAGAAGCCCATCGCGATTTCATAGCTCACCATCTGGGCCGATGCGCGCAGCGCGCCCAGGAAAGCGTACTTGGAGTTCGATGCCCAGCCGGCGATGATCACGCCATAGACTTCGATCGAGGTAATCGCCATCACCAGCAGCAGGCCCACATTCACATTGGCCAGCGCCACATCGGG
Source organism: Comamonas sp. MYb396 (assembly GCF_037479555.1). Classification (NCBI taxonomy): domain Bacteria; kingdom Pseudomonadati; phylum Pseudomonadota; class Betaproteobacteria; order Burkholderiales; family Comamonadaceae; genus Comamonas; species Comamonas sp. MYb396. Next base: position 331,221 of record NZ_JBBGYU010000005.1, on the reverse strand, counting down.
GCCGAAGGGGATGACCACCCAGGCTGCCAGCGCAGGCATGATGGCCATGATCGGGCCCAGGCGGTAGAGGCCCGAGCTTGCCGCTGTCGGCGTGATGATTTCTTTGGTCATCAGCTTGAGGCCGTCGGCCAGAGGCTGGAGCAGACCAAAAGGGCCGACCCGGTTGGGGCCATAACGCACTTGCATGAAGCCCAGGAGCTTGCGCTCCCACAGGGTCAGGTAAGCCACCGCGCCCATCAAAGGCAAGACGATGCACAGGATCTTGACCAGGTTCCAGATCACGGGCCAGACCAGGGTCGCCCACCACTCTGCTGCGATCAGGGTCAGACCGCCGTTGTAGATTGCGTCGATCATGCTGCCACCACCTCCGAGGATTGGCGGGCATCCGCCGTCATTTGCAACGACGGCGCGCGACGCACGATGCCATCGAGTTGGTAGATGCTGGCCACCACCGGCTCCTGGCCTGCAGGTGCCGACACGGCCATGTTGGTCTTGGTGCTGTTGGACAGCAGCTCGGCAGGCACCTGGCCTTGCGAGCCAGTGGCCACGGCCAGCACGTCCTGCGACGAATCAAAGGCCATGCCTGCGACATCCAGCAGATTGCCCAGCACGCGCAGCACCTTCCAGCCCGGACGGGTATCGCCCAGTGGCTTGACCACGGCGTGGAAGCTCTGCACACGACCTTCGGCATTCACGAACGAGCCCGAGGTCTCGGTGAACGGCGCGATCGGCAGCAGCACATCGGCGATGTCCATGTTGGCCTTGAACGGGCTCAGGCTCACCACCATCTCGCAGCCTTGCAGCGCCTGGCTGCCAGCGGCCGTGTCGAACGCGGGTTCGCAGTTGAGCAAGATGGCCGCCTTGACGCCACCGGCGAGCATTTCGCCAGCGTGCATGCCATGGGCCTGGGGCACAGCACCCACCCATTGCGCGCCCACGGTGTTGGCCGCTTCGGTCAGGAAGCCGACGGTGGCACCGGTCTGCGCGCCAATCCAGTTGGCGATCGACAGCAAGGTGCTCGCTTGTGCATGGTGCGCGACGGCATTGCCCAGCAGGATGGCCTTTTGCTCGCCGTTTTGCAGCGCGCGGGCAATCTCGATGGACTCGGGCGTCACGGTACCGGCGTTGTTCGGCGCTTCCACACCCTTGGACTGGGCGAGGGCCGCTGCCACGGAGGACAGCGCATAGGCCCACTGCGCAGCAGGTGTGATCACCTGGTGGGCCAGCGGAATCGCCAGATCAAAAGCCTTGGACTGGATCGCGGTCACCACCGCACCCTTGCGGGCGGCCTGGCGGATACGCTGTGCAAACAGCGGATGCTCCTTGCGCACGTTCGAGCCCACGATCAAGGCCGTGTTCAGGTCCGACAGCGAGGCGATCGAGCGGCCCAGCCAGCGCACGCCTTCTGCCTTGGCAAAATCGGCGTTGCGCAGGCGGTAGTCCACGTTCTGGCTGCCCAGCGAGCGCACCAGCTCACCAGCCAGGAACAGCTCTTCGAGCGTGCTGTGCGGGCTGACCAGCGCACCCACGGCGCTGGCGCCATGGTCGCGTTGCACGCTCTTGATGCCATTGGCCACATATTCCAGCGCAGCTTGCCAGCTCACTTCGAGCCACTGGCCGCCTTGCTTGATCATCGGCGCGGTCAGGCGCTCTTCACCGTTGAGCGCTTCGTAGGAGAAGCGGTCACGGTCGGCAATCCAGCATTCGTTGACGGCGTCGTTCTCGAACGGCACCACGCGCATCACCTTGTTGTTCTTGACCTGAACGATCAAGTTGGCACCGGTGGAGTCATGGGGCGAGACCGACTTGCGGCGCGACAGCTCCCAGGTACGGGCGCTGTAGCGGAAAGGCTTGCTCGTGAGCGCACCCACGGGGCAAATGTCGATCATGTTGCCCGACAGCTCCGAGTCCACCGTATCGCCCACCACGGTGGTGATCTCGGCGTGCTCGCCGCGGTTGACCATGCCCAGCTCCATGATGCCCGAGACTTCTTGACCGAAGCGCACGCAGCGGGTGCAGTGGATGCAACGGCTCATCTCTTCCATCGAGATCAGCGGGCCCACGTTCTTGTGGAAGACCACGCGCTTTTCTTCTTCGTAGCGCGAGCTGCTGGCACCGTAGCCCACAGCCAAGTCCTGCAACTGGCATTCACCGCCCTGGTCGCAGATCGGGCAATCCAGCGGGTGGTTGATGAGCAGGAACTCCATCACCGATTGCTGGGCCTTGACCGCCTTGTCCGAGGTGGTGCGCACAATCATGCCCTGCGTCACGGGCGTGGCGCAGGCAGGCATGGCCTTGGGCGCCTTCTCGACGTCCACCAGGCACATACGGCAGTTCGCCGCGATCGACAGTTTCTTGTGGTAGCAGAAGTGAGGGATGTACTTGCCCGCCGCATCGGCCGCGTGCATGACCATGCTGCCTTCCGCGACCTCGACCTTCTGACCGTCTATTTCAATTTCAACCATATGCTCACTCGCGATCAGGAAGAAGCAGCGGTCTGCTTTTCAGCAGCGTTGATCTTTGCTTCGAATTCATGGCGGAAATGCTTGATCATTGCGCGCACCGGCATCGCTGCCGCATCGCCCAATGCGCAAATCGTGCGCCCCATGATGTTGCCGGCTACCGAGTCCAGCTTGTCCAGATCCTCGGCGCGGCCGTGGCCGTGCTGGATGCGGTCGACCATGCGCCACAGCCAGCCCGTGCCTTCGCGGCAAGGGGTGCACTGTCCGCAGGACTCGTGCTGGTAGAAGTAGGACAGGCGCAGCAGGCTCTCGACCATGTCGCGCGAGTCGTCCATCACGATGACGGCGCCCGAGCCCAGCATCGAGCCGGCCTTGGAGATGGAGTCATAGTCCATCGTGCAGGCCATCATGATGTCCGCTGGCAGCACAGGGGCCGACGATCCACCAGGGATCACGGCCTTGAGCTTGCGGCCGGTGCGCACACCGCCGGCGAGCTCCAGCAAGGTGGAGAACGGCGTACCCATCGGCACTTCGTAGTTGCCGGGCTTGTTCACGTCACCGCTGACCGAGAAGATCTTGGTGCCGCCGTTGTTGGGCTTGCCGCATTCCAGGTAGGCCTGGCCACCGTTGCGGATGATCCAGGGAACGGCCGCAAAGGTCTCGGTGTTGTTGATCGTCGTGGGCTTGCCATACAGACCAAAGCTGGCCGGGAATGGCGGCTTGAAGCGGGGCTGGCCCTTCTTGCCTTCGAGCGATTCGAGCAAGGCGGTTTCTTCGCCGCAGATGTAGGCGCCAAAACCATGGTGCGCATGCAGCTCGAAGCTGAAGCTGCTGCCCAGGATGTTGTCACCCAGGTAGCCTGCCGCACGCGCCTCTTCCAGCGCCGCTTCAAAGCGTTCGTAGACCTGGAAGATTTCGCCGTGGATGTAGTTGTAGCCCAGCGAGATGCCCATGGCATACGCGGCGATGGCCATGCCTTCGATCACGATATGCGGGTTGAACATCAGGATGTCGCGGTCCTTGCAAGTGCCAGGCTCGCCCTCGTCCGAATTGCACACCAGGTGCTTTTGGCCGGGGAAGTTGCGGGGCATGAAGCTCCACTTCAGACCGGTGGGGAAGCCAGCGCCGCCGCGGCCGCGCAGGCCCGACTCTTTCATCGTGGCAATGACCTGGTCCTGGGTCAGACCCTCGCCACCGTCCTTGCCCAGCAGCTTGCGCAGGGCCTGGTAGCCGCCGCGCGCCTCGTAGTCTTTGATCGACCAGTTCGTGCCATCCAGACCTGCATAGATCTGGGGTTCGATATGGCGGTCGTGGAAGCAGGTTTCCACGCCGGTGGCCTGGAACTGCGACAGAATTTGAGCGGCTGTCGTCACTTGGTGTCCTCCGCTGCGCGCAAGCCGGTCATCAGCTGGTCCAGCTTTTCGTTGTCCATGAAGCTGCACATGTGGCGGTCATTGACCAGCAGCACCGGTGCATCGGCGCAGGCGCCCAGGCATTCCGATTGCTCGATGGTGAACACGCCATCGGCGGTGGTATCACCCATCTTGATGCCCAGCTTGTCTTCCAGGTGCTTGAGCGCCTCGCGGCCGCGACGCAGCTGGCAAGGCAGGTTGGTGCACACGCTCAACTTGTACTTGCCCACCGGGTGCTGGTTGTACATGTTGTAGAAGGTGGTCACTTCATGCACGGCGATCTCGGGCATCTCCAGGAACTCGGCGATCACCGCCTCGCTCTCCTGGCTCACCCAGCCCTGCTCCTGCTGCACGATAGACAGGCAAGCCATCACGGCCGACTGCTTCTGCTCTGCCGGATACTTGGCAACTTCGCGGGCAAAGCGTGCTTTTGTTGCTTCGGTAATCATCGGTCAACGTCTCCAAACACGATGTCCAAGGTGCTCAGCACCATCACGGCATCGGCCAGCATGTGGCCACGGCTCATTTCGTCGAGCGCCGAGAGATGCACAAATCCTGGTGGACGAATCTTCAGGCGGTAAGGCTTGTTGGCACCATCGCTGATCAGGTAGATGCCAAACTCGCCCTTGGGGTGCTCCACCGATGCATAAGCCTCGCCCTCGGGCACTTTGAAGCCTTCGGTGAACAGCTTGAAGTGGTGGATCAGCTCTTCCATGTTGGACTTCATGGCTTCGCGATCGGGAGGCGCCACCTTGTGGTTGCCCGTGATGACCGGACCGGGGTTGGCACGCAGCCAGTCCACGCACTGCTTGATGATGCGGTTGGACTCGCGCATCTCGGCGATGCGCACCAGGTAGCGGTCATAGCAGTCGCCGGTCTTGCCCACAGGAATGTCGAAATCCATGCGGTCATAGACTTCGTAGGGCTGCGACTTGCGCATGTCCCAGGCCAGGCCCGAGCCGCGCAGCATCGGGCCGGTCAGGCCCAGGTTCATCGCACGGTCGATGTCAACCACGCCGATGCCCACATTGCGCTGCTTCCAGATGCGGTTGTCGGTCAGCAGGGTTTCGTATTCGTCGACGCACTTGGGGAAGCGCGCCGTGAAGTCATCGATGAAGTCGATGAGCGAACCTTGGCGGTTGCTGTTCATCTGCTCGATGGCCTTGGCATTGCGCACCTTGCTGGCCTTGTACTGCGGCATGCTCTCTGGCAGGTCGCGGTACACGCCACCCGGACGGAAGTACGCCGCGTGCATGCGCGCGCCGGAGACGGCTTCGTACATGTCCATCAGGTCTTCACGTTCGCGGAAGGCGTAGATCAGAATGGTCGAGCTGCCGCCGTCATTGCCCGAGGAGCCCAGCCACATCAGGTGGTTCATGATGCGGGTGATCTCGGAATACATCACGCGGATGTATTGCGCGCGGATCGGCACTTCCAGGCCCAGCAGCTTTTCGATAGCCAGGCAGTAGGCGTGCTCGTTGCTCATCATCGAGCAGTAATCCAGGCGGTCCATATAGGGCAGCGACTGGATGAAGGTCTTGCTCTCCGCCAGTTTCTCGGTGGCGCGGTGCAGCAGGCCGATATGCGGGTCTGCACGTTGCACCACTTCACCATCGAGCTCCAGCACCAAACGCAGCACGCCGTGTGCTGCAGGATGCTGGGGACCGAAGTTGAGTGTGTAGTTTTTGATTTCAGCCATGGTTCTTCATCGTGAGGTCAGAGCGCCTCAGTGCAGGCCTCCGTAATGGTCTTCACGAATAATGCGGGGCGTGATCTCGCGCTGCTCGATCGTCACGGGTTCGTAGATCACGCGTGCCTGCTCGGCGTCGTAGCGCATCTCCACATGGCCCGTCAGCGGGAAATCCTTGCGGAAGGGGTGACCGATAAAGCCGTAATCGGTCAGGATGCGGCGCAGGTCGTCATGGCCTTCAAAGACAATGCCGAACAGGTCAAAAGCTTCGCGCTCGAGCCAGTTGGCCGAAGCCCAGAGCTGGCTGAGGGTGTCGAGCACCGGGAAATCGTCGTCCTGGCAGAACACGCGCACACGCAGGCGCTGGTTCAGGCTGATCGACAACAGGTGCGAGACCACGGCAAAACGTGGGCCATCGGTGCCCACGTCCTTGTATGCGGAGTAATCCACGCCGCACAGGTCCATCAGCATCTCGAACTTGCATTCGGGCGCATCGCGCAGCAGCTGCATGGCTTGCAGGTAGTTCGAGGCCGAGACCTCCACGGTCACTTCACCCAGCGCCAGGGTCACCGAGCGCGCCTTGTCGCCCAGCACGCGGGCGATGGTCTCTTGCAGCACGCTAGGCTGTATCAGTTCTACACTCATTCCAACTCCTAGGCGCGCGCGATCGTGTGGGTGCGGCGGATTTTTTGCTGCAGCTGGATGATGCCGTAGATCAGCGCTTCTGCCGTGGGCGGGCAGCCTGGCACATACACATCCACCGGCACAATGCGGTCGCAACCGCGCACCACCGAGTAGCTGTAGTGGTAGTAACCACCACCGTTGGCGCAGGATCCCATCGAGATCACCCAACGCGGCTCGGCCATCTGGTCGTACACCTTGCGCATGGCCGGGGCCATCTTGTTGCACAAGGTGCCAGCCACAATCATCAAGTCAGCCTGGCGCGGGCTGGCACGGAAGACTTCGGCGCCAAAGCGGCCAATGTCGTAACGCGCAGCGGCCGCGTGCATCATTTCGACGGCGCAGCATGCCAAACCAAACGTCATGGGCCAGATCGACCCGGTCTTGGCCCAGTTCACCACCGAGTCGTAGCTCGTGGTGACAAAGCCTTTCTCCAACACACCTTCAATCATCGTGTACCTTTTTGATTTCCGGTTATTCCCAGGTCAGCGCGCCCTTTTTCCATTCATAGGCGAAACCCACCACCAGAATGGCCAAGAACACGAGAACCGCGATAAAACCAGGCATTCCCACTTCATGCAGCGAAACCGCCCATGGGAAGAGGAACGCAATTTCCAAGTCGAAGAGAATGAAAAGAATGGCGACGAGGTAGTAGCGCACATCGAATTTCATGCGCGCGTCTTCAAAGGCCTCAAAGCCGCATTCGTAAGGGGAGTTTTTCGCCGCGTTCGGGCGATTGGGTCCGAGGATGTAGCCTATGACCAGTGGGCCAAGGCCAACGCCTGCTCCCACCAGGATAAACAAAAGGACCGGGAGGTATTGTTCGAGGCTCATCTTGATGTCTACTCACCGCAGGAGCCAACCCAGGTAAGCACAAGACGCGACCCAGGCAGGCCTTTTATTGTGTTGGTGCCGTCGGCGAGACTCGAACTCGCACAGCTTTCGCCACTACCCCCTCAAGATAGCGTGTCTACCAATTTCACCACGACGGCTGATTTGACTTGTCTGGCAAGCACCGATTGCTTTTGAAACAATCTGCTCACCAGACAGACTCAGATTCTACTCTGTAAAAACCCTGACTTCAGGGATTCTTTTCAAATAGTTGAGTTATTTGCCAGCAGGCTGTGCTGGCTCAGCCGCTGCGGCCGGTGCAGCAGCAGGCACGGAAGCATCGGCAGCAGGTGCAGCAGCGCCAGCGGCAGGCACCGAGGCATCCGCGCCAGCGGCGGGTGCCGCAGGGGCTGCAGCAGGCGCAGGGGTCGACGCAGGAGGAATGGTCGCATCCACCGGGGCGCTCGACTGCGGGATCGTCGCAGCAGGGCCTTCGAGCACACTACCGGCCGAGGTCGGACGGACATTGCCCAGGTAGGCCAGCGCCAAGGTTGCGGCAAAGAACACCGCCGCCAGCACGCCGGTGCTGCGCGAGAGGAAGTTGGCGCTACCGGAAGCACCGAACAGGCTGCCCGCGCTGCTGCCGCTGCCAAAGGCAGCACCCGCATCGGCACCCTTGCCATGCTGCACCAGCACCAGGCCAATCATGACCAGTGCTGCCAGCATTTGAATCGTCAACAGAATCGTTACCATCATCTACCCTTTTATCAAACTTGGTCGTCGCCAGCAGCCGCTTGCCCTCAAGCAGCTGCAGCAATAATTTTCAGAAAATCCTGGGCCTTCAGCGAAGCGCCACCGATCAGTCCACCATCAATATCGGGCTGGGCGAGCAACTGCTCGGCATTGCCCGCATTCATGCTGCCACCATACAGCACCGGCACCTTGGCAGCCTGCGTGCTGGCCGCTGCCAGTTGCGCGCGTAATACAGCATGCACGGCCTGCGCCTGCTCGGGGCTGGCCGTCTTGCCCGTGCCAATGGCCCAGACCGGCTCATAAGCCACGACGATTTCGCTCACGCAAGCACCCACCGCATGGATCACCGCTGCCAACTGGCGCTTGACCACCGCTTCGGTCTGGCCGGCTTCGCGCTCCGCCAGGGTCTCGCCCACGCAGACAATCGGCGTGATGCCGGCAGCCAGGGCCTTTTGCGCCTTGGTCGCTACCAGGGCATCGGTTTCGCCGTGGTACTGGCGGCGCTCGGAGTGGCCGACCAGTGCGTAGCGCACCGCAAAGTCACGCAGCATCGGCGCCGACACCTCACCGGTGTAGGCACCGCCATCGTGCGCCGACACATCCTGCGCAGCCAGCGCAATCGCCGAGCCTTGCAGCAAAGCCTGCACCTGGCCCATATAGACAGCAGGCACCGCCACCGCCACATCACAGCCCGGTTGGCCCAGGCCTTGCAGCAGCTCGCCCAGCAAGGCTTCATTGGCAGCCAGGCTGCCGTTCATCTTCCAGTTTCCAGCAATCAGTTTTTTCACAATTGATCCCAGGTCAGCACGATCTTGCCGATATGTTGGTTGGATTCCATCAGCGCATGGGCCTGACTGGCATGTGCGGCCGGGAATTGGCTGTGGATGATGGGGCGCACCTTGCCCGCTGCCAGCAATGGCCAGACCTTGGCCTGCAAAGCCTGGGCAATCGCCGCCTTGAAGGCCACAGGACGCGGACGCAGGGTCGAGCCGGTAATCTGCAGACGGCGGCGCAGCACCAAGCCGGCATTGAACTCGGCCTTGATGCCCCCTTGCACGGCAATGATGACCAGGCGGCCATCTTCGGCCAGCGCCTCGACCTCGCGGGCCACATAGTCGCCCGCCACCATGTCCAAAATCACATCCACACCCTTGCCAGCGGTGATGCGCGCCACTTCGGCGACAAAATCCTGGCTGCGGTAGTTGATGGCCTCGTCAGCACCCAAGGCCAGGCAAGCCTGGCATTTCTCATCAGAGCCTGCGGTCACGATCACCTTGGCACCAAAGGCCTTGGCCAGCTGGATCGCCGTCACACCAATGCCGCTGCTGCCGCCCTGGATCAACAAGGTCTCACCGGGCTGCAACGCACCCCGGTCAAACACATTGCTCCAGACCGTGAAGAAGGTCTCGGGCAGACAAGCGGCCTCGACATCCGACAAGCCCTCGGGCACCGGCAGGCACTGGGCCACGGGAGCCACGCAGTACTCGGCATAGCCACCACCGGCCACCAGCGCGCATACGCGGTCACCCAGCTTGAGACCCTGCTCGGCCATGGCCGCCGTGTCTCCCGCCACCACCACACCGGCCACTTCCAGACCCGGCAGGTCCGAAGCACCCGGAGGCGGCGCGTAATGGCCCTTGCGCTGGATCACATCGGGGCGGTTCACACCACTGGCGACCACGCGAATGCACAGCTCGCCCTGCCCCGCCTGCGGCACAGAACGCTCTCCCAGCTTCAACACCTGCGGATCACCAAAGGCGGTGATCTCGACTGCACGCATCTTGTCCACGCTTGTTTCCTCAGCCAATCACAATCAGCACACGCTTTTCAGCAGAAAAACGCACCCAGCGCCAGGCGCATGGGTGCGTCACACAGCAGATTATTGCTGTTGTTGTTGCTGCTGGTCGGCAGCACCGTCCACGCGGGGTTCGCGTGGTTCGCGGTTCTGGCGAGGCGCGCGATCGCCGCGGTCACCACGGTCGCCGCGTGGCTCACGGAACTCGCGTGGTTCACGCTCGGGCATGCCGGCTGGACGGTCCAGCAGCGCCTTCATCGACAGCTTGACACGGCCCTTTTCGTCCGTCTCCAGCACCTTGACCTTGACCACCTGGCCTTCGCTCAGGTAGTCGGTCACCTTTTCCACGCGCTCGTGGGCGATCTGGCTGATGTGCAGCAGACCGTCCTTGCCGGGCAGCAGGTTCACCAGTGCACCGAATTCCAGGATCTTGACGATCGGGCCTTCATAGATCTTGCCGATTTCGACTTCGGCGGTGATCTCTTCGATGCGGCGCTTGGCTTCGTCCGCCTTGGCGCCATCGGTGGCGGCGATGGTGATGGTGCCATCTTCCTCGATGTTGATCTGGGTGCCGGTCTCTTCGGTCAGCGCACGGATGGTGGCGCCGCCCTTGCCGATCACGTCACGGATCTTCTCGGGGTTGATCTTCATCGTGTAGAGCTTGGGCGCGAACGACGAGACTTCGGCCTTGGCTTCGCCCATCGCTTCTTGCATCTTGCCCAGGATGTGCATGCGCGCTTCCTTGGCTTGCGCCAGTGCCACTTGCATGATTTCCTTGGTGATGCCCTGGATCTTGATGTCCATCTGCAGCGCGGTGATACCGTTGGTGGTACCGGCTACCTTGAAGTCCATGTCACCCAGATGATCTTCGTCACCCAGGATGTCGGTCAGCACGGCAAACTTGTTGTCTTCCTTGATCAGACCCATGGCGATACCGGCCACGTGGGCCTTCATCGGCACGCCGGCGTCCATCATCGACAGACAGCCGCCGCAGACCGAAGCCATCGACGAGGAACCGTTCGATTCGGTGATCTCCGACACCACGCGGATGGTGTAGGGGAACTCTTCCTTCGAAGGCAGGCAAGCGGCCAGAGCGCGCTTGGCCAGACGGCCGTGGCCGATTTCGCGGCGCTTGGTCGAGCCCATGCGGCCCACTTCGCCGGTGGCAAAGGGAGGCATGTTGTAGTGGAACAGGAAGCGGTCTTCAAACTCGCCAGCCAGCGCGTCGATGCGCTGTGCATCGCGCTCGGTGCCCAGGGTGGAGATCACCAGCGCCTGGGTTTCGCCACGGGTGAACAGGGCCGAGCCGTGGGTGCGAGGCAGCACGGACGAGCGGATCTCGATAGGACGCACGGTGCGGGTGTCGCGGCCGTCGATACGGGGCTCACCAGCCAGAATCTGCGAGCGCACGATGCGCGCTTCGATGTCGAACAGCATGCCGTCGACCTTGACGCCGTCAAAGGCCACGCCTTGCTCGGCAAGACCGGCCTTCACAGCGGCGTAAGCCTGGCGGCAGGCCAGCGTACGGGCTTGCTTGTTGCGCAGTTGGTATGCATCGCGCAGAGCGGCGTCGCCCAGCTCGCCGACCTTGGCGATCAGTGCTTCGTCCTTGGCAGGCGCGGCCCAGTCCCATGCGGGCTTGCCGGCTTCGCGCACCAGCTCGTGGATGGCGTTGATCGCAACCTGGCCTTGCTCGTGACCATAGACCACGGCGCCCAGCATCACTTCTTCAGGCAGTTGTTGGGCCTCGGACTCGACCATCAGCACAGCAGCTTCGGTACCTGCCACCACCAGATCCATCAGCGAATCCTTGCGCTGGGTCTGGCCGGGGTTGAGCACGTATTCGCCGTTGATGTAACCCACGCGGGCAGCACCGATAGGGCCATTGAAAGGAATGCCCGAGATGGACAGGGCAGCGGAGACAGCGATCATCGCAGCGATGTCGGCATCCACTTCTGGGTTCAGCGAGATGGTGTGGATGACCACATGCACGTCGTTGTAGAAACCTTCGGGGAACAGCGGACGGATCGGGCGGTCGATCAGGCGGCTAGTCAGGGTTTCGAGCTCGCTGGGCTTGGCTTCGCGCTTGAAGAAGCTGCCAGGGATCTTGCCCGCAGCGTAGGTCTTCTCGATGTAGTCAACGGTCAGTGGGAAAAAGTCCTGACCGGCCTTGGCGATCTTGGAGCCCACGACCGTAGCCAGCACCACGGTGTCGTCGATGTTGACCAGCACCGCGCCGGAAGCCTGGCGGGCGATTTCACCGGTTTCCATCGTGACCGTGTGTTGGCCCCACTGGAAAGTCTTGGTGACTTTGTTGAATATGGACATAGATTGCTCCTGGTTAAACAGCCAAAAACCTGTCGGTTTTCGGCAGGAGCCGGCATTCAGAACACGATGCCATTCCAGGGAGGTTGCAGGCCTGGAACCCGGGGTTCAGCCCCCTTGGAATGACACAGCTTCGCTCTGTTTGCGCGGCGTTGAAGTAAAAAACGCCTGAGCTAGCGGACTAACTCAGGCGTCTCCATCTCACCCTGGGCTTACTTACGCAGGCCCAGCTTAGCGATCAGTGCAGTGTAACGGTCAGCGTCCTTGGACTTGAGGTAGTCCAACAGCTTACGACGACGGCTCACCATGCGCAGCAGGCCGCGGCGACCGTGGTGGTCCTTGGCATGCGTCTTGAAGTGAGGGGTCAGTTCGTTGATACGAGCGGTCAGCAGAGCCACTTGGACTTCTGGGCTACCAGTATCGTTAGCGGAACGTGCGTTGGCCTGTACAACTTCGGCCTTGATAGATGCGGCGATCATGTGTTTTCCTTATAAAGAACACCGGCTTGCGCTGGCATTCTGGTTACTTGCGCCACAGCCGGAAAAGCTTGTGACGTGCGTCTTGCACCATGCAAAACCCTGCAATTATACCCAATAACTTCTTTCAGGTTTTTAGCCCCAAAAGCGCACCAAAGCTGATGCCGCCGCGCCCAGCACCACCACCAGCAAAAACGGCGCACGCAGCGCCAGCGCGATGATGGCCACGGCCAGCGCCGCCAGGCGGGCATCGAGCACCAGCTGCTGGCCGCTGACGAGGGTGTTCATGGCGGTCAGCGCCGCCAGCAGCGCAATCGTCAGCGCGCCAGCCACCCGGGCCATGCGCGGGTGGCGCAGCCAGTGCGCGGGCACGCTGTAGCCCAGCAGCTTGGTGCCATAGGTCACGGCGCTGGCCAGCAGCACCCAGATCCACCAGTGGTTGCCCACATCAGCCATCGCATTCATCGTGCGGCCTCCTGCGCGCTGGCGCCCTGCCCGGCCGGTCCGCTGCTGCGCGAGCCGTAACCCCAGGCAGCGCCCACCACCGCCGCAATCAAGATAGGCACGCCCGGCGCCACCCAGGGCACCGCCAGCATCGCAATGCTGGCAGCCACCACCGCCAGCGCGATGGGCTCCTTGTGCGTCAAGCGCGGCCACAGCAGGCCCATAAAGGCGGCTACGGCTGCGCCGTCCAGGCCCCAGCGCCCCGGGTCGCCCAGGGCATTGCCCAGCAAGGCGCCCGCGGCAGTGAACAGGTTCCACAGCAGGTAGACGCCCACGCCGGCGGTCCAAAAGCCCCGTTTTTGCTCGGCTTTGTCGGTTTGCCCCAGCGCGGTGGCGGCCGATTCATCAATCGTCAGCTGCGCCGACAGCAGGCGCGCCAGGCCGCGCGGGCCCAGCAAGGCGGCCATCTGCATGCCGTAGACGGCATTGCGCACGCCCAGCAGGCTGGCCGCGCCCAGCGCTGCGGCCCCGGCACCGCCGCCCGCGACCACACCAACAAACGCAAACTGCGAGCCACCGGTAAACATCAGCAGGCTCAAGGCGCAGGTCTGCCAGACCGACAGGCCTGCCGCCACGCCCAGCGCGCCAAAAGAGATGCCGTACAAACCGGTGGCCACGCTGATCGACACGCCCATGCGCACGGCGGGCGACGACCACCACCCTGAACTGTTAGAAGCCATGGGCGGCGATTGTAGAGGCTGTTGCGCGGCCTGCAGGCCAGTTGCGCGCCGCTGGGACGCATGGGGCACAGGCCACAAAAAAGCCCGCAGGGACTTTGTCCTTGCGGGCCCAGGGCACCTGGCATTGGTAAGCCAGACGCTCAGACGCTTTGCAAACTGGTGCTGTCAATGCCCCGCGCCGCCTCGCGTGCAGTCTCGCGGGCCGAGGCCAGGGCCGGCACGCAGACACCGGCCACCAGGTGGATCAGGGCCTCGGGCACCGCGTTGTAGGCGCCACGCGGGCCCAGGATATTGATGGAGCCCAGCACCTCCCCGCCGTACCAGACGGGGATGTTCAGCACCGCATGCAGGCCCCGGGCAACCAGGTCCTCGGCTTCGGAAAACACGGTGCGGATGTCGGCCTCGTCCCGCCCGATATAGGGCAGGCCCTGGTCCAGCACCCGGCCCGACCAGGGGCCCTTGCCGGTGGCCTTGAAGCCACCCAGCGGGCTGATGGCCTCGTTGGACGAGTAGATGCGGCGCATCAGCTTTTCCTGCTGCAGGTAGACCAGGCCAGTCAGCAGGCCGTAGCCAAACAGCTGCTGGCAGGCCTCGGCAATAGCGGCCCAGTGGCGCTCGGCATCGCTGCTCTGGCCCAAGGTGTGGGCCAGGCGGCCCAGGACATGGGTGGTGCTCATTGCTGAATCCCTTCCAGGGACACGCCATGGGTGTTCTTGCCAAACAGCAAGATGCCCATGCCGCCAACAAACAGCACGCCGGTCATCAGCGCAAACACGCCGCCAAAGCCCAGCACCGGGTAGGCCGCCCCCACGATGGTGGGCGAGGCAATCGAGCCGATACGCGCCAGCGCCGAGGCCGTTCCCATGCCGGTGGCACGGATGGAGGTCGGGTAGATCTCCGAGGTGTAGGTGTACTGGCCGGCAATCACGCCATTCATGCCAAAGGACAGCAGCATGCTCAGCAGGATGATTTCCTGGTCGGCACCGGCAAAGGCCAGGCCCAGGGCAGCCAGGCAGGACACTAGCATGTAGGCCAGGATGGTGTACTTGCGGCCGATCTTGTCGTTCAGGTAGGCAGCCGAGTAGTAGCCGGGGATCTGCGCCAGGTAGATCAGGATGGTGAAGGAGAAGCTCTTGGTCACCGCAAAGCCACGCGCCACCAGCAGGCTGGGAATCCAGACCAGGAAGGCGTAGTAGCAGAACATCACCGTGATCCAGAACACCCAGACCACCAAGGTGGTTTGCAGGTACTGGGGCTTGACCAAGGTGGCCAGTTTGGCCCAGGCGCCTTGCACCGCCGAGTCAGCGGCCTTGGCTGCCAGGCTCATCTTCACCGGCTCGGGCAGCGGCTTGCCGCTGCTGCGTTGCACCTGCGCTTCAATGGCGGTACAGATCCGGCTGGCCTCTTCATGGCGGCCCATTTCTTCGAGCCAACGGGGCGACTCGAACAGCGCACGGCGCATCCACAGCAGGAACACCACCGGCACCGAGGCGATAACCATGATCCAGCGCCAGCCATCATCACTCATCGGCACGATGAAATACCCCAGCAGCGCCGACATGACAAAGCCAAAGGAGAAAAAGCCCGCCAGCGCACCGGTAAAGCGCCCCCGGTAGCGGCTGCTGACAAACTCGGCCAGGTAAGGCGCGACGATGGCGCCCTCGGCCCCCATGCCCACACCGGCAATCATGCGCAGAATGTAGAACTCATGGAAGTTGGTAGCAAAGGCATTGATGAAGGTGGCCACGCAAAACAGCACCAGCGCCCACATCATCACGACCTTGCGGCCAAAGCGGTCGCCCAGCATGCCCGAGAGCAGAGCGCCCACCAGAAAGCCGACATAGGTGCTGCTGGCAATCCAGCCGGTCTGAATGCCGGTCAAACCCCATTGTTCGCGCAGCGAAGGCAGGATGAAGGCGATGATGCCCGCATCCAGCGCCTCAAAGGCCAGGCCCAGGCCGCCGATGATGAGCAAGGTGAAATGGAAGCGGCTGAAAGGCAGCCGCTCCAGACGTTCGGAAGCGTTATACATATTGTTGTTCTCGCTCAAAGCCCATCAGCAGGCGTTCTTGTGGATGAAGCCGTCGCGCATGATCAGCTTGATCGCCGTGTCATGCTGGGTCAGCACCGAGACATCTTCCAGCGGGTTGCCATCGACCAGCAGCAAGTCCGCATAGGCACTCTCCACCACTTCGCCCAGCAGGCCTTCGTGGTTCAGAATCTCGGCGCCAATCAGGGTGGCCTGCTGCACCACCTTGGCGTGGCCCAGCACCTTGGCGCGCAGCACCAGCTCGTCCGATTGCATGTAGTGCGTCTCGCCCAGCAAGTCGCTGCCAAAACCCATCTTCACGCCCGCGGCGTCCAGCACTTCCAGCGCCTTGAGGCCGTTGGTGCGCACCTTGGCAATCTTTTGCACCGACTCGTCGGGCAGGCCGTACTTGGCGCCGTCGTTGGCCAGGCCTTCGTAGGTGATCAGGGTCGGCACCATGTAGGCGCCCTTTTCCTGCATCAGCTTGGCGGTGGGCTCATCGACCAGGTTGCCGTGCTCGATGGTGCGCACGCCGCACTCGATGGCACGGGTGATGGCCTGGGGCGTATACGCATGGGCCATCACATAGGTGTTCGCATTGTGGGCCTCTTCGACGATGGCGGTCAGCTCCGACACCGAAAAGCCCAGGTTGTTGATCGGATCGTTGGGCGAGGCGACGCCGCCCGAGGCCATCACCTTGATCTGGGTGGCGCCCTTCAGGATCTCTTCACGCACCGCCAGGCGGCAGGCATCGACGCCATCGACCACCTTGCCGATATTGCCGATCTTGTAGGCGCAGGAGCAGGGGTCGAGCGTGTCATTGCGCGCCCGGAAATCACCATGGCCGCCGGTTTGCGACAGCGCCTTGCCAGCGCAGAACAAGCGCGGGCCGGCCACCTGGCGCGTACGCACGCCTTCGGCCAGCGCCCAGTCGGCACCGCCGGCATCGCGCACCGAGGTAAAGCCCCGGTCGATCATGCCCTTCATGATGGGCAGCGCGCGCAGCAGCGCCAGCGCATTGGGCAGATTGGCAACCGCACCCAGGTTGAAGCCCGAGGCCATCACATGCACATGGCAGTCGATCAGGCCGGGCATCAAGGTCATCCCCTTGGCGTCGATGACGGTGGCGTCCGCCACCTCAAAGTCTTCGGCACTGATCTTTTCGATCAGACCGTTGCGCACCAAAATGGTATGAGTAGAAGTCAATACGAGATTTCGGGTGTCCAGAATCTTGGCATTGCGGATCAGGGTGGATTGCATAATCGGTTGTGGCGTTCACAGCGCCATGGTTGCCTCTAATGCCCCGAACTCTAGCCAAGCTGCAACAATATGTGGCAATGACATGACGTCATGCATCTGCCAATTCTTCCTACCATCATGAGTGGAGCTCATACCCCATGCGCCGACGCTGCCCCACGATCTCCGAGCTGAATGCCTTTTTGCTGTCGGCGCAGCACCTGTCGTTTTCCAAGGCCGCCAAGGAGCTGTTTGTCACGCAAAGCGCCATCAGCCGCCACATTGCAGGCCTGGAGGCCTACCTGGGCCACCCGCTGTTCATGCGCCGCAGCCATGGCTTGGCGCTGACCCATATTGGCGAGAACTACCTCAAACTCGTGCGCCCGGCGATGGAATCGCTCGAACGCGCCACCACCCAGGTCATCTCCACCGCGCAGAACGCCCATCTGCTCAGCCTGTCGGTCGCGCCCACCTTTGCCGCCAACTGGCTGTTTCCCCGGCTGGAGAGCTTTCGCGTCCGCAACCCGCACATTGCCATCCACTTTGTGCGCTACAGCACCACCGATAGCGCCGAGACCGGCGATGGCTTCGATGCCTCCATCCAGTACGGCTACGGCGACTGGCCGATTGCCGATGCCCAGTACCTGATCGGGCGCGAGACCAGCATCGTCTGCTCACCCAGCTACCTGCAGCAGCACCCGATTGCGCACTTCAACGACCTCAAGCAGTGCAGCCTGCTGCAGCATATCGAGCTGCCCACCTCCTGGGACGACTGGTTCACCGCCTATGCCGGCCCCTATGAAGGCGCACGTATCGGCCCGGGCTTCAACCTCTTCACCCTCATCATCCAGGCGGCCATTGGCGGCCTGGGCGTTGCCTTGGTCCCCAGTTGCCTGCTGCAGGAGTCGCTGGCCTCACACAAACTGGTCGAGCCCCTGGGCCAGCGCTTTGAAAGCCCACTGGGCTACTACCTCTGCGCCCCCACCTGGCGCAGCGATATGGAAAGCTACCAGCGCTTTGGCGAATGGCTGCAGCAGGAATGCCGCCACCCTCCTACAGCCACTTGATCTGCAGCGGCACCCTGGCCGCTCCTCTTGCTTCTATGCTGGACCCCATCCCTGAACGAAGGAGTCCCTGTGAAGACCCCCCATTCCCCTTTCAACAAAATTGCCCGCTCGGTTGCCAAGTTCAGCGGCCATCCCGTCTGCTTTGTCGGCGCCCTGGCGGTCATCGTGCTCTGGGCCCTCAGCGGCCCGGTCTTTGGTTTCAACGACACCTGGCAGTTGGTGATCAACACCGGCACCACCATCATCACCTTCTTGATGGTGTTCCTGATCCAGTCCACCCAGAACAGCGACACCGAGGCCATGCAGATCAAGCTCGACGAGCTCATCCGCGCGATCGAACCGGCCCGCAACCGCATGCTCTCGCTCGAAGAGCTGGACGAAGACGAGCTGGATGCGCTGCGCAAGGAGTTCGACATCCTGGCCGACAAAGCCCGCCAGGCCGAGGAAGCCAAGCGGGACTGACAGCACCCGCTAGAGTCGGTTGTGGGCCGATCAGCCCACCCCACTCAACCCTTGTGCTTGTTCTTGGCCCCGCCCTGGCGCGCCTTGAAGCGCGGGTTGGACTTGCAGATCACATAGATGCGGCCACGGCGCTTGACCACCTGGCAATCACGGTGGCGCTTCTTGGCTTCTTTGAGCGAGGACAGGACTTGCATGGCAGAGCTTCTCCAAAACAGCAACAGAAGCAAAAATGATAATGCATTCTCATTATCATTTCAACCCCATCCGCTGAGATCGAGGTAAAGCGCTGCATCCGCAAGCCTTCGTTCAGGATTCGCCCACGCTTCCCGTCACCGGCAACACAATGCCGGAGATATAGCTGGAGCAGGCCTGCGATGCCAAAAACACATAGGCGGGCGCCAGCTCCTCGGGCTGCGCGGGCCGGCCCATCTGCGTATCGGCGCCAAACTTGCGCAGGTCCTCGGGGTTTTTATCGGCCGGGTTCAGCGGCGTCCAGACCGGGCCCGGGGCCACTGCATTCACCCGTATGCCGCGCTCCATCAGGTTCTGCGCCAGCGCTTTGGTAAACGCATGGATGGCGCCCTTGGTCGCAGAGTAGTCCAGCAGCTGCTTGCTGCCGCGCAGGCCGGTGACCGAGCCGGTGTTCACAATCGCATCGCCCCGCTGCAGGTACGGAATGGCGGCCTTGACCATGTGGAAGTAGCCAAAGATATTGGTGCGAAAGGTCTCGTCCAGCCGCTCGGTATTCAGGTCTTCGATATCGGCCGCATGCTGCTGGAACGCGGCATTGTTGACCAGCACATTGAGCGCGCCAAATTTTTTCAGCACCTGCTTGACGGCCTTGTCGCAAAACTGCGGGTCCTGCACATTGCCGGAGATTGCCAGGCTCTGCTGGCCCTCGTCCTCGATCAGGCGGCAGGTCTCCTGGGCATCGTCGTGCTCATTGAGGTAGAGGATCGCCACATTCGCGCCCTCGCGGGCAAACAGCACGGCCACCGCCCGGCCAATGCCCGAGTCGCCGCCGGTGATCACCGCCGTCTTGCCCTCCAGCTTGCCGCTGCCCCGGTAGTTGTCTGCCAGGTAGAGCGGCTGCAGATCCAGCGCCTTCTCATGCCCGGGTTTGGCCAGCTTTTTGCCGGACATCGGCGGCGTGGGCACGGCGTGGCCGGGGCCGGGTGCCGTCTTCTTGCTGCCTTTGCCGTCTTTGCTGCGCTTGGTTTTTGGGGATGCCTTGGCCGCCTTGTCCCGGGCGTCATTGCGGGTTTGCGCTTGCTGGATGCGCTGCTGCGCAGCTACCACCTCCGCGACCGAGCGCTTTTCTGGCGAAGGCTTCTTGCTGGCGCGCTTTTTGGATTTGCTGGTGGATGGACTCATGCTGAAACTCCTTGGGTCTTGAACTTCAAAAAACAAAACGACATAGCAACGAACGGGAAGCTGCGGCAAACCGCTGCTACATCAACCTCGACAGCCCTACATGCACTTACCCGCTGACAAGCTTGTCCGACATACGGCCGCCGCAGCGCGCAGTACAAACAAGGCAGAAAGGAGGCCGCCATGCCAACCCCTACTACGCCCCCTCAACCGCCGGTGGCACCACCGCCGCCGGATCTGCCCAAGCCCGAGCCCATCGATCCGCCAGACAGCACCTTGCCGATCGAGGAGCCGGGGCATGAACCACCGGTCAAGGATCCGGAACCGGTTTAAACCGGCAACGCAACAGGCCAGCACACCCACCGGTGGCTGGCCCGTTCCTTATTCTTAGTGCTTCTTGGCAGCGGCGTTGCGCTTGCGGGTGGCTGCCGCCTTTTTGGCCGATGCGGAGCGCTCCTCGGGGCTGCGGCTGGCAGCGGCTTTTTTGGCCGCTGCCGAGCGCACGGCCGCCAGCCGCGACCCCGGCCCGGTCGCCTTGCCCCGGCCAGATCCGGAGAGCTTGCCGCCGCCCGTTTCCTTGTTCACCGTGGCCCAGGCACGTGCTGCGGCTTCATCTTCCGACACGCCCTTTTGCTCGTAGCTTTTCTCGATATGGCGGGCCATGCGTTTTTGCTTATCGGTATAAGCGGACTTGTCTCCTTGGGGCATTGCGGATCTCCTGGGGTGCTGCGTTGAGGCGGGGTGGCGTGGGATGGAGGGGCCTTACTGCGATGGATCACCATCGGCAGGCGGGCCGCCGCCACCGGGCTGGGGCTTCTTGGGGGTGGTGGGGACTGGCTTTTGCGCTTGTGGCGTGGCCAGCGCAAGGTGTGCAGGGGGCAGATGGGGCATGGGGTCCTCCGAGGGCTGAGTCAATGCTTTCAGCCTAGCCCTGGCGCAAGGCGCTGCCTGTCAGAAAAACGCTTTGCTGCCGCTTGTTCCGCTTTACACAGGGCGTAACGGCGATGCGCGTACCTTTGCGCGCTCCCCAGGCCTACACAGCGCAGCGATGGCGCTTGCAACACTGGGCTTTTGCATGCGCTGCCTATGCCGCAGCAGGAGAACGACCATGCCCCAGCCCTACGACCCCAGCCAATCGCATACCCAGCCCCCTATCCCCGGCCAGCCCCAGCCGGCGCCTGGTGAGCCGGGCACGTATGAGCCCAGCCCTTTGCATCCCTACCCGGGCAACCCGCAGCATCCCTATCCGAGCGAGCCGGTGCACCCCTACCCAGGCAACCCCGAGCACCCCTATCCGGGCACGCAGCCAGAGCCCGCGCCCGATACGGCGACCGGTCAATCGGTGTGAGTGGATGCAGCGCTTGAGCGGCTGCAGGCTTATTTCTGCGTTGCCTGCAAGAGATCCAGGCGGCGCTGCACCTGGTCGGCCAGCGCCGTATCGCCCAGCTCCCGCGCCAGGCGCTGCTGGTTGATCAGCCAGGCCATCACAGCGCGGCGCCAGCCCTGGGCCGAGGCGGTATCCACCGCCTGGGTGACGACCGCCATCGGCAACGGCCCGCGCACCGCCAGCACGCCGGCAGCAACCAGGCGCGAGAGCGGG
Organism: Comamonas sp. MYb396; assembly: GCF_037479555.1. Lineage (NCBI taxonomy): Bacteria > Pseudomonadati > Pseudomonadota > Betaproteobacteria > Burkholderiales > Comamonadaceae > Comamonas > Comamonas sp. MYb396. The sequence continues at coordinate 309,847 of NZ_JBBGYU010000005.1, read as the reverse complement.
TCCTCTATCGCAGCCAGCGCAGCGGCTGCCTGCGCAGGCGCCAGGGGCGCCACCGCCTGCTGGGCCTTGGGCAGCAAGGCCACATCGCCGGCAGCCAACTGGCCCTGCAGATAGCGCGCATAGACCTGCTCGGCATCGGCGGCATCCTGGGCCACCGCTTCAAAACCTGTGCAAGGGGCGGCATCCAAGGCGGCCACCTGCGCGGCGCAGCGCGCCAGCTCCAATCGGGCCAGCAGATCAGGCCGTGCGGTGCGGCTGACCTCATCGCGCGCACGCCGCCATTCGGCATCCGCCACCCGGCTGTTGCCCGACAGGTAGGCATCGGTCGCGCGTTCGGCAGCGCCTTGTTCGTTGATCGCCCAGTCGGGCGCCTTTTTGCTGCTGGCGCAGCCGCCCAGCACAGCGGCGGCCAGCAGTGCGGCGGCCAGGCGGGTGGTGATGGCAATAGCTGCGCTCATGGCAGTCGCACCTCGGCATCTTTTTTGGCAAACGGCCATTTGCGGTTCAGCTCGGTCAGCATGCCTTCCACCTTGCGCAGGTTCGCCTCTACATCGGCGCGCAAATCGCCCAGCTGGTTGGTCGCATCCTTGGCATTGGCACCCACGGCCTGGGCCTCCACCAGCACCGCATCCACCTTCTTCAAGCTGCCGCGCACATCGCCCAGCACGGCATTGAGCTGCTGCACCGTGGCGCGCACTTCGGGCATCACGCCATCGGCCCCGAAGACCTGCTTGTCGGCATTCTTGGCCAGGCCATCGAGCCGCGCCAGCAGCTGGTTGGTGCGGTCCAGCGTCTGCGATATCTTGCGCGCCTCGGCGTCGCCGCCCATCACCACGCCCAGCGCGCCGCTGGGGCCGTTGAGCTTGGTGCTCAGGTCACGCAGTTGCTCCAGGGTGCCGCCCAAGGCCGAGCCGGCCGAGGTCATCATGTTCAGGTTCTCCAGCAGCTGGCGGGCATTGCTCATCAGCTGCGGCAGCTCGGCCGTCGCATCACCCGAGAGCACCGCGCGCACGGCGCCGTCCTCCAGCTGCGGGTCATCCAGAATGCCCGAGTAGGCCTTGATCGTCGTGCCGCCCACCAGGCCCTTGACCAGGGTGAACACGCTGCTGCTGCGCAGCCAGTGCGCGTCTTTCTCGGGCACATCCACATGGATGCGCACCGTGCCATCAGGCGCCAGCTCGATCTTGCTGACCTTGCCGATCGCAAAACCGGAGAAGGTCATGTCCAGGCCGATGGAGACGCCCTCGGAGTCATCGGCCGTCAGGATCAGCGACTGCTTGGGCTCAAATACGCCGCGCGCATACATCAGATAAAAGGCCGAGCCCAGGATCAGCAGCAAGGTAAACAGCAGCAATGCCCCGGCCTTGCGCTCCAGATGCGGCACCGGCGCCAGGCCGTCCACCGCCACACCATCGACCACGGCCGCACGCCGCGCAGAGGCGGCAGAAGACGGCGGCGCAGGGCGGTCGGCAGAGTCGTGGGGTTCTGGTATTTGCATGTACCGCGATCTTACCCGGGCTGGCTGCCAGCTTCAAAACAAAGCTGCAATGGGTTGTTTTCAAAGGCAGACACTCACTTTCCGGCCCAGTCGCTCCGCATGTGCCCGCCCGCTGTTACACATAAGCCAGGCACAAGCTCTTATACTGTACATATATACAGTTATTTGCCATGCCTCTACTCGATGCCCTGTCCCTGCCGCCCACGGTGGCCGCCCAGCTCTGGCGCGGCGACCACCTGGTGCGCGCGCCGATGGCGGGCGTCCCCACCGGCTGGGATGCGCTCGATGCCCAGCTGCCTGGCAGGGGCTGGCCCAGCCAGTGCCTGACGGAGGTGCTGCAGCCCCAGGCCGGCACCCTGGAGTGGCGCCTGACCGGCAAGGCCCTGCAGCAGTGCCCGCCGCACAAACCCGTCATCGCACTGGGCCCGCCGCTGCCGCCCCATGCCAGCGGGCTGGCGCAGAGCGGCCTGGCGCCTGGGCAGCTGGTCTGGATCCATGGCAGCCGCCCGCAAGACCAGCTCTGGGCGCTGGAGCAGCTGCTCCGGGCCAATGCCGCCGCCGCACTGCTGGCCTGGCTGCCGCAGGTGCAGCCCGAGCAGATTCGCCGCCTGCAGATCAGCGCCCAGCAGTTTGAAGGCCTGGTGTTTGTGTTCCGGCCCGAGAGCAGCCGGCACCAGGCCTCGGCCGCGCCGTTGCGCCTCTTGGTGCGCAGCAGCCAGCCCTGGTCGCTGCAGCTGGAGCTGCTCAAACGCCGGGGCCCTGTGCACGAGGGCACGCTGGAGCTGCCCGCCGTGCCGCCCAGCCTGCAAGCCGTGCTGCCCACCCGCCTGTGGCCCGGCACCGTGCCGCAGCCAGCCACCCTTCCTTCCACCACCTCGACCCGAGCCATCCTCTTGCCAGACCATGACAGCGATCTGGGCCGCTCTGCTGCCCCAACTCCCCCGCCCCGCCGCCAGCGCGCGCCCCAGTCCAGCCTGCAGCACTGAGGCCACCCCAGCCGCGCCCGCCACGCCCACGGCCCAGATGCAAGGCCTGGCACTGTGGGCGCAGCAGTTCACGCCGCGCCTGGCCTGCGTGCCCTCGGACAGTGTGTTTGGCGATGCGCTGGTGCTGGAGCTCTCGGCCAGCGAGCGCCTGTTTGGCGGGCGCCAGCAGCTGGCCCGGCGCCTGCTGCGCGAGAGCCGGCAGCTGGGCGTGCAAGCCATCAGCTGGGCCCCCACCAGCCTGGCTGCCATTGCGCTGGCGCGCTGCGGCATCCGCCACGGCATGGGCCAGCCGCTGCCCCAGGTGCTGGCGCCCCTGCCCTTGCAGGCCATCGATGCGGTGGCCCGCCATGCCGAGCTGCTGAGCCAGCTGGGCTGCCAGAGCCTGGGCGCCGTGCATGCGCTGCCCCGGGGCGCACTGGCCCGGCGCATGGATACGGGCATCTTGAAAGCCCTCGACCAGGCCCATGGCCTGCTGCCCGACCGCTACCCCTGGATCCAGCTGCCCGCCCGCTTTGATGCCCGGCTGGAGCTGCCCATGCGCATCGACCAGGCCGATGCGCTGATGCATGGCGCGCGCCACCTGCTGCTGCAGCTGTGCGGCTGGCTGGCGGCGCAGCGGGCGGGCGTGCGCAGCTTTCGGCTGTGCTGGAGCCATGATGCAATGCGCTCCCGCCATGTGGGCGATGGCGGCGAGCTGACCATCCACACCGCCAGCACCACGCGCGATCTGCAGCACCTGTGCCGCCTGCTGCAAGAGCACCTGGCCCATGTAGAGCTGCAAGCCCCCGTGGGCGAGCTGAGCCTGCATGCCGATGCGCCCGAAGCGCTGCAAGAGCGCAGCGCCAGCCTGCTGCCCGACAAAACCGCCGATGGCGAAAGCCTGGAGCAGGTGCTCGAACGCATCACCGCCCGCCTGGGCGAAGACCAGGTGCAGCGCCCGCTGCTGCGGCCCGACCACCGCCCCGAGTGGCAGGTGCAGTGGCTCCCCGCGCAGCCCGCCGGCAAGGCCAAGGCCGCCCCACCCGCTGCACAGCCCCATTCACGGCTGCATGCACCGCTGCATGTGCCGCCCCTTGCCCAACCCAGCTTCTTGCTGCTCACCCCCCTGCAACTGCTGCAAGACAGCCAGAGCCGGCCGCTCTACCACGGCCCCTTGCAGCTGCTGCTGGGCCCGCAGCGCATCGAAGGCGGCTGGTGGCACCGCAGCCCTGGCTTTTTGCCGGTGAGCGATGCGGATGGCGACACCCACACGGGCGAGGCAGCCCCTGACAGCGACCACGGCGATCAGCGCGATCACCGCGAAAGCCCGCCCCAACCCGCCCCCCTCTCCCAAACCGCCCACACCGCGCTGCGTGATTACTGGGTCGCCCACAGCCCGCATGCCGGCTTGCTGTGGATCTTCCACACCCGCTTGTCGGCCAACAGCGGCGCCTGGTTTTTGCATGGCCGCTTTGCCTGAGCTGCGCAGCCCCCGTCCCAAGCCATGGCCACCCGTCCCAAACTCTCCATCCCGCCCTACGCCGAGCTGTGGTGCCTGAGCAATTTCAGCTTTCTGCGCGGCGCCAGCCACCCGCATGAGCTGGTCGAGCGCGCCCAGGCCCAGGGCTACCGCGCGCTGGCCCTGACCGATGAATGCTCGCTCGCAGGCATCGTACGCGCCCATGTCGCAGCGCGTGACTGCGGGCTGCCGCTGATCGTGGGCGCGCAGTTCGAAGTGCAGCCCAGCGATGCGGCCGCGCCCGCCTTCACCCTGGTGGCACTGGCCTGCAACCTGCATGGCTACGGCAACCTCTGCGCCCTCATCACCCAGCTGCGGCGCAAATCGCCCAAGGGCAGCTATGCGCTGGCGCAGGCAGCCATCCACCCGCGCGCGCTGCAGGACTGCCTGCTGCTGCTGGCCCCCAGCCGCCAGGCCAGCACAGCGCAGATCCAGGCCCAGGCCGCCTGGCTGCAGCAGCACTTTGCCGGCCGCTGCTGGCTGGCCGTGCAGCTGGACCGCAGCCTGGGCGACGAGGCCTGGCTGGCGCAGATGCGTGCGGCGGGCAGCAGCAGTGGCGCGCCGCTGGTGGCCGCCGGCAATGTGCACATGCATGTGCGCTCGCGCAAGCCCATGCAGGATGTGCTGACCGCCATCCGCCTGCGCCGCCCGCTCACCGACTGCGGCTACGCGCTGCAGCCCAATGCCGAGCAGCACCTGCGCAGCCGGCTGCGGCTGGCGCAGATGTACCCGCCCGATCTGCTGGAGGCCAGCCTGGGCATTGCAGCGCGTTGCCAGTTCTCGCTGACCGAGCTGCGCTACCAGTACCCCGACGAGGTGGTGCCGCCCCAGCTCACACCAGCGGCCTATCTGCGCCAGCTCAGCTACGAAGGGGCGGCCCGCCGCTGGCCGCAAGGCACGCCGCCGCAGGTGCAGGCCACCTTGGAAAAAGAGCTGGCCCTTATCTCCGAACTGCAGTACGAGCACTACTTTTTGACCGTCTACGACATCGTGCGCTTTGCCCGCAGCAAGGACATCCTCTGCCAGGGCCGGGGCTCGGCCGCCAACTCGGCCGTCTGTTTTTGCCTGCAGATCACCGAGGTTGACCCGCACAAGAGCAGGCTGCTGTTCGAGCGCTTTATCAGCAAGGAGCGCAACGAGCCGCCCGATATCGATGTCGACTTCGAGCATGCCCGGCGCGAAGAAGTCATCCAGTACCTGTACAAAAAATACGGCCTGCACCGCGCAGGCCTCACTGCCGTGGTCATCCGCTACCGGCGCAAATCCGCGATCCGCGATGTGGCCAAGGCCCTGGGCTTTGCGCCGCCCAGCATCGATCTGCTGGCACGCGACCATTCGCGCTGGGACGACGAACTGCTGCGGGCCGAAGCGCTGGCCCAGTGCGGCCTGCAGGCGGGCGACCTGGCCGTGCGCCAGCTGCAGGAGCTGGTCGAGACGCTGCGCGATTTTCCGCGCCACCTGTCCCAGCATGTGGGCGGCTTTGTGCTCACGCGCGGCCCGCTCTCGCGCATCGTGCCGATCGAGCGCGCCAGCATGGAAAACCGCACCGTCATCCAGTGGGACAAGGACGACCTCGATGCCGTCGGCCTGCTCAAGGTCGATGTGCTGGCGCTGGGCATGCTCACCGCGCTGCAAAAAATGCTGCACCTGGTGGGCGCACGCCAGGGCCGCAGCTTTGCGCTGGGCGATATCCCGCACGGAGACACCGCCACCTACGACATGATCTGCGCGGCCGACACCATCGGCGTCTTCCAGATCGAGAGCCGCGCCCAGATGAGCATGCTGCCGCGCCTGCGCCCGCGAGCGTTCTACGACCTGGTGATCGAGGTCGCGCTGGTGCGGCCCGGCCCCATCCAGGGCGGCATGGTTCACCCCTATCTGCGCCGCCGCCAGGGGCTGGAAGAAATCCAGTACGAAAGCGAGCTGCTGCGCCCGGCACTGGAGCGGACCCTGGGCGTGCCCATCTTCCAGGAGCAGGTGATGCAGATCGCCATCGATGCGGCCGGTTTCAGCGCCGGCGAGGCCGACCAGCTGCGCCGCTCGATGGCCGCCTGGCGCCGCACCGGCAACCTGCAAAAGTACTACGACAAAATCATCAACGGCATGACCGGCAATGGCTATTCGCAGGCCTTTGCCGAATCGATCTTTCAGCAGATCCAGGGCTTTTCGGAATACGGTTTTCCGGAGAGCCATGCCGCCAGTTTTGCGATCCTCGTGTACTTCAGTGCCTGGATCAAATGCCACTACCCGGCCGAGTTTCTGGTGGCCATGATCAACAGCCAGCCGCTGGGCTTTTACAGCAACAGCCAGCTGATCCAGGACGCCCAGCGCCATGGCGTGCAGGTGCTGCCCGTCGATGTGATGCACAGCGGCATGGACTGCACTACAGAAGCCGCCAGCGGCCCCCACCCCGCCGTGCGCCTGGGCCTGCGCCTGGTCAAGCAGCTGCAGCAAACGCAAGTCAAGCGCCTGCTGCAGGCCCGCGACGCCGCCCCCTTTGAGAGCGCCCAGGACCTGGCCCGCCGCGCCCAGCTGGACGCCCCGGCGATGAAGAACCTGGCCGCTGCCGATGCACTGGCCAGCCTCGAAGGCCACCGCCGCCACCAGCTCTGGCAGGCCTCCGCCCCGCTGCACCACAGCCGCCTGCTGCGCGCAGCCCCCATCGATGAGGACGAGCTGCAACTGCCCGCTGCCAGCGAGCAGGAAGACATCCACTGGGACTATGCCGCGCTGGGCCTGAGCCTGCGCCGCCACCCCATGGCCTTGCTGCGCGAACGCCTGCAGCGCCACCGCTTCCAAACCCAGGCCGAGCTGCGCGAAGCCCGCGACGGCAGCTGGGTGCGCGCCTGCGGCATCGTCACCCTGCGCCAGCAGCCCCCCACCGCCAAAGGCGTCGTCTTTATCACCCTGGAGGACGAAACCGGCAACCTGCAAGTCATCTGCTGGCCCCAGCTGCGCAGCGCCCAGCGCGACGCCCTGCTGCACGCCCAGTTCCTGGCCGTGCAAGGCCGCTGGCAGCGCAGCGGCGAGGTGGGCAACCTGATCGCGCACCAGCTGCGGGATGTGTCGGACTGGTATGACAGCCTGCGGATTCGGAGCCGGGATTTTCGGTGAGGGGGAGTGGGATTGATAGAAGGAATGGAGATCCATCAGTCTCCACCCAATTACCTAGTTCACGGGATAGACAGAGGCATTCCTTTTTTCATATAAAGGCAAATGTAAACAAATATTTCAAATCAACATGTTTTCAATTTCAAAATTCATCCGCTCTCGCTGGCCCTGGCTGGCCATCCTCCCCTTTGTTTTGCTTCTAGCGAGTGGTCATGTCCAAGCGCAAGCCATGACTGAAGACTTTGAAGGAATATCTTGTTCTGGCGATCAAATTCCTGATGGAACCGCTGGTCTGATGTGGACAAATGGATTTTGCCAAAATGGACTGCGTCCTGAAATAAGTATGTCCGGTTACAGGCCTGCAGTCACCTCCGGTTCAAATGTCATCTACAACGGCGGTGGAAACCCGATGACGTTGACCAAAACAGGCGGTGGTTTGTTTACCCTGGTCCAAGCACAAATGACTGGCGCATGGAATGACAATCTACAAGTCCAGATTGAAGGCTTTGATGGCAGCACCAGTGTCGGGGTGCAAACCATCACCTTGATTGCAACGGCCCCCAGCTTGATTACCTTTACCACGGCCAGCAATGTTGACCGCGTGGTGTTTACCTCATCAGGTGGTACGCCACATGAAGGATACACCGGCGCTGGAACTCATTTTGCGATGGACGACCTTAGCTACGTTCGGGGTCCCATACACAGCATCACAGTAACACCATCTCTTCACGGCACCATGAGCTGCACGCCCAATCCAGTAGCCGATGGCGGCAACGCCACCTGCATCGCAGTTCCCGATGCTGGATTCTCTGTAGCCAGCTTTTCGGGTTGCACACGCGTAGGTTCCACCAATGACTGCGAACTGAACAATGTGACTGCAACAGCTACGGTGGCAATCACGTTTGCAGCCCTTACTTACCCCATCACGGTCACCCCACCCGCCAACGGCACCATGAGCTGTACGCCCAATCCAGTTGCGCATGGCAGCAATGGCACTTGCACGGCTGTCCCAGATGCGGGGTTCACGGTGGCCAGTTTCTCGGGTTGCACACGCGTAGCCTCCTCCAACGACTGCGAACTGAACAATGTGACCGCAGCGGTCACCGTATCAGCAGCATTTACGGCGCTGCCTGTCATCACGACCACGGGCAACTTGCCCGATGCGACCGAAGGGCAGGTATATAGCCAAAGCTTGGCCGCAACAGGCGGCACTGCTCCTTACACCTGGGCGGTGGTGGATGGCAGCTTGCCGCCTGGCATGACACTAGATACGGCCACCGGAGTCATCAGTGGCACGGTGCCTAAAGTGGCGGTGCAGAAAACAGCGACTGCGGCGAAGGCCACCGGTGTGTTTAGCTTTAGCGTGCAGGTCACTGACAACAGCAATCCACAGCTTCAAAGCCCTGCGCAGCAATTCAGCTTGCAGGTGGTGGCTTCACCTGCTGCGGCCACGGCGACGCCGGTCCCCACCTTGGGCACTTGGGCCCTGGCGCTCTTGGGCGTGCTCATCGCAGGCCTGGGACTGCAGCGGCGAAGCAAGATGCAGGGATAAACAAGTTGTCAGCACCGACCTGCCCAGCCATGGTCAGGTCGGTGTTCAGCCAATACCGCGCATTGTGATTAGCTACACCGCCAGGTTCTTCAATGCGGGCTCGCCGTAGGCCGCATGATGATCTCGCTGGTATCCACATCCGCCGGCTGCGAGATTGCAAAATGGATGGCCCGCGCGATCGCCGATGCGCTGATGGCCACATTGCGAAACTCCTTCATCTCTTCGCGGCCAGCGGCATCCGTGATGGTCTCCGCCAACTCCGACTCCGTCACCCCGGGGCTGATCGTGGTCACGCGGATGTCGCTGCTTTCCTGCCGCAGGCCTTCCGAGATGGCCCATACCGCGTACTTGGTAGCGCAATAAACGGCGGCAGTTGGAGACACCGCATGCGCACCGATGGAGGCAATGTTCACAACATGCCCAAAGCCCTGTTGGCGCATGGTGGGCAACACCGCCGCAATGCCGTGCAGCACACCGCGAATGTTCACATCGATCATCCAGTCCCACTCGTCCACCCGCAATGCGGCAAGCGGTGACAGCGGCATCACGCCAGCGTTGTTGATGATGGCATCGATGCGCCCATAGCGCGCCATCGCATGGTCGGCAAAGGCTTGCAGCTGCGCACGCTGGGTCACATCCAGCGCCAGCGCTTCGGCCGCGCCGCCTGCGTTCTGGATATCGGCCACGATCTGGCCCAGTTTGTCGACCCGGCGGGCGCCGAGCACAACGGTGGCGCCATGGGCGGCCAGCAGCTTGGCGCTGGCCTCACCGATACCGCTGCTGGCACCGGTGATCAAAATGACTTTGTCGAGCAAGTTTTTCATAGCGAACTTTCTGCAATGGCGTTGGAAAGTTCAAACTGTAGGCAGCTTGGCTTGATCAGAGAAGTGCGCCAATGCTGCACAATTTGGTTAGACTTTCTAACCAATGAAAGACGAACTCCAGCTCCTCCCCTGCTTTTTGGCGGTGGCCAAAGCACAAAACTTCCGTGCTGCCGCCGACCAACTGGGTGTGACACGCTCTGCCGTCAGCCAAGCCATGCGCAAGCTGGAGGACCAGCTGGGCATCGCCCTGGTCCACCGCACCACCCGCCATGTGCGCCTGACCGAGGCCGGCCAGACGCTGCACCAGCAAATCAGCGGCCCCTTGGCTGCCGTGCAGGTGGCGCTCGAAGAAGTATCCGAAGAAGGCCCAGCGCGCGGCCTTTTGCGCGTGGCGGTCACCTCCATCGCCGAGCGCTTTCTGTCCGGTCCCTTGATCAGCGCCTTTACCGCCGCCCACCCGCACATCACCTTGGATGTCACCGTCACCGATGACGAATCCGACATCATTGCCGGCGGCTTCGATGCCGGCCTGCGTCTCGGTGAAGTCATCGAGCAGGACATGATCGCCATCCCGCTGACAGGGCCGCAACGGCAAGTGGTCGTCGCCACCCCCGCCTACCTGTGCGCACAGGGAACACCCCAGCACCCCAATGACCTGCTGGGCCACCGCTGCATCGGCTGGCGCGCGGAGCTGGAGTTCGCCCCATACCGCTGGGAATTCCAGGAAAACGGCCGCGATTTCAGCCTCGCGGTCGCCCCCCGTGTCACCACCAATGACATGCTGCTGATGGTGCGCACCGCGCTGGCCGATGGCGGCATCACCATCGGCATGGAGGAGACCTTTGCGCCCTACCTGGAACGCGGGGAGCTGGTCTCGGTGCTGGACAGCTACCTGCCCTACTTTCCCGGCTTTTACCTCTACTACCCCAACCGCAGAAACCAGCCGCGCAAGCTAAGGGCCTTGGTGGAGCATGTGAAAGGCTGGGTGCCGGTGGGCGGATCTTTGCCCGGGTCCATATCGGCTTAAGTAGCAAGAGAGATCAGCAAGCTGCAGGTGATCTGCAGGCCCGCGCTTGTTCGCCGAATCACTTTTGGCTATGCTGGCCGGGTCATGTGACTGGCGAAAAAGATGGAGCACCATCAGGGAGCATGATGCATGAGCCGTTCGCCTGGGCGTTTTGGTATTCCTTCCATTCCGGAGATTTGATGACCAACGCCCCCCATCCCCTCAACGCCCCTTTCTGCTCTGCCGAGGCACTGGACCTGCGCAGATCCCCACTTCTTGTTCCCTCACGCTTCCACGGTGTGCCCTTTGTATTTGAGCGCTACCCTGGCGCCCCTGGTGTCAGTGGGCTGACCGGTGGCGCCAACTGCCAGCAATACGCCTATGAGTTTTTACGCGAGCACGGATTCTCCATTGGCGATTTGCGCTCCAGCAACTTGTGGGAAGACTCGGAATATACGGATGAAGTTGCCACACCACAGGCCTTTGATCTGGCCCTGGTGCATGACCGCCCAGACGCATGGGGTGCCCATGTGATGGTTGCAGTGGAGAGCGATCTTTTCCTGCACCTTTCGATCCGCATTGGCAGGCCCGCCGTGGAGACATTGGCCGAGGTCATGGCGCGCCCCTACTACCAACACCTGATTGGGTTCAAGCGCTGCCGGTTTCGTGACATCGTTGGCGGGGCGAAAAATGAAAGGAGGGCTGGTGTATGCACCGTCGCCAAGGCAACGGGAGAACTATCGCTTAATTTGCAAGGCTGATGACAGCTCATGCATGGCCAACATCGGTCAGCCGCATAGTTCACTTCAACGACTGGTGCAGGCTGATTACGGCCTGTTGGGGCACGCACGCCAGCGGCCGCTCAGCGATGACAAGCAGCCCATGAATGCCTCTGCAGTAGCTGACATCTTTCGTGGTGACCCAGCCAAGTTAACTGGCTAGAAGGCGGGACGACCTACGTAGTGGCGTGGTGGTAGATTCGTCCAACATCCTGTCGAGTTGGTCCAGAGTCGCTTGGAGGAACTCCTCTGCCGTCTCGTAACCGTCATCTGGGTCGTCCCACGGGACGTCTTTGAATATGTCCCGAAGCACTTCCACGCAAAGACCATGAAAGTAGGCCAGAAGCCGCTCCTCGGTGAAATCAAATCCCAAGAGTAGGTGCTGAGCGCGATGATGCAACTCCGGATGACGGAGTTGCTTAACGGGTGTGTTTGTCGAAAACAAGTAGTACGAACTAAGCACGGCGCTCAGGACTGCCCACGCCAGGTGCAGTTTTTCTTCGTCGGATTGATCACCAACAATGACATCGTATGCTCCGTTGTCGGCGTCCTTTTCCAATTCGATCTTTTCGTTCCGAGACAGGCCGCGCCAGATCGCCATGTGGTTGCTCGTCCCATGCATCCATTCGTGGAACAGAAGGAATGCGGCGGCTTCTTGAAAAATTAGGTTTGCTTTTTCGGTGTACCAGTGCTCGGTCGAGCTATCCCAAAAAACTGGAGAGGGGAGCTCTGTGGGCCAAGGCGTGTATTCGTCGGCGACTGACTGGGCCCACTCAAGTAGTAAGTTCGCTCGGGAAAGCAATCGTTCAGCAGAAATGTAGATAGTGCCTTTCTCAAGCGCAAGCGCACGCTTCTGGTAACCTTCCTCGTAGCGCACCATCCAGCCATAGATGAAGCACCATAGCACCTCAAGATGGGTGATGTGCAGGTGAATTTCCGCGGGTTCATCGACCGCTTTGGGCCCGACAGGCGAGACTAGGTCGTCCCGAAGTGCAATCTCAGGGAGCACGTGTCCCCTCTCCACGGACACTTTCAATCGGTCAACGAAGCCCTCATGCGGATTTTCGAATGCATGGAGGATGTTGTTGGCAAGCGCGTGAATAGGGCTGCTGGATTTTTCGGGCATCTTTGTTCTTTCGGTCAAGGCGGTATGCCATCGGGTGTAGCCCAGAGCATGCCGGTGTACTAAAATTTCCGGCCCTCAATTGTCGTCTGGCGAGAAGCCGCGAGCGGCAAGTCCAAGCGGGTTGCCGACGTTCAGCGGAGACAATCAGACGACGGCCCTCGGCCAGGAGCGGGCGATAGTTGCGAGTAAAGCGGACGCTCAACGTAGAGGTGAGCCGCAACCAACTGCAAGGCGCCGCGAGGTGCTGTTGTGTGTCGGTCTTGACCGCCATGTTAGAACTCACCGCCCGGATCATCGGCTAGGTGACACTCTCCGCTTCTTACGTTCCCACGACTCCAAGACGAAGAGTGCCACTGTGTGCGCGGAGTGAATGGCAAGCTTGGCATGTCGCGGCTCCAATCTATAGCTTGTCTTGCCAGCTCCATGAGCTGAGCTAGCATGGGTTCGTAGAGCTCCAATTCCATCGACCACGGCAAAGAGACCCGTGAGAATGACCTGCAAGTCTTGGTCCTCCACGACACTTGGATCGAACCCTAGGTCTTTGCGCACAACGTTCCAAACCGGCTTCAGGTCCTGCTTTGCCGGCATGTCCAGCCTCTCTTCAGCGATGTAGACCTTGCAAATGCTCTCCAGAATGTTGCTCGCGGCCGAAACGGCCTCCCGCGGGTTCACATCTACGTTGGTCAGTGCCCGAGTGAACTCCTGGTCAATGGCTGGAACATCCATCTCACGGACGAAGTCCTCTAAGGATCGAGAGGGAGATCCGACAGCGCTGGAGATTTTCCCGCCTTTCACGTACTGCAGGTCGTAGCGAGCCAATGCTTTGCGCAATTTCTCCTGAGTTTCAGTTTCTGTCGGAGGGGGCAAGTCGCTAAAAGGGCTTGGCTCTGGAGGTGGCTCCTCCATGTACGTCTCGATGAGTCGACCGAGAATCTTCAACGGTTCGACCGACACGTCCCTGTTTATACGTCGCAGCCATTCTTGGACCTTGATGGGCTTGCTTCCTTCAGGCGGGTCGCCCGGAGCTCCCGAATGCATGAAGAGCCGGTTGAGGGATGGGTGAGTCTCACGATCCAGCATGATCTGAGAGCATGCAGCGATAACGGGTGCCGGAATCTCGACGCGCATGATTGTGAGTTCTAACGTTTTAATTCACCGGCCTGTGCGGCTATTCGCGCAGGTCCGGTGGAATGATGGGTTCGGCATCTCAGCGAAGTAGACATGGTTAGCTCGACCCTTCGAGAAGCATTTCCGATAGCTCTGTGGTTGGGACCCAAAACCCTTCGAGACTCTCAAGATAGCTCTGGCACAGGGTCACAATCTTTTCTTGACCAGCAATCCTGACGGTGTGCTGCTCCACTTCAGTTCGCCCACTCAGAACATTTCCGGTAAAGCCCGACGAAGAGACAAGCAGCCCCTTCGTCGTGCCGCCTGCTTTGGCTACCACATCAACTAAGGCCGATAAAGCCTCGCTTCCTGGCTTTTTTCCGCTCGCAAGCCAGTGCTTCACTTCAACCAGGAAGATTTGTTTCTCTCCATCTTCTTCACATTCAAGTCGAAGATCAAAGCCTCCATCTTTCCCTGATCGAGTTAATTCGGTTTCAAATCCAAGCTGCTCAAAAACCTCTCGCATAGCTCGCTCTAGGTCTCTCCACTCAACTTCACGGAGGCACTTCGGATTCTTAGCGATTTCCAGCGGAATCGCTTTCATAGCCGTCCGAACGATAACTTCAAGCCGCGACGGGAGCTTAAGGTCAGATTCAACGTTGCTTTCCGATGCAGCTTCGCTCAAGAAACGCTTTAGTCGAGGCCTGCCATTTGGCGGAAAGACAATGCGACCTTCGGCTTCTAACCCCGCAGCACGCTCTTTTGCATAGCGCCAAGATCGACCTTGCGGTGGCATGTGACCATGCCACTCATATTGCAGCGTCGGCCGATAAAACGATGACGTGACATCGGCAAGGAAGTATGGCCCTCTCGGATCATTGTCCGGGTTCTTGTAGCGAGCGTCTATTGCGGAATCTCGTGAATTCATTGGCCAGTGCGCGTTTGTAGAGATGCCGAACGTAATGTAGACCGCTAAAAAGCGCAGGCCATATGTGGTGCTTGCGTTCTAAATTGGCATGAAAAAATGCCACAAGGGGCTTGTAGCCGGGCCTTTTGGAAGATGCACTGGACGAAAATACAGTACTAAATTCAGCCATGAAACTTGCCGCCTATCCTGTGTTATGCGCCACACGGTTGTTGAATCAGATCCCCGAGCGAATTTTCAACAAGCACTATATCCTACGCACGGGCATGCCTATTTGCAGTGATATGGTTTGCGAACTCGCGTGTTATGGAACTGCACGAAGTCGAGGTTTTCAGACCATGTTGGCCAATGAATGACGGCTTTCTAGCTTCTCGCTGAATGGCGGCTCAAGTTCGACAGCACTCATTCGCGGGCCGACATAGCGGACTTCCAGCTTCCGCTGTGAGCGAAGCTACTCCGGACCTGAAAACAGTCATTGGTGAAGTGACTGTTTTAGCGCTCAGAAAGAGCGCAATGACTAGGTGAGCGGTAGTTCACCCAGCCGCAATCAGCGGCTGCAACAGCTGCAAAGCTGACCTCGAAATCAGAAGTCGGCATCAGGCTGGTTGCAGACGCTGAGATTTGGCAAACCGGTGATCGCTGCCGCTCATACCAGACGTTGACCTGCTATCTGCTCAGGAGTCCGCTGTGCGCCATAACCCGGAAACTGACTGGATCACAGTGAGTTGAAATGCTTTAGCGGCCTCTCATGACAGCTGCGCTAGTGCTGCGGCCCCTTAATAGAATCGATGGATGACTGCCTTGTAGCTATTGATCCACCTGCACTGCTAACGTCGACTGATTGGAAATATTGATTCCTACGTCTTAAACTCGCATGCATTGATCGCGTAAGGGACTTTGCCACGATGCCGCTAAAAGAAGGTCCGACTTCATGGAGGGTGCGGCAGTGAGAATGATCTTTATACATACGTTCCCTCGTCTACCGACTGCTCGTCCCGGAAAGCATAGTTGCTAGACCATTAGGGTGGAACTGAAGAGTTAAGACAAAATTGTCGCGCTAGATCGATACTTGACGCAAGGCATGGCTAAGAAGAAGGCTCTGATGCCTTCTAGCGGGCCAGAGGAGGTGGCGGATGGATCTGTGGTTTATCCCGCTACAAAAAAAGAGGAGAAAAATGCGAATAGCCAACTTGAAAATCGAGAACTTTCGGGGCGTAAGAAGTGGTTTCGTGCAGTTCGGCAGACACCCCGTGGTTGTCGGAGACAACAACACTGGCAAGACTACCCTGATCGAAGCTTTGACACTCGTGCTTGGCAGAGATCGGCTAGTTCGCGAACTGACTGAGCATGACTTCTTCGGATCTAACCCACAGGCGGCCGACAGGATTAAAGTCGTAGCAACGATCACTGATTTTCCCGGAGACGACCCGGAGCAGAGTAGCCAGTGGTTTCGTGATGAACGCGCGGTCGTTAAATGGCTTGACGAGGTAACAGGCCATGTGCATCCGGCACGAAACAACCCCGCGTGGAAGCTGTGCTGTCAACTCGGCGTTCAGGCGCGCTTCGACCAAGAGAGCTTGGCTGTTGAGACGGTGCGCTACTTTCATGACCACGATGAGCCCATCGATCCTTTCGCCGACGAGGCTCCGGCCCCTGTTCCAGGCAAGCTCATCCAGGAACTGAGTTTCTATCTCGTGCGCGCGAGCAGGACATGGGACAAAGTCTTTTCCTGGGGGAACGAGCTTTTCAAACGGACTGTACTGGCAGCCGCAGCTCAGCCTTCAGGTGCATTGCTCGCCGAGCGCGATCGTCTAAGGGCACCGGCCCAGCCGATCGATACTGACCCGGGCATTCAACCTCTGATCGAGAATCTGAATAACGAACTTGCGCGCTCGTTTCCGAATGCTCCGAAGGTCCAGTTGAGGCTCACCAGTACGGACAGCCGGTCGGTTATGGAAGCCGTTTCAGCCCACTTCGCAGGAACGGATGGCTTCAGCATACCCGCCGGGAGACAGGGCAGCGGGCTGGTCTCCATGCAAGGCCTATTGCTGTTGCTTGAGCTTGGCCGCGCTCGTGCTGCAAGCGGTAGAGAGTTCCTCATGGCGCTGGAAGAGCCTGAAGTTCATCTCCCGCCTTCTGCACAGCAGCGGCTGGTTCAGCGGGTCCAAGCTCTGTCTACCCAGACCTTCGTAACAACGCATTCGCCGCTCGTTGCCAGCATGGCAGACCCAACCTCGGTGCTGATCTTGAAGAGACATGATGGAGTTCTCTCTGCCGAGCCATTTTTGGTCAGCCCACTCCCTGCAGCGGCCCCAAACTGGAAGCGTAAGTTTTTCCAACACAGCCGGGTTGATGTACTAAGTGCATTGATGCAGCCTGCCCTTCTCGTTCCAGAAGGCAGAGCCGATTTCCAGCTGCTACGCTGCATCCTTCGGCCTTTGATGATGACCGAAGGGTGGATCGATACGATGCAACGCCCCTTCGCCATCGAAGTCGGGGTGGTTCCCACAGAAGACGCGAACGTCGTTGAAACCCACCGGCTGATGCAGCGGATCCACAGACGCGTGTGCTGCCTTGTTGATGGTGACGCAGTTGGGCTGGACTATGCGGATCGACTGCGGCAAGAAGCCGCGCCGCCGAGCGCGGTCATCCGCTGGAACGATGGCGCGATGATCGAAGACGCTGTCGGGTGGATCCTCAATGCAGACGAGGCGGCGGTTGTCGGGAAGTTGGCGGAGATATCCCCTCAACCTCCCGCTTCGACCGCGGCGGTGGTCGCGTATCTGAAGACTAAGAAGATGGACATCGTCGCCTACGAGAGCCTTGCGGAAGCCATCGCTACGACGCCAGCCTGCAGGGCGCGGGCGGCAGACCTACTGGGTGGTCTGGCTTGTGCTTGCGCTGGCGATGCTGCGACGCAGCGCTTCGTTCGCGACGCCAATGGGGTGTGGGTGTTTCAGCCATGACGGTTCGCGCATTCACCGGCGGCGCTGGTTGTGGCAAGACGCACATGCTTATGGATTCACTATCAGCGCATCTTGACGCTGCACCTTTGCATGCCGGTCAGAAAGTTTTGGCGCTCACGTTCATGCACGGATCTCGCCGGCGCTTGGAAGAGCGTCTTGGGATGCTTCAGAACCTCAAGGGCAAGACGGAATGCACGACCATCGACAGTTTCGCATGGCGTCTGGTTCGGCGTTGGCGTTCCCTCGCCGCGGCACTCGGCTTCGCAAACATCGAACCAGCTGAGTACGAACGTGTATGCGAAGCTGCCGGCGCCCTTGCACAGATCAAGGAAGTCCACAACTGGGTGGCGGCGACGTTCCCTATCCTCGTCGTGGATGAAGCCCAAGACATGACTGTAAATCGTCTCGGCATGGTCGCGGGCCTGGCCAACAGATTGGAGGTCTTCGTCGCCGCGGATGAATTTCAATGTCTCAGCGAGGAGCTTCGCCCCAATCCGGCATGTGCATGGATCTCTCAAGTATGCGCCCCGGAGGAACTTAAGCAGCCCCGTAGGACCGACGTGGACGAGTTGCTCAATGCAGCACGTGCGATTCGCGCCAGCGAAGCGCCTAAGTCAGAGAAACTCTTCATGATTGCACTGACGTCTACAGCGCCGCTGGCTGGTGCGTGGATCAACTCCAATTTGAGCTGGTACGGCGGAGGAAAGCGTGTTGCGATCATCACCCCAACACATGGCGCGTTTTCAAGGGCTGCATTGGCCTGGGCAGCCGCAAACAAGACCAAGAAAGGCGCAGGCCCTTACAACGTCGCTTGGGAACAGTCGGAAGCAAAAGCTGCAGCCGAGTACCTCACCACGATCCAATTGGCCGACCAGGCTGACGCTGCTTCCATCGCTGCGGTCCTCGCCGCTGCTGGTGATGCCAGAGCGGCCAGGGATGTGACCGAATGGCTTGAGATTCAACGTCGGACTAAGGCGAAGGTGCAGTTCACAAGGGATGAGGTCGTGAAGTTGGTCGAACAGTCCTTTTCTCAGCGCCGCCAAATTCGACGAAGCGATGTTCATGGATGGAAGGGGATGACAGTTCACGGAGCCAAGAACCGAGAATTCGACAACGTCATCGTTCTTTGGCCTGCTGCGGTCGGCGGCAGCGACGACCAGAAGCGGCGCTTGCTCTACAACGCAGTGACACGCGCGAAAGAGCGGTGCATTGTCCTTGTGCAGGCGGCTGCCCATATAGGACGAGCACCCTTTGCCTAAACACAGTATCGGCTCACACCCTGATTTTTCTCATATGACTGATACACTGTTCTTTAATGGTGAGCGCAGCAGGTTTTTTCGACCCGTTAACAGCTCTCGGCGCGAACTCGTTGTGGCCTGCCTCCGGGCACTCTATGACCGACTGCATGGCCCGGCTGCCGATTACTCGCATAACCTCACACGGGAGGCCTTGAAGGAGTTGCTGCTGCCGGTCGTACGCGAAAATCAGGGCGCGTTCGAAAGCGACCAGGAGCCAGACGAATTCACAGAGGCTGAATCGAGCGACCCATTGCAATTGGTCAATCTGGTTGTTCGTGTGCTTACGCGTGATGGATGGTTAGAGCAATTTCCCGATCGCCACGGTCTCATCACCGCATTCCGACTGACCCGGCCTGCAAAACTTTTCGCGCATGCATTTTGGTCGCTTAATCGACCTTCCCGGGCACGCCAGCAGAACATGCGCAGCTGCCGCAATGCGCTGGAAGCAGCGTTGCACGCGAAAGGCAGTGCAGACGACCTTCTGGATGCTTATGAACATGCAGAAAAGGTCATCGAAGACCTAACCGAGGGCATCGACATGCTGCAAGAGCGCATCCGTTTGCTCATGCGACAAGCCTCCATGCATAACCAATGGGAAGACTTTGTTGAATTTCTGGATAAGTTCCAGCGCAGCTACTCTAAGCAGTTCACAGTGGACAGCGCCACCCTGAACAAGAACGCAATCCGAAACCGGTTGGAAGCTCTGCGAACCCAACTCGATGACGACCGGCGCCAACGCATGGAGGCCGACTTACGCGAAGTCGCCACGTGGGCCGTCAAGGAGTGTTCGGGGCCTTCGGTGTTCGAATGGCTTTTAGACCGTATCGAGGAAATCGTAGCTGCGGCCCACGAGTCCAAGCAGCCAGGCTTTATGCGCGCCATGAACACGTACATTAAGCGAGTCACTGGCCTAGTGCAACAGTCCATGATGCTGCGCACAGGGCAGAACAGACATGCCTATATGGCGGCTGTCGCCAAGGTGGCGAGCCTAGCGTCTGCTGAACAAGACATACTGCTGCTGCACATTGGCTTGCACTTGACTCCTGCCGAAGTTCGCCTACTGGACCCCGCCAGCTTCAAGCTGAGAACCGCACGGCAGCGGAAAAACGCGTCTACCGTGTCGGTGCCGCCGCGGGCCAGTCGAGAAGCTCGCATGACAGCGGCGTTGAATGCGGCTGAGGAGAATGCGTTTTCTGTGGCGAACACGGAATTGGTGCAAGACATGCGCAAACGCCTGCGTCTCTTTCAGCACCCAGTGCGCGTCTCAGCTCTTCCCCTGGAATCAGCCACGGCTGTCCTCGGGGCCATGCAGGTGGTCGAAGCGGTGCGCGCGGACCACGAGAGCGACATGGTGGTACGTCGCCTGCCGGGGAGGGTGGAGAACGAATTCTTCATCGGTCCGGACTACGAAATTACTTTCAAGAAGAGAACATGACCATAACAACTGCTCTGAGGGAAGAGCTCGCCGATGAAGGCGTGACGATGGACCGCTTCAAGGAGCTGGTAGTTCGCCTGATGGCTTATGGTGTCGTCGTGCGTGACGAGGACCGCACGGAGCAGACCATCTACGACGATGCACGTCGCGTTGAGAAACTCCTCTCCGACTACTTCTCGATTGCAGGCTTTTATCTGCACCACGACTTGGCGGCGCAGTTCTTTCGCCTGTATCCGCCTGGTGCGTCCATCGACGGAGTGGCTGAAGACCCGAATGAGCCGGTGCCTGCGCTGCGCGCCCGTGTTTCGGCCAACTTCGTTGCAATTGCTCTCACGCTGCGCTTCCTGTACCAAGAGAAACTGAACCAGGGCTACGTGGATGCGCAAGGGGAGGCCTTGGTCAGCTTCGACGATATCGCTGCTGCCCTGCAGACGCAGTTGAAACGGTCGCTGCCGGAGAACGCCGCCGAGCGAATGGCGCTGCTGGGGGAGCTAAAACGGCATAGGCTGCTCAGGTACTCTTCGAACTTCAGTATCGCCGATGAAGATGCGCTCCTCGCAATTCGGCCGCTAATCCTTGGCGTCGTTTCCAACGAAGCGTTGGCCAATGCTCTTGACGCCGACGGCGTCATCGAACCCCTGGATGCCCAATCCGACACCATAACCGCAGGCGAAGCAGAATGAAACTTGACCGCTTGGTTTTCGTAAACTGGGGCCATATGGCCTCCGGTACCTATGAGATGGGCAACCTCACCTTGCTGACCGGTCCGACTGGAGCGGGAAAATCCACGATGTTGGACGCGATGCAGGTGGTGCTCACCGCGGCCAACAGGAACATCATGAACCTCAATCCTGGTCAGGATGAGACCGGGCAGGGCGGTGCCCCGCGCGAGAAGACACGCAGAAGCGTCGAGGGATACCTCGTTGGTGCGGAGAAAAATCTGTTTGCCCGCCCGGATGGAGCACATGGCTACATCGCCGCCGTATTCCAGCCCGATGCGGGCGAACACCAGTGCCAGACCTTCACTGCCCTCGTGGCCGCATCTGCTCGGGTGGATGGTATCGGGGATTCACGTCAGCCCAAGCTGGAAAGCTTCAGCCTGTATCTTGTCGACGCAGCCGTGGTTCAAGAAGATTTCCTCGTATCGATAGAAGCTGGCCAAGTGGTTTCGGTGGAGCACATTCACAGAGGACTGAGGTTGAAGTACAAGGTCCACGAGTTCAATGACCGCAAAGTAGACTACCTGAGCGCCTTGTACGGGCGCTTTCGCGGCCGCTCAACTGTCACCAAGGACGAAGCAGTTCTAGCGGCGAAAGCCTGGGTGCAGTCAGTGGCTTACCGCAAAATTGGCGCGGTGCACGCGCTGGTGCGTGACGAAATTCTGGACATGGACCAGAAGCAGTTACAGGGCGATATCGAGCGCATCAGTGGCCTGATGAAAGACGTTGCAACCCTTCGCCGCGAGGGCGCACGATTGCATGAAGACTCGCAGCGCCTAGACAAACTTCTGGACTGGCTTGGACAGACCGCCAGCGCGCACGAAGAACATGTCGTCCATGATGCCTACGCTGCCCGGTTGAGTCTGGAGGCGGATAAGTCCGAAGAGTACCGCCAGCGTCAGCGCGTGGATCAGGCCGAGAAGGACAAGAAGACCCGCTTCGAGGCGAGCACCGCACGCAAGGATCGCAAGAAAGAGTTGGATGCGGACCGCACCAATCTGGCCGCACGCATGCTCGGGGTGCCCGCGCAGCAGCAGAAGGTCACCCTGGAGGCGCGCATCAACGCAGCAAGCATCGAGGCACGTCGGGTCCTGCACGAGCTGACTCAGTCGCTGTCTGCTGCCTCCTTGCTGGACCGACGCGCCCAGAAAGCCCTTGCGGCAAAACCGCATGAATCAATGGACCGGGTGTCGGCGGCCTTGGCCATCGTTGCGGATGCTTATCGCGTTACCGACCTCGCGCCTCTGAGTGAGGTCAGCCAGAAAGTCTTCGAACAGGTCCAAGCCAAGGAGTTATCGGCCGATATTCTGCGCGAAATTGCACTGACCCTAGACAACGAGAACGACTTGGGTCTTCCCAATCTGTTTGCGGCCATGGCCGCACCGCAGGACAGTCTCCAGCATGCCGTCACGCAACAGGCTGTACTGCACGAGAGGACGGTCGTCGATGCGGAGAAAAATGTGCGTGATTTGGGAGCCCGCAAGGCGGTCCTTGCCCGAGGAGAGGTGGAGTATCCGACACCGGTCAAAGTTGCCATGCGCATCCTGCACGAGCAATTTCCCGATGCCATGCCGCAGGTGCTTTGTGACCTGGTGGAGCCCAAGTCTGAGGTGTGGCAGGCTGCCATTGAGGGCTACATCAAGGGTGCTCGCTTTAGCATCCTGGTCAAGCCGGAGTGGGAACGTGACATCATCAGTTTCGCGCGTCAGAAAGACTGGCGCGAGGTGCGGGTTCTGCAAGGACGTCTGTGTTTAAAGGACCTGGAGAAGAACGGACCGCCGCCGCCGAACTCTGTGGTGCACGAATTGGTCGCCCCTAATGACATCGCCTGGGCCTACCTTGCGTCGCAGTATGGGAGCGTCCAGAAGGTCGAGTCCCTCGACGAGTTGCAGATGGCCAAGCGTGGCCTCATGAAGGACGGCAAGGCCTCCGGTAGCCGCACGTATTTCCTGGCCGACGCCAAGGAACTCGTTTTCGGCAAGAAGGCTCGCGAGCGCCAACTGAACTTGGTCATCAAACAATTGGCGCAAGCTGAGGTCGACTTGGCGACGGCCAAAGCGCAGGAACTGAGCCTTGCCGACATGCGTGCGATCTTGACCGGTCTGCGTGAGGTGAAGCTTGATGCGACGCCCCTCCTCTCCATCGCCAACGAACTGGCCGCGGCACAGCAGGCAATGGCAGCGCTCGACCTGACTGAGTTGGAGGACATGCAGCGTCGACTGAACGAACTGGTGGCCGAAATCGCCGAAATCGATGAGCAGAACGACAAGGATGTGGCCGCCATCAGTAATGCAGACGGTGACATCAGGGCCGCAAAACGCGTAGTCGCAGAGCTGCTGGGGCGGCGTGATGGCCTGCTGGAAGCGGTCCAAGCGCAAACGCATCGGCTTGGAGAACTGGTAACGAGCAACCCGGTGTTGAACTACACCGGACTGAGCGGACGTGTAGAGGCGCTGCTGGCGGCACCTGGCAAGGACGTTGCAGCCGCGAAGGGAACGGCCCGCGGCTACGATCTTCAAGCACGGCACCATCTGACAAACGCGCTCAACGCCTTGTCGGAGTACCACCAGTCCTGCCGCAATGATGATCGGTTTCAAGACGCACTCGTCTTTCCGATGCAGGACTTCTCGTTCGATGAGACCTACCGACAGGTCATCGCACTTATATCTGCAGCGATTGAGCGCGTCGCTGCCTTGCGCGGTACGGGCATTTACAACAACCAGCTGGAGCTGGAGAAGGCGACCAAGTCGTTCAACGACGTGTTTACCAAGCACTTCTGCGTGGAAATCAAAACGCGCGTCGACGAAGGCGTCCGTACTTTGCGCCAAATGAACAATGAGTTGCGCAACCTGAGCTTCGGTCAGGACAGCTACACCATCGAATATTCGCAGTGGGAACCGGAGCTTCGGGATTACTTGGAATTCTTCGAGGCAGTGGCCGAGCTCACCGAGTCCGCAGAGAACCTCGACCTATTTAGTGACAACGAGCTGCCCGCGCGGCATGTCGAAATTCGCGACAGACTCGTTGGCTTATTACTTGCCGAAGACCAAGAGCGTGCGCGAAAGGAGCTGCTTCGTATCGCAGACTACCGCAACTACCGTCGCTACGACATTATTTGCGAGAGTCCCAACGGTGGCCGCGTGCGTCTGTCTACCTGGGGCACTGGCTCTGGAGGGCAGATGGAGACGCCTGCGTACATCGTGCGTGCGGCAGTCGTGACCAACCGATTGAAGATTTTCGAGAAAG
This sequence comes from Comamonas sp. MYb396, assembly GCF_037479555.1. Lineage (NCBI taxonomy): Bacteria > Pseudomonadati > Pseudomonadota > Betaproteobacteria > Burkholderiales > Comamonadaceae > Comamonas > Comamonas sp. MYb396. The sequence goes on along the minus strand of NZ_JBBGYU010000005.1, from coordinate 285,771 downwards.
GTCCAAGCCTGCGCTTGATGGTCAATGACGAAGCGTTCTCGAAGATGGACGAAACGCGAGCCCGTGCCGTTCTTTGCTTCATGCGCGACAACCTGAACCTGCAGGTCGTAAGCGCGATGCCAACCATGAAGGCCGGGCCGCTCAAGGACGAGTTCAACCGAGAGTACAACTTTACCCAACTCAAGCCGGTCACCAACGGCGAGCTCGATTTCTGTACCGAAGTGAAGGAACTTGAATTCAAGCAGGACAAGATGCGTGAACTGTGGGCTAAGCAGCGCGCACAAGTTCGTGAGAAAGCAAAGCAGCTTTTTGACGAGCAATATCCGCCGCCAGTGGCTTCGGAGTCGGTGGAGGCGGAAGCGAAATGAATGCCTTGCCAGCATGGATCGACTCAGATCCGGTCCAGGAACTGCTGAATGCACTGGTAGACCGACTCGACTCCGCGCAGACCCGTGGCAGCGCCAAAGCGCAAGCCGTGTCCCTCAGCAAGGCCTTGTGGCCTTCCTTCTATAGCCAGCCGTTCGAGTCGGACCGTGAAGCGCTGTGGCTGCAGGCACGCGAGCTTGCAACGCTCGGGCTCATCGCCCTGACACCGGAACGAGCAGCGCGCGCCACAGTTGGCTACGACATGTCGCCCAAAATCGGCATGCCCGATCCTGCCCGTCTGCGAGCGGCGGTTGGCCGGCTTGAACGCGTGAAGTCGGTTGGCGAACTCTGGCGTGAGGCAGTCTATACCCACTTGGAGGGAGACGAATCGGCCAAGAAGGTGGTTTCCGGCTATAACATTGAAATAGAAGGGCACTCCCCCGTCAGCATCGTGCAGCGTATCAATAAACTGCACAGCGAAGCCAAAACCTCTGGCTTGCTGCTTCGCGAGGTTTCTTCACGCCTGTTTTGGGGCATGTCCAAAGTGCTGGACCAACGCGAGCGTCTCGTTGCGGCTGTCCTGGGCCTCGATGAGTGCCCATTTCCTGCGTCACCCATACAACTGCAAGTTAACCTATCGCAGGGGTCAACATCCGGCGTCTTATTCGTCGAGAACGCAATGTCGTTTGAGAAGGCTGCGCGCCGTACCTCGGTGGAATACCGCGGCTTGGCCCTCGTGTTCGCATCGGGTTTCAAAGCCAGTGCGACGCGGCTTCGAAGTGAAGAAGGCGCTTCGCTGTTCTACAGCCGTCGTGGCTGCATGGAACCCACCGAGGTTGCTCGGTTTGAGCAGTGGCTCTTCCAAGGCAATCAGATGCCGGCGGTTTATTTTTGGGGTGACTTGGACTGGGAGGGCATGCGCATCTTGGCCACTTTGCGCGCAAGTTTTGGGAATGTCGAGGCGTGGCAGCCCGGATATGATCCGATGCGAGAGCGCCTGCTAGCCGGAGGTGGACACCGCCCAGAAGCTGCAGACAAACGGGGCCAGCGGTCCATTGCCGCCACTGGCTGCCTTTACGCGGACGCTCAATTGGTGCCGCTGCTAGATACGTTCGGCTTTGTTGACCAAGAGCTTTTCAGCTTATAGAGAACCAAAGTTTTCCAGTACTACCAAATTCACGTCGTCAACACGCAGGAAGATTTACTGACTGAGTACTCCCCCGATTCCATCGTAAGTGAGCTTCTTCGAGTCGCTACTGTCATTGCGCGAAAAGACAATTTGTCCCAAGTGTGCTTCTGCTATTCAGTGAGCATGCACCTCATGTCCAATTGTGATCGAATTGAGGACGGAGTCGTCAAGCCGAAGCACGCGAAGACTGCTTGTCAAAGCATTCTGCGCGAAGTCTGTTGACGCCGGCTTCTACCGAAGGCAGAGCCACGAAAGTCAATACTGAATTCTTCGCATATGAGCAGGACAGTGAGTCGGAGGGGACGCTGTACGTCATTTGGACAAGGAAGCAGAGGATGCGCGAGCCTGCAGTCGCTAGCACTGCCTGACGTCGGTAAGTCAGCATCGTCCGCCGCTGAGCCAGATGACCGCTTGAGGCCGAGCAGCGCGCATTCGAGCTTCATCGGCCAGTGCCCGCAATCGCTGCGCAGCGGACATTGGCATCAAAGGTGTGAACAACAGCAGCGGCTCGTTTGCAGCCAGACAAATGACCCAAACACAACAGCTAGATCAGCGCCGAAGCAGATAGGAAACCTGGCCCAGCAAAAAAGCGACATGAACCAAGTCAGGCTGAACACAACCCATTCAGCGCCGCTAGCACTCGAAAGCCGGCATCCGCCCAGCCAGCCCATCAAGTGCCCGCCCCTCTCAATCCAACGCGATCTGCGTCTTCGCCGCCACCTCCTTCCAGCGTGCCACCTCCGCCTCGGTATGCCGGCCCAGCGCCTGGCCGCTGTACTGCTCGGGCGGCAGCAGCTGGATGGCCTGGCTGACGAGCTTGTCGGTGTATTCCTTGTCGCCCATGACTTTCAGGTAGGCCGCCTGGAACTTGTCCAGCGCTTCTGGTGGCGTGCCTTTGGGCGCATAGATGCCATACCAGGTGCTGGCTTCAAAGCCTGGCAGGGCGGTCTCGTCCAAGGTGGGCACATCCTTGAGCTGCGGCAAGCGCTGCCTGGAGGTGACGGCCAGCGGACGCAGCTTGGCGTCCTTGAGCTGTGGCAGGGCGGTGTTGGTCTGGTCAAACATGCCGTCGACCTGACCGCCGATGACATCGAGCAAGGCCGGGCCCGCGCCCTTGTAGGGCACCAGGGTGACCTTGATGCCGGCCGAGGTGGCGAACAAGGCGGCGATCAGGTGCGAGCTGGAGCCGATGCCCGCATTGCTGATGTAGAGCTTGTCCGGGTGGGCCTTGCCCCATTCGACCAAGGCCTTGATGTCCTTGGCGGGGTGCTCCTTGCGCACCATCAGCACCAGGGGCGTGTCCGGAAAGCGGAACACCGGCGCGAAATCCTTCACCGGGTCGTAGCTGAGCTTTTTGTACAGCGCGGGCGCCGCGCCCATATAGCCCATGTGGCCGACCAGCATGGTGTAGCCATCGGGCTTGGCGCGCGCAGCCTTGGCCGATCCCACCGTTCCACCCGCGCCGGGCGCGTTGTCGATGATGATGGGCTGGCCCACCTCCCGCGCCACCCGCTCGGCCAAGCTGCGGGCCAGCGCATCGGTGGGGCCTCCGGCGGCAAACGGCACGATCCAGGTGATGGGTTTGGATGGGTAGCCCTGGGCGCTGGCCCCGGCTGCAGCGCTGATGAGGGCAAGCGCCGCCATACCGCTCTTCAAAAACGATGTCATGTCTGTCTCCTTGTCGTTAGAAAAATCAGGGCGCTGGATGGGGCCTTGCCAAGGCCTTGGCATCCACATGCCGGTCGTAGTCCTCGCCGCTGAGCAGGCCCAGCGCCAGGGCCACCTCGCGCGGGGGCCGGCCGGTAGCCAGGCTCTCGCGCACGATGCGGGCCACCTGGTCGTAACCCAGCACGGGGTTGAGGGCGGTCACCACCAGCAGCGAGCTGTCCACATTCGCAGCCAGGCGCTCTTCGTTCAAACGCAGGCCATCGACCAGGCGGGTCGCAAAAACGCTTGCCGCATCGCTCAGCACCCGGATCGACTGCAGCAGGTTGTAGATGAGCACGGGCTTGGCCACGTTCAGCTCAAACAGCCCGGAGGCATTGGCCATCGTGATGGTGCTGTGGTTGCCCATCACCTGCAGGCAGGCCTGCACCAGCGCTTCGGCAATGGTGGGGTTGCGCTTGCCGGGCATGATCGATGAGGTGAGGCCGTCATCAGGAATGTGCAGCTCGCCCAGGCCGCAGCGCGGGCCCGATCCCAGCAGGCGCAGGTCATTGGCGATCTTGACAAGGGAGCTGGCCAGGGTGTTGAGCGCGCCCGAGGCCTCGACCAGCGCATCGTGCACGGCCATGCCTTCAAACTTGCTGGGGTTGGGCACAAAGGCCAGCCCGATCAGGCCCTGCAACTCCTCGCAAAAGGCGGCATCAAAACCCGGCGGCGCATTGAGGCCGGTGCCCGCTGCCGTGCCGCCCTGGGGCAGCACCAGCAGGCGCGGCAGCGTGCCCCGCACCCGCTCCATGCCCAATGCCAGCTGCCGGGCATAGGCGTCAAAAGCCTGGTCCACCATCATCGGCACGGCATCCATCAAGTGGGTGCGCGCGATCTTGACCACGCCCGCAAAGGCTTGCGCCCTGCCAGCCAGGCTGGCCTGCAGCACCGCCAGCGCTGGCAGCAGGCGCTCTTCCAGCTCCCGCACCGTGGCGATATGCATCACCGTGGGAAAGCTGTCATTCGATGACTGCGAGGCATTGACATGGTCGTTCGGGTGTACCGGCGCCTTGGTGCCGCGTGGCTCGCCCAGCAGCTCGTTGGCGCGGTTGGCGATGACCTCGTTGGCATTCATATTGGTCTGGGTGCCCGAGCCCGTCTGCCAGACCGTCAGCGGAAAATCCGCATCATGCGCGCCGTCGCGCAGCAGCGCCGCCGCCTGCACAATGGCATCGGCAAGCCGCGCATCCAGCACGCCGCAGCGCTGGTTGGCCTTAGCGGCGGCCATCTTCTGCAGGCCAAAGGCTTCGATGAGGCAGCTGGGAAAGCGCTCGGTGCCGATGGTAAAAACGCCCAGCGCGCGCTGCGTCTGCGCGCCCCAGTAGCGCGCGGCGGGCACCTCCACCGGCCCAAAGGCGTCATGCTCGATACGGCTGTCGTTCATGCTGTGTCTCCATGGGGCATGCCAGCGGTGCATGCCTCGGGGGTTCAGTGGGCTCAGCCTGCGCTGGGGCTGCGTTGCAGGGCGGCGCTGGCAGCGCTGTCATGGGCATCGGCCGCCAGCAGGTTGCCGCCCTCCATCGCCGCATCGGCCGCCTGGGTTTGCGGGTAGCGCTCGGGGTACAGGTGGCGCTCGGCCGCCTGCGCATCGAAGGTGCCCGACCACTTGGCCACCACCACCGTGGCCACGCTGTTGCCCAGGGTGTTGCAGGTGGCAATCGCCATCGACAGGAAGCGGTACACGCCAAAGATCACGGCCAGGCCTTCCACAGGCAGGATGCCGGTGGAGGTGACGGTGGCCGCAAACACCACAAACGAGCCGCCCGAGACCGTGGCTGCGCCCTTGGAGGTGAGCAGCATCAGCAGCAGAATGCCGATCTGGTGGTCCAGGCTCAAGGGCACGCCGTAGGCATGCGAGATGAACATCACGCCCATGGCCATGAAGAGCGAAGTGCCGTCCAGGTTGAAGGCATAGCCGGTGGGCAGCACCAGGCCCACGGTCTGCTTGGCGCAGCCCAGGCGCTCGAGCTTGACCAGCAGGCGCGGCAATGCGCTCTCGGACGAGGCCGTGCCCAGCACGATCAGGATCTCATCCTTGATGTAGCGCACAAAGCGCCACAGGCTAAAGCCCGCAATGCGCGCCACCAGCCCCATCACCACGGAGATGAAGAGCGCCACCAGCACATAAAAGCCCAGAACGAACTGCGCCAGTGCAATCAGCACTGCCGTGCCATTGCTGCCGACCGAGTAGGCCACCGCACCAAAGGTGCCGATGGGTGCCAGCTTCATCACCAGGTTGATAAAGGCAAACAGCACTTCGGAGATACCATCGAGCGCGGCATTGATGGGCTTGCGGCGCGCATCGGGGATGGCCAGGATACCGATGCCCACCATCACGGCCAGCACCACCACCTGCAGCAGCTCACCCTTGGCAAAGGCGCCCACAAAGTTGTCCGGCACGATGTGCGCCATGAACTCCAAAAAGCCCTGGGGCGCTGCCGCCTTGGCCACCGGCGCAGCCGTGCTGGCGGTCACATGGGCCATGCCCTTGCCGATTTCGATCAGGTTGCCCGCGAGCAAGCCCACAACCAGCGCGATGGTGGACACGATCTCAAAATAGACAATCGCGCGCCAGCCCACGCGGCCCGCGCTTTTGACATCGCCGGCCGATGCGATGCCGTGCACGATGGTCAAAAACACCAGCGGTGCCACGCCGGCCTTGATCAGCGACAAAAACATGTCGCCCAGCAGCTTGAGCTTGGAGGCAAAGGCCGGGAACACAAAGCCCACGGCAATGCCCAGCACCAGCGATACCAGCACCTGCATGCCGAGCTTGCGGTACCAGGGCAGTTTGCGCACCGGTGCCAGAGTTGAGGTAGTCGTCATTGTTGTCTCCTCCACCGCAGCCTCAGGCCTGCACCTGCGCCGACAGGGCCAGCGCGCGGTCCACCATCTGTGGCGCCAGGCCCAGGTAGTTGGTCGGATCGGTCAGGCGGTCGATGGTGGCGCGGTCAAAGTGCGCGGTCACCTCGGGCAGCGCAGCCAGCGCCTCGGCCAGGGTGCCGCCCTTGTCGTTGACGGTGCGGCAGGCGTCGTACACCACATCGTGGGCCTGCTGGCGGCCGATGTGCGGCGCCATGCCCATCATCACGGCCTCGGCCACGATGAGGCCGCGGCTGATGCCCAGGTTGTGCTTCATGCGGTCCTCATCAACGATCAGGCCGCCCAGCGCAAACTTGGCCTGGTGCAGCGCGCCCGAGCTCAGGATAAAGCTCTCGGGAATGGCGATCCACTCCGCATGCCAGGGGCCGGTGGCGCGCTCGAAGTCCTGCACCATCGCATCGACCATCAGGCCGGCATGCTGGCGCACGGCCTTGGAGGCGGCCAGCATCAGCTCGCTGGAGATGGGGTTGCGCTTTTGCGGCATGGTGCTGCTGGCGCCACGGCCTTTGACGAAGGGCTCATACACCTCTGCGAACTCGGTCGAGGCCATGATCATGATGTCCAGCGCAATCTTGCCCAGCGATCCGGTGATGAGCGCCAGCAGGTTGATGGTTTCGGCAAAGCCATCGCGGGCCACATGCCAGGTGGTGGCCGGCACGCCCAGGCCCAGTTCTTCGGCCAGCGCCTTCTGGATCGCAAAGCCCTGCTCACCGACCGAGGCCAGGGTGCCAGCGGCGCCAGCAAACTCAACCACCGCCACACGCGGGCGCAGCTCGGCCAGGCGCTGCTGGTGGCGGTCAAACATGGCCAGCCAGATGGCGACCTTGTAGCCGAAGGTCACCGGCAGCGCCTGCTGCAGGTGGGTGCGGCCGGCCATCGGCGTGTCGCGGTGCTTCTTGGCCAGGTTGGCAAGGATGCCGCGCAGCTCGCGCACATCGGCATCGATGCTGTCGATTGCATCGCGTACCTGCAGCGCCACGGCGCTGTCCATGATGTCCTGCGTGGTGGCGCCCCAGTGTACATAGCGGCCGGCTTCGCCACACATCTCCACCAGCTGGTGCACCAGCGGCAGGATGGGGTAGCCCACGATGTCGGTCTCATGGCGCATGTGGTCAAAGTCGATGCGTGAGAGCTGCGATTCGCGCGCGATCACCTCGGCGGCATCGGCGGGGATCACGCCCACCCGCGCCTCGGCCTTGGCCAGGGCCACCTCGACATCGATATAGCGCTGGATCAGGGCCTGGTCCGAGAAGATGTCGCGCATCTTCTGGGTGCCAAAGGCGTCACGGAACAGGATGGAGTCGACAACCGTGCTGGACAGAGGAAGGGAGGTGGCGCTCATGGTAGGTGCTGTAGTGCGTTAGAGTAGATGACATGCTATGTCCGGACTCACTATGTCCGGACATATGAACTATAAATATGTTCGGACATATGCATTACAGGGTATACCCTTGCCTCCATGAATGACGCCACCGCCCGCAAACTGAACTTCAGCGATATCGCCAACCACCTGACCGACGCCATCACCTCCGGGCATTTCGCGGTGGGGGCGCTGCTGCCCACCGAGCTGGAGCTGTGCGAGCACTACCACACGAGCCGCCACACCGTGCGTGCGGCGCTGACAGCGCTGCAGGAGCGGGGCCTGGTCTCGCGCAAAAAGAACGTGGGCACGCGCGTGGAGGCCTCCAAGCCCAGGAACCCGTTCCGCCCCACCCTCGCCTCGGTGGATGACCTGGTGCAGTTTGGTGCCGAGCATTTGCGCCAGGTGCAGCGCATTGAAGAAACCATGGCCAGCGCCAGCCTGGCGCAGGAGCTGGAATGCCCGCCAGGCGCGCGGTGGCTGTGCATCTCCAGTCTGCGCCTGGAAGGCGACCGCAAGGCCCCGCCCATTGGCTGGACCGATGTCTACGTGGACCCGCAGTACCAGGACATTGGGGCGCTGGTGCGCGCCAGCCCGGGCGTGCTGATCAGCAGTCTGATCGAGGAGCGCTATGGCCGCCAGATTGCAGAGATCCGCCAGGACATCCAGGCCGTGCAGATCGATGACGCCGCGCTGGCCCAGGTGCTGGAAGTCCCCCTGGGCGCGCCGGCGCTGAAGATTGTGCGGCGCTATCTGGACCTGGACGGCGAGCTGTTCGAGGCCAGCATCACCACCCACCCGGCCGAGCGCTTTCGGGTGTCGATGCGGCTGCAGCGGATGAAGTGAGCGCAGCGTTCGCAAGGGGGCCAAGGCCTCTTTGGGCCGTGCGCCGCTCGATGCACCGCTTTCCCCAGGCAACAAAAAACCCTCCGAAGAGGGCTTGGTCACTAGGCAGTGTGGCGCTTTCTGCTGAAGAACCCGGCCAGGCCCAGCGTCAGCATCGACAACAAGCCAATGCCCCAACCAGCCAGCCCGGGAACGGGCGTTGGCGCAGCCGGCTCAGGTGGCGTGACCTTGGCAGGGATGTGCAAGGTGACGGTGACAGGATCGGTCGTACAGGCAGGCGTAGGGGCCGACCTATCGCAGACCCTGTACTGGAAAGTCACATCGCCAAAGTACACACCATCGGGCGTGTAGAGAATCAGCTCGGGGTGGCTGGGATCGGGAATGCTCAGCGCGCCATACTGCGGAGCGCTCAACAACTGGACCGATGCCTTGTTGATGGCGCTGCCGCTGCCTTCCACATAGTCGTTGGCGGTGACATCAGGAATCGCAAAGGCATCCGAGATATTGGGCAGGCTGTGCTCATCATCAACGCCCTTGACCACTTCGGTGGCAGGCACCTGAGAGGCGGTCACCAAGATATTGTCGAACCCTGCGTAAGAGTTGTCAGACTCCAAAGCCCAGACCACCCCCAGACGCTGGGTGGCGCTGGTAAAGCCCATGGCGGCCATGTCCAGCGCGTAGTGCATAGCATGCCAGTCAAAAGACAGGCCATTGGCGGAGGCGGTCGAAAACGAAAACACTTCCGTCCGCACAGCGGTGGCGGGAGCGCCGTTGATATTCACGATGGCATCGGATGCCGCGTTGTCCACCAAGCCCAGCGTGTCGCCGGCTTCAAGCCGGAAAAAGCGGAACTTGACGCTGTAGTCCTTGTTGGGACGGTTGACCCACAGCTTGTTGTAAAAGCCGCTAGTGTTCGTGGGATCTTCACCGGCCAGCTGCATGGCAAGCCCCGACCAGTCCATGGACAGATCCATGAACTTCTGGCCTTGCGTGGGGAACACCAGGCCAATGGTTTCGATGTAGCGGTGGTCAACGGATTGGCGGATGATGCCGCCAGTGAACTTGTTGGCAGGCCGCAGGTCGTCCGCATAGCCCGTGCCCTGCCAAACGGGTGTATGCGTTGGGTTGTCGGTCGGGTTGTTGATGGCCTTGGTGCACAAGCGATCAGCGGTGTTGATCTGGCTGAAGATGAAGCCATTGGCTACATCGTCATAGTTCTGGGAGAAGGTACCGTAACTGCCACTCGCCGGGGTGCCACCGCCATCCTTGCAAATCTCTGCTGCGTACTGCGCTGCATTGGGCGTTTCAAAATCGTTCTGGTACACCGTGATCAGCCCCTGGGCAAAGAGGCTGGAGGTGGCCAGCAACATGGCCGAGGAAACAACGATGTTCCGGGCGTTCCGCTGACGAGTCATAACACTTCCTTGGCAATCATATTAGGCACTATCAATACATTTGATCGCATCGATAAAGCAAAAGATGAAGTCTATTTAGCAAAGCATGACGAAACACATGATGAAGGTCAAATAACGTGAATCGATGACCATTTCATCCGGTTTGTCGCGGTTTGTGGCGCAGACCACATACGCCGCCCAGTGTAAATGTATTTATTTGTTTCTATTTCACCGACCGATATGTATCCCGTGGCCAGCCATTGATGTAGCAGCAGACTTCTGCGCGTCGCCAGCCTTGCGCAAGGCCACCCCTGCCCGCAGAAAAATGCACCACCCGCCTTTGCAGACCGGTGGTGCATGCGTTGACTACAGCAGCGCTCAGAACTTGTAGTTCAGGCTCACATTGACCGTGCGCGGCTCGCCCCAGGTGTAGGTGCTGTACCAGCTGAAGATGGTGTAGTACTTCTTGTCAAACAGGTTCTTCACGCTGAGCGAGGCGGACAGCTGCTTGTTGAAGTCGTAGCGGGCCATGGCATCCCAGACCCAGTAATTGGGCACGGTGTGCACGGCATTACCACCGGTCGGTACATTGATGCTGCCCCAGGTCTTGTCCTGCCAGCGCGCGCCGCCACCCAAGGTCAAACCGCTCAGGCTGCCGGCCAGCTTGTAGCTGGTGTAGAGGTTGAACTGGTTGGAGGGCGTGAGGGTGGAGACACGCTCGCCATCCTTGCGCGCAATGCTGTGCGAGTAACCGGCCTGGATCTGCCAGGCGGGGGTGATCTGGCCAGACACCTCCGCCTCCCAGCCCCGGGTCTTGACACCCTGGATTGCCCGGTAGGCCGGGTTGCCGCTGGGGGTGATGCCGCCACTCTCCACCGCATAGTTGTCCTGCAGGGTCTGGAAGACAGCAGCGCTGGCATTGAGCCGGCCGCCAAAGAACGAGGCCTTGGCACCGAGCTCATAGTTCTTGCCCTCGAGCGGATCCAAGGTGCGGCCCTGCTCGGTCTGGTAGGACTGCGGTTTGAAGATGCCGCTGTAGCTGGCGTAGACCGAGTAGTTCTGGTTCAGGTCATACACGGCGCCCAGGTAGGGCGTAAAGACATTCTTTTCCTTTTGCTCCTGCACCCGGTTTCTGTAGTTGGACAGGCGCCCGCCCGTGATGAGCTTCAAGTCATCGCGCAGGTTCCAGCGGGCCGTGGTGTAGAGGCCGTTCTCATAGGTGCTCTCGTCATCACGGTAATCGGGCGCACTGTTCCAGACCGGGGCAGGCACCTTGCCATTCCACTGGTAGTAGTTGTCAACCACGCCGTCAAAGCCGCTGTTGTCGTTGTAGTAGCCATCGTTTTTCCAACGGCGCTTGGCCAGGCTGCCTCCCACCACCAGTTCATGGCTGCGCCCCAGCAGCGAGAAGGGGCCACTGGCATACAGGTCGGCCGCATCGCTGGTGGTGCGGCCAATGTACTGGCCTCGCCACATGCGCACGCCGGCACCGGTCAGCGGGTCGGGGTTGCCACCGGCTGCAGCGCCCAGGTTGGCGTTGTAGCCGTTGATCTGGTGGTTGAGCTGCAGCTTGGTGACCCAGCCACTGTCAAAGTTGTGCTCCAAGGTGGCAAAGCTGGTGCGCGTGTACTGGTCCCAATGGCTCCAGTCGGCACCGTTGTTGAACGAGCGCGGCATGGCGTTGAAATGGCCGTTCGCATCGAGCAAGGGGATACCGCCCCAGGTCGATGCCGTGGGCTTGTTGTCCTGGCGGTCGGCGCCCACCGTCAGCAGCGTTTGGGGCGTCAGGTCCACCTCGACGATGCCGTAGAGCACGCCCGCCTTGCGCTCGTAACGGTCGAGCTGCGAGTGCTTGTCCTGGTAGGTGGCAACGCCGCGCGCGCGGACGCTGCCGCTGTCGTTGAGCGCGCCGCTGACGTCCAGCTCGCCCCGGTAGTTCTGGTAGCTGCCAGCGCTGATGCTGGCATGGCCGCTGAATTCCTTGGTTGGCTTCTTGCGCACCAGGTTGATGGTGGCGCCCGGGTCGCCGCTGCCAGTCAGCAGCCCGGTGGCCCCCTTAAGCACTTCCACCCGGTCGTAGATCGCCATATCGGTCAGCGTATTGCCCGCGGAATAGGCCGAGTTGCGCGACATCGGAATGCCGTCGTACTGGAAGTTCTGGATCGCAAAGCCACGCGCGTAGTACTCGGTGCGCTCGCTGTCGTAGGTCACGATGCTCACGCCCGGCGTGTGGTTGATGACATCGTCAATCGAATGGAGCTGGAAGTCATCCATCACCTGGCGCGTCACCACGCTGACGGACTGCGGCGTCTCACGCGGCGTCAGCACCAGGCGGGTTGCCGTTGCCACAGCGCCAGGCGTGTAAGAGCCCGAGCCCTCGGTGATCTCGCCAAGCTGGTTGCTACGCACGGTCACTTCGGACAGCGTGACTTCCCCTCCCGCTGCAGATGAGGAGGCAGCCGATGCTGCGGTAGCGGGCGCAGGCTCGGCTGCCTGCACCATCAACACGCCCCCTTCCACCCGGCCCTGGAGGCCCGATCCCTGCAGCAAGGCCTGCAAAGCCTGCGACACATCCTGCGCGCCTTGCAGTGCTGGCGCCTGGCGGCCCTGCGCTGCCTCCGGCGCTGCGCTAAAGCGCAGATTCGCCTGCCGGGCAAATTGCGCCAGCGCGCTAGCGAGCGGTTGCGCCGGAATATCGAAGCTGGCAGTTTGCGCCATCGTCGCCTGCAGGTGCAGGGCCAGGCCCAGGCAGACCGCCGCATGCGCCAGCACGGTGCGGCGCGGCTTGAAAGTGAATGAAGACATGAAAGAGTGCTCTCGTCCGATGAAAAGCGATGACGGGACGAGACAGCGCTGCAAAGCGCGTGCGAAGCTTGGAGTGCAGGCTGCCAAAGCGCACAGCACACTGGGCGCTGCCACCGTCAGATGGATTCCTGCGTGGATGGCGTGGGCTGTACACCGCCTGAAATCCGCGAATGCCTGGCAGCGCTGGGGACAGCCGCTGGCCAAAGCGGCCCCCATGATACTTATTCAAATGCGAATCAGTCTCATACTCAATATTAATGAGTGGTGTTTCAGCAACAGTTTGGTGAAGCATCCAGAGCAGGGGTGCCGGTCTACCACCCAAGGGGTCACCGGCCTCCGTGCGCGCGCCGGCGCAGGCGCAGCCAGCACTGCCATAATGGCCCGCCATGACCATCGCGCTCACCACCCTGCTCATCTACGCCAAAGACATGCAACGCACGGCGCGCTTTTATGTCGAGCACTTTGGTTACGCCTCCGACTGCGCCGTGGTCGATGGCCTGATCGCCCTCCAGCCTCTGCATGGCGGCGCGGAGATCCTGGTCCACCAGGCCGCCAAGAGCCTGAAGTTTGGCTCCGCGGTGCTCAAGCTCTCCTTCAGCGTGGCCGATGTCGAACAGTTTGTGGCCAAGGCCGCCGCAAAGGGGCTGGATTTTGGCCCGGTGCACCAGGCCAATGGCTACGCCTTTGCCAACACCAAGGACCCGGACGGCAACGCGATCAGCGTGTCGAGCCGCCAATACCGGGCGGGATAGGCACCACGCAAGCTCAACCCTTCAAGACCTTGCGGCCATACGAGGCTTGAGCGACCCAGTTCATCACCCCAGCAATGGCGGCAAGCGCTATACCGACGAGTGCCAGGCCATGCCATCCATCTACATGGGCGCTGTAGCCACCCAGTGCAGCGCCTGCGGCACCACCTAGAAAATAGGACACCATGAAAATCGTATTGGTCCTGTTCCTGGCCTCGGGATGTGTCGCAAAGATTCTGGATTGATTGGCCACCAATCCGGCTCGATTTCCCACATCCATCAACACCATGCCAACCACCAACCAGGCCAGACTCAAGCCGGAGAGGGCCACAAAGACATAGGCCAATGCGATAAGGCTGCAGCCATAAAGAATGGTTCTTTGGGCGCCGAATCTGTCGACCAGCATGCCAATTTTCTTGGAAGCAAACAAACCCACCAAGCCGACAAATCCAAATGCACCAATGGCTGCAGGATTGAAATGGTATGGCGGCTGAGAAAGCATGCTGGCCAATGAGGCCCAGAGGGCACTGAATGCGGCAAACATCAAAAAACCCGAGGCAGATGCCAGGCGGATAAGGGGTTCTTCTCGCAGCATGGCGACCATGGATTTCAACAGGCCTGCGTAAGACACCGATGCCTGGGGATGTATCACGGGCAGCGTGCGCCACACCATGAAAAGCATGACGCCATTGAGCGCCGCAGCGACTGCAAAAATGGCATGCCAGCCAAGCTCTGCGCCTCCATAGCCGCTCAGCATTCTGGCCAACAACAGCCCTGCCGAGAGTCCACCCAACAGCGAACCAATCACCTTTCCCTGCGCTGCCGGTGGAGACGCACTGACCATCGTCGGTATGATGATTTGCGCGGTGATCGCGGTCATGCCGACCACGGCGCAGCCGATCAGCAACCAGGTAAAACTGGGGGCAAAGGAGCAGGCCAGCAGTGCAAGCGCATTGACGCTGATGGTTCTTGCGGCCAAAGTGCGCGGCTCGATCCGATCCGCCAGAGGGACAAACAGCAGCAGGCCCAACGCATAACCGAGTTGCGTGATGGTCGCGATCCAGCTTCCGCTGCCGAGTGAAACGCCAAAAGTATCCGCCATTTGTGGCAGCAGCGGCTGGTGGTAGTAGATGGCAGATACTGCAAATGCACAGCACCAGGTCATTGCAAACAGCTGGTGACGATGCATGCATGCGTCAACCTTTTGCAGAATGGTTTTTGGCATGAAGGCTCCCCTCGTCTACTCTTGAGCCAGCCGGTCATTTCCCAGCGCTGCCGTCGACAGGATTATTTTTCCGACTGCCTGACCGGATTCCAATCGGCGATGGGCCGCTTGCGCATCTTCAAGTGCATAGACACTGTCGACAACGGGATGCAGCCTTCCGTCGTCGAACAGCGCTAGCCAACGCTCTGAGAAGCGTTCCACCATGGCGCACTTCTCCTCCAGCGAGCGGCTTTTCATCACCGTCCCCATGATGGAGAGACGACGGTAGAGAAAACGGTCCAATGGCAACTCACCTCCGCTGCCGCCCCCGAGAATGCCCACCTGGATCATTCGCCCGCCTTCGGCCAGCGAATGGATGTTGGCGGCCAGATACGGCGCACCAATAAAGTCCACAACCAGATTGACGCCTTGGCCATCGGTATCGGCGTCGATCACTTGCTGGAAGCTCTCGGCGCGGTAGTCGATGACCCGATCTGCACCCCAGGCCAACACGCGCTGCAGCTTCTCAGCGGAAGTGCTGGCAAAGATGCGAGCACCAGCGCGGTGGGCGAGCTGCACGGCAGCAGAGCCAACCCCTCCAGCGGCGGCATGCACCAGGACGGACTGATCCGCTTCGAGACGGCCCAAGTGAAACAGCGCTTCATGGGCAGTGACAAAAACCTCGGGAATCGCTGCTGCTCGCACATCATCCATTCCGCGCGGAATAGGCATAGCCATCCTGTGGTCCATGCGGGCGAATTCGGCGTAGGCCCCTCCACCGACGATCCCCATCACCCGATCACCTATTTGATAACCCGAAA
Organism: Comamonas sp. MYb396; assembly: GCF_037479555.1. Lineage (NCBI taxonomy): Bacteria > Pseudomonadati > Pseudomonadota > Betaproteobacteria > Burkholderiales > Comamonadaceae > Comamonas > Comamonas sp. MYb396. The sequence goes on along the minus strand of NZ_JBBGYU010000005.1, from coordinate 270,444 downwards.
CGGATGCACCAAGCTCAACCACCTCGCCAGCGACCTCCAGCCCCATCAGCTCGGAGTCGCCAAAGTTGGCCCGGCCATAGCGGCCCATGCGTTGCAAGGCATCGGCCCGGTTGACGCCAGCGGCACCGACTCGCACCAACAGGTCATGGGGCCGTACCTCTGGAATCGGCAATTCCTCGATCTGGAGCGTCTCAGGACCACCAAAGACTTTTTGAACAACGGCTTTCATCAACTTGCGACTCCTTCTTCGAGCGAAATCAGCTCAACTACAATGGATTCGATGGTACGGGGCCAGGCCCCGCGTGATAACTGGCCAGAATTCGTTAACGGTTTTGCGGGAAATGCAAATATGGGCGCTGAGCGCATCGCTGAGTTTCTGGAGGTGTTTGTCCACGTTACCCGTGAAGGCAGCTTCTCCGCAGCAGCTCGGCGCATGGGGGTCGCCCCCTCGTCGATCACGCGCAGCATTGACACGCTCGAAGCGCGTCTTGGAACGCCTGTTTTCAGGCGCTCTACGCGGCTCATCACCTTGACCGAGGCTGGTGCTGCGCTGCTTGTCAGAGCCAAGCGCGTGCTGGACGAGTTGGCAGATGCGCAACAGGAAATTGCGGCCCTGAGTGGTGGAGCCCATGGTGTTTTGCGCGTGGCCTGCTTTCCCACATTCGGCAAGCGGTACGTGATTCCTGTGGTGGCTTTGCTGGCCAAGACCCACCCCCAATTGCGCGTGGAGCTGGATTTGACAGAGCGGCTTGCAGATCCTGTGGCTGAGCGCCTGGATGCGGTGATAAGGATAGGCAAACTTCCGGACAGTTCTCTGGTCGCCACCAAGATCGCCACGCAAATCCGTACGCTGTGTGCCAGCCCTTTGTACATCTCCGCAGTGGGTGCACCAAAATCCCTGGACGATTTACCAAGTTACCAGCTCATCGATAAACTGCATGGCGCAGATTTGCTGGGCTGGTCTGACTTTCTCGGACATGGCGTTTTGCCAGACCAGGCCGTTTTTCGTTGTGATGATTTTGAAGCCATGCGCTTGGCTGCGCTGGCGGGCGTGGGCATTGCGCTGTTACCCGATTGGGTAGTGGGCAACGACATTGCCACGGGGCATCTGCTGAAATTGAATGCCGGCCCCAGCGACAGCACCTGCTTGCATTCCGACATCCATCTGCTGCGCGCGCCAGTGGAGCCCAGTGCCAAACTGCGCGTGTTCACCGAGCAGTTAAAGCGCTTTATCGGCGAGCCCCATCGTTGGGCGGTGTGAGCTGAACAGCCTGCGCGGCCCGCCAGATGGCGGACCTCGTCAAGCACCGCCTTACTGCAGCCCCAAGAACTTGAACGGCTCCGAGGGCTGGAACGATGCCGTGGCATCGCCAGCAAACGCATGGTTCTGGTTCGGGCCCAGATCGAGCTTCATCACCTTGCCGGTGTCGCGGCTGAAGTTCAGCGCCTTCAGGTCCACCCAAAAGGTATTGGGCGTCAGGGCCGATTCAAAGAAGTAAAGCTTGCGTTGGTGGTCGAACACCGTGCGCCAGCGCGTCGAGGAGATATTGGGCTGGTCCGGGGTCGTGATGCCATAGGGCACGGAGACATTGCGGATCACGCTGAACACACTGGCCAGCGCCTTGTTGGGCTCCTGGTCCTGCGGCACGGCTTTCACATAGAACGACGCGCGGGCAAAGCGGTCGGCCGCCCGGTTGGTGCCCGGCAGCATGACGGTGCCGCCAATCTGCTTCCAGTAGCTGTTGAGCGCCAGCTGCTCGTCAAAGGTGGGCGAATTGGTCATCACCTGGTAGCTGCGGCTGTGGTGGATGACCTGGCGGCCGCCGATGTACTCGACAATGGCGCTGTCGCCACTGGCGTCCGACATCGACAGGTGCAAGGTGGTGAGCCGGTCCTCGCCAGGCACATTGTCCGAGACGATGGTGAAGGGCTGCTGCTCCAGCGCCTGGACAGCCTCGGCCACGGTCGCAAAGTTGTCGAGCACATACTGGGCCCAGGCGGCAATCGTCAGGCCCGGTTTGCTCTTGTCATCGAACGCGGGGTACTGCGACTCGGCCAGCCACAGCAGGTTGGCGCTCAGCCCCGCTTCGTTGACGCCGTCAGTGGTGGAGACGTCGTAGCCCGAGGTCACCAGGCTGCCGTAGCGAGAGGTCCAGCGCAGCGAGTTGGGCCCTGCCTGGCCGGTGCGCTCCATGCCGCGTGGCAAGACCCAGAGGTTGCTGGTGATGTCGTTTTTCCAGTCCATCGAGCGGGCGGTGATCACCTGGTCATGCGCGCCCAGGTAGACCACCCGCGTGCAGGCCATCGCGCTGCTGATGGTGCCCAGGCTCAGCACGCCGGCCAGCCATGCGGTGCCCAGCTTGCGCGCGGGCAGCAGTCTCTTTTTTTGCATCATGAGTCACTCCCCCACCGGTGGATTGGCAATATCAGACCCGCCAGCAGGCCGCGCCTACCGGGTCAGGCAGCGGCGCCCCGGCTGCCTGTTTACTGGGCGCTGGCCTTCCAGCTGCCGTCTGCTTGCTTGCAGAACCAGAACTGCCATTCCTCCTTGAGCTTGCCGGTGGGGCGGCTCGCTTCCACATTCAGCAGGCGGCAGGTATCGGCCTTTTGGGTCTGGCTGGTTTGCAGCGGCGTCAGCGCCATCTGCACCTGGCGGTGGCGCGGGCCCTGGCTGCTGGTCCACTGCGTGGTGCTCTTGTCAGCGGCATTGTTCAGCACATCGCCCACGGCCTTGCGCAGCGCGGGCACATCCTTGGCCGGCACGCTGGCGGTGATGGTCTGGTTGAGAAACGACAGGGGCGCGGCAGACGCGGCCAAGGCCAGGCTACCCAGGACGGTGGCCAGTACCAAGGCGGGCAGTTGGCGTGCAGCAGGCTTTTTCATGGTGTCATATCCTCTCATTGAATTGTTCGGTGCGATCAGCAGCGAAGCTTCAGGCCTCCCACGCGGGCTGGCCCTGCGCGCTTCACCTGGACTCGCGTTATCAGCGAGTTGATCATATTCCATATAGTCTGATCTACCCACCCTATGAAAATGACGATGACGTTCAGCAACGCCAGCCAGCCCTCAGCAGGACCCCGCCATGCCGCGCGAAAACATCAATGACTTGTTGGCCTTTGTCGCGGTCGCGCGGGAAGGCAGCTTCACCAAAGCCGCTGCGCAACTGGGCGTATCGCAGTCGGCGCTCAGCCACACCATCCGGGGCCTGGAGGCCCGCATGGGCGTGCGCCTGCTCAGCCGCACCACGCGCAGCGTCTCGCCCACCGAGGCGGGCGCCTATCTGCTGGCCCGCATCGGCCCGGGCTTTGACGAGATTGAATCTGGCGTCGCCGCGCTCAGCGATTTTCGGGACACGCCGCGCGGCCATGTCCGCATCACCACGGCCGAGCATGCGGCCAACACCGTGCTGTGGCCCAAGCTGGCGCCAGTGATGCAGCGCTACCCGGATGTGTCCATCGAGATCAATGTCGACTATGGACTGGGCGATATCGTCGCGCAGCGTTTTGACATGGGCATACGCCTGGGTGACCAGGTCGCCAAGGACATGATTGCGGTGCGCATCGGGCCCGACTGGCGCATGGCGATTGTCGCAACGCCCGACTACCTGCAGCGCATGCCCCCGCCCCAGACGCCACAGGACCTGGCCGCCCACCAGTGCATCACCATGCGCCTGCCCACCCATGGCGGGCTGATGGCCTGGGAGCTGGAGAAAGATGGCGCCGCCGTGCAGGTGCGCGTGCAGGGCCAATGGGTGTTCAACGGAAGCCGCGCCATGCTGCGCGCAGCACTCGCCGGATACGGCCTGACCTATGTGCCCGAAGACATGGCCGCGCCCCACCTTGCGCACGGTGAACTGGTGCGGGTGCTGGACGACTGGTGCCAGCCCTTTAGCGGCTACCACCTCTACTACCCGCACCGGCGCGGCATGTCGCCTGCGATGCGCGTGGTGGTGGATGCATTGCGCCACAGCGAGGTGGCCACCGTAGCCGATCTGCCCGCCGTGTTGCGAACTACGCACATGTAAGAAATTCGACGCAAATGATAATCATTTTTATATAGAATGGCGTTTTACAGGCGCCAGCAATAACAACACCATGCCACCAGGGCCTCCTGCACCACCCCTTATAAGGGTTCCGCAGCAGACCCCTCAGCCTGCATCATCCGCATGCAGCCCAGGTCAGTAGCCAGCAGTCTTTTCTTCCCCCTTGCTTTAACTGGCTGGACCCTATGGCTTCTCGCACCTCTTCCCAGGCGCAGCGTATCTCTGCGCGCGCCACTTCCACTCTCCAACCCCGTTACCTGGCCGCCGCTGTGGCCGCGCTGGTGTCTGCCGGCGCCCTGGCGCAGCAGGCTGCGCCGGATCAGCCAATGCAACTGGCGCAACTGGGGCAGGCAGAATCGACCATGCCGCAGGTCACGGTGCTCGGCAAGGCCGAGAAGGCCCCCGGCACGGTGACCGTGATCTCCGGCGAGGAGCTGGAAAAAGCCAACAGCATGGCGGACATCTCGCGCTACCAGCCCCTGGTGTCGGCCCCCGGCACCGCATCGGGCACCAGCCGCAACCGCAGCAGCTTTGACCGCTCGGGCACCACGGGCTACAACATTCGCGGTATCGAAGGCAACCGCATCGGCATGGATGTGGACGGCATTGAAATGCCCGATGCCAGCACCCGCCCCTATGTGAGCCGCGCCGGCAACAACACCTTTGGCATTGGCCGCGACTTTATCGACCCCGAGATGTTCTCCTCGGTCGGCATCCAGTCGGGCACCACCACGGCCCGGCGCGCAGCGGGCGGCATTGGCGGCGCCGTCAGCTTCAAGACCAAGTCGGCCAGTGACTTCTTGCGCAATGGCAACACCCGCTATTTCGGCGGCAAGCTCGGCTTTGACTCGGCCGACCATTCCTGGAACGAAAGCATCACCGCAGCGGGCAAGTCGGGCAGCCTCGATGGCCTGATCGCCTTCTCGCGCCGTGATGGCAAGGAGACGCAGAACAACAGCGCCCTGGGCATCAAGGCATCGCCGGAAGACTGGCATTCCAACGCACTGCTGATGAAGGGCGGCCTGCAGATCGATGCCGAGAACCGCCTGGAGCTGTCTGCCGACCTGTACCGTCGCAGCAACCAGAGCCAGTTCTATGGCTGGAGCACCGACAACAGCGCCATCACGCAAAACAATATGCAAGACAGTGACACCAGCCGCAACACGCTGCAGCTGTCGCACCTGTGGACACCCAGCAGCGCCTTTGTCGATCAGCTAGACACGCGCCTGTTCTTCCAGAACACCGATACCGAAGACGTGACCGACACCACCACCTTGGCGAGCGGCGCCACCACGCGCAACCTGTCGCAAAACAAGACCAAGGCCTGGGGCCTCTCGACCACCGGCGACAAGCGCATCGACCGCCACCGCATCAGCTTTGGCTTCAACGCACAGACGCAAAGCCAGGAGCGCCCCTGGAACGTGGCCGGCTACATGAAGCCGCAGCCCGACACCGACACCACGCGCCTGGGCGCCTTTATCCAGGATGACATTGGTTTTGATGTGGGCGGCAAGCGCCTGGGCGTGATCCCGGCGCTGCGCGTGGACCGGGTCAAGGTCGAACCCAAGCACCTGGGCGATTTTGCCGAAGGCGCGTTGACCGAAGACGCGGCCTCCAAGCTGTACAGCAACCTCAGCAGCACCATCTGGAGCCCGAGCCTGGGCCTGACCTATGAGCTGACGCCCAAGTTCATCGCCTACGGCCAGTACAAGCGCAGCGGCCGTGCACCGACCGCTGGCGAAGTGTTCGGCTCCTGGAACATGGACCAGAACTACGCGGGCTCCGCCCAGTACGCGCTGATCGGCAACAGCAACCTCAAGCAAGAGACCAGCAACGCCTTTGAGATCGGCGTCAAGGGATCGCCCACCGACGGCGTGCTGTTCAATGCATCGACCTTCTACACGCGCTACAAGGACTTCATCGGCTACACCCGCTACACCCGCGCCAGCGCGCCGGACAAGTTCGGCAACGTACCCGCACACATCGGCACCATCTACCAGGCCGAGAACCGCGACGAAGCCACGATCTACGGTCTGGAAATGAGCGCCCGCCTGGACCACGGCCAGTGGGCACCCGCCGTGAAGGGCCTGTACTCGACCTGGGCGCTGGGCCTGGCCCATGGCACCTCCAAATCCAACTACGCGGGTGACAAGGATGTGCCGCTGGATACCGTCCAGCCGCGCAAGGCCGTCATCGGCGTAGGCTATGACGCGCCCATGCGCGCCTGGGGCGTCAACATGACCGGCACCTTTGTAGCCGGCAAGCAGGCCCAGGCGACCAACCGCGAGAGCTATACCAATGCCGGCACCGACATTGCCGACTCCAGCATCGAGCAGTTCCGCGTGCCCGGGTATGCGCTGTTCGATCTGTCGGGCTACTGGCAGATCAACAAGAACGCGCGCCTCAATGTCGGCATCTACAACCTGACGGACAAGCGCTACTGGGATTACGCCAGCAGCCGCAGCCTGCAGCCCTCCGTTGCCAAGGACCAGCGCGACATCCAGCTGCTGACCAACCCGGGCCGCACCTACGCCGTGTCGTTGAACGTCAATTTCTAAGCTTTTCTCCCACCACGAAAGGACCCCAGCATGAACCGCTTTTCCGCCGCCATGACCGCCGTTGCAGCCGCCGCGCTGCTCAGCGCCTGCGCCAGCAACAACGACAGCAAGACCGCAGCGCCCGCCGCTGCCGCCAAAACCGAAGCCAAGGGCCCGGCCACCCCCGTGGGCGGCCACGGCCACAATGCCTTCATGGGCGGCTATGACGCCAACCGCGACGGCGTCGTCACCCGGGACGAATACGACACCCTGCGCAAAGAGCGCTTTGTCGCCGCCGACACCAACAAGGATGGCTGGCTGAGCGAGGACGAATACGTGGCCGAGTTTGAAGGACGCCTCAAGGCCCAGTACGCCGCCGCAGGCAAGAAGCCCGACCAGCAGTACGAAGGCAGCATCAAGCAGGCCCACGTGCGCTTCCACATCCTCGACACCAACAAGGATGGCAAGCTGAGCATCGAAGAGGAAATCGATATCGCCAACAAGACCTTCAAGAACGCCGACCGCAACGGCGACGGCGTGGTCAACGCAGCCGATATGGCAGGCCAGTAAGCCATGCAAGCGCGCCACCTGTTTGCTGCGCTTGCCGCGACGTTCAGCCTGAACGCCGCCCAGGCCCACATGCCCTTTCTGCTGCCCAGCGTGTTTGATGTGCAGCCCAAATCCACCCTCAGTGTGGATGCGGGCTTTGCAGAAAAACTCTTCCTGTCCGAAGTCCAATTTGGCGCCACGCCGTTCAGCATCACCACGCCCTCGGGCACCACACTGCCCTTTGGCGATGTGCACCAGTTCAAGACCCGCACAGTGGCGGAGCAAAAACTGCCCGACGAAAAAGGCACGTACCGCCTCTCCAGCGGCCCGCGCCTGGGCGCCATCTTCCGCAGCTGGGAAGTGAATGGCAAAACCATCGTCGTGCGCGACCCCAAGGCGGTCATGCCCGAAGGTGGCGTGATGAAGCTGCACTACCAGTCGCTGTCGGTCTCCGATGCCTATGTCACCGCCGGTGCGCCCACCCCCATCAAGCCTTACGGCAAAGGGCTGGAGATCGTGCCCAGCACGCACCCGAGCGACGTGTTCGCCGCAGAGAAATTCAACTTTGCGGTGCACTTTGATGGCAAGCCGCTGGCAGACCAAAAGGTCAGCATCTACCGCTCAGCGATGGACCTGCAAGGCCAGAACAGCGTGGATGAGCTCAGCACCGACGCGCAAGGCGACATCAGCTGGACCCCGAGCAAGCCAGGCATCTACATGGCCCTGGTGCGCCACCGCGCCCCAGCCCCCGAAGGCGCTGCCGCGCCGACCTATGGCTACAACTACACGCTGACCTTCCGCGTGCTGGCGCAGTAGTGTTGCTCAGGGCTGTGGCACTCGCAGCGCTTGCTCCATCCCGGGCAAGCTCCCTGCGGGTCACGGCCCGCCTTCCATCGCCCATCACCAGCTGGCATCCGCCCTCCCCGGCGGGCGCTGCGGCGCAAACACCTCGACCAGATGGTCCACCAAGGCCTTGGTCTTGGCGGGAAGATGGGCCCCGCCATGGAACTGCAGATAGATATCGGCCGGTGGCAGCCGCCATTGCGGCAACACCGGCTGGAGCTGGCCCGCGCGCAGCAGTGGGCCCACCTCCCACTCCGAGCGCATCAAGATGCCGTGCCCGGCCATCGCCCAGGCCGTGGCCAACTCTCCATCGTTGGCACTCAGCGGCCCCCGCACCTTCACGGTTTCTGTCTGCGCGCCATTGCGCAGATGCCAGGTGCCAAACGCCTCGTCGCCCTCGCGGATAAAAAGGCAGGCGTGGCGCGTCAGTTCCTGGGGCGATGATGGCGCGCCCATTGCTTGCAGATAGCGCGGCGAGGCACAAAGCACACGGCGGTTGCGTGCCAGCACCCTCGCCGTCCAGCGGGAATCCGGCATATCGCCCATGCGGACCACCAGGTCAAAACGGTCCTCCAGCAGGTCGGCAGGCCGGTCGCTCAGCTGCAGCTGCAGCTCCACCTCTGGAAAGCGCTGTGCGAATGTTCCCAGCGCTGGCGCAATATGCCGGCGCCCAAAGCCAAAGGTGGCATTGACCCGCAACAGGCCCTGCGGCACGGCGGCGGCTCCGCCAATGGCGCGCTCCAGCGAACCAAGCTCGGAGAGCAGACGCGCACCTTCGACCAGGTAGCGCTCGCCCTCAGGCGTCAGGCTCATGCGGCGGGTGGTTCTTTGCATCAGCCGGGCACCCAGCCGGGCTTCGAGTGCCGCAAGACGCTTGCTGACGGCGGGGCCCGTGACACCCAGCTGCTGGGCCGCGCTGCGCATGCTGCCCTCTTTGCTGAGCAGCGCAAAAAAGGCGATGTCAGAAAATCCATCCATTCGTAACTCCAGCGACCGAAAGTCGTGCTCTGCCGCGCATTGTATATTTCTGCCTCAGCTGTGAGACTCGGAGCCATCGCGTACACAGAGCACCCCCATGCACCGAACCCTTTACCGCAAGCTGGTCGACGCCCATACCGTCGCCCAGCTCGACGCGCAGAACGTCTTGCTGTTCTGCGACCTGCACTTGATGAACGAGTACACCAGCCCCCAGGCCTTTGCCGGCCTGGACGAACAAGGTCGCAATGTGCTGATGCCCGGCCAGAACATGGCCGTCGTCAGCCACGTGATTCCGACCGACCCCGGCGCCATCCGGGTCATCCGCGATGCCGCACCCGCGCTGCAGGCCAGCAAGCTGCGCAAGAACTGCGAGCAGCACGGCATTCCCATGTTCGACACCCAGGATGCGCTGCAAGGCATCGAGCATGTGGTGGCGCCTGAGCACGGCATGGTCCGCCCCGGCATGGTGGTCATTTGCGGCGATTCGCACACGACCACCTACGGTGCGCTGGGCGCACTGGGCTTTGGCATCGGTACCTCGGAAGTCGAGCATGTGCTGGCCACGCAGACCTTGGTGTACCGGCTCGCCAAGGACATGCGCATCCAGGTCGATGGCGTGCTGCCGCTGGGCACCAGCGCCAAGGACCTGATCCTGATGGTCATCGGCCATATCGGCGCCCAGGGTGCCCGGGGCCATGTGATCGAGTTCTGCGGCACGGCATTTGACGCCATGTCGATCGAAGCCCGCTTTACCGTGTGCAACATGGCCGTCGAGGCAGGTGCCCGTGGCGCCCTGATTGCGCCCGACCAAAAGGCCGCAGACTACGTGCTGGCGCGCTCCGCAGACCTGAACGGCCCCCTCCGGCAGGCCGCCCTGCAGCACTGGGCCAGCCTGCGCAGCGATGCAGGCGCGGTGTTCGATGTGGAGCACCGTTTTGACGCCAGCGACGTGCCCCCGCATGTGACCTGGGGCACCAGCCCGGACCAGGTCGCGCCCATTGGCGGTGCAGTGCCCGATCCCGAGACACAGGCCGCCGGGCCCCTGCGCCGCAGTACCGAGCAGGCGCTGCGCTATACCGGGCTCGCCGCAGGCACACCGCTCGAAGGCATCGCCATCCAGCATGTCTTTATCGGCTCCTGCACCAACGCCCGTATGGAAGACCTGCGGGCCGTGGCCGAGGTGGTGCGCGGGCGCCAGGTGGCTCAAGGGGTCCGTGCCATGGTGGTGCCGGGCTCCGGCGCGGTCAAGCAGCAGGCAGAAGCAGAAGGCATTGCCAGCCTGCTGCTGGAGGCTGGCTTTGAATGGCGCGAGCCTGGCTGCTCCATGTGCCTGGCGATGAACGGCGATATCCTGACAGACGGTGTGCGCTGCGCCTCCACCACCAACCGCAACTTCGAAGGGCGCCAGGGACGCGGCGCCATCACCCACCTGATGAGCCCTGCGATGGCAGCCGCCGCCGCCATCACCGGCACCATTACCGACGTTCGCCGTCTGGAGACCCGCCATGCGTGAGCAACATATCCTGAGCGGTAAGATGGCCGCTTTGGCCATCGAGAACCTGGACACCGACCAGATCATGCCCAAGCAGTTTCTGCACGGCATCGACAAGGCCGGGCTGGACAAGGGCCTGCTGTATGACCTGCGTTTTGATGCCGCAGGCCACCGGCGCCCAGGCTTTGTGCTGAACCAGCCCGAGCGCGCCGATGTCGAGATCCTGGTGGCTGGCGCCAATTTTGGCTGCGGCTCCAGCCGAGAGCACGCCGTCTGGGGGCTGCAGCAGTACGGCATACAGGCCATCATCGCGCCCAGCTTTGGAGAAATCTTCTACTCCAATGCGATGAACAACCAGCTGCTGCTGGTCATGCTGCCTGAGGCAGACATCGCCCAGCTCATGGCCGATGCAGGCAGCCTGGAGACCTCACAGGTCCATATCGACTTGCAGACGCTCCGGGTCAAGAGCCCGGGCGTGGACGCGCGTTTTAGCCTGTCGGAGCGCCACCACCGCATGCAGCTGGAACGCAGAGACCTGATCGGCATGTCACTGACGTACCAGACAGAGATCACACATTTTGCGCAGCGCCACTGGGCGGCCTATCCTTGGCTCCAAGATGTGGCCCTGCGCACCCGCCAGCAATTGGGCGCGACGCCACGCGCCCAGCAACCGGCCAGCTTTGGAGGAAAAGCCTGATGTTCGAGCGTTTTGACACCCGCGATATAGCCGTCAATGGCACCGTGATCCGTTGCCGCGTCGGGGGCAGCGGCCCCGCGCTGCTGCTGCTGCATGGCCATCCGCAGAGCCATGTGATGTGGCACCGCGTGGCCCCGACCTTGGCCGAGAAGTTCAGCGTCGTCTGCGCCGACCTGCGCGGCTATGGCGATTCGGCCCGCCCCGGGGCCAGCCCGCACCACGCCGCCTACAGCAAGCGCACGATGGCCCAGGACATGGCCGATCTGATGACCCGCCTGGGCTTTGCGCAGTTTCGCCTTGCCGCCCATGACCGGGGCGCCCGCGTGGCCCACCGGCTGCTGCTGGACCATCCGGGCCGGGTGACGCGCGCCATGCTGCTCGATATTGCACCGACCCTGGCCATGTACGAGCAAACCACGGAAGCCTTCGCCAAGGCCTACTGGCACTGGTTCTTTCTGATCCAGCCAGCGCCGCTGCCAGAGCGGCTGATTGACGCCGACCCTGCCGCCTATATTCGCGATGTCATGGGACGCCGCCATGCCGGCCTGGCCGCCTTCGCGCCCGAGGCGCTGCAAGAGTACCTGCGCTGCATCGCCATCCCGGGCACCGCCACCGCCATCTGCGAGGACTACCGCGCATCCGCCGGCATCGACCTGGAGCACGACCGGGCCGATAGGGACAAGGGGCACCAGGTGCTGACCCCGCTGCGCGTGCTATGGGGCGCGGAAGGCGCCGTGGGGCGCTGCTTTGCGGTGCTGGACCTGTGGCGCGAGGCGGCTGCTGACGTCAGCGGCAAAGCGCTCGACTGCGGCCACTACATCGCCGAAGAGCAGCCGGCACAGTTGCTGGAGGAGATGCGGGAGTTTTTTGCCATCTGATGGGCAGGATGGCGGTGGTCGTTGCGAGGCCCGCTGAGGGTATCAGCGGGCTTTCTTGGGTTTGGCTGGAGCGTTGGTGTCACCAATAGCCTCACCAACAAGCGTCGCGTGGCAGACGCTTAAGAAAGATCCAACCCAGCCTCCCTGAGCCGAGCACGTAGATCATCGACTCCCACAAAGTGGATGGCATTGAGCCCCACACGCCTGGCCGCTTCCACATTACGCAGGCTGTCATCAATGAAGAGGGTGGATCTGGGGCTCAAACCGAATCGTTGGATGGTGAGCTCAAAAATCTCGGCTTGAGGCTTTACCAGTCCCTCGAGACCCGAGACAACGATGCCCTCGAACCAGTTGAGAAAGTCAAACCGCGCTTGCGCGATAGGAAAGGTTTCGGTAGACCAGTTGGTCAGTGCCAGCAAGCGCAGATGGCGCTGCCCAAGCTCCCTCAAAATGTCCACCACATCGTTGTTCGCACCAGGCATCATTTCCTCCCATCGATCGTAGAAGGCACGAATGTTCGCCTCCTGGGACGGATGCCTTTCAATAGCTTCTGCAATGGCTTCACTCCATGGCCTGCCCTGGTCCTGACGTTCGTTCCAATCAGGACTGCACACTTCTGCCAAGAACGCTTCCATACCTGCAACGTCCAGGCCAAAAATCTTTCGGTACAAGTGTCTCGGGTCCCATTGGATCAGCACATTGCCGAGGTCAAAAATCACGGTATCTATCAGCGGTCCGTTCATGCAATCGCTCAAAGTAGTAGAACCGCTGCACCTTACACCAAACGATGGATCTTGTTGCCGCTTGCGTGGGGCTCGGTAGCTGCTGCTCAACGCATTGCGGCTCAGCAGATGACTGCGCTTGATCACAATCCACCCTCGTAGAGCCTCCATTCATGAGCCCCGCTCATGGCGGCATGCGCCCCAAAGGGCTCAATCAAAAGCCGTTCCCTCTCTAGCATGCAAGCCATGGACCACCCGGCCGCGCCAGCGGCCCTTCCCTGGAGTTGATATGCAGATAAACGGCTATACAGCCCACACCCCAGGCACGCCTGTGCCCACCCGAATCCCTGACAGAAGCCAGCACTGGGCCCCACAGGAGGCCGTATGAGCAAACACCTGATTGCAGCAGGCGCCTCCATGCTGATCAGCAGCAGCATCGCGCAGGCCCAGGGCATCCATATCAGCCCGGCCGGCACACCGGCCACGATGATCGGCGCGGCGCAGAACTTCAGCGGCCATGTGGCCGTTGACATCAAGGCCGCGGGCGACAGCGCGCAGCAGGGCAGCGTGGGCATGGTCGACTTTGCGCCGGGCGCCCGCACCGCCTGGCACACCCACCCTGTCGGGCAGCTGCTGGTGGTCACCGATGGAAAAGGCTGGATACAGCAGGACGGCCAGCCCCGGCAGAACATCCAGGCCGGTGATGTCGTCTGGATCGATGCCGATGTGCGCCACTGGCATGGCGCCGCCGCCACTACCGGTATGCGCCATATGGCGGTGACCTATCTCAAGAACGGCAAGAACGCCGACTGGAAGGAGCTCGTCAGCGATGCGCAATACAACCCCCGCTAAATACCTGCAGCAGCTGCTGTGCGCCACCGGGCTGGTGGTAATGGCGGGTGACTCTGCGGCACAAAGCACGGCCACCCGCCCGGCAGCCGCGAGCGCACAGGCCTGCACGGCCAACGGCAAAGCCCAAGCCCCCTCGCAGCTGCTGAGCGCCCAGCAGCAGGCCATCCTGCCGATCGCAGCATTTGCGGCCGCAGGCGACATGGAGCGGCTGACGCCCAGCCTGCAGGCCGGGCTGGAGGCCGGCCTGACTATCAGCGATATCCGCGAAGTCCTCGTACAGCTGTACGCCTATGCCGGCTTTCCGCGCAGCCTCAATGCGCTGATCGCCTTTATGCAGCTGCTGCAGCAGCGCGAAAAAAGCGGCATGGTCGATGCACCCGGCTGCCCACCCAGCCGCGCCATTGCGCAAGGCGATGCGCTGCGCGCGGCCGGCCGCGCCAACCAGACCCAGTTGGCGGGGGCGCCCGTGCAAGGGCCCTTGTTTGACTTTGCGCCTGCCATTGGCGAGTACCTGCAGTCGCACCTGTTTGGCGCCATCTTTGAGCGCGACAACCTCGACTGGCACAGCCGCGAGCTGGCCACCGTCGGCATGCTGTCGGCACTGCCAGGGGCCGAGGCGCAGCTGCAATCGCATATGCGCATCAGCTTGAATGCAGGGCTGAGCGCCGCCCAGCTGCAGCAGGCGGTGGAGCTGCTGGACAGCCGCGTGGGCAGCGCCCATGGCCAGCGTGCCAGCACGGCCCTTGCCAACACCTTGGCCGCGTTGGCTGGCCAGACGCCTTAAAGCGCTAGCCCTTGATAGGCTCGCCCTGCACCTGGCCCCAGCCGCCGCCCAGCGCCTTGTACAAGGCCACGCTGGCGCGCAGGCGCTCCTGGTGCAACTGCACCGCCAAGTCCTGCGCCTGGTACAGCGAGCGCTGCGTGTCGAGCAGCACCAGCTGGGTTTCGGCACCGGCGCGGTAGCGGGCCTCGGCCAGCGCCAGGGCCTTGCGGGCCTGGCGCAGTTCCTCTTCTTGCGCCAGCGCCTGCTGCTGCACACCGGCCACGGCATTCAAGGCGGTCTGCACATCGCTGAAGGCCTGGACGATGCTCTGGCGGTAGGCCAGCAGCAGCTCCTCGCGCTGGGCGATCACCAGGTCGCGGTTGGCGGCCAGGCGGCCGGCATCAAAGATGGGCGCAGCCAGGCCAGCGGCCAGCGAGTACAGCGGGTTGTCCAGCACACGGTGCAGTTGCCGGCCTTGTGCGCCCAGCTCGGCCGTCAAGCTCAGGCGGGGCAGCATGGCGGCGCGTGCGGCCTCCAGGTCGGCATCGGCCGCCTGCAAGCGGGCCTCGGCGCGGGCAATGTCGGGCCGGCGGGTGACCAGCTCGATGGGCTCTCCCTGGTCGATGCGGGGCACCTGCAAGGCCAGCACACTGCTTTGGCTGACGGCAGGGCCTTGCGCCTGGCCCAGTAGCAAGGCCAGGCTGCGCTGGGCATCGGCCTGCTGCTGGTCCAGGGCCGCAAGCGCTCGGCGCTGCGCCGCCACCAGGCCGCGCTGTTGCGCCAGCTCCAGCGATGTGGCCGCGCCAAAACTGGCCTTGGATTCGACCAGCGCCAGCAGGCGCTCGGCGGTTTGCAGATTGCGCTGGGCAATCTCGCCGCGCTCACGCAGGCCCACGTTCAGCAGCCAGGCATCAGCCACTGCGGCGGTGACCGACAGGCGCACCGTGTCGTGGTCAAAACTGCTGGCGCGCAGCGCAGCGCCTGCTGCATCGCGCTGCGACTGCAGGCGGCCCCAGAGGTCCAGCTCATAGCTGGCAGCCAGGCCGACGGACAGGTTGCGGCCCGTCGTCTCGGCGTGGCCACCCAGCCGGCCCTGGTGCCCGGCCTGGGCCGTGGCATTGACCGTGGGCAAGAGCTCGGCCCCGGCATAGCGGGCGCTGGCCTGTGCCTGCTGCACCCTGGCCATGGCGGCGGCCACATCCAGGCTGTGCTGCTGGGCATCGGCCACCAGCGCATCCAGCTCCGCGCTGCCAAAGCTGCGCCACCAGCCCTGGCTGACGGCATCGCCTTGGGCAGCGTCACTGCGCTGCCATTGGGCCGGCACATCCAGGGCTTGCAACTGCGACTGCTGCACCTGACTGGGTGCCGACACACAGCCGGCCAGCACCAGGGCCGCTGCCAGCGCGCTGGCGATTGGGAAGATCTGCATACTCACTCTCCTGCCAGGGCCCGTACCGGGTCCAGGCGCGCGGCCGTCTTGGCCGGCATATAACCAAACACCAGACCGGTGACCACCGCGCAGGCAAAGGCACCGGCCATGGCTCGGATGGAAAACACCACCGGCACACCGGCCAGCACCAGCACGGCGCCCACCAGCGCGCCCACCACCAGGCCCACGGTGCCACCGGACAGGGTCACCAGGCTGGCCTCGGTCAAGAACTGGCGCAGGATATCGCTCTGGCGCGCGCCCACCGCCATGCGGATACCGATCTCCCGCGTGCGCTCGCGCACCGTCATCAGCATCACATTCATCACGCCAATGCCGCCCACCACCAGCGACACCGCTGCAATCAGCCCCAGCATCACCGCCATGCTCTGGCGCGTGGCCGCCTCGGCCTGGATGCGCGCTGCCGCATTGCCGATGCCAAAGTCCTCGCGGCCGCCGTGCCGCGCCAGCAGCACGCGGTGGATAGCCGTCTCGGCCTCGTTGACCACCGCTGAGGACATGGCCTCGACCACCACATAGTCCGGCTGGGTCTGCGCCTGGTAGACGCGTGCCCGGCCCGATTGGTAAGGGATAAAGACCATGTCGTCATAGTCCTGCGCGCCCGAATCGGCCCCGCGCTCGCTCATCACGCCAATCACCTCGAAGGCCGAGGTGCCGATGATCAGCTGCCGCCCCAGCGGGTTGGGCGTGTCGGGGAAAAAGTGCTTGTGCGCCTTGTGGCCCAATACCACCAGCGGCGCCAGATCGCGGTCCTCGGTGTCCGTGTAGTAGCGGCCCAGCTTGGGCTTCCAGTGGTGCACCAGCGGCATCTCTTGGCTGGCAGCAAACACATAGACCTGCTTGTCCGCATTGCCATAGCGCACGGTGACCGGGTCGCCAATCACCGGCATCACGCGCCGTATCTCGGGCAGCTCGCGCAACGCGGCCAGGTCTTCCTCTGTTATCTGGCCTGCCGGCCCGCCAGTGGCTGGCGGCTTGCTGCCCATATAGAGAATCGCCGTGCCCATGGTGCCCATCTGCTCGACCACCTTGCGCCGCGCGCCTTCGCCAATGGCCAGCATCACGATCACCGAGACCACGCCGATCACTATGCCCAACAAGGTCAGGCTGGTGCGCACGCGGTTCATTCGCATGCCCCTCCAGGCCGAGCGCGCGGCCTCCAGCAGCTCGGCGACCAGCGGCGCGGCCGAGGCACTGCCGCCCTGGGGCACCGGCGCCAGCTGCATGCGGGTGCCCTCGCCTGTGCGCGCACTTGCAGTTGCACTTGCGGCGGCCGGCGCTGCTTCGGGCTGGCTGGCACTGTCACCCACGATACGCCCATCGCTGATCTCGATGACTCTTTGCGCCTGCGCCGCCACATCGCGGTCGTGCGTGATCAGGATGATGGTGTGGCCGGCAGCGGCCAGCTCGCGCAGCAGCGCCATCACCTCGGCACCGCTGTGCGAATCAAGCGCGCCGGTGGGCTCGTCGGCCAGGATGATATGGCCGCCATTCATCAGCGCGCGCGCAATCGACACGCGCTGCTGCTGCCCGCCCGAGAGCTGGTTGGGCCGGTTGCCCAGGCGCTCGCCCAGGCCCAGGCGCTGCAGCAGCGCCTGCGCGCGCTGCACCCGCTCCCCCTTGGGCAGGCCGGAGTAAATCGCCGGCATCTCCACGTTCTCACTGGCGCTTTCGCTGGCAATCAGGTGGTAGCCCTGGAAGACAAAGCCAAAGGCCTCCCGCCGCAGCCAGGCCAGCGCGTCCGAGTCGAACTGCGCCACATCCTGGCCCTGGAAGTGGTAACTGCCGCCGCTGGGCCGGTCCAGGCAGCCGAGGATGTTCATCAAGGTGGACTTGCCCGAGCCCGAGCTGCCTACGATGGCGACAAACTCGCCCGCGTCGATCTCCAGGTCGATGCCATGCAGCACGCTCACCAGCGGCTGGCCGCTGGCCGGGTCGCCATAGTGTTTGCGAATGCCGCGCAGTGCGATTAGTGGCTGGTTTGCGTCAACCGGGCCGCTCACCATTGCAGCCACCTGGGGCCCCGCTCCAGCGCGGTCTCGCCGATGACGACCTTCTCGCCTTCGGCCAGGCCCTCGAGCACCTCCACCTGGTGGCGGCTGCGTATGCCCAGCTTCACGCTGCGCGTCTGGGGCTGGCCGTTGGCATCCAGCACCCGGGCCACATGGGCGCCTTCGCGGGTCTTGTCTTCTTCCACCGCCGTCAGCGCCACGGCCAGCGCCTGGCTGGCACTGGCGCTGACAAACACCACCTGCGCCGTCATCTGCGGCATCAGCTCGGCGTCCTCATTGCCCACATCAAACAGCACGGTATAGGCCACGGCCTTGGTGGCGGGTGCCGGCGTTTGCGCATTGCCGGCCGGCTGGGCCTGGCTGGCGGCGGGCGCGGGCAGCACCTGGCGCACCTGGCCCTTCCAGCGCCGCGGCTTGGTCTGGCCGGCACCGCCCAAGGTGGTGAAGTAGACCGGCATGCCCTCCTTGACGCGGCGCACATCGGCCTCGGACACCTCGGTCCAGACCGTCATCGCCGACAGATCGGCAATGCGCAGGATATTGGGCGTCTGGTAGGTCGCGTTCAGCGTCTGGCCTTCGCGCGCCTCGACCGACACCACGGTGCCCGCCATCGGTGCATAGATGCGGGTGTAGCCCAGGCGCGCCTCGTCGGCCTTGAGCGATGCCTGGGTCTGGCTGATCTGGGCCTTCAAGTGATCCATGCGCGCCACGGCCATCGCCAAGTTGGCCTGCGCCGTCTGCAGGTCTTCCTCGCGCGTGGCCTCATGCGCGCTCAGCTGCTGCTGGCGCTGCAGCTGCTGGCCCGCCAGCCGGTGCTGGGCCTGCTGCTCGGCCAGCTGGGCGCGCAGGCCCGCCAACGAGGCACGGCCCGCATCCACCGTGGCACGCTGCACGCTGGGGTCAATCTCCACCAGCAGATCGCCCTTGGCCACCTCGGCACCGGGCTGCACGCGCAGCTTCAGAATCTGGCCCGATACCTGCGCGCCCACATCCACATAGCTGCGCGGCTGCAAGGTGCCAATCGCCGTCACCGTGGCCTCGATATCCTGGCGCGCCACCGGCTCGCTCTGGTAGGCCATGGCCGGGCGGCCCGACCACCACAGCAACGCCCCGGCCACCACCGCCGCAGCGGCGACTGCTGCCACTCCCACACGCGAGACCTTCATGAGATGTCTCCCTCAGCCACGCCCAGCCATTGCTTCTGCACACCCATCATTTCTTCCCCCACCATAGCTCCCTCACTTAGAGTCACTAACACAACCCTTGATACGTCATTACCTGGCCGGCCGCACCAAGCCTTGTCGTACGTCTGTACTGCCTGCGGCTTGGCGCCTAGTCTCAACCGCAAACCTTCGGTTTGCTGGGCCGTGCTAGCGACTCTCATTCATCAGCAAGCCATCAGGCCCACCGCCACATCAAACCCAACAAGGCCAGCGGCGCCAGCGCAGCCGCTGCACGCGCTGCCCAGCGCGGCGCAGCCGCAATCCACAGCACGGCGACCAAGGCGCCGGCCGATATCCAACCCAGCCAGGCGACCACCCCCACGGTGACACCCCAGCCTCCCACGCTGGGCAGCACGGCGGCCGCCAGCAGCAAGCTGCCCAGCAGGCGCAGCAGCTGGCTGCGCCGCCTGGGTATCTCTCGCTCGCCCGTCAACTGCTCATGGTGGCGTTCCATCGCAAAGGCCAGGGCCGTCATGCCCGCAAAGGCCAGCGCCAGTGCATACGCGGATGCTTGCCAACTGTTCATGCGCCCACCTGTACCTTGTTAGCGGTTGAAGATGCCGCCTTGCCCGTGACCAGCGCGCGGCGGCGCCACAGCACGCTGCAGGCCCAGACGGCGGCCAGGCCAAAGGCCCAGGCGCCCAGCTCCACGCCGGCGCTTTCCCAATCGCCGCGCATCAGCTGCGCGGGCCAGTGGTCGCCCACGGTCACCGCATTCAGCACCGGCAGCAGCAGGCACAGCGCAGCCAGCAGCGCCATCTGCTCCAGCCAGGCCTTGGCCGGGGCGCGCAGCAGGCTATGCAGCAACGCGGCCAACCACAGCCCAAAGAAGACACCCAGCTCCCACTGCGCGCGCTGCGGCAGCTCCACCGGCAGCAAGCGGTTGGCCCAGAGGTAGCCAATGCAGGCCACGCCCAGGCCGGCAATCGCCGCCACATTCAGCCCCTCGATCAGGCGGTAGACGGCGGCCGTGGCGCTGCCAAACTCGCCCATGTGCTTGCTGCGGCGCTTGACAACAAACAGGATGGCGCCAGTGGCCATCATCGCGGTGCCTGCCAGGCCGCAGACAAAGTACAGCCACTTCATCACCCAGCCACCAAACTTGACCATGTGCAGCCCGCCCATCACCGACTGGGCGAGCGATGCGCCGCCGCCTTCGGCCTCGCCGGGCATGCGCAGCTGCAGCAGCTCGCCGCTGGCGGCCGAGAACATGGCCATGCCGGTATTGGGGCTCAGGCGCTTGTCGGCGTTGGCATCGCTGTTCCAGCCGTAGATGCCAACGCGCGCAGCTGCATCGCCAGGGTGGTTCACGACCACGGCGCGCACAGGCTGGCCGATCAGCGCCTGGCCACGTGCGGCAAAGCTCTCCAGATCGGGCACCGCCATGGCCTCGCCCGAGCGCGGCGGCTTGCCCGGCTCGCCCAGCTCGGCCGCAAAAGTCTGGACGGCGCCGGGCGCCGTGCCGTACTGGCTCCAGATGCCAGCGGGCATAAAGGTCAGGGCCGATATCGCAATGCCGGTGTAGGCAATCATCAGCTGAAACGGCAGGGTCAACACCGCCACGGCATTGTGCGCATCCAGCCAGCTGCGCTGGCCCTTGCGGGCGCGGAAGGTGAAAAAGTCCTGAAAGATCCGCTTGTGCGTAATCACGCCGCTGATCAGCGCCACCAGCATGGCCATGCCGGCAACACCGATCACCCACAGCCCGGCCTGGCCGGCATGCAGCTCGTAATGGAAATGCACAAAATGCTCGCCACCCATCGTGGCCCGCATCGCGCCATGGTGGTGCTCATCCAGAGGCTCGCCCGTGCGGGTGTCCAGCTCGGCATCGGCGTACTGGCGCTGCTGGTCAAACCAGTAGACCTTCAGGTCGCCGCCACCCTTGGCATCGGTCGGCCAGATCTCCCACATCTCGGCGCCCTGGTGGTGCTTTTCCATAAAGGCCGCGCCCCAGGCCAGGCGCTGGCCCCGGCTGGAGGCCAGGCCAGCGGCCTCGGCAGCCGCCTGCTCGGCCTCATGCGCCGCTTCTTCGGCATGGTGCTCAGGCGTCATCCAGTGGCCAATCGCCTCCTGGAACACCGCCAGGGTGCCGGTCAGGAACACCGCATACAGCAGCCAGGAGAACCACAGCCCGCACCAGGTGTGCAGCCAGGCCTGCGCCTGGCGAAACCCGCCCCGCCCTGCGCCGCTGCCCGGCCGCTTGTCGATCACGGTCTTGCCCATGTCAGCGCCCCAGCACCCAAGCGCCCGCAGCCAGCAGCAGCGCGGGCAGCGCAATACCCAGCCAGACCTTACCCGGCGAGACCGGCGAGAACGCCCACACCGCCGCCAGCGCATGCAGCGCAAAGCTCCACTGCATGCCGGCCAGCACTGCCTCGGCCCGGGCAGCGGGCAGCACGGCCGCCAAAAAGACGGCCAAGGCGCTGGCCAGCAGGTAGCCGCCGAACACGGCGGCCAGCAAGCGGCTCAGGACAGACAGGCCCGGGTGGGCGCTGGGGGCGTTAGGAATGGGGTTCATGGATAGGGGCATCGTGGTGGTTGCGGGATAAACAATTTTTTAAGTCGCCAATGGGCCTTTTCAGGCCCCTCCTCTTACATGACAAACGAGATGCAAAAAAGGGCCAGCTGGTTTGTAAGCACCTGTCGAGGATCCACCCGCCTGTGGCAGCGGCTGGGCCCTCAAACGGTACGGGTTCAAGCCAGTGGCCCGGCGGTTTTTTGTTTAGAAGGTCCCCCGCAAGGTCAGCATCGCGCTGCGCGGGCTGCCGTAGTAGTTGCTGCCGCTCGCATAACCCACCGACTGGTAGTAGGTCTTGTCGAACAGGTTGTTGAGGTTCAAGGTCACGGTCCAGCGCGGGTCGACCCGGTACTGCAGCATCGCATTCCACACGGCGTAGCCGCCTTGGCTGAAGTCGTAGTTGCGCACCGGGTTCCAGTTGGCGTCGTACAAGGTGTCTTTCACATAGTGCTTGCTCTGGATGTGGGCGCTGGTCCCCACGCGCCAGGCAGACAGCTCACCCGGCAAGGTATACGCCGTACTCAGCTTGAGCAGATGGCGCGGCGTGATGCTGCTGAAAGGCGCACCCTCGGTCTCATCGCGGGTGGAAACATAGGTGTAGCCCGCAGACGCCTGCCAGCCCGGACGCAGCTCGCCGCCCACCTCCACATCAAAGCCCCGGCTGGTGACCCGGCCCTGTGGCAGGTAGCAGCAGTTGCCCGACCATTCCTCGTGGTTGTTGGGGTAGCGCGTGTCAAGCACGGCCGTGCCGCTGCGCTCCACATGGAAGAGGCTGAAGGTCGCGTTGAGCTTGCCCTCCATCAGCTCGCCCTTGAGGCCCGCCTCATAGCTTTTGCCCTTGACAGGCGCCAGCGAATCGCCGGGCGGCGGGCCGGACTTGGACAAGGCCTGCGGCTTGAGAATCGACGCATAGCTCAGGTAGGCAGACCACTGGCCATTGAGGTCATAGATCACACCGCCATAGGGGCTGAACTTGCCAGGCTCGCTAAAGCGGCTGCCCGATGCCAGCTCCCAGTTGCCGGCCGCATCCATAGCCTCATACACCTGGTTGAACTTGTACTTGGCGTAGCGCCCACCCAGGATGACATGCAGCCGGTCCGTGGGGTGCAGGCGCAGCACGCCGTAGCCGCCCAGCTGCTTTTGGCCCCAGGGGTTGTAGCGGCGCGAGACCGGGCCAGCCGCCGCCGGCTGCCAGTAGCCAGGGTTGAACACATCAATCGGTACCACGCCTGATGGATCGCTGGAGTAGCCCACATTCCAGAAGCTCTCCACGCTTTGGCGATCGACGCCCAGCACCAGCTCATGCGTGCGGCCCAGCAGCGAGAAGTTGCCCGACAGGCTGGCATCAGCCACCGTCTGGGTGTTCTTGTACAGATAGTGGCCGCCGCCGTTCCAGGTCACACCACTGCCCGTTTCGCGGTCCAGCGCGCCATAGCCAAAGGCGGTGGTGCCGTCATAGTCCGAGGTGCTGCGTGTCACATTCAGCTTGGCGCGCCAGTTCGGGTTCAACCGGTGTTCCAGCGCGGCAAACAGCTCATTTTTCTGGGTGCGGCCCGTGGCCCAGGGCTGGGTCAGGCTGGCGTTGCGCGGCAGGCCAATGTCGCTGCCATCGCTGTAGCGCGGCACATCGCCCCCGCCCTCGCCGCGCGTGCGGGTGTTGGCGCGGCTCATGCCGGCGCTCAGCAAGGTGTCGGGCGTCAGATCGGCCTCGATGATGGCGTAGAACTGGGGCGAGCGCTTGTGCTTGATGTCGATGTAGGAGTCGCTGTCGATATAGGACAGCACCGCACGGCCCCGCACCCGGCCGTCGAGCGCCAGCGGACCGGTCACATCGAGCATGCTGCGGTAGTTGCTCCAGCTGCCCAGCGACTGCTGCACCGTGACGCGCGGTTCGGCCAAAGGCTTTTTGCGCACCACATTGATGATGCCGCCCGGATCACCCACGCCGCCCAGCAGGCCGGAGGCCCCCCGCATCACCTCGACCCGGTCATAGAAGTCCATGTTCTGGGTGGCACTGTAGGTATAGCTGGCAATGTTCAGCGGCGCGCCGCCGTCCACCTGCATGCTGTCGATCTGAAAGCCCCGCGAGAAGAAATTGGTCGACTCGAAATTGGTCAGCGACGTCGTGATGCCCGGCGTGGCGGCCAGCGCATCGCGCACCTCGGTCAGGCGGCGGTCATCGAGCTGGGCACGCGTGACCACCGATACCGACTGCGGAATCTCGCGGAAAGCCAGGTCGGATTTGGAGGCGATGCTGGTGACCCGGCTGGTGTAGGAGCCCGTGTCCTCGGTGGTGCCATCCACCGCGCGGCGGGCCTGCACCCGCACCTCGGCCAAGATGCTCTCGCGCGTGGGCGCCGTCTCTACCGTCAAGGTGCCATCCTGCATGCGGCCATGCAGACCGCTGTTCTTGAGCAGCAAGTCCAGCGCCTCGCGCAGCGGCAGCTGGCCATGCAGGGCCGGGGCCTGGCGGCCGGCGGCCAGCTCGGGCGCAAACACCAGCTGCAGGCCCGCCTGGCGGGCAAACTGGTCCAGCGCAGCGGCCAACGGCTGGGCGGCCATGTCAAAGCGCAGGGTCTGGGCGGGGCTGCTGGCTTGTGCCAGCGCGCCCTGCAGCGGCAGCGCCAGGCCCAACAAGAGCACGGCATGGGCCAGCGGCGAGCGCCGGGCACGGAAAAGCAATGAAGGCATGAAAATCGTCCTTGTGATGAGGGGGTGAAAGCAAACGCTCACCACAAGGACGACTGGGCCCGAAAGTTCCTGAAAAATAATTTGATCGCGGCTGCCGCAGCCCGCATAGTGCAGTGCCATAGCGTGCGCTGCTCCCTCAAGACCGGCTGCGGCGGCTGAGCAGCAGGCTGCCATCGCTTTGCTGCTGCACCTGCACCGGCAAGGCCCGGGGCAGTGCCTGTATCCAGGCCTGGGCCTCGCCAATGCGCACCCGGCCACTGAGCGGCAGCCGCGCCGCATCGGGCGTGGCCACGATTGCAAACGGCGCATAGCGCGCCAGCCGTTCCAGCGCCTGGCCCAGGGTGGCATGCCTGAACACCAGCTCACCGTGGCGCCAGGAGGCGGCCGACTCCACCGGCGACAGCTCGGGGCTGCGGTCGCCCGCCGCCCACTGCAGCGCCTGGCCGGCCTCCAGCGTATGTACAAAGCCATCATCTTGCGCCGTTGGGGAGGCATCGCCATCAGCCATCGGCTCCACGCGCACCCGGCCGGATTCCACCTGCACGCTGACCCGGCTGGGCCCCCGGCCCATCGGCGTGATCTCCACGCCAAAGCGCGTGCCCAGTACGGTGATGCGCAGGCCGGCCGCCTGCACCTCAAAGGGCCGGTTCTCCTCACGCGCCACCTCAAAAAAGGCGGCGCCCTGCAGCAGCTGCACCGATCGGCGCGCCGCAAAATACTGCAACTGGGCCTGGCTGAGCGCATCGAGCAGCAGGCTGGAGCCATCGGGCAGCGCATGGCGCACCTGCTGGCCGCGTGGGCTGTGCCAACGGGCCTGCCACTGCACATGCTGCTGGCGGTAAAGCTGCCACTGCTGCCAGCCCAGATGGCCGCCCAGGCCCACACCGGCAAAACTCAGCAGCGCGGCCAGGCTGCGGCGCCGGCCGGCACGCTGGGCGCTGCCCAGGTGGTTGCCGCGCCAGCGCTGCAAGGCGTCTTCGACACAGGCACTGGCCTGGATCAGATCGCGCTCGATGGTGTTCAGCGATACGCCCAGCCGCTCGGCAATCAGCGGCTGCTTGTCGCCATGGATACGGTGGGCCACAAAGGCGGCGCGGCTGCGCTCGGACAGGCCGGCCAGTGCCGTCTCCAGTACCGCCAGCGCCTGGCGGTACATCACGGAATCGGCCACATCCGGCGCATGGCTGGGCGCCAGCTGCTCCTGCAATACGGCGCCTTCCACATAGCGGCCATGGCGCTGGCGGCGGCGGTGCGCATCCAGCGCCAGGTGCTGGGTCATCACCGCCAGGTAGGCTGTCGTGTCATCGGGCTGGTCGCCAGCGGCCTCGGCCTGGCCACTGGCCTGCGCATGTTCGGCCAGTTTGAGCCAGGCCTCATGCACCAGCTCGCCCGCCTCGTCGCGGCTGCCGGTGCTGCGCGTCGCCACCCGCACCAGATCGGCATAGGCCCGGTCAAAGCCGGTCAGTAGCGCGCGGGTGAAGGAGGCAGACAATTCCATGGGGCTGGATCATAAGCCATGTAAAGAGAATCATTCTCAATAGCCATACTGATTTTCTGTCCTCTGCCCCAGGAACGCGCTTTTCTGCCTTCGAGGGCTTAGAAGTAGTACTTGAAGCTTAGCGTCGCCTCACGGTCCACACCGCGGAAGATGCCCGCGTAGTAGGTCTTGTTGAAGAGGTTGTTGACGTTGAGCGCCACGCGGTACTGGGGTGTTTCATAGGCCAGCGCCAGATCGGCCACGGTCACCGCATCGTTGTAGTTCAGGCTGCCACCCGAGGCCAGGTTATAGGGCGAGCGGCCCTTGTAGCGCAGGCCAGCCCCCACCATCACGCCCGGCAGGCTGCGCGGGCGGTAGTCCAGCCAGAGGCTGGCCATGTGGCGGGAGGTCTGCAAGGTTTGCCGGCCAATCTCTGCCGGACGGTTGCTTTGGGTGGTGCGCGGGTCCAGGTAGGTGTAGCCGAGCATGCCCTGCACCTCAGGCGTGAGGGCCATCTGCGCTTCCAGCTCGAAGCCGGTCGAGCGCACCTCGCCGGTCTGCACGCTAAAGCGCGGGTGGTCTGGGTCCTGGGTGGTCACATTGGTCTGGCGCAGGTCAAACACCGAGGCGGTGACCACGCTCTTGCTGCCGGGCGGCTGGTACTTGATACCGACCTCGTACTGCTTGCCCTTGCGCGGCGCAAAGGCGCTGCCATCAAAGGCCAGGCCGGTGGTCGGGTCGAACGAGGTGGCGTAGCTGGCATACGGCGCCAGACCATGGGCCATCTGGTAGAGCAGGCCAACGCTGCCGCTGGTGGCGCTGTCGCGCATGCGAGGCTGCGTGCTGCTGTTCTGCGTGGTGCGGGCCACATCATGGCGCAGGCTGAGGTTGGCAATCCAGGGCCCGCGCTTGAACTGGTTGAGCGTGTAGATGCCGGTCTGGCGCAGGTCGCTGTTGCTGTCTTCGAGCTCAGGCACCGCAATCGACTGGCCATAGACGGGCGCGCTCAGGCTGAGGTTGGGCACATCCCAGCCAAAGCCCAGACCGCCGCGCTCCTTGTACTGGGTGATATCGACGCCCCAGGCCATGCGGTGCTCCACATCGCCCCAGCGCAGGTCCTTCTGCGCCCGGGTGTCCATCGCCAGGGTCTTGCCCTTGGTGCGCTGGGCCAGGCTGGCGCGGGTGATGCTGTCGCCATCGGCCAGCACATCCATCGCATAAATGTGGCGGTAGTCGATGTCGATCGTGGAGTAGCGCAGGTTTTGCGTGAAGGTCCAGCCATTGTCGGTCTGGTGCGAGAACGCATAGCCCAGCGAGCGGGTGTCGCGGTCAAAGCGGTCAAAGGCCGGGTCGCCTGCCGTCAGCTTGGGGGATACCTGCTTGATCTGTGGGTAGGCAAACAGGCTGGGCCACCAGGGCTTTGGCGTGCTGCGCTCACGCGAGTAGTTAGCCAACACCGTCAGCTGGGTCTGGCTGGAAATATTCCATAGCAAGGATGGCGCAATGGCCAGGCGGTCGTCACGCGATCCGATAGCTCGGCCATCGCTGTCGCGGCCCTTGAGGTTAAGACGGTAGAGCAGCTTGCCATCGGCATCCAGCGCACCGCCCAGATCGGCCGTGAGCTGGGCGCGGTGGTAACGCCCATAGGAGGCGCCCACGCTGTTGACATGGTCCGCCTCAGGCCGCTTGGACAGCACATGGATGACGCCGCCAGGCCGGCCCTGGCCAAACAGCATGGAGGCGGGGCCCTTGATGACCTCCAGGCTCTCGATCTCGTCGATCTCATCGTTCCAGGAGCCATAGGTGCCCGCAGCAAACTGGCGCAGCCCATCCTTGTAGTAGGAGCTGCCATCGCTGAAGCCCCGGATGATGGCGCCGGTCATGCGCACATCGGCGCCCGTCACCTCGGTGGCCACGCCGGGTGTATAGGACAGTGCCTGCTCAATGCTCTTGGGCGCCTGGGCCTGCAGCTGCGCCTGGCTCACGACCGAGATGCTGCGCGGCGTCTCCATCAGACTGGTGCCCAGCTTGGTGGCAGACACGGGGCCGGGGCTGGCATAGCCTTGCTGCGCCTGGCCGCGCTGCGAGGTCACCGTGACTGCCGGCAAGGTGGTGTCGCCCGCCTGGCCCGGTGCCACGGCCGGGCGCGGCGCGGCTTGCAAAATATAAGCCCCGCCAGCCATGCGCTGCAGGGCCAGGCCGGTGCCGGCCAGCAGGCGCTGCAGGGCTTCATCCGGCGCATAACTGCCCTGCAGGCCCGCGCTGCGCAAGCCCTGGACCTGGTCTTGCGTGAAGGACAGCAGCAGGCCCGATTCGCGCCCAAAGCGGTTGAGCGCATCTTCGAGTGCGCCAGCCGGTATCTGGTAGCTGCGGCTGGCCCCCACGGCCTGCGATGCAGCAGCTGGCTGGGCATGGCTGCTGGCCATGCCGGCACAGGCCAGCGCCAGCACCAGGCTGCGGCAGGCCCAGGCATGGGTTGCGGAAGAAGCGCTCAACGCAGACAACCCGGCAGAGGGACGCGGGTGGACAGAAGACTTGGCCATGGTGATCACAAAGAAAAGAGAACGGGTGGCAGGAGCGCCGTGCAAGACGGCGCCATGCCGCTTTCCTTTGACATGTCCCGCGAGAACGAAAAACAGACCAGGCTGGCTCGAAATTTTTTGAAATTTTTTTGTGCAGCTAGGTCGCCTTCTCCACCACCACCTCGCGCTGGCCCCACCAGCGCACCAGATTGCGCACCCGCAAACCTGGCAAGGCATCGAGTGTGGCCAGCACCCGCGCCACATCGGCCAGCGGGTAGCTGCCCGACATGCGCAGGCCTGCCACGGCCGGATCACAGACCAGGCGCTCCACACTATAGGGCTGCAGCGCGGCCAGCATGTCGGCCAGCGGCATGCCGCGCGCCACCAGCATGCCGTCCGTCCAGGCCAGGCTTTCTTCGACCACCGCCTGCGGTGTCGATACCGACGCGGCTTGTAATACCGCGCTAAAGCCGGCTTGCAGCACGGGACCGGCCCCGGCACTGTGGGCGGGGGTCAGCCGCACGGCGCCATCAAACACGCTGACCAGGCTGCCCCCACCCGCCAGGCTGCGCAGCGAAAAACGGGTGCCCAGTGCCTGCGCCCTGCCTTCGCGTGTCTGCACGACAAAGTCGCGCGCAGGTTGTTGGTGATCGGCTGCCGTGGTGATCAGCACCTCGCCCTCCAGCAGCTGCAGGCGGCGCAGGCCTGCGCTGTAGTCGATGTTCAAGGCCGTTGCGCCGTTCAGCACGATTTGGGTGCCGTCTTCCAGGCGCATGCGCTTGCGCTCGGCACGGGCCGTGCGCACATCGGCACTCCAGCGCCGCCAAGGCAGCTGCTGCTCGGCCTGCCAGACAAGGCCCGCACCAAACACCAGCAGCGCCAAGGTCTGCACCACCTGGCGGCGGCGGGCAGAGCCCCGGGGCGCCAAGGCCGCCCGCGCCACCTCGGCCGCGCCGCTGCTACCGGGCGCCGCCAGTGCGCTGAGTTTGCCGCTGACCTGGGCCAGGTGTTGCCAGGCTTTTTCATGCAAGGGGTCGGCATCGCGCCAGGCCAGCCAGGCCTGGTGCTGGCCCTCGCTCAGCGCGCCCTCTTGCTGCTGCAGCCACCACTCCACCGCGCTGCGCGCTACCTCGGGCGGTATGGCCAAGGCGCCGGGGCCCGTCATGGCGCCACCGCAAAAAAGCAGCGCATGCCCGCCTGCAGCAGGTAGCGCTTGACGGTGGTGATCGACACGCCCAACGCCTGCGCAATCTCGGCCTGCTTCATGCCATCGAGCTGGGCCATCAAGAACGCCCGGCGCACGGGGACCGGCAGGCCATCGAGCAGGCGGTCGATCTCGTCGAGCGCCTCCAAGAGCAGCGCCCGCTCTTCGGGCGAGATGGCCGTGGCTTGCGGCACCTGGGCCAGCGCCTCCAGGTAGGCGCGTTCGAGCTGCTGGCGGCGGTAGTGGTTGGCCAGCACGCGCTGGGCCACCGTCGTCAAAAACGCCCGGGGCTCGCGCGCCTGCACCGGCTCCTCGCGCGTGAGCAAGCGCATGAAGGTGTCCTGCGCCAGATCGGCCGCCTGGTGCACATCGCCCAGCTTGCGGCGCAACCAGCCCTGCAGCCAGCCATGGTGGTCGGCATAGAGCGTGGCAACTTCTGAATGCACAGGGGGTTCGGCGCTGGTCATAGGGCTGGGGGCATGCAGGCATGCCCATAGACAATGCAAATAGGAATTAATCGCATTGTAACCAGCGGTATTTGACCCCTTTGGTCTCCGCACCACGGCCGCCCTCTTCCCCCTGCGGCCATTGCCCAAACCCGCATGGCCACGCCGGAAAGCGAGGGCCACGACAATATCAGCCAAATTTAGCTATATGTAAACTTCGATAAGCATGCGAGATATCAAGAAGATGGACCTCAACCTGCTCAAGGCGCTGGACGCACTACTCGATGAGCGCAGTGTGACCCGTGCGGCCGGCAGGCTGGGGCTGACCCAGCCGGCGATGAGCGGCATGCTGCAGCGCCTGCGCGAGAGCTTTGCCGACCCCTTGTTTGCGCGTGTCCAGCGCGGTATGGTGCCCACGCAGCGCGCGCTGGATCTGGCCCTGCCGGTCAAGCAGATGCTCTGCGAGATCGATGCGCTGCTGCAGCCGCCAATATTTGACCCCAGCACCGCTCGGCTCACCTTCCGCATTGCCGCCACCGACTATGCGCTGCGCGCCATTGCCGTGCCCTTTCTGGCGGCCTTGAAGCGCCAGGCGCCCAGCATCCGCGTATCGCTGATCCCGCTGGAGCCGCGCCTGGTGCAGGGCCAGCTCGAGCGCGGCGATATCGACCTGGCGTTTTTGACCGGCGAGAACACCCCCCAGGACATGCATGCGCGCGAGCTGTTCCAGGAGCACTATGTCTGCGTGATGCGCGCAGGCCACCCCGCTGCGGGCCGCAAGCTCAGCGTCAAGCAGTTCTGCGCGCTGGACCATGCGCTGGTGTCGTACGAGGGTGGCGGTTTCCACGGCGTGGTGGACGAGGCGCTGGAGAAGCTGGGCCAGCGCCGCGAGGTCACCTTGTCGCTCAAATGCTTTGTGGTGCTGCCCGACATCCTGCGCTCCAGCGACCTGGTCGCCGTGTTGCCCAGCCGCCTGGTGGCTGGCATGGAGGGCTTGTCGGTCTGCAAGCCGCCCGTGGAGGTGCCAGGTTTTAGCAAGCTGGCCGTCTGGCATGAGCGCAGCCACCACAACCCGGCGCAGCGCTGGCTGCGCGAGCTGCTGTTTTCTGCGACCCAGGCATAGGAAAGGGCCCCGTAAGGGCCCATCAGAATTGCCACTTGAGCGCCCTACCCCAAGGTTGCGGCGCTCCAAGGGCTTAGGTGCTGGCCACGCTTATTGCGCTACCCAGGGTGGCGACTGGATGTAGTGGTCCCAGCATGCAGGCTGCTGCGCTGGAGCGCCTTGGCAGCTGCGCCAGCCTACGGCATACCAGGCCTTGCCGCCGTTGCGGTAGTCGCCGGATTTTTTGGCGTCACTGCGCCAAACTTCTTTTTCCAGCGTGTCGTTCCAGTCCTTTGTCTTCAAGGGGCTTGTGCTGGGTGTGAGCTGGCCCATGGCGATGTTGGTCACGCCGGGGAAAATTTCAATGCCGGGCGTGGCGCTGCGCATTTTGAAGGCCGCATCGCGTACAGCGGCGACATAGCTGTCGGCGCTGCCTGCGCCCGCTGTTTCAACGCCGTTTTGGACATTGACTTCGGCAGTGTTGAGGTCCTTCAGGTTGTACTTGCTCAGGTCGATCGCAGCTTGGCCAGACGCTGCTTCGCGCAGCCACAGGCCCCAGTAGAACTCGGCAAACTCCTGCACCTGGGCATTGCTGTAGCCCATATCGCGGGTGAGGTAGACCAAGGAGCGATAAGGGTCGTCCGCCAGTGCGCTCAGGCCCAGGGTGCTGGGCAATTGTTCTGGCGTGATGGCCTTACCGGCCTTATCGAACAGCCAGACGAACTTGTTGGCCTGCATTTTTTGCCAGAAGCTCGTGAGGTCTGGCGTATCGCTGAAATTGCCTGCGACGCGTACATACACCGTCAGGTCTGGGCCGCCATCGGCCAGTTCCCACAGGGTCGTGAAGGTGTGGTGGCCATCGGTCAGGTAGAGCTGGCCATTGGGGCCCACCACCACGGTTTTGAGGCCATCGGGGCTGACATCGCTATCGGCTACCGTGCATTTGAAACCTGTGCCCTTGATCAGCGAGACCTGGCCCACCCGATAGTCGCTGGCGCTGCCCCGGCCCGTGTCTTCGCAATAGTCCTTGGCGCGCTTGAGCTCGGTGGCTTCCGTTTGGTCTTTGAAGTTGGTGGATCCAGCCGCAAAGCGCGCCATGTTGGGTTGCTTGCGCGCCAGATGGTAGTAAATCTGGTCGTAGCCCACCGAAGGCTGGGTGGGATGCAGGTCCCGCAGTTGGACGGCCATCACCTCGCCCGTTTGCCGGCTGAAGTTGTCGGACACCACCACGTCAATCGAACAAGACTGGCCTGCCGCCAAGGTCAGGTCGTTGCGGCAGGCGGGCACCTGGCTGTCATCGCTGGAAGAAAACAGACGCGTGCTGGCGTTGCCGTTTTGGATGCTCAAACCCTGCAGGCGCACTGGCTGCTGGGTGGTGTTGCGTACCAATACCCGCTCGCTGAAGTCCCGGTCCAGACTGATCTTTGCCGGGCTGGTTTGCAAGTCCAGCGTGCGCTGCACTGCTTCGGCCTGCGTGCTGTCTGCCTGGCTGAAGCCCACCACGGCAAGCATCGCCAGCACAGGCAGGCTCAACCAATGGCCTGCGCCTTTGCGCTTGCCCAGCAGCAGCACCACGCCAATGGCCAGCACGCTCAACAACACGGCCAGCGGCCCCAGCGGCACGGGCACGGCCGCAGCAGCGCCTGGGGCCAGGATGGCCACAAACTCCACCACCAGCGAGGCGGTTGTTGGTTGGGCATAGACGGGAGAAGCAGTGGCTGCGACAAGCGCCACTGTGGCAGTCGGCAAAAAGAGGCGGTGCATAAACAGGGGGACTGGTAACAAAATGCTAGGCCGCCACCCTAAGGCGTTTATTTGACAACATCGTGACAAGACCGGCCATAGCCATCTGTTTTGCGATGCATGCCAGGGGCAGGCCTGATATCAGCCAGGCATATGGCCGCCATAAAAAACCAGCATTTGATTTATGGCTGTAGCACCTCAATTGCAGGCGATGGACGGCCGGGATACCGCCCTGTGCGAGCCAGCGACCTCCCGCCTTGCAGATGTGAAAGCGATCTGCGGGCGGCAGGTCCAGCGGCCGCTCCATCCCTTCTTTTTTCCTCAGCCCAAGCATTGCCATGTCAGCCCTGTTTACCCCCTTTACCCTCAAAGACGTCACCCTGCGCAACCGCATTGCCGTGCCCCCGATGTGCCAGTACAGCGCCACTGATGGCTTTACCAACGAATGGCACCAGGTGCACTACCCCTCGATCGCCCGGGGCGGCGCGGGCCTGGTGATTGTTGAAGCCACCGGCGTGTCGGCCGATGGCCGCATCAGCCCTGGCTGCCTGGGCCTCTGGGATGACGCCCATGTGCCCGGCCTGGCGCGCATTGCCGCCGGCATCGAGGCCGCAGGCGCTGTGCCCGGCATCCAGATCGCGCACGCCGGCCGCAAGGCCAGCGCCAACAGCCCTTGGGAAGGCGACGACCATATCCCCGAGAGCGACCCGCGCGCCTGGCAAACCATTGCACCATCGGCCATCGCCTTTGGTGGCGACCTGGGCCGCGTGCCCCGTGAGATGACCCTGGCCGATATCGAACGCGTCAAAGCCGACTTTGTCGCCGCCGCCCGCCGCGCGCTGGCCGCCGGCTTCAAATGGCTGGAGCTGCACTTTGCCCATGGCTACCTGGCCCAGAGCTTTTTCTCGGCCCACTCCAACCAGCGCCAGGACGCCTATGGCGGCAGCTTTGACAACCGCGCCCGCTTTGCGCTGGAAACCCTGGCCGCCGTGCGCGAAGTCTGGCCCGAGAACCTGCCGCTGACCGCCCGCTTTGGCGTCATTGAATACGATGGCCGCGATGAAGAAACCCTGGCCGAATCCATCGAGCTGGTGCGCCGCATGCGCGAAGGGGGCCTGGATCTGCTCAATGTCAGCGTGAACTTTGTCATCCCCGGCGTGCAGATCCCCTGGGGCGAGCCCGCCTTCCTGGCCCCGATTGCCCAGCGCGTCAGCCGCGAAGCCGGCCTGCCCGTCGCATCGAGCTGGGGCATTGACGACCCCGAGCTGGCCGAGCGCGTCGTCGCCGAAGGCCAGATGGCGCTGGTGATGATGGGCCGCTCGATGCTGGCCAACCCGCACTACCCCTACACGCTGGCCCAGCAGCTCAAGGCAGCCCGGCCGGACTGGGTGCTGCCTGCGCCTTACGCGCACTGGCTGGAGCGCTACCGTGGTGCGGGCAAGCAGGCGGTGGTGGCCTAAATAGGAAATCTGCGCGGGTGAGCGCGCAGATCTTTCTGCGGCTTAGAACTTGCCACGCAGGGTCAGCATCCAGTTGCGCGGCTCGCCGTAGTAGTTGCCCGAAGCCGCACTGCCCACTGTGCGGTAGTACCACTTGTCCAGCAGGTTGTTGACGTTGAGCGTCAGCGACCAGCGCGGATCAAAGCTGTAGGCCACCGAGGCATTCCAGACCGCATAACCACCCTGCGTATAGCGGAAAGGTACCGAGGCCCCGTTGTACTGGCCGGTGGAAGGGTTGTAGCTGCTGACCGTGCCCGATACATACTGGGCGCTTTGCACGGTGGTGCCGGCCCCCAAGCGCCAGGCGCTGGCATCACCCGGCAATTGCCAGGTACCCCAGAGCTTGACGGTGTGCTTGGGCGTGATCGAGCTCAAGGCGGCATTGGTGGTTTTGTCGCGGTTGTGGTTGTAGGTGTAGCCGGCATAGAGATTCACACCGGGCGCCACCTGGCCATTGATCTCAGCATCAAAGCCCTGGCTGATCACCTTGCCCGTTGCCAGGTAGCAGCAGCTGCCGGCATACAGAATCGACTCGGCCGGGTAGTTGGGGTCGGCAATGCCACCGCCCTCTTGCTGGATGCGGTACAGCGCAAAGGACGTGTTCAGCTTGCCGTCCAATATCTCCCCTTTAACCCCCAACTCCATATTGGAGCCGCGCACCGGTGCCAGCCCCGTGCCCGGTGCGGGCCCGGCCTTCAGGTTGGCCTGGGGCCGGTAGATTTCCGCATAGCTGGCATAGGCCGTCCACGAGGGGTTCAGGTCATAGACCAGACCCGCAAACGGCGTAACCTTGGTGGGCTCGTCATAGCGCGTAGCGGCGGCCAGGGTCCAGGGCGCTGTGGGGTCGAGCGCGCCGCTGCTGTTGACCCGGTTCCAGTATTGCTGGTCATATTTGAAGCGGTTGACACGGGCACCCACCACCAGCTTGGTCCGGTCGGCAATCTCCAACCGCAAAGTGCCATAGGCACCGATCTGGCGCTGCTTGTTGGGGTTGTAATCACGTGTCCATCCATTGGCAGTGGGCTCCTGCCACAGGCTGGTGTCGAGGTTGAACACATCAATGGGCTGGCCCACCACATTGGTCGCATAGGTGCTGCCTTTCCAGCGGCTGGTGATGTCCTGCGCATCCACGCCCAGCAATACCTCATGGGTGCGGCCCAGCAGATCAAAAGCACCGCTCAGGTTCACATCGACCAGGTTCTGCTCGTTCTGGTACCACTGCGGCGTGCCACCCCAGTAGTGCCCCAAACCCGTCAGCGGATCGACCGCGCCAAAGCCGAAGGCTCCGAATGCACTGCCTTGCTGGCGGGCCTGCGTCGCATTGGCGCGCAAGGTCCAGCGGTCAGCCAGCCGCCAGGTGAGCTTGGCGAACAGCTCCTTGGAGGTGCCATTCAAATACGACCAGTCGGTGGTGAACCCGGTATTGCGCGGCAAGTGCAGATCGGCGCCATTGCTGTAACGGGGCAGCCAGGAGGTGGTGCCTTTTTCATGGATGTGCTGGTCGCGTGCGCCCACGGCCAAGGTGGCAGCCGGTCCCAGGTCGGCTTCCAGCACGCCGTAGAGGAAAGGCCGCTCCAGCGACCGGCGATCGACAAAGTAATCGCGGTTCTCGTAGGCGATGACGACGCGGCCGCGCAGCTTGCCATCAAAGGCCAGTGGGCCCGAGGCATCCAGTTCGGTGCGGTAGTTGTTCCAACGCCCGGCCGATGCGCTGATGCTGTACTGCGGCGTGGCGGTCGGCATCTTGCGCACCAGGTTGACGGCGCCACCGGGGTTGCCGGTGCCGTTGAGCAGGCCTGCGGCCCCGCGCAGCACTTCGATGCGGTCGTACTCGGCCATGTCATAAGCCACATTGGCGTAGTGGCCAGTGAACATCGGTGCACCACCATCGAGCTGGATGCTCTCGATCTTGAAGCCCCGCGCATACATATCGGGCAGGCGGGTGTTCTGGTCCTGCACCGTGATGCCCACCACCTGCGCCGCAGCGGCGCCCAGGTCCACCAGGTTCTGGTCCTCCAGCCGCTGCTTGGTCAGCACCGTGACCGACTGCGGCATCTCCCGCATGGCCTGCGCTGTCTTGCCGATGGTGATGGCATCGCTGGTGTAGGAACCCGTGCCTTCGGTCTCGCCCAGCCGCCTGGCCTGCACCCGCACTTCACGCAAGGTGTAGTCGCCAGGCGAAGCGGCAGGCGCTGCGTCTGTCGTATCGGCATCGCTGTCAGCCTCGGCTTTGGATTCGGCCAATACCGTCAGCGTGCCGTTGGGTGTTAGCGCCAGGCGCAGGCCGCTGCCCTGTAGCGCGCGCTGGGCAGCGTCTTCCACCGTCAGCTGGGCATGGATGGCGGGTGCCTGGCGGCCGGCCAGCAGGCGCGGGTCGGCACTGATCGAGCGGCCGCCTTCGCGCGCAATGCGGGCCAAGGTATCGGCGAGCGGCGCAGCCGGCAGCGACCAGGCCCTGGCGGCCGCAGAAGGCTGGGCAGCGCCAGGCGAAGCTGCTGCTGCGCTGGCGGGCTGCGCCCAGCTGGCGCTGGGCAGCAGGCTGCCGCCCAACAGCAATGCGCCCAAGGTGGCGGCCAGCGGATGCAGCGGCAAACGGGGCCGGCTGAGAGAGCGAACCAGGGGACGGCAGGAAGGGAAAGGCAAGGGTGTCATGGATAGCGGTCGATAAGGGATAAACATGTCTTCATCCCTCTTGTGCAACGAGGCCCGCAAAATCCCTCAGCTTGCGCAAAATTTTTTTCTGCGAAGAGCGCCCGCCGCTCAATCCGCGTTGTCGCGCAAGCCGATCAGGGTGAGCCAGCTGCCCCAATGCCGCACGGTGACCGGCTGGGTATCGACCAGGTCCTGCAACACCCGCTGCGGGTCATCGAGCGAGAACACGCCAAAGATCGGCAACTGCGCCGCCTCGGGGCTGATGCGCAGCACACCCGGCATATAGGGGCGCAGCGCATCCACCACCAGTGCCAAGGGCTGGTTGCGCACATCGATCACGCCCTGGGCCCAGGCATCGGCGGCCAGGCCTGGCGCCTCCAGCACAATGCGGTCATCGCCAAAGCGAGCGCTCTGGCCAGCCTGCAGCACCAGCTCGCGCCCGCTGCGCGTGGTAATGCGCACACTGTGCTCCAGCACCTGCACCAGAGTCTGGTCCAGCCCATCGAACTGCCGCACCATAAAGCGGGTGCCCAAGGCCTGCACCCTGCCCTGCGCGCTTTGCACTACAAAGGGCCGGTCGGTGCCCAAGGGCGCCACCGTGGCAAGCACTGCGCCCGCGCGCAAATGCAGCAAGCGCAGGTTGGCGCTGTAGCGGATGTCCAGTGCCGAGCGCGCATCGAGCAGCAGCGCGCTGCCATCGGGCAGGCGCTGCGCCAGACGCTCCGCAGTGCTGGTGCTGACATCGGCCACCAGCGCCTGCCAGGGGCTTTGCCGGTAGGCCAGCACAGCAGCGGTGGCACTGCCCAACACTAGGGCCAGGCTGCCACGCAGCATGCGCCGGCGCGAGGCGCCGGGCACGGGTGCCAGCAAGGCCTGGCGCCCCAGCTGTGCGGCCGGCCCAGCATCCCGCATCTGCGCCAGCGCGCCCGCTACACCGCCCATGCTGCCTGCGCCAAGGGCCCCGGCACCCAAACGGGATTGCAGGGCATCCCAGGCCGGCGGGTGCGCGGCATCGGCCTGCAGCCAGGCCTCAAAGGCCTCGTGGTCATGGGCACTGGTCTGGCCAGAGCCGAGCTTGACCAGCCAGTCAATCGCCTGGTCGGTGGCGCTGTCGATGCTGCGCGCTTTCATATGCCTGGCTCGTCCAGCGTGTAGAGATGCACAAAGGCCTGCTTCACGTAGCGCTCCACCGATGCCACGGAGACACCCATGGTCTGGGCGATCTCGCTGTGCTTGAGGCCATCGAGCTGGCGCAGCAAAAAGGCCTGCCGCGCCTTGGCCGGCAGGCCCTGCAGCGCGCGGTCCAGCGTCTCCACCGCCTCACGCACCAGGGCATAGTCCTCTGCCGACAAGGCCAGCGTCTGCGGCTGGGCGGCCAGCGCGTCCAGCCAGGCCTGCTCCAGCTCACGCCGGCGCCAGAACTCATATAGCACGCGCTGCGCCAAGGTGGTGAGGTAGGCACGCGGCTCCCGCAGCGCGGCGGCCTGGCCGCCCAGCATCAGGCGCACAAAGGTGTCATGCGCCAGATCGCTGGCCTGGTGCGTATCGCCCAGACGGCGCCGCAGCCAAGCCCGCAGCCAGCCATGGTGGTCGGCATAGAGCATGGCAACTTCGGGGTGCTGGCAAGAGGCTGGGGGCGGCATGGACAGGGACGAAAGGGACAAAGGTGAAGCCGGGCTTCACCTCAAACAAGAATCATTCTTATTAAATTGTACCCAGATCCCAAAGCCGTGCGGACGCCTGCGTCAATAGCTGGCGCGCAGTCGGTCCCGCGAATCGTGCTGTTGCACTTTGCCCCGCTGTTGAGGCCACCTTCTTAAAACCGGTACCGCGCCGTCAGCATCACATTGCGCGGATCACCAAAGAAGTTGGGGCCGTTGTCTGCGCCGATGGAGCTGTAGTAGTAGCGGTCGAACAGGTTGTTGATGTTCAGGTTCAGATCCAGCTGGCGGTTGACGGTGTAGCCCAGGCGCAGGCCGGCGATGGCAAAGCCGCCCTGGTGCACGCTCCAGGGGCTGTCGGTCTTGCTTTGCACCTCCAGCGATCCGCCCACGCTCCAGCGCTGCCAGTCGCCTGGCAGGCGGTAGTTGGTGGCCAGCTTGACGAGGGTTCGCGGAATATTGGAGGCATAGCGCTCGCCCATGGTGTAAGTGCCAGCAGGGTCATAGGCCGATGCCGGGCTGCGCCGCGTGGCCGAGGCATAGGTGTAGCTGGCGGCCACTTGCCAGCCGGGCTGCAGCTCGCCGCTCAGCTCCAGCTCCACACCACGGCTGCGCACTTTGCCTGCCGATTGATAACAGCTGGTGGCGCGGCCACCACAGGCTGATGCGGGCAAGGCATCGGGCAGGTTGTCCAGATCGATCTGGAAGATCGCAGCGCTGGCATTGAGCTTGCCGTCCAGGTATTCGCCCTTGATGCCCAGCTCGAAGTTGGTGCCGGTCTGCGGCGGCAGGCTGCCGCCATCGGCGCTTTCGTAGCTTTGCGGGTTGAAGATGCGTGTGCCACTGGCGTAGACCGAGTACTGGTCATTGAGCGTGTAGACCAGACCCGCATAGGGCGTGAACTTGCGCGTTGCCTTGTCGTGCGTGACGCCATAGGGCGTATCGCCGTCGTACTGTGCCTGGTCGCGCTCGAACCAGTCCAGACGTGCACCCAGAATCAGCTTGGTGGCATCGCCCAGCGCCAGGCGGTTCATGCCGTAGAGGCTGGTCTGGTCCATCTCGGCCTTGCGCGCCCACAGGCCAAACTCGCCAATCGTGGGTTTGGGAATGCTGCCCGGGTCCCAGCTGAGCGGGTTGAACGTGCCCAGCGTGAAGTTGCCATGGATCGTGGCGCCGCCGCCCACATCGTTCCAGCGGCTGCGGCGGTGGCTGGCGCCCAGGACCAGGTCATGCGCGCGGCCCCAGGCATTGAACTGGCCCGAGAGCTGGGCATCGATGCTGCGCTGGGTGCGGTCGTAGTCATAGCCACCACCACCCAGACCGAACTGGGTCTGGCCATTGCTGTCCAGTACCGGCGTGCGCAGGTAGGTGCCCAGCATGTGCATCTCGCTGTTGATGGCCGAGGCGGCCAAGCGCGCCTTCCAGCCATTTTCCAGGCGGTGCTCCAGATCGGCAAACACCGTCTTGCTGCGCTTGTCCCAGAAGGACCAGCTGGGGCTCATGCGGGTCGAGCGCGACAGCGGCAAAAAGCTGCCGTCGGGGTTGGTGCCCAGGCCGTTCCAGTCCACGCCGGGGTTGTCTTCGTCGCTGAAGGAGCCGCCCACGGTCAAGGTGGTGGAGGCCGTCAGGTCGGCCTCGACAATGCCATAGACCAGGCTGCGTTTGTTCTTGGTGTCGTCGATGAAGGAGCCCTTGTCCTGGCGGCTGACCACGGTGCGGCCGCGCAAGGTGCCTGCCTCGTTCAAGGGGCCGCCCACATCGAGCGAGGCCGTGTAGTTGTTCCAGCTGCCAGCGCTGGCGGTGACATTGCCCTCCAAGCTGCGGCCCGGGCGCTTGCGCACCAGGTTGATCGAGCCGCCCGGCGTGCCTGCGCCCTCGGTCAAGCCGGCGGCGCCGCGCATGATCTCGGCCCGGTCATACATGGACAGCGCGCCGGTGGACAGCGCCGCCTCCTCGTACTCGATCGGCAAGCCATCGACCAGCAGGTTGTTGATCTCAAAGCCGCGCGACGAGAAGCGGTAGCGCTCGCCGCCCCACTTGACCACCGTCAGGCCCGGCGCCGCCTGTGCAATGTCGGCCAGCGACACCAGGCCCCGGTCCTCGATCTGCTGGCTGGTGATGACGGACACGGACTGCGGTGTCTCGCGCGGTGACAGGGCCAGCGGCGTGGCTGTGCGCATCTGCTGCGTGGTGTAGCTGCCCGTGCCTTCGGTGGCGCCACTGCGGTCGAGCGGCGCGCTGACCTTGACTTCGGGCAGGGTCAGCGCTCTGTCCGTGCCATCGGCGGGTCGGGCTGTGGCGGCGGGGGCCGGTGCAGCCCGCAAGGTATAGACACCGGCAGCGCGCGCCGCTACCGGCTCCAGGCCCGTACCGGCCAAGAGCCGGGCCAGGCCTGCATTCACCGCATGGCGCCCTTGCAGGCCGGGCGACTGCTTGCCCGCCAGCAGCTGTGGCGGCATGCTGATGCTGATGCTGATACCGGCTTGCTCGGCAAAGCGCGCCAGCGCTTCGTCCAGCGGCCCCGCCGCAATCTGGTAGCTGCGCAGGTCAGCGGCCTGGCTGCTGGCTGCGCTGGTGGGGCTGGCGGGGGTAGATGGCGGCTGCTGGGCATGGCCCAGGCTGGCACTGCAGGCCATGGCAAGCAGCGCGCTGCGCACGGCTGCACTGAGGGGCCGGCGCAGCAAGGCGGGCGTGGCGGATTGGTTGGAACAGGTAAAAGCGGAACCCATGTCGGCGTACTCCGGATAGTGTCAATGAAGGTCTCTCAAGGCTTCACACGCCAAATCCGGAAAAGGGACAGCTGGGAGCAGAAATATTTGAAAAAGAAAAACAAGGGCGAGATCAGGAGGCGCCAGCAGGCACCAAGGTGACCCAGTAGCGGCTGCGGTAGACGACCTGCACCGGCAGCAGATCGGGCAGGCTGTCCAGCACCGGCGTGGTATCGCGCAGCTGAAAACTGCCCGACAGCCGCAGCTCGGCCACTGCCGGATCGCAGCGCAGCAGGCCGCTGCGGTAGCGGCCCAGCTCGGCAGCAAAATCGGCCAGCCGCATATTGCGCACATGCAGCACACCCCGGGTCCAGCTGTCCGCCTGTGGCGCCAGGGCTTCGATGGCGGAGGCGCCATCGGCATGCAGCTGCGCCTGCTGGCCCGCTTGCAGCACCACAGCGCTGCTGCCAGCTTGCGTAGACCGCATCTCCACCGCGCCTTCGAGCACCGCCACCGCTGTCGCATCGCCTTGCACCCGCACGGTAAAGCGCGTGCCCAGCGCCCGCAGCCGCCCCTGGGGCGTGGCCACGACCAGCGGGCGCGCAGGTACCACCGGGTCGGCAGCGGTCTGCACATGGATGGCGCCCTGCTGCACCCGGATCAGGCGCAGCGCGCTGTCAAAGCGCACATCGATGGCGGTGGCGGTATCGAGCTGGAGCTGGCTGCCATCGGCCAGCACCAGCGCGCGCTGCTCGCCGGTGGCGGTGTGGTAATCGGCCAGCCAGCCCGCTTGCTCGCTCTGGCGCCAGGCCATCCAGCCCAGCGGGGCGGCCACCAGCAAGGCAGCGAGGCCGCGTATCGCTTGCCGGCGCCGGGCGGCGGGGCGGTCCAGCGCGGCCATCGCCAGCGACGGCGGCAATTGCGCCATCTGGCCGGCCAGGCGCTGGGCCTTGTGCCAGGCCGCGGCATGCACAGCATCAGCCGCCAGCCATTGCTGCCAGCGTGCCCGGTCCTGCGCGCTGGCATCGCCTGCCTGCAGCAGAAAAAACCATTCGGCCGCCTGCAGTGCGGCCTGCTCGCTGATCGGGCTGGTGCTGGCTGCGGGCGCTGCTGCCTGGCCCGGGGCGGGATGCAAGGTGCTCATGGCATCAGCACGATGCAGCGTGCCATCGCCTGGGCCATAT
Source organism: Comamonas sp. MYb396 (assembly GCF_037479555.1). Taxonomy (NCBI): domain Bacteria; kingdom Pseudomonadati; phylum Pseudomonadota; class Betaproteobacteria; order Burkholderiales; family Comamonadaceae; genus Comamonas; species Comamonas sp. MYb396. The sequence goes on along the minus strand of NZ_JBBGYU010000005.1, from coordinate 228,002 downwards.
AGCGTTTGACCGTGCGCTCGCTGCATTGCAGGCGGCTGGCAATATCGGCATAGGCCATGCCTTCCAGCTGCGCCAGCAGGAAAGCGGCACGCACCGGCGCGGGCAGGCCATCGAGCACGGCATCGAGCTGTTGCAGGGTTTCCAAAATGATGGCCTGGTGCTCGGGCGATGGCGCCAGCAGCTCGGGCATCAGCGCCAACGCTTCCAGGTAGGCCTGCTCCAGCGAGCGGCGGCGGTGCAGGTTGGCGACCAGGCGCTTGGCAACCAGGGTCAGGTAGGCACGCGGCTCGCGCAGCTGCCAGCCACTTTGTTTCTCGGGGCTGTGCTCGGGTGCATCGAGGAGGCGCACAAAGGTGTCCTGCGCCAGATCGGCTGCATCACCCGCATGACCGAGCTTGCGGCGCAGCCAGCCCTGCAGCCAGCCATGGTGGTCAAGGTAGAGCGCAGCAATGTCGCCGTGTGGCGTGGGGGCGGTGGAAGGCATGGAGAGCCGGTTCTGTGCAGGCCCTGGGCAGCCGCATTCAAACAAGAATCATTCTTATTTAATTTTAACCAAATCTTGTCTGGGGCCATCTGCCATATCTATAAACACCCATGGAGCTGTGGTGAGAACGCATCAGCACTCGGGCCGGATGCTGCGCCTGTCACCCGGCTTCAACACGGCAACCCAGCGATGAAAACCGGCCATCGCCGGGCCAGAGGGAGGCGCTCACTTACGGCCCCACTCAGCCTGCTGGGAGCGAAAGACATCGACAGCACAGCGCTATACCGCGCGCTAAGCCTTTGAAAAAACAACAATTTGATATGAGTCAATGTCTGGCGGTCCGGCTGTTTTGCCAGCCCCGTCCTACATGCAGATTTCGGCCACCTCGGTTAACGTGGTCAGCGCCCCAATGACAACAATTCTTAACAAGCTGTACACCGCGCGACATGGGTTTAATGCGGTAGCGCAGCCTTCTTTTGATTGGAAAGGCTCGTATGGATTGGCTCAGAGGTATCTTGCACCAGGCGCCCGAGATAGCGCTGTTTGCATCGCTGGCACTTGGCTATGGGGTCGGCAAGCTGCGGTTTGGCTCGTTCCAGCTGGGGGGCGTGGCGGGCTCACTGCTGGCGGCCGTGTTGATCAGCCAGGTGGGGGTGACCATCGACTCAGGCATCAAGGCGGTGCTGTTTGCGCTGTTCATCTATGCCGTGGGTTTTGAGAGCGGGCCCCAGTTCTTTCGCTCCCTGGGACGGCAGTCGATCAAGGAGATATTGATGGCGGCCGTGGTCGCCATCTCGGGCCTCATCACCGTCGTGGTGCTGGCGCGGGTCTTCCACCTGGACAAGGGGCTGGCTGCAGGGCTGGCCGCCGGCGGCATGACGCAGTCGGCCATCATCGGCACGGCAGGCTCTGCCATTGAGAAGCTGGGCCTGGCCGCCGATGAGGTGCAGCGCATGCAGGCCAATGTGGCCATCGGCTATGCGGTGACCTATATCTTTGGCTCCTTCGGCGCCATCTTGCTGTGCGTGAATGTGCTGCAGTGGCTCACCGGCCGCAAGATCCATGACGACGCCATCCAGGCCGAGCAGGAAATGCTCAAGGGCGTGCATGTCTATGGCGCGGGCGAATCGCCTGCGGCGCCCGATCTGGTGGGCCGCATCTTCAAGGTCAAGCAGTCAGGCCGCACGGTGGCCGAGCTGGAGGCCAGCACCCCGCAAGGCTCGGTCACCATCGAGCGTATCCGCCGCAAGAATGCGCTGGTCGGCGTGGACCCGCAGCTGGTGCTGGAAGCGGGCGACATTGTGCTGCTGGTGGGCCGGCGCGCTGCGGTGGTGGCGCTGGGCGCCAACATCGGTGATGAGCTGCAAAGCGCCGAAGACATGGACGTGGTCATGGTGCGCCGCGATGTGTCCATCACCAACAGCCAGTACCTCGACCGCAGCGTCAAGGACATTCTGGACAGCCTCACGCCCGAGTTCAAGCATGGCGTCTATGCGGTGGCGCTGACGCGCTCGGGCTCGCCGCTGCCGATCACGCCCACGACCCTGATCGTGCCCGGCGATGTGGTGACCCTGTTTGGCACACCCCAGGATGTGCAGAACGCCGCGCAGTCGGTGGGCCCCATCCTCATTCCCAGCGACAAGACGGACTTTGTCTTCCACGGCCTGGGCATCACCGTTGGGCTGCTGATCGGCCTGCTGGTGCTGCGCATCGGCTCCATCCCCATCACCCTGGGCAGCGGTGGCGGCGCCTTGCTGGCGGGCCTGCTGTTTGGCTGGTGGCGCAGCCGCAAGCACACCTTGGGCAATATGCCGACTGCGGCATCCACTCTGTTGCGCGACCTGGGCCTGGCCGGCTTTGTGGCCATGGTCGGCCTGCAGTCGGGCCAGCAGGCGGTGAGCACGGTGATGGAGCAAGGCCTGAGCCTCTTTCTGATGGGCATGGTGGTGACCATCGTGCCGCTGTTGATTGCGATGCTGTTTGGCAAGTATGTGCTGCGCTATGAGAACGTGGCCATCTTTGCCGGGGCGCTGTCGGGCGCACGCAGCGCCAACCCCGCCTTTGGCGAGGTGCTGGACAAGGCGGGCAACGCCATCCCCACGGTGCCGTTTGCGATCACCTATGCGCTGGCCAATGTGTTTCTGACACTGCTGGGCCCGCTGGTCATCGCGTTTGCCTGATTGGCGCTGCTGCTCCCTCTTTTCTATGGATACCCAGGCGGCGTTGCGCCGCCTCCCCCTCTTCTCATTTATCCCGTTTATCAACGACTGCAAGGAGTTGCACCATGTCTCAGGACTACCAGCGTCTGGCCCATTTGAGCCCCTTCGAGCTCAAGGATGAATTGATCAAGGTGGCATCGGGCAAGGCCAATCGGCTGATGCTCAATGCCGGACGCGGCAACCCGAACTTTCTGGCGACCACGCCGCGCCGCGCGTTCTTTCGCCTGGGGCTGTTTGCGGCGGCCGAGTCCGAGCTGTCGTACTCGTACATGACGGCAGGCATTGGCGGCCTGGCCAATATCGAGGGCATTGAAAACCGCTTTGAGCGCTACACCGCCGAGCACCGCGACCAGGAAGGCGTGCGCTTTCTGGCCAAGTCGCTCAGCTATGTGCGCGACCAGCTGGGCCTGGACCCGGCTGCCTTCCTGCACGAGATGGTGGACGGCATCCTGGGCTGCAACTACCCGGTGCCACCGCGCATGCTGAGCGTGAGCGAGAAGATCGTGCGCCAGTACATCGTGCGCGAGATGGCCGGCGGCGCCGTGCCGGTGGAGTCGGTCGACCTGTTTGCCGTCGAAGGCGGCACGGCCGCGATGGCCTATATCTTCGAGAGCCTGCGCATCAGCGGCCTGCTCAAGGCTGGTGACAAGGTCGCCATCGGCATGCCGGTGTTCACGCCCTATATCGAGATCCCCGAGCTGGCGCAGTACGCACTGGAAGAGGTGCCCATCCATGCCGATCCGGACAATGGCTGGCAGTACTCTGACGCGGAGCTGGACAAGCTGCGCGACCCGGCCGTCAAGATCTTCTTCTGCGTCAACCCCAGCAACCCGCCCTCGGTCAAGATGGACCAGCGCAGTCTGGAGCGCATCAAGACCATCATTGCCGACCACCGGCCCGATCTGATGGTGCTGACCGACGATGTCTACGGCACCTTTGCCGACGACTTCCAGTCGCTGTTCTCGGTCTGCCCGCACAACACTTTGCTGGTCTACTCCTTCTCCAAGTACTTTGGTGCCACCGGCTGGCGTCTGGGCGTGATTGCCGCGCACAAAGAGAATGTCTTCGACAAGGCCCTGGCCCAGCTGCCCGAGAGCGCCAAGGTCGAGCTGGACCACCGCTACCGCTCGCTGCTGCCCGATGTGCGCTCGCTCAAGTTCATCGACCGCCTGGTGGCCGACAGCCGCGTGGTGGCGCTGAACCATACGGCCGGCCTGTCCACCCCGCAGCAGGTGCAGATGGTGCTGTTCTCGCTGTTTGCGCTGATCGATGAAGCCGATGCCTACAAGCAGGCGCTCAAGCAATTGATCCGCCGCCGCGAAGCCACCTTGTACCGGGAGCTGGGCATGCCGCCGCTGCACAACCCCAACTCCGTCAACTACTACACCCTGATCGACCTGCAGAGCGTGACCTGCCGGCTCTATGGCCAGGCGTTTTCCGACTGGGCGGTCAAGCAATCGTCTACCGGCGACATGCTGTTCCGCATTGCCGACGAGACTGGCATTGTGCTGCTGCCGGGCCGGGGCTTTGGCTCCAACCGGCCATCGGGCCGCGCATCGCTCGCCAACCTCAACGAGTACGAGTACGCCGCCATTGGCCGCGCCTTGCGCAAGCTGGTGGACGAGCTGTACGCGCAGTTCCAGGCGCAGTCGGGCGCCAAGCCCTGAGCCGCTCAGGCACGCAAACGCGGCAGTGCAGGCCCGCCCTGCGCTGCCCGCCCCAGCTCCCAGCAGCCACTGCAGCAGGCCGTTAGAACAGTTCCTGCTGCAGCGAGGTGAGGCTGTTGAAGTCCTCCCCCAGCGGCTGCAAAATCGAATCGGCAATCGGCTGCAGCTGCTTGCTCAGGTAGTGCTCGTAGTCGATCGGCGACTGGCGCACCTCCAGGGGCTCGGGCCCGCTCTTGCCCATCACATAGCGAATCCAGCCACCGCCCTGGTACTGCAGCGGGCGGCCCAGGCGCCGGTTGTAGTCATCGGCCATGCGGGCGGCGCGCACCTGCGGCGGCAGGTTGGCCACATAGGCATCGAGCCGGTGGCGCAGGCGCTTGCGGTAGACCAGCAAGTCATCCTTTTGGCCAGCCAGGGTCGCCTTCGCATAGTCGATGACAAAGTCACGGTAGGGCTCGCCTTGAAAGACCCGTGAGAGCAGCCCTTCCTGGAACTGGCGCGCCAACAGGGTCCAGTCGCTGCGCGCCATCTCCAGGCCCCGGTAGACCATGGCCTCCTTGCCCTCGGCATCCACACTCAGGCCCGCATAGCGCTTTTTGCTGCCCACATCCGAGCCCCGGATCGTGGGCATGAAGAACTTCTTGTAATGCGTGTCGAACTCGATCTCGAGAAAGCTCTCGAGGTTCTGTTCCTGGCGCAGGCCTTGCGTCCACCAGGCATTGATATCGCTGACCAGCGATGCGGCCACCGCATGGGCCTCCTGGTTGCTGTGGGCGCGCCCCAGCCAGATAAAGATCGAATCGGTATCCCCGTAGATGACCTCGTAGCCGCGCTGCTGCACCAGCGCCTTGGTGCGCTTGACCATCTCATGGCCGCGCAAGGTGATCGACGAGATCAGCGCCGGGTTGAAAAAGCGGCATTCGGTCGCGCCCAGCACCCCGGCAAACGAGTTCATCACCAGCTTGAGCGCCTGCGACAGCGGCTCGTTCTTCGTGCGCTTGGCCTCATCGCGCGCACGCCACAGCGTGGTGACGATCTCGGGCAGGCAGTGCTTGTCGCGCGAAAAGCGCGTGTCCATCGGCCCATGGATCAGCGAGGCACCATCGCTGGCATGCAGGCCTTCGGCCAGGCCCACCGGGTCGACCAGGTAGGTGCGGATGATGGACGGATAGAGGCTTTTGTAATCGAGCACCACCACCGAGTCATAAAAGCCCGGCCGCGAATCGAGCACATAGCCACCGGGCGAGGACTTGCCCCGCACATCGCCCACATTGGGCGCCACATAACCTTGGCGGTGCATGCGCGGCAGGTAGTGGTGGCTGAACGCCGCTATCGAGCCGCCAAACTGGTCCAGCTGCAGGCCGGTGGCATGCGCCCGCTCCATCGCAAATTGCAGCAGCTGGGCCTTGTCAAAAATGCGCAGCACCAGCTCGCAGTCGCGGATGTTGTAGGCCGCCAGCGCAGGCTTGTCCTCTTGGTAGCGGCGCTCAATCTCGGCCATCTTGTCGTACTCGTCGCCAATGTCCTTGCCCTCGCCCAGCAAGGCCTGGGCCACGTTCTCCAGGCTGAATGACGGAAAGCTCCACACCGCCGCCCGTAAGGCCTCGATGCCATCGATCACCGCGCGGCCTGGCATCGGCGCAAACCAGTAGTCCTGCTTGCCCGGGTGCGCGCGCCAGGCAATGGGCCGGCCCTCGCGCCCCAGCAGCAGCGGGGTCGCACAATCGTCTGCGGTCTTTTGCAGCACCCGCAGGTCAAACTGGATCACATTCCAGCCGACGATGACATCCGGGTCATGGCGCGCAAACCAGTCGTTGAGCTGCTCGATCATCGCCTTGCGGCTCGCGCAATACACCAGCCCGAAATCGCTGCTGGGTTCAGCCTGCTCTGCCTGTGCAGCGGGCGCCGGTGCGTCGGGCGCCCGCGCATCGGGTGCCGGAGCATCGCCCAGCATGAACACCACACGCTCGCCCACGCCATCGAGCGCAATCGAATACAGCTCCTGGTGCTGGCTGGTTTCGATATCGAGCGACACGACTTTGAGCGCAGGCCGGTAGGCTGGCGCGGGCAACAGCTTGCAGTCCACCACGGTGCTGCCTTGCAGTTGTCCGCCTTCAACCTGCACGCCCGCAGTGATAAAGCGCTCCATCAAATAGCGCTCATGGGGGCGCACATCGGCTTCCAAAAGCGATACATCGAGCTGCTTCAAGCCGCGTGCGAGCTTGCCCAACTGCCGGTAATGCTTGGCATAGACCCCCAGCACCGGCTCTTGCTGGAAATTTTTAAGGGCCAGCTCGCGCAGCTCCATACCGGGCATGGCCAGCAGCTGCGTCTGCACCACCACCCGGTGCCGCGCCTCGACAAACGCCACCGAGACCTGCCGCGTCAGCAGCACTTTGAGCGGCCCGGCATCGGTCGCCAGCCAGTACTCCATCTCGGTGCCCGCAGCCGTGTCCCGCCAATGGCGGGTCAGGATGAAACCATGGTGGGGGGTGGTGGGCACGGAAGGGCAGAAGAATTAGGAAAAAAGCGCCGCAGAACCTGCGATCAGGGCCGCTAGGTATTGTGCACGCGGAGAGATATCAAATGTAAACGGGTGCAAATCACCGAGCGCTCTTCGCCACTCTTATGTATCGTCTATCTCTATCAAATTTCTCACATTGATAGGAAGATTAGTTTAATGACATTATTCAGAGTACCAGGACCCATCGGCGTCAATGTTTCCAACAACTCAGCACCAGGCCCCGAGTTCTCAGCGAGCCTCGGAAATTTTCAAGCGCCAACCACGGGCTGGACTGGAGATATTTTCCCAAGCTCATTTTCCCAGACTCCCTCAGTCATGAGAAAAATGACAAAAACAACAGATCTTGTAGAGCAAATCGAAAATGATTACGCTGATATTTGCCACAACGTGAGGAGTGAAGCATTTGGCAAACTCATGATGGATTATCGTGATGAAGCTGTGGCATATATAAAGACTAGAACAGCTGAACTACATCGGTGGGACGAGCAGGCAAAGGCAAGAACGCTCACTTGGTTTAACAGCTCAGACGATGAAATTCGAGACTATTTATTACCACGGTTAGGCTCCACAATGAGGGTTTTGAAATCTCTAACCCCTGATAACTTTGACTATGACACAGGAGAGAATAGGCAGCTCTCAGGCTGTTTACCCGGACAGGGTATGTTCGAAGAAGGTGCTATTGCCTCCGTTTGCCCTATTGATACCGAGAGGCATCGAATCCTCATCAATATGAAATTCTTCACTATTCCTAAGCGGGGAGTAACTTTCGGCACCAATATCTTTACGGGGAAAGACTCGCAGCTACAGACTTTAATTCATGAGGTCACCCACTTCAATGACGTTGCCAGTTCAACCGATGATTTTTATAGTAACAAAAGCGCATTGTTTCATGCGAAGCATCCAAAGGCACGAATGAATGCAGATAGCCTAGCCGGCTATATTCTTGGAATCAATATTTAATTATTACAAGCACAAAAAATCATGAAATTTCTTAGAGCAACATTAGCTTCATTGATCTATATTTTTTCACCTCTTGCTTATTCGTGCGTCATTCCCGATTTGCAGTACTATATTAAATTCAGCCCAGACACCTCAGAGCTTGGAAAGGAAGAAGCAACAAAGATTGCAAAATGGTTCATCTACTGGAGAGAAAAAGAGGGCATTAAATATGCCATCGTCTTCTCAAACATAACCAAAGAAGACCGCGATTTCAACCAGGTTTCCAATCAAAGGGTTAAAAATATAACATCGCTTCTAACGCCTTTACTAGAAGAAAAAATGAAAATCAAATATGGCACATCAATTCGAAATTATTCAGTAGAAAAATCAAAATATGATGATCTGAACGAGATTCAAATATCGATCCAGCCTGAGTGCAAAAGGACTGGAAATTGCTGTGGCGGAAATAGCAGGTGATCTTGCAATGACACAGCCCATACGGTCAGCGCTATACCTGTGGGCGATCGTTATAGAAAGAGTTACCTCCAAAGGAGGAACGTTCATTCATCCCCCCATGTCGTTGCACACCGATAGCCGCTGCAGAACCAGTCTAGGTGAAAAGGATACTTGGCATGCTGATGCTGCGAAGCGATGGCCAGTGAAGCTGCGACCTACGCGTTAGCGGGTGCAGAAAGATAGGAAAACAGCATTGGCAACGCACTTGAAAACCTGCGCGCAACAAAAGAAAAAGGACTTAGCTCTTTCGAGCTAAGTCCTTGTCTTTTTGGTCGGAATGGCGGGATTCGAACTCGCGACCCCTTGCACCCCATGCAAGTGCGCTACCAGGCTGCGCTACATTCCGAAGACTTGAATTATATACCTAGTTTTCGGGGTCTCCGGAAAGAATGCGACGAATTTCTTGCAATTCGATCGCGGCCTGCTGCCAGCTCAGCGGTTCGGCGCTTTCAGCCATGCCGGCAGCCAGCGTATCGGCACCTTCGTCCTGCAGCGCGAACATGCTGTCGTCTTCCAGCGCATCAAGCATGGCCTGGCCGCGCGGCAGTGACTGGAGCTGGTTGCGCGCGCCGCTGATCGTAAAGCCGCGCTCATAGAGCAGCTCACGGATGCGGCGGATCATCAGCACCTCATGGTGCTGGTAGTAGCGGCGGTTGCCCCGGCGCTTGACCGGGCGCAGCTGCGTGAACTCCTGCTCCCAGTAGCGCAGCACATGCGGCTTGACGTCGCACAGCACCGATACCTCACCGATGGTGAAGTAGCGCTTGGCAGGGATGGGGGGCAGCTGTTTTTCCATGGACAAATTGTAAACAGCCGCGAAAGCGGCCGTGTTGCATATAGGCGAAAGCGGGCGACGGTTTGACCTTCAGTGCCAACGCACTGCAGGCGGCCGCGCGCCCAGGGCCTGCGTCACTCCATGTCGGCGGGGGCCTGCACCGAATCCTTGAGCTTGCCGCTGGCATGGAAGGTGACCACGCGGCGCGCCTCGATCGGCACCTCTTCGCCGGTGCGCGGATTGCGGCCGGGGCGGGCCTTTTTCATGCGCACCTGGAAATTGCCAAAGCTCGACAGCTTCACATCCTCGCCCTTGATCAAGCTCTCCGAGATCAGGTCGAAAAAGGCATCGACCATGTCCTTGGCTTCGCGCTTGTTCAGGCCGATGTTGTCAAACAGCATATCGGCCAGCTGCGCCTTGGTCAGCGCAGGTTGTTCCAGGCTCTCAACGGTGAATTCCATATAGCAATCCTCGCGTGTGGGATCAGCGCAGACGCGCACCCAGGCTTTGTGTGAGTTGTTCGACCACGGCCTGCACGGCCGCTTCGATCTCGGTGTCTTCGAGCGCGCGCTCGTCATGGCCCAGGCTCAGACGCACGGCCAGGCTCTTCTCATCCTGAGCCAGGCTGCCCGCGGCGGCCTCTTCGCCGGCCTTGAGCTTCTTGGGCCGGAACACGTCAAACAGCACGGCACTGCGCAGGATAGCACCTGCGCTGGCAGCCGTGATGGCCTGCATGATCTGGGCGTGGGTGACGGCTTCCTTGACCACGACGGCAATGTCGCGCTCGACCATCTGGTGCTTGGCCACCGGTGCGAACACCGGCACCTGGCGTGCCAGCACGGCATCGAGGGCCAGCTCGAACATCACCGGCGCCTGGGCCAGCTCCCATTCCTGGCGCCACTGGGGGTGCAGCTCGCCAACAAAGCCGATGGCCTTGCCGTCCAGCAGCACGCGGGCGCAGCGGCCAGGGTGCAGCGCGGGGTGCTCGGCCGCTTCAAACACCGGCTTGAGCGGTGCGAGCAGTGCCTCGACATCGCCCTTGACGTCGTAGAAATCGACCTTGGTCTCGCCGCGGCCCCATTGCAGCTGGTCGGCTGCGCCGTAGGCCAGGCCCGCCACGCGCATGGGCTGGTGGAAGCCCTTGACGGTGGTGTCGGACTCGGCGACCGAGTCGTCCTTGAAGAACACGCGGCCCAGCTCGAACACGCGCACGCGCTGAGCCTTGCGGTCCACATTGAACTTGAGCACCTGCAGCAACGAGCCCAGCAACGACGAGCGCATCACGCTCAGGTGACTGGCGATAGGGTTGAGCAGCTTGATGGCCTGGCTGTTGCCCGCCAGCTCCTGCTCCCACTTTTCTTCAACAAAGCTGAAGTTGATGGTCTCCTGGTAGCCCAGGCCGGCCAGTGCGTGGCGCACGGCGTAGGGGCTGCGGGAGTTCTCGGCACGCAGCTTGGGCGAGATCGGCGCCAGCGGCTTGCTGGTGGGCAGGTTCTCGTAGCCAATCATCCGCGCGATTTCTTCAACCAGGTCTTCTTCCAGGTTGATGTCGAAGCGGAAGGTAGGCGCAGTCACGCTGATCACGCCTTCTTGCGCCACGGTGGCGGGCAGACCCAGGCCGTTCAGCGCATCGAGGCACTGCTGCTGGGTCACCGGCATGCCGATGACCTTGGCCGCACGTGCCACGCGCAGCTGCACCGTCTTGGGCGCAGGCATGTTGGGCTGCTGGTCGTCCATGGCGGCCACCTGGGTCTCGGGCGTGCCGCAGATCTCCAGCACCAGCTGGGTGATGCGCTCGATGTGCTCGGTGGTGAACTGGGGGTCCACACCGCGCTCGAAGCGGTGGCCCGCGTCGGTCGAGAAGTTGAAGTGGCGCGAGCGACCGGCCACCGCCTTGGGGAACCAGAAGGCCGCTTCGATGTAGATGTTCTTGGTGTCGTCGGACACGGCGGTGGCATCGCCACCCATGATGCCGGCCAGCGACTCCAGACCGTGCGCGTCCGCGATCACGCCGACCTTGAGGAAGTCGTCGATCGTGATGGTGTTGCCGTTGAGCAGCTTGAGCGTTTCGCCCTGCTTGCCCCAGCGCACGCTCAGGCCACCGCTGATCTTGTCCAGATCGAAGATGTGGCTGGGACGGCCCAGTTCGAACATCACATAGTTGGAGATGTCGACCAGGGGGCTGACGGCGCGCTGGCCGCAACGGGCCAGGCGGTCGACCATCCACTGCGGGGTCTTGACCTGGGTGTTGACGTTGCGCACGATGCGGCCGGAGAAACGGCCGCACAGGTCGGTCGCTTCGATCTTGACGGGCAGCTTGTCTTGCGAGGCCACAGCCGCCGCCGGGAAGGACAGCGCCTTGAGCGGCGTGCCGGTCAGTGCCGACAGCTCACGCGCCACACCATAGACCGACAGGCAGTGCGCCAGATTGGGCGTGAGCTTGAGGGTGAACAAGGTGTCGTCGAGGTTCAGGTACTCGCGCACGTTCTGGCCCAGCGGCGCATCGGCGGGCAGCTCCAGCAGGCCGCCGTGGTCATCGGCAATGCCCAGCTCCTTGGCCGAGCACAGCATGCCAAAGCTTTGCACGCCGCGCAGCTTGCCGATCTTGATCTTGAAAGGCTTGCCGTCCGCACCGGGCGGCAGCTCGGCGCCCACGGTCGCGCAAGGGATGCGGATGCCCACGCGCGCATTGGGCGCGCCGCAGACAATGTTGAGCAGCTCAGGGCCGCCCACATCGACCTGGCAGACGCGCAGGCGGTCGGCCTCGGGGTGTTGCACCGCTTCCTTGATCTCACCGACAACGATGCCGGTGAAGGGGGGCGCTACGGGGTCGAGTTCTTCGACCTCGAGGCCTGCCATGGTCAAGGTATCGGCCAGCTCTTGGGTGGTCAGCGACGGGTTGCAGTATTGGCGCAACCAGGATTCAGGAAATTGCATAGTCGGACTCTTTGGCGTTCAGGCCTGCTGCGCCGTCTTGGGCAGCGGCAGGCCGGGCGTTCTTGCTTTTCAATGGGGAGCGGCTGGCAGCGCATGCTGCCCGGCGGCTGGGGATCACATTGCAGATCTGCAGCACCGCCCGCTCCGTGCTCATGACTGGAACTGCGACAGGAAGCGGATGTCGCCGTCAAAGAACAGGCGCAGGTCATTGACGCCATAACGCAGCATGGTCAGGCGGTCAGGGCCCATGCCAAAGGCAAAGCCAATGTATTTCTCGGGATCGAGCCCCATGTTGCGCACCACATTGGGGTGCACCTGGCCGGCGCCCGAGACTTCCAGCCAGCGGCCGGCCAGTGGCCCGCTTTGGAACTGGATGTCGATCTCGGCCGAGGGCTCGGTGAACGGGAAGAAGCTGGGGCGAAAGCGCAGCACCAGGTCATCCTGCTCGAAGAAGGTCTTGCAGAAGTCGGTGAACACGACCTTGAGGTCCTTGAAGCTCACGTTCTCGCCGATCCACAGGCCTTCGCACTGGTGGAACATCGGCGAGTGGGTGGCGTCCGAGTCCACGCGGTAGGTGCGGCCCGGCGCGATCACGCGGATCTCGGGCATGGTCTGGCCGGCGTCGATCAGGTTGCGGTAGCGCTTGACGTGCTGGACCGCATGGCGCACCTGCATCGGGCTGGTGTGCGTGCGCAGCAGGTTGGGCGCGTGCTGGGTGCCGCCTTCGACATAGAAGGTGTCGTGCATCGAGCGCGCAGGATGGTCTTCGGGCGTGTTGAGCGCGGTGAAGTTGAACCAGTCGGATTCGATCTCGGGGCCTTCGGCCACATCGAAGCCCATGGAGCCGAAGATGCCTTCGATGCGCTCCATCGTGATGGACACGGGGTGCAGACCACCGCTGCCGCGGCGGCGGCCGGGCAGGCTCACATCCAGCACTTCAGCCTTGAGGTGGGCTTGCAGCTCGGCATCGGCCAGCGCCTTGCGGCGTGCCGTCAAGGCCGCCTCAATCGCCTGCTTGGCCACGTTGATGGCGGCACCGCGCGATTTTTTCTCTTCGACGGAAAGCTGCGCCATGCCCTTCATGAGCTCGGTCATCTTGCCCGACTTGCCCAGAAACTGCGCCTTGGCGTTTTCCAGATCAGCGGGGGTATGGGCCTGCGCAAACAGTTGCTGCGCGCTTTCGACCAGAGAATCCAACTCGTTCATATCGACTCTTATCGACTTAGATGCCGGGCCGCCAAAAGCAGCCTGGCGATAAAAAAACAAGGGCTAGCGCCTTTTCAAGCCCTAGCCCTTGCTGTGTGTGCACCAGCAGCTACTAAATCAACAGTAACTACCGATCGTGACCTTAGGCAGCCAGCTTGGCCTTGACTTGGTCGACGATAGCTGCAAAAGCAGCCTTGTCGTGCACGGCGATATCGGCCAGCATCTTGCGGTCGATTTCAATGGCAGCCTTCTTCAGGCCGTTGGCGAACTGGCTGTAGGTCAGGCCCAGTTCACGGGAAGCGGCATTGATACGGGCGATCCACAGTTGGCGGAACACGCGCTTCTTGGTACGACGGTCACGGTAGGCGTACTGGCCTGCCTTCATTACCGCTTGCTTGGCAACGCGGAAGACGTTACCACGGCGACCGCGGAAACCCTTAGCAAGGGCCAGAACTTTTTTGTGACGGGCGCGTGCCGTTACACCACGTTTGACGCGAGGCATGTGTTTTCTCCTAGTTCGTCAGTGAATTACAGGCCCATGCCGGGCAACATTTGTGCCATGTGACCCATGTTGGTCTCATGCACAGCGGTTGCACCACGCAGATGGCGCTTGTTCTTGGTGGTCTTCTTGGTCAAGATGTGACGCTTGAAGGCTTGACCGCGCTTGACGGTGCCACCTGGACGAACGCGAAAACGCTTCTTCGCGCTGCTTTTGGTCTTCATTTTGGGCATGTGAATGCTCCTTATGTTTGTGCTCGTGAGGCGTTTCATCGCCATGATGAAACTTGTTTTGGCCCCGAGCCACTTTTGTGACAGACCTAGATTACATCTACTCTATCAATGCGCAAGGCATTGGCTGCGCCCACCCTGAGCACCAAGGCCGAAACCCCAGACCCAGGCAGTTGCTGCCCCTACCCTGCTAAAAACCGAAAGCGGCCTAAGCCGCTTGTCGGTAATCCGGTATTCTAACCGCTTCTTTAAGCTGTGGCTACTGGCGAGGAATTTCCCTCGACCGGCTTGCCAGCTGCAGCGCCACCGGGCTTCTTGCGCGCCGGAGCGATCATCATGATCATCTGGCGGCCTTCGAGCTTGGGGAACTGCTCGACCTGGATCAGGTCGGCCAGCTCGTCGCGGATGCGGTTGAGCAGGTCCATACCCAGGTTCTGGTGGGTGATTTCACGACCACGGAAGCGCAGGGTCACCTTGACCTTGTCGCCTTCGGCCAGGAAGCGGCGGATATTGCGCATCTTGACGTTGTAGTCGCCATCATCAGTACCGGGGCGGAACTTGATTTCCTTGATTTCGATGACGGTTTGCTTGGCCTTGGCCTCAGCCGCCTTCTTTTGCTCCAGATACTTGAACTTGCCGTAGTCCATCAGGCGGCAAACGGGAGGCGTGGCCGTGGCGACAATCTCCACCAGGTCAACGTCCAGCTCTCCGGCCATGCGCAGCGCTTCCATCAGCGGCACGATGCCCAGCGGTTCATTATCAGGACCGGACAGACGCACTTCTGGTGCCTGAATCTCACGATTCAGACGGTGTTTGCGTTCTTCGCGGTGGCGGCGATCACGGAATTCAGTAGCTATGGCTTTCACCCTAAAAATTTAAAAACTACGACAGCGTAGCTGCTCAAAACGCAGTCCACGCTGTCCAAAGCTTTGACGAACCAGCAAGAGGCTGTTTAGGCTTTAGCGGCAATGTCCTTGGCAATCAAGTCGACGAATGCATCGATGGACATCACACCGAGGTCTTTACCGCCCCGGGCGCGCACTGCTACGGCTCCAGCTGCCTTCTCCTTGTCGCCGGCGACAAGAATATAGGGCAGCTTTTGCAACGAATGCTCCCGTATTTTATACGTAATCTTCTCGTTGCGCAGATCGGTAACCACACGCAGCCCTTGGCTCGGCAAGGCCTTACGCAGTTTGTCGGCCACTTCCTGCACGTAGGCACCTTGCGCATCGGTGATGTTGAGCACGGCCACCTGCGTGGGCGCCAGCCAGGCGGGCAGCGCGCCGGCGTGCTGCTCGATCAGGATGCCGATGAAGCGCTCGAGCGAGCCCACGATCGCGCGGTGCAGCATGATGGGGCGGTGGCGCTCGCCGTCTTCGCCGACAAACTCGGCATCGAGGCGCTCGGGCAGGTTCGGGTCGACCTGGATGGTGCCGCACTGCCATTCACGGCCCAGCGCGTCCTTCAAGGTGTACTCGATCTTGGGGCCGTAGAACGCGCCCTCACCGGGCAGGTACTCGAACTCGCAGCCCGAGGCACGCAGGCCTTCGGCCAGCGCCGCTTCGGCCGCATCCCAGCTCTCGTCGCTGCCGATGCGCTTTTCAGGGCGGGTCGAGAGACGGTAGAGGATGTTGCTGAAGCCAAAGTCTGCATAGACCTTTTGCAGCAGCGCGGTGAACGCGGTCACCTCGGCCTGGATCTGTTCGGGCAGGCAGAAGATGTGGCCGTCATCCTGCGTGAAGGCGCGCACGCGCATGATGCCGTGCAGCGAGCCGGTGGGCTCGTTGCGGTGGCAGGCGCCAAACTCACCAAAGCGCAGCGGCAGATCGCGGTAGCTCTTGATGCCTTGCTTGTAGATAAGGATGTGGCCAGGGCAGTTCATCGGCTTGAGTGCGTACTCGCGCTTTTCCGATTCGGTCGTGAACATGTTCTCGCGGTACTTGTCCCAGTGGCCGGTCTTCTCCCACAGGGTCTTGTCCAGGATCTGCGGGCCCTTGACTTCCTGGTAGCCGTTGTCGCGGTACACCTTGCGCATGTACTGCTCGACTTCCTGCCAGATCGACCAGCCCTTGGGGTGCCAGAACACGGTGCCTGGCGAGTGCTCGTCGATGTGGAACAGGTCGAGTTCACGGCCGAGCTTGCGGTGGTCGCGCTTTTCAGCCTCTTCGAGCATCGTCAGGTACTGCTGCAGATCGTCCTTGCTGGCCCAGGCCGTGCCGTAGATGCGCTGCAGCATCTCGTTGTTGTGGTCGCCGCGCCAGTAGGCGCCCGCCACCTTCATCAGCTTGAAATGCTTGAGCTTGCCGGTGCTGGGCACGTGGGGGCCACGGCACAGGTCTTCAAACGCGCCTTCGCGGTACAGGCTCACATCTTCATTGCTGGGGATGGAGGCAATGATCTCGGCCTTGTAGTTCTCGCCCAGACCCTTGAAGTAGGCCACGGCTTCGTCACGCGGCAGCACGCGGCGCACCACGGGCTCGTCCTTGTTGGCCAGCTCGGTCATGCGCTTTTCGATCGCCACCAGGTCTTCGGGCGTGAAGGGGCGCTTGTAGGCGAAGTCGTAGTAGAAACCGTTGTCGATCACCGGACCGATGGTGACCTGGGCTTCCGGGAACAGCTCCTTGACGGCGTAGGCCAGCAAGTGGGCGGTGGAGTGGCGGATCACTTCCAGGCCATCGGCGTCCTTGGCCGTCACGATGGACAGCGGCATGTCGCGGTCGATGACAAAGCTGGTGTCCACCACCTTGGCGTTGTCGCCCAGACCTACCTTGCCAGCCAGCGCGGCCTTGGCCAGGCCAGCGCCAATCGATGCCGCGACCTCGGCCACCGACACGGGGCCCGGGTAGTCGCGCTTGGAGCCATCGGGAAGCGTAATTTGAACCATGAGAAATCCTAAATAATCGTGAGCTTTTGCCAAGCCGCGCTGCCAGAAAAGCAAAAAGCGCGGAGCTTGTCCGCGCTTTGGTGTGAGGAGACGAAATCGTCGTACAGGCGCGAACCACCGGCCTTACTGGCCAGTCAAACCCCAAGTGGTTGTAGTTCGCGGTGTCATAACCGATGTTGCCTTTCTCGCTCTTACCAGTGGATGGAATCTAAAACGACTGTCATTTTCCCACATTCTGATGCAATCTGCTGGTCTTCCCGCAATCCGGGCGCCAACGGGCTTGCCATAATCAAAACGATAGCAGACCTTGACGATTAGATATGCCCTATCGCTACGCCCGATCTGTTGGAATGTCCGCCTGCCTGGCTGCGTTATTGCTGCAAGGGGGCTGCTCCAGCACCCCGCCCACCCGCGGCAAAGTCCCCGAACGCGATATGCAGGCCCAGGAGTGGGGCCAGTCCGATGTGAACCGCATGGCCACCTTGAGCATGCGCGCCAACCTGCAAAGCCTGTATGTGCTGATGGACAAGCTCTACCGCCGCAATCCGCAAGAGTGGCGCAAGGGCGGTTTTGACAACCGCGAAGCGGCGATGAAGGCCGTGCGCGAGGCGATCGAAAACCAGCAACCCTGGCCCGAACTGTTGGATCAACGCGACATTGCCGGCATGAGCATGGCATTGGCGCCCGAATTTGCCGGCGACCGGGTGGCCGCCTTCACCTGGGCCACGGCCGACATGCTGATCACCGCCTACGGCGGCCGCACCACCTTCTACCTGATCCATGGGCTCGATGCCCAGGCGGTCTACAACGCCTCGCGCAACCTGGAGATTGCCAACTGGATGCTTACCCACCGCAAGCTGGGCAATGGCCAGACCATGCTGCTGAGCAACGAGCTCAATGCCAGCGAGCGCAACCTGAGCTTTGAGCGCGAATTTGGCAAGATGATTGCCCGCAATGACCTGATGGCCGATGTCGTGTCCGAGAAATACCGGCGCGCGGTGATTGGCTATGTGCAGGGGCTGGCCGGCGGCAGCTTGCTGCAGTTCCTGCCGGTGCAGGCAGTGGCGCATTAACGCGCCCTCCTCACCCGCCCCTTTCCAGAACCACTCGCTTATCGCACAGGCAGCGGCAGATGCAGGCTGCGCTTGAGCGTGGCCAGCGCAATCGAGGTGTTGAAGCGCTGGATATTCTGGTCGCCGTCAAACAGCCGCTGGGTGATCGCCTGGTACTCCTGCATGTCGCGAGCGGTCACCACCAGCAGGTAGTCCGTCTGGCCGGTGACGGCATAGCACTGCTGCACCGCCGTCTCCGCCGCCACCCGGGCGCGAAAGCCCTGGGTCAGCGCATCGAGCTCATTGACCAGCTGCACCTCGATAAAGATCGTCAGCGGCCGGCCCACGGCCTCGGGGCTGAGCTGCGCGGTATTGGCCGCAATCACGCCGCTTTCTTGCAGGCGGCGGATGCGGCGCTGCACGGCCGCCGGTGACAGGTTCACCTGCTCGGCCACCTCGCGCTGGGGGCGCAGGTTGTCGCGCTGCAGGATGGCCAAAATGGCCAGGTCGAAGGGATCGAGTTCAGCGTTCATCGCAAGGGCCTGGAGGAGGAGTGCGCAGCAAGAGTGAAACTTGCATTTGGCACCGATTTTTCGAGCAATTTACTTCGCCCAGCTGCAATATTATCTCGGCCATGCAAGATTTTCTCTGGCAGCGGCTGCTGCCCTCCTTGGCCGTATTGGGCTCGGTCAGCGCGCTGTGCCTGGGCACCAGCTTTGCCAAACACCTGTTCCCCGTTGTCGGCGCCCAGGGCACCACCGCGTTGCGCGTGGGCTTTTCGGCATTGCTGCTGCTGCTCATCTGGCGCCCCTGGCGCTTTGGGCCTAGCAAGGCCCACCTGGGGCAGATTGCGATCTTTGGCGTGGTGCTGGGGCTGATGAACCTGCTGTTCTACATGGCCATCAAGCGCCTGCCCTTTGGCGTGACGGTGGCCATCGAGTTTGTCGGCCCGCTGTCAGTGGCGGTATGGACCTCGCGCCGGCTGCTCGATCTGGTCTGGCTGGGCCTGGCGGCACTGGGCCTGTTTTTGCTGCTGGTGCTGCCGATGTTTGGCGTGCAGACTGCCGCACTCGACCCGGTGGGCCTGTGCTATGCCATCCTGGCCTCGGCCTGCTGGGCCGGCTACATCGTGCTGGGCAAGCGCGCGGGTCACATGCATGGCGGCATGGTGGTGTCGCTGGCGCTGCTGACTGCGGCCATCGTGGTGGTGCCCTTTGGCATTGCCGAGGCCGGCGCCAAGCTGCTGCAGCCCTCGATCCTGCTCTATGGCCTGGCAGTGGCCGCTGTCTCCAGCGCCATTCCCTACACCTTGGAGATGTTTGCACTCAAGCGCCTGAGCTCGGGCGCGTTTTCCACCATGCTCGCCACCGAGCCGGCCATTGCCGCCATCGCCGGCATGCTGGTGCTGGGCGAGCTGCTGACCGCGACCCAGTGGTCGGCCATTGGGCTGATCATGTTTGCAGCGATGGGCAGCGCGCTGACGGCCAAGCCCTCTGCCCCGCCGCAGGCGGCAGCGCCCAAGACCGAAGGCCAGGCCGTCGCCTGAGCACACACCCACCCGCCCATGAAAAAAGCGCTTGCCGACAATGCGGCAGGCGCTTTTTTCATGGGTGCGTGGCAGAGCGCTTAGTTCTCACCCGCCCACTCCACCTTGGCGCCCAGGCTTTGCAGGTTCTCGACAAAGCGGGGGTGTGCGCGCTTGATCGGCGCGGCATTGCGGATCTCGGAGCGCCCTTCGATGCTGGCGGCCACCATGAACAAGGCAATGGCCACGCGGATGATGTAGGGGCTCTCCACCACGGCGGGGCTGAGCGGATTGCCGCCCAGCGTGACGATGCGGTGCGGGTCGGACGAGAACACATGGGCACCGAACTTGGACAGCTCACCGGTCCAGCCCAAAGCGCCGTCATAGACCTTGTTCCAGAACATCGCATTGCCTTCGGCGCGCACGCCCAGCGCGATGAAGATCGGCAGCAGATCGACCGGGAAGTACGGCCAGGGCGCGGCCTCGACCTTGGTCAGCACATTGCGGGTAAAAGGCGTCTCGACCTTGAGCGGGCCCTTGCGGATGGCGCGCGACCAGCCGTCCTTGTGCTCGATCTGCACGCCAAACTTGGCAAAGGTGCGGTCGATCAGCGGGAAGTTGTCGGGTGTGCGGTTGCGCACCTGCACATCGCCGCCGGTGATCGCGCCCAGCGCCAGGAAGGTGGTGATCTCGTGGAAGTCTTCCTCGAAATGGAACTCGCCGCCGCCCAGCTGCTCGACGCCATGCACCGTCAGGCGCGAGGTGCCAATGCCCTCGATCCTGGCGCCCAGCATCACCATAAAGCGGCAGAACTCCTGCACATGCGGCTCGCAGGCGGCATTGGTCAGCACCGAGCTGCCCTTGGCCGTGGCTGCGCACAGCACAAAGTTTTCGGTGGTGGTGACCGAGGCATAGTCCAGCCAGTGCTGGGTGGCCTGCAGCGGGCCATCGCAGCGCACGATGAGCGAGCCCTCGCCATGCTCGACCCGGCCGCCAAAGCGGCGGAACACCTCGATGTGCGGATCGATCTCGCGCACGCCCAGGGTGCAGCCCTTGACGTTGTCCTCCAGCCGCGCCACGCCAAAACGGGCCAGCAGCGGCGGCACCAGCATGATGGACGAGCGCATTTCCTCGGGCAAGTGGTGCTTGCAGGCATCAAAATGCGTGTCGCGGTGGTGCAGTTGGAGCACGCCGCTGGCGTAGTCCATCTGCACGCTGGAGCCGAGCTTGCCGAAGATGTCCAGGATCTTGCGCACATCGGTGATGTCCGGCACGCCATGGAGCACCAGGGGCTGGGCCGTCAACAACGTCGCGCACAGCACAGGCAAAACGGCATTCTTGTTGGACGAGGGAATGATGCGGCCCTGCAAAGGGGTGCCGCCGTGCACGATGAGTTTGGACATGGATGGGGGGAGGTCGCGAATTCTGGAGTGGCCCGTGGCAGTGTGCGCTATCCGGGCCGACCCTGCATGGTACAGCGTCCAAAACAACAAAAGGCACTCGGTTGGAGTGCCTTTTGTAAATACCCGTCAACAAAATGTGCGGGATGCTGCTATGCCCTGCCAGGGCAGCTTGCTTGCCTATCAGAACGCGGGAACCACGGCGCCCTTGTACTTTTCCAGGATGAATTTCTTCACATCGTCGCCATGCAGCGCGCGGGTCAGCTTGGCAATCGCCTCGTCATTGGCGCGGTCCGCGCGGGCAGCAATGATGTTGGTGTAGGGCGAATCAGAACCTTCGATGAACAGCGCGTCCTTGGTCGGGTTGAGCTTGGCTTCGATCGCGTAGTTGGTGTTGATCAGGGCCAGATCGACATCACCCAGCGCGCGCGGCAGCAGCGGCGCTTCGAGTTCCTTGAACTTGAGCTTCTTGGGGTTCTTGGCGATGTCCAGCGGGGTGGAGGTCAGCTTGGAGGCGTCCTTGAGCTCAATCAGGCCGTGCTTTTGCAGCAGCAGCAAGGCGCGGCCGCCGTTGGACGGGTCATTGGGGATGGCCACGGTGGCGCCGTCCTTCAGGTCCTTGATGTTCTTGATCTTGCTGGAGTAGGCGCCAAAGGGCTCCACATGCACCTTGCCATTGGGCACTTGCACCAGCGAGCTCTTGCGGTCCTTGTTGTAGCTGTCCAGGTAGGGCTGGTGCTGGAAGAAGTTGGCATCGAGCTGCTTGTCTTCCACCGCAGCATTGGGCTGGATGTAGTCGCTGAACTCGCGCACTTGCAGATCCACACCCTCGGCCTTGAGCTTGGGCTTGATGAAATTGAGGATTTCGGCATGTGGCACCGGCGAGGCCGCCACTTTCAGCACCACATCGGCAGCGTGGGCAGACACGGCCAGGGCCGCGATGGCAAGAACGGAAAGCGTTTTTTTGAACATGGTGTTTTGAACAGATGAGAAAGACCAGCCCGGGCAACACATGGATTTTTTCTTGATGGGACTGAACCAAGATGGTGCAAGTCTAGCCTTGATTGGCATATCGATCAAAGAATATAAAGAGATTTGGTTATAAAGAAATTGATCTTTATGGCCAAAAGCGACAGTCCGGGCAGCCGCCGGCCGCCGGGCGCCGGCCGCGCTATGCTCTGGGCCATGTCTAGCCCGTTTGACCCCGAGCAACTGCTGCGCCTGCTCAGCACCCCCATGCCTTTTGGCAAGTACCAGGGCCGCGCCATTGCGGACCTGCCAGGCAATTACCTCAACTGGTTTGCGCGTGAAGGCTTTCCCAAAGGCGATCTGGGCCGGCTGCTGGCACTGATGCACGAGATCGACCACAACGGCCTGGGCGAGTTGCTGCGCCCTCTGCGCGCCAGCCTGCAGGCGAGCGGGCAGGCCGTTGGGCAACCGCCGCGAAAATGAAAAAACCCGCAGGCTGCCAGCAGCTGCGGGTAGGTTCAGGTTGTTAAGACGCGTATTACTTGACGGCAGAGCGGGCTGCGTCGGCCTTGGCCTTGGCGTCATCGGCCTGCTTTTGCAGCGCAGCGGCTTCGGCTTCTGCCTTCTTGGCTTCGGCTTCCTTGGCTGCGGCTTCTTCCTTGCCCTTGTCACCGCCCATGGCGCCTGCCATCGCACTGCCGGCCATCGTGCCAGCGACGGCGCCCACGGCGGCTGCGCCCATGGTGCCCATCATGCCGGAGCCGCCTGCGGCAGGGGCCGCTGCAGCAGGGGCAGCAGCAGCTGCTGGAGCGGCCGCAGGTGCAGCGGCTGCTGGCGTCGCAGGCTTGGCTGCAGGCGCTGGAGCCGCCTTTTGCGTGGCTGCGGGGCGCTTGACACCGCCACCCATGCGCTTGGCGTGGGCCAGGCCTGGCAGAACCAGACCGGCAATGGTCAAAGCAAGAACGGATGCAGAGGTGCGAAAAGAGGGGTTCACTACGAAATTTCCAAATAAAAGGCCGGGGCCACAGGCCGGTTGCCTGCTTGCCTACCCTGGGTACATGAGGGGAAACGCTGCAAATTCAAGTGCTTGGCAGCACGGCTTGCAGCGGTATGGCTCGGCTTTGGTTATTCGTTATGCGTAGCGCGCAGCTACAAATATTGTAGAGCAAGCGCTGGGCCCAGCGCCCTGTGCAAGACCTTGGGCGCCGCCAGCTATCGCCTGGCTCAGGCGGCCGCGATGCTGCCGAGCCCGCTGTACACCCACCAGGCCAGCGCCAGCATCATCACACCGGTAAAGCCATCCATCACGCGCCAGGCCTGGGGCTTGGCAAACAGCGTTTGCAGGCGCCGGCCGGCGCTGGCCAGCATCACAAACCAGGCCAGGCTGGCACTGGCGGCACCCAGCACAAAGATCCATTTGAGGCTGCCGTCCTGGCGTGCACCGATCGAGCCCACCAGCACCACGGTGTCCAGGTAGACATGGGGGTTGAACAAGGTGATGACGACCAGCGCGCCCAGCACACGCCACAGTCCGCGCCGGGCCGCCGTGGCGGGCGAACCGTCCGCGTCGGCAGCGGGTGCTGCGCCAGCGGGCATCGCGGCGCGCCACAGCGCCATCAGGCCGTAGGCCAGCAAAAACAGTGCGCCGCCCAAGGTCAGGTAGTAGGCCAGGGTGGGCGAATCCCCCAGCACCTGGGCCATGCCGGCCACGCCGATGCCGATCAGCAGCGCATCGCTGAACACGCACCAGGCGACGCAGGCGCGCACATGCTCGCCACTCACGGCCTGGCGCAGTACATACAGGTTTTGCGCGCCGATCGAGACGATCAAGGAAAGGCAGACCGTGAAACCGGCCAGCCAGGTAGAAGTCATGCTTGTTGTCCACATGGTGGCTATTGTGCGGCGCACCAACAAATAAGTAAAATTAAACAATCTTAGTCAAATGAAGCAAAACTAAATGCTGGACTACCTGGGACTGGCCGCGCTGGCGGCCGTGGTGCGCGAGGGCAGCTTCGAGCGCGCCGCCAAGAAACTCCATGTCACCCCGTCGGCGGTGTCGCAGCGCATCAAGCAGCTCGAAGAGCGCAGCGGCCAGGTGCTGGTGCAGCGCGGCAATCCCTGCACCGGCACCGAAGCCGGCCTGCGCCTGTGCCTGCACCTGGAGCAGGTGGCCTTGCTGGAAAACGCCCTGCGCCGCAGCAACCCCGACCTGCTGCCCGACGCGCCGGTCGCGCCGACGATCAAGCTGGCCGTCAATGCCGACTCGCTCTCGACCTGGTTCATGGATGCGATGGCCGAGTTCACCGCCAGCGGCAACGAGCTGCTGGACCTGCGCATCGACGACCAGGACCACACCGCCCAGGCGCTGCGCGAGGGGGCCGTGCTGGGCGCGGTGACCGGCACCAGTGGCCAGATCCCCGGCTGCAACAGCTGGCCGCTGGGCACGATGCGCTATGTGGCAGCGGCCAGCCCCGGCTTTATGGCGCGCTACTTTGCAGACGGGGTGAGCACCCAGACCTTGGCCCAGGCGCCCATCATGACCTTTGACCGCAAGGACCGGCTGCAGGACCAGTGGCTGCAAGCCCAGGGCCTGGCCTCCCGAGGCGGCGGGCCCCGGCATTTTCTGCCATCCAACCAGGGCTATGTGCGGGCCTGCGAGATCGGCATGGGCTGGGGCATGCACCCCACGGTGCTGATTGCCGAGCAGCTCGCGCGCGGCAGCCTGGTGCCGCTGGTGCCCGGCACCTCGCTGGATGTGCCGCTGTACTGGGCGCTGCCGCGCAGTGCGCAGACCAGCCTGGCCCGGTTGACGGACTGCGTCATGCGCGCGGCCAGCCGCGTGCTCGCGCCCGCCGCATGAGCGGCATGGATTGTCAGCACAGCGCAGGCCTGTGCGCCTATGATGCGAGCAGCTGCAGCGCCAGACCACCAGCCTGGGCGCTGCCGCAGAGGGAGGACTCCATGGTTTTCATTAGAAAGAGCACAGCATGATTGAGGTGCAGGATCTCATCGTCGACTACCCCGGCCACCGCGCGCTGCATGGTGTCAGCCTGCAGATCGAGGCGGGCACCGTCACCGCCTTGGTGGGCCCCAATGGCGCGGGCAAATCCACCTTGCTGCGCTGCATTACCGGGCTGGAAGCGCCGCTCAGCGGCAGCACCCGGGTGGCGGGCATCGATGTGCAGCAAGCGCCCCGCCGCGCCCACCAGTGCATGGGCTATCTGTCGGATTTCTTCGGGCTCTACGAGACCCTGAGCGTGGCCCAGTGCCTGCAGTACGCCGCCGAAAGCCAGGGCCTGAGCCGCAAGGCAGCCACCTTGCGCGTGCATGCGGTGGCCGAGCAATTGGCGCTGACGGCCAAGCTGGGCCATGCCACGCGCAATCTCTCGCGCGGCCAGCGCCAGCGCGTGGCCATTGGCCAGGCCATCATCCATGAGCCCCAGGTGCTGCTGCTCGATGAGCCGGCCAGCGGGCTGGATCCGGAAGCGCGCAGCAGCCTCTCGGGCCTGTTCCGCCAGCTGCAGGCCCAGGGCATGACCCTGGTCGTCTCCAGCCACATCCTGAGCGAGCTCGACGAGTACTGCAGCCATATCCTGTCAATCCGCGAAGGCCGCATCACCAGCCACGGGCCCTTGAATGCGGTCGCCGGTGCGGGCGGCAGCGGCGCCCTGCCCTCCGAGCTGGTGATGCAGCTGGAGCTGGCAGCGCCGCTCGCCCAGCCCGAGCTGACGCTGGCCGGCTACCGCCTGGTGGATATGCGTGCGGGTCGAGAGGGCAGCGCCAGCCACATTCTGTGGATTGGCATGCCCGCGCAGGACAGCGCGGCCCGCGTGCAACTGCTGCAGCAGCTCGTGGCCCATGGCGCGCAGGTGCTGGGCTACCAGGAGGCGCGCACCAGCCTGCAGGAGCGCTACCAGCAAAGCCTGGAGGCGCCCGTTGATCCCCAAGCGCTGTTTGCCAAGGAGTGGCCATGAATCCGGAATTTCGCCGCCAGCTCAGCCTGGAGCTGAGCCCTGCGCGCCTGGTGCTGATGCCTGCCATCTTGCTGATGCTGGCGATCTGCGTGTTTGTCATCGAGGGCAAGCAGCCGCTGGTTTATTTGCACAAGGGCGCGATGACGCTGGTGGGCCTGCTGGCCGCCTGCGTGGGCACCTTCACCGCACTGTCCAGCATCAATGACGAGCTGAACGAACGCACCTGGGACCAGCAGCGCATGAGCGCCATGGGCCCCTGGCGCATGGCCTGGGGCAAGCTGCTGGGCGGCCCCAGCTACGCCTGGTATGGCGCGCTGCTGTGCAGCGCAGCGGCCCTGCTGTGCGGCTTCTGGCTGGGCGAGCTGGCCGAGACCGTGCTGGTGCTCGTCCTCACCATCGTGGGCGCCTGCGCGCTGCACTGCGCGATGATGGCCAGCCGCCTCTACAGCATGGACCCCAACAAACCGGCCACCAGCCGCAACGTCTGGGTGCTGGTGGTGCTGGTGTTCCTGCTGCTGCAACTCGTCAGCAGCCTGGTGGTGGGGCTCGACAGCCTGCTGGGCGGTGATGGTGGCGGCGCCTGGTGGGGCCTGCACCTGGGCTCGGGCGCGCTGCTGCTGATTTTTGCCGCCGCCAGCCTGCTGCTGGGCCTGCTGGCGCTGTGGCGGGCGATGTCGATGCAGCTGTCGGTGCCCACCACGCCCTGGGCCTGGGCGCTGGGCAATGCGGCGGGCTGCCTGCTGCTCGTGGGCCTGGTGCCCAGCGGCACCGGCCGGGCGCTCACCGGCATGCTGCTGCTGGCGCTGGTGACCTACTACGCCGCTGCGCTGGAGAGCCAGGTGGCGCAGCGCTGGCGCGCCCTGATCTATAGCGCGCAGCACGGCCAGTGGCGGCGCTTTTGGCAGAACATGCCGCTGTGGCCGATCAGCTGGTGCATGGCCTTTGCGGTGCTGCTGCCAGCCTACCTGTTGTGGAATGCCGACCCGCTGTCCAACCGCGCCCAGTTGGGCCCGCTGGCCTTCATGGTGCTGCTGCATGTGCTGCGCGACTGCGGCATCTACCTGGTGTTCTCGCTGCGCAAAAGCAGCCGCTCGCCGCTGGGCATGACCTTGCTGGTGGTCTTTGTGCTCAGCGCCCTGTTGCCGGCGATGTTCTGGTCGCTGGGGCTGGCGCCGCTGTTCGAGCCACTGTTTGGCGCCTTTGACCCGCGCCTGTCGTCCAACTTCCAGCATGCGCCGGCGCTGGGCTGGCTCGCCTGGGTGGGCATGCTGCTGCAGCTGGCGGTGCTGGCCCTCATCCTGGTCTGGCGCTTCAAGGCCATCACACCCCAGGCGGGCGGCAAGGACCTGTTTGCGCTCTAGCCAAACACCCAGGCGCCAATCCAGGGTGCCGCCAGCACATTGAGCGCGCCGGCAATCATCATCACCAGCGAGGCGGCCACGCCTTGCTGGGGGCCGGCCATCTGCGCCTTGGCCACGCCCGAGCCATGGGCCGAGCCGCCCAGCATCGCCCCCGCCGCCACCCGGCTGCGCAGCCGGGGCAGCAGGCGCAGCACCAGGCCACCAATCAGCATGCCGGTCACCCCGGTGAGCAGCACAAACAAGGCCGCCAGGTCCAGCGGGCCACCGATGGCCCGCTCGGCCTCCACCGCAAAGGGCGTGGTCACCGAACGCATCGCTAGCCCTTTTTGCAGCAAGGGCGACAGGCCCAGCCAGCGCGCCAGCCAGACCGACGTCAGGATGGACACCGTGCTGGCCACCAGCACGCCGGCAACGATGGACATCCAGTGCTTGCGCACCATCTGGCGGTAGTCATACAGCGGCAGCGCAAAGGCAACCGTCGTCGGCCCCAGCAGCCACACCAGCCAGTGGGTATGGGTGCGGTAGTCCTCGTAGCCAATGCCCAGCAGCAGCAGTGCGGCGACCAGCACCACAGGCGTGCCGATGATGGGCATCAGCACCGTATGCGGATAGCGCCGGTACAGCCGCTTGTTGAGGTAGTAGCACAGCAGGGTCAGCAGCAGCGACAGCAGCGCTGCGCTGCCATGGCTCAGCGGCCACAGCGGCAACCACGAGGTAGGGGGGACAGGCGCCGCAGTCATCACGCCACCTCCGCTGCCGCCTTGGCGCCGCGCTGCTGGCTGCGCTTGCGCTGGGCCAGGCGCAGCTCCAGCCGGTAGACCGCATCGACCGCCAACGCGGTGGCCACCATCACGCAGGCCGTGCTCAGCACAATCACCAGCACAATGCGCAGGCCCTGGCTGCGCACCAGTTCGCCATAGTTGACGACCACCAGCATCGCGGGAATGAAGAACAGCAGCATGTCCGACAGCAGCCAGTGCGTGCCCTGCGCCAGCCAGCGGCCGGGCACGGCCCGGCTGAACAGCCCCAGCGCCAAGGCGGCAAAGCCGATCAGGCCGGCCGGTATGCGCCAGCCCATATGGCTGCGCAGAGCCTCAGCTGCCAGCCAGATGGCGCACAGCAGTGCCACTTGCCAGGCGGTGCGCGCCGCCTGGCGGGCAGGCTTGGGCAGCTGCATGCGCGCGGGTCTGCCCTCGCCCGCCGCCCTCTTGTCGCTTGTCATGGAATCCTCGGTCTGGCCCGGAGGCCAGCTGGCAGTGGCCGCGGTGCGGCCCCTTGCCTCACCATGCTGCACTGCACAAACGGATTGTAAAAATGGCGGATCTATTCGTAAAATGACTTATTCTTATAAATTCAATTCCAAATAGGAATCCACCATGGATCTGCGCGCGCTGCGTTATTTTGTCGAGGTGGTCCAGCGCAACAGCTTCACCCGTGCGGCAGAGGCGCTGTATGTCACCCAGCCGACCATCAGCAAGATGGTCAAGAGCCTCGAAGACGAGCTGGGCGGGCCCTTGCTGCTGCGCGAAGGCCGCCATGTGCGGCTGACCGATGCCGGGCGCGTGGTGTTTGAGCGGGGCCAGGCGCTGCTGCAGGACGCCAGCCGCCTGCGCCAGGAAGTGGCCGAGGTCGATGGCATTGGGCGCGGCACGCTCAGCGTGGGCGTGTCACCCACCACGGGCCACTACATGGCGCCCATCTTTGCGCAGTACCGCCAGCGCTACCCGGGCGTGCAGCTGCAGCTGCATGAGCGCGGCGCGCGGGCGCTGGAGCAAGCGGTGACGGATGGCGAGATTGACCTGGCCATGGGCCTGCTGCGTGCAGGCAGCCCCTTGGCCAGCCTGCGCATTCAGACCCACCATACCGTGGCCGTTTTTGCCCATGCGCGCGCGCCCCAGGGCTTGAGCCAGGTGCGTTGGAGCGACCTGGCGGCCCTGCCCTTTGTGATGTACGAGAGCGACTTTGCGCTGTATGAGGGCGTGCAGGGCTGCTGTGCGCAGGCCGGCTTTGTGCCGCAGATTGCGCTGCAAAGCCGCTACTGGGATTTGATTGGCGACCTGGTCGCCGCCGATGCGGGCATTGCCATCATGTTCGACCATGTGGCCAGCCGCTTTGACCCGGCCCAGGTGCGCTGCCTGCCCGTGGTCGAGCCCGCGCTGAGCCACGACTTTGGCCTCACCTGGCGGCCTCGGGATCTGTCCAAGGCGGCCAGCGCCTGGCTGGCGCTATGCCAGGCGCGCTATCCGCAGGCCCAGCCCTGAACCTGGGACACAGCCTCAGACCTGGGGCATGAAGGCATCCTGGCGGCTGGGCTCGGTGGCCGCTTTGCGCGGGGTCGCACTGGCCGCCGCACCAGCCGCCGCATTGGACGCGGCCATGCAGGGAATCGTGGCCGGCTGGCGCAGCGGGTGGAAGTTCAGCAGCTGCGTGGCCATCATGGTCTCGACCATGAAGCAGCACAGCGCCGAGACAAAGCTGACCACGCCCAGGCCAAAGCTGAACATGGCGGCCAGCGACCAGCTGTTGGCGTCGATCTCGGTCTTGGTGGTCTGGCCGACGAAGAGCAGGATGATGGTCAGCGCAATCAAGGCGCCGCACAAGGTCAGCAAACCAATGCAGAGGTTGGCCAGGCGCCCGCGCCGGCGCAGAAAGTTCAGCTCCAGCAAGGAGCGCTGCACATAGTCCTCGTCCTTGGACGCCATCATGCGGTCTTCCAGCACACGGCCCCGGTCGATGATGCGCGCCAGCCGGCCGGCGACGGCGCCAATCATGCCCGCCACCCCGGTGAGAAAGAAAACGGGAGCCACAGCCAGCTGGATGCTGTGGGTGATGTTGCTGACGTCGATGGACATGGTGTTAGGGCAGAGAGGGTGGACAAACTGCGCGGCAGCACACGCCTTGTGCGGGCTGCAGCGCCTGCGATGAACACTGCAAAATTCAAGCCAACATTCTCGCACCAAATAGGTGCAAACCCTAATACCTTTTCTGCCCCGTTTCTGGGCTGATTTGCAGCAAATTGTGTGCTCAGTAGTGCGGCGGCAGCTCGTCGCGTGCACCTGGCGCAACAGATCCAGTCTCGGGCATGCGCTGCTGCAGGTCCTTGACCAGGTGCAGCAGGCGGTCGATCTGCTGCTGTTGCTTGTAGATCGTCAGGTTGAGCTCTTCGAGCAGGTCATCGGCATAGGCCGCCTTGATCTCCAAGGCTTCAAGGCGCTGCTGCAGGGGTTCGAGGGTGGACATGGCGGCTCCTGGCTAAAAAAGGGGCGGGCGAGGCAAAGAATAACGCCGGCATGTGACAGCGCACATGCCGGCGTTGGGGATGTCGACAACGCTTACAGCGCCTTGGCCAGACGGGCAATGCCCTCTTCGATGCGGGCAATATCAGCGGTGGCAAAGGACAGGCGCAGGGTCGAGGTATCGGGGTTCTGCGCAAAGAACGGCGTGCCGGGCACAAAGGCCACGCCCTGCTCGATGGCGCGCTTGGCCAGCGCATTGCCGTCCTTCTCCTGGCCACGGGCGCCCGTCAGCTGCACCCAGATGAACATGCCGCCCAGCGGCTGCACAAAGCGCACCGCATCGCCCAGCTGGCTGCGCAGGCCCTCGCCCATGGCCTTGCTGCGCGCTGCATACGTCGTGCGCACGCGGTCCAGGGTGGCGGGCATGCGGCCGGCTTTGAGGTACTGCGCGGCGGTGGCCTGGCTGAAGGTGCTGGTATGGGCATCGCTGAACTGCTTGCACATGACGCACTTGCCCAGCAGCTCGGCCGGCGCAATCAGCCAGCCCAGGCGCAGGCCGGGGCTGAGCACCTTGCTCATGCTGCCGCAGTGGGCCAAGTAGTCACGGCTGCCGGGCACGCTGTCCGACAGCGCCAGCATGCTGGGCGGCGGTGGCGCATCAAAGTACAGGTCGCCATAGGGATCGTCCTCGACCACCAGGGTCTGGTGGCGCACGGCCATCTCCAGAATCTGGCGGCGGCGCTCCAGGCTCAGCAGCGCGCCGCTGGGGTTGCCAAAGGTGGGAATCAGGTAGACCAGCTTGGGCTGGTGCTCGGCAATCAGCTGCTCCAGCGCCTCGGGGATGACGCCGTTCTCATCGGTGGGGGCGCTGATGACTTCGGCGCCATAGAGGCGGAAG
The DNA here is from genome assembly GCF_037479555.1 of Comamonas sp. MYb396. Lineage (NCBI taxonomy): Bacteria > Pseudomonadati > Pseudomonadota > Betaproteobacteria > Burkholderiales > Comamonadaceae > Comamonas > Comamonas sp. MYb396. The sequence goes on along the minus strand of NZ_JBBGYU010000005.1, from coordinate 196,707 downwards.
CACTGGATCGTCGCCAAAAAGGTCGGGCCCTCGACGATCACCTTGTCGCCGGGCGAGATCATCGTCTTGCCCAGCAGGTCCAGCGCCTGCTGGCTGCCGGTGGTGACGATCAGCTGCTCGGGCGCCAGCGACTGCACGCCCTTGGCGGCCATCAGGCCCACGATCTGCTCGCGAAACGGCTGGTAGCCCTCGGTCGCACCGTACTGCAGCGCGGCACCCGGCTCCTCGGTCAGCGCCGCATTGGCGGCCTCGCGCACCCCTTCCACATCGAACATGGCTGCATCCGGAAAGCCCCCGGCAAAACTGATGATGCCGGGCTTGCCCAGCAGCTTGAACAGTTCACGGATGGCGGACGTCTCGACATTGTCGAGGCGGGAGGCAAAGCGCAGTGTCATGGAGTGTTCTCTCAAATCAAAAAAGCGCAGCCAGGTCGAGCGACCGGCCGCCCTGGCATTTTGCTACTTTTTACCGGCCCCATGCGTCGCTCTGGCATCCCTGAGCCCGCCATTGGCCCCTCCTATCGACTATGCTTGCGGTCCAAAGGATTTTGTCACCATGCGCATCGCCGCTTTCTTCATTGTTTTGGTCAAATTGCTGGCCTCGCTGCTCATGCTTGCGGGCGTTGTCTGGGCCTGCGGGGCGCTGTGGTTTCAGCTGGCGCAGTCGGTCAAGTCGGGCTCGGCCCGGGGCTTGCTGCTGGGGGTCTGGGTGGGGGTGGGCCTGTACTGCATCTACCTGCTGTGGCAGCAGCGTGCGCCCCGGGGCCTGCTGATCTATGGGCTGCTGTTGGCAGCCATCCTCGCCTGGTGGGCCAGCATCCAGCCGTCCAACACGCGCAAATGGGCGCCCGATGTGGCCCAGCAGCTGTCGGGCACGGTCCAGGGTGACCTGGTGCAGCTGCACAATGTGCGCAATTTTGACTGGCAGACCGCGAGCAAGGCAACGGCGCGCTGGGAAGACCGCAACTACGACCTGCGCCAGCTCGTCTCGGTGGACATGAGCACCTCGTACTGGATGGGCCCGGCCATTGCCCACACCCTGGTGTCCTTTGGCTTTGACGACGGCAAGGGCCCGCGTCGCTACCTGACCTTCTCGGTGGAGATCCGCAAGGAGCGCGGCGAGCAGTTCTCGGCCGTAGGTGGCTTTTTCAAGCAGTTCGAGCAAAGCCTGGTCGCAGCCGATGAGCGCGACATCCTGCGCGTACGCAGCAATATGCGCGGCGAAGAGGTCTACCTCTACAGCGTGGCCATGCCGCGCGCTGCGATGCGCTCGCTGTTCATCGCCTATGTGGACAAGGCCAATGCGCTGGTCGAGAAGCCGCAGTTCTACCACACGCTGTTTGCCAACTGCACCACCATCGTGTTCGAGATGGTGCGGCGCATTGTGCCGGGCCTGCCGATGGACTGGCGCCTGCTGGCCAGCGGCTACCTGCCCCAGTATGTGGACAGCCTGGGCGCCCTCGCCCGCCCGAATGACTTTGAGGCCATCCATGAGGCGGCCCACATCAACGCCCGCGCCAAGGCCGTGCGCCCGGGTGAGGATTTCTCGGCCGCCATCCGCCAGGGCGTGCCGCAGGCGCCGCTGCAGCCCTGATGCAGGGACCCAGGCTCGGACCTTGCCAGATAATGGCAGCCGAGCCTGCACAACCACACGATGAAAACCGCTGATATCCAACCCTTCTTCGCCACCTTGAAGGCGGCCAATCCTTCACCCCAGACCGAGCTGGAATACACCTCGGTGTTTGAGCTGCTCGCCGCCGTGCTGCTGTCGGCCCAGGCGACCGATGTGGGGGTCAACAAGGCCACCCGCAAACTCTTTCCGGTCGCCAACACGCCCCAGGCCATGCTGGCGCTGGGGTTGGAAGGCCTGGAGGGCTATATCAAGACCATCGGCCTGTACCGCAGCAAGGCCAAGCACCTGATGGAGACCTGCCGCATTCTGGTGGAACGCCATGGCGGCCAGGTGCCCGATACGCGCGAGGCGCTCGAAGCCCTGCCCGGCGTGGGCCGCAAGACGGCCAATGTGGTGCTCAATGTGGCCTTTGGCCAGCCCACCATGGCGGTGGACACCCATATCTTCCGCGTCAGCAACCGCACCGGTCTGGCACCCGGCAAGAACCCGCTGGAAGTGGAAAAGCAGCTGATGCAGCGCGTGCCCGATGACTACGCCGTCGATTCGCACCACTGGCTGATCCTGCTGGGCCGCTATGTCTGCCAGGCGCGCAAGCCGCGCTGCTGGGAATGCCTGGTCAGCGGCTACTGCGATTTCTCGCCCAAGACGCCGCCACCGCAAGGCGCGCTGCGCTGATCGCAGCGGCAGGCATCAAGAGCTGCTCTGGGTGCTGACCCCGGCCGACGCAAAGCTGGCCATGTCGCGCAGCATTGCGCAGGCCGACTCCAGCAGCGGCCAGGCCAGCGCCGCACCGGAGCCCTCGCCCAGGCGCAGTTGCCAGTCAAGCAAAGGCTGGGCCTGCAAGGCCGCCAGCAAATGGCTGTGGCCGGGCTCGCCCGAGCGATGGGCATAGACGCAGCGCTCCAGCACCGCCGGCTGCAGGCGCGAGGCCACCAGCACGGCAGCGCTGGTGATAAAGCCATCGACCACGATCACGCGGCGCTCCAGCGCAGCCTGCAGCACCGCGCCCACCATGGTGGCCACTTCGAGCCCGCCCATCGCGGCCAGCACGGCCAGGGGCTCGTGCACATCGGCATGGCGCGCCAGTACCCGGCGCAACACGGCGGCCTTGCGCGCCACGCCCTCGCCGCTCAGCCCGGTACCTGCGCCAGTGACGGTTTCCACATCCAGGTTGCACAGCCGCGCCAACAGCAGCGATGCGCTGGAGGTATTGCCAATGCCCATCTCGCCCAGCAGCAAGGCATTGCCGGGCAAGGCCTGTAGCAAAGCGCGGCCATTGGCAATGGCCGCGTCGCACTGCGCCATGTCCATCGCCGGGCCCAGGCTGCTGTCTTGCGTGCCCGGAGCCACCTTGCGCAGCCACAGGCGGGGCGCGCCTGTGGGCAGCGCATCGGTCTGGGGTGCAAAATCGCGGGCCACGCCGCAATCGACCACATTCAGCGCCACGCCATGCTGGCGTGAGAGCACACTCACCGCCGCCCCGCCGGCCAGAAAATTGCCCACCATCTGCCAGGTCACATCGGCCGGGTAGGCCGACACACCCTGCGCCACCAGGCCATGGTCGGCCGCAAACACCACCATCTGGGGATCGGCCAAGCGCGGCTGGGTGCTGCCCAGGATGCAGGCGATGCGCAAAGCCAGCGCTTCCAACAGGCCCAGCGAGCCCAGCGGCTTGGTCTTGTTGTCCAGCAGCTGCTGCACTTGCTGGCGAAAGGCGGCGTCCTCGATCGAGGCAATGGAAGGGATGAGCGGGGAGAACGAGGATTCGGACATGGTCAAGCTAGAGAACGGGGCACGGCGATACGCCAAGCTGCCAGTATCGCGCTGCCCGCCCCGGTTTGCAGCCCGGCGCGCACAAACCATGCAAAAACGCTCTGCGCAGCAAAAGCTGGGCAGAGCGTTGATGGACTAGATGAGTCGGCTTACTTGGCAGGCACCGTATAGGTGTACTCGCGCAAAATGCCACCGCCTTGCACCGAGCCGCTGTCCTGGCCCTGGGCCACGCGGCCTACGCAGGCACGGCGGTCTTCGTCGGTCTTGAAGACGGCGCAGCGTGCGGTGGCGTTCTCACGGAAGCTCGAACCTGGATCGGTCAGCTGGCCCTGGCGTGCGGCCTGGCGCGCAGCAGCTGCTTCACGGGCGTTGGAGCTGCCTTCGGCCACATCGGCGTTGGCGCGGGCATCGCCGCGCGCTTCACCGCGCTTGTGGTGGGCACCGTGCGGGCCATGCGGCATGGGCTTCATGTGCTTGGCAGGCGGTGGTGGAGGGGGCGGTGCCGATTGGGCGCTGGCATAGCCGGCGGTACCCAGCGCGAGGGCCATCGCGGCCATTTGCAAAGACTGGCGGAACATGTTTTTCATAGCGATCATCCTTATCGGTGATGGGAAGCAACACAAACAGCATGCCTGCGCTGCAAGCGCGCCCCTATCGGCCCAATCCGCCAGTGCTTGCAATATTTGGCCTACAGGCAAAGACCCCGCCCACCCAGGGCATCAGGGTAAGCGGTCTCCAAACCACTCGCCCACCCCTTGGGCCATGCGCGCAAACACCTGGTCCAGGCTGGGCGCATCTTGGCCAAACAGCGCATGGATGACAGCGGCATTCTCGAACAGGCCATGCACATAGGTGCCCAGCACCTGCGGCGCCCCGCCCTGCCACAGCAGGCCCGGCAGCAGCTCTTGCGCGGGCTGGGCCGCGCCGGCCTGCATGTCGGCGCGCAGTTCGGTCTGGCCGTGGTGGATTTCATAGCCCGTCACCACCAGGCCGCTCAAGGCCTGCCAGGGCGCTTGTACGGCAGGCAGCAGCAGGCGCGTGGGTTGCACATTCTTTTGCTGGGCAAACAAGGTCACCAAGGGCAGCAGCCCTAAGCCGGCGGCATTGCCGTCCACGCCATGCAGATCGACCAGCGCCTCGCCCAGCATCTGCAGGCCGCCGCAAATACCCAGCACCCGTTTACCGGCCTGGGCATGGCGGACGACGGCCGCATCCAGCCCCTGCTGGCGCATCCAGGCCAAATCGGCAGCGGTGGCCTTGCTGCCGGGCAGAATCACCCAGTCCGCATCGCTCAGCTGCGCGGGCGTGCGGGCCCAGACCACGCGCACGCCAGGCAGCTGCAGCAGCGGCTGGAACTCGTCCAAGTTGCTGATGCGCGGGTAGGCGACGATGGCGATGCAGGTGTGCACCGGCTGCCCGGCACCACCACTGCCCCGGTCATCAAACACGCCGTCTTCCTCGGGCAGGCCGTGCTGGAACTGCATCGGAATGCAGGCCACCGTCGGCACACCGGTCTTGTCTTGCAGCATCTGCGGCGCCGGCGCCAGCAAGGCTGCGTCACCCCGGAACTTGTTCAGCACAAAGCCCTTGATCAGGCCTTGCTCCTCGGACGGCAGCAGTGCCCAGGTGCCGTAGAGGTGGGCGAAGGCCCCGCCCCGGTCGATATCGGCCACCAGCAGGCAGTGGGCATCGCAGTGGCGCGCCACGCGCATATTGACCACATCGCTGCTGTGCAGGTTGATCTCGGCGGGCGACCCTGCCCCCTCGATCACCACCACATCGTTCTCGGCGCGCAGCGCATCGAGCGCCTGCGCGATCTGCGGCCACACTTTAAGGCTGCGGCCGCGCCAGGGCATGTTGGACAGCGCCTCGTCCACCTGGCCAAACAGCACCACCTGGCTGCGGGTATCGGCCTCGGGTTTCAGCAACAACGGGTTCATGCGCACATCGGGCACGGCCCCGGCGGCGAGCGCCTGCAGGTACTGGGCGGTGCCGATCTCGCCCCACTGGCCATCCGGCGTAGCCACCACACGGGCGTTGTTGCTCATGTTCTGCGCCTTGAAGGGCGCCACCTTGTAGCCCTGGGCCCGGTACCAGGCGCACAGCGCCGTGGCCACCCAGCTTTTGCCCGCACCACTGCTGGTGCCCAGCACCATGATGCAGCGCGCGCTCATCGCTGCACGCTGCCCAGCGGCAGCACCATGCGCGCCATGATGCGCTCGAGCGCCGAGCCCGCATCGGTGCACAGGCCCGTGTGCACGGGCGAGGTCTGGATCATGCTGCTGCGCTTGGCGGTAAGCCAGTGGAAGCGCGCGCGGTACGGCAGCTGGCCAATGGGCCCGGCCTCGGGCACGCCGGCGCAAATGGCCACGATGCTGCCCAAGTGGCGGTAGACGGCTTGCAGATCGACTTCGGGATCCAGCGCCAGCAGCCGCGCATCATCCAGTGCGATCGCGGCCTGCAGATAGCCGCTGCGCTGGCAGGACAGGATCACGCCCGCGTTGATGAACTCCTCCCGCTCGACCCGGGGCACCACGCGCACGATAGCGTAGTCATACACATCATGCGCGTGCATCGATGGCTCCTTGCAACCAGCGGCCACGCGCTTGCAGGCGGGCCAGAAAATAATTCACATAGGCGGCGCGGTGCGCCTGCGGATCGGCCAGCAGCGGGCTGTTGCGGTCCTCGGCCGCCTTGGCCAAAAAGCAATCGGGCACCGTGGCCAGAATCGCGCTCAGCACCGGCTCGGTCAGCTGTGCGGCCAGGGCCTCGTCCACCTCGGCCAGCTGGCTGGCCTGGGCCAGCAGCACATGGTCGGCAATCGGCGCAAAGGGCTTGCCCGGGTCGGCTACCGTGCCATCCCAGGCATGGTGGAAGGTCAGGGTCGCGCCATGGTCAATCAGCCAGGGCTTGCGCTGCCACATCAGCATATTGGTGTTGCGGGCCGTGCGGTCCACATTGCTGACCAGCGCATCGAACCAGACCAGGCGCGAGGCGAAGTCGTCGCTGACCGCATCGACGGCCGGGTCAAAATTGACCGAGCCGGGCAGGTAGTCCAGGCCGACATTGAGGCCATCACTGGCCCGGATCAGGTCCTGGATCTCGGGGTCGGGCTCGGTCTGCGCGAGCTTGGCGTGCAGCAGGGCCAGCACCAGCTCGGGCAGCGGCAGGCCCAGCGCGCGGGCGATGCCGCCACAGATGAGCTCGCCCATCAGCGCGCGCACGCCCTGGCCAGCCCCCCGGAACTTGAGCACATACAGGCCCAGATCGTCCGCCTCGACGACGGCCGGCATCGAGCCGCCCTCGCGCAGCGGCGTCACATAGCGCTCCACCAAGACGGTGCGCAGTTGCAAAGTTTGTAAATCCATACCAAATGGTAGCGGTTGCCGCATGTCCTCGCTATGCATCTGCCAGCGACAGCCAGGCCCGCGCCAGCGCCGCCTGCGCCACCGGCGCCATCACGCCCAGGCGCACATGGCCGGGCAGGCCAAAGCTGCGGGCATCGCGCAGCTTGATGCCCTGGCTGCGCAGTGCTGCCAGCCGCGCGGGCAAGTCTGCCTGCGCCAGCGGCAGGCGCGCGACAAAGTAGTTGGCCTGGTGGCCGGGCAGCACCGCCCAGCCCAGGCGTTCGCACAGCGCCAGCTGCCGGCCCTTCCAGTGGCGCAGGGTGTCCAGGCTGCGGGCCAGCCAGGCCTGCACCTCGGGCGTCACCCAGGCCTGCAGCATGGCCACGCCATGGGCGCCCACCACCCAGGAAGGTGCCAGCGTCCGCAGCGCATCGACCTGCGCCTGCGCCGTGTCCTCGGGTGCAATCGCATAGGCAGCGCGGACCCCCGTCATGCCCAGGGCCTTGTTGGGCGTCCACAGCTGCCAGAGCGCGGCCATGTCGCGTGGCGGCGCAGGGCCTTCCAGCCACAGCGGCCGGTAGGCGCAATCCAGCACCAGGCCATGGTGGCTTGCGTCAGCGGGCAAAGCCTGCCACATATCTTCGACCCGGCCCAGTGGACTGGAGGGCTCACAGGCCCAGTGCAGGCCTTCGCCCCAAACCGGGCTGCGGGCGCCGGGGCACAGGCCCCATACTTCGGCCGCCTGGGCGTAGTCGCCATAGCTATGGCGCGGCAGGCTGACCTTGGTGGCGCCCTGGCGCAGCGCATGCTGGGTCAGGCGGTGGATCAGCTCGCTGCTGCTGCCGCCGATAACCAGGCGCTCAGGAGCCACCGCATGGAAGGCCGCCAGCTGCAGGCGCAGCGCCGTGTACTGCGGATCAGGGTACTGCGCCAGGTGCGCAGCCTGCAAGGCCGCCACCGCCTCTGGGCAGGGGCCGCAGGCATTGCGGTTGGTGGAGAAATCATGCGCCGGCACGCCCAAGGCGTCGGTGCCACCATGCTCGTTATCAGCCATGGGCCAAGGCTCCTTGCGCCATTGCGGCGATTGCTATCTTTAGCGCCAAACCCAGGGCCAGCAGCAAGGCGCACAGTGCCTGCGCCCCCACCACCCGGCCGGCCAAGGCCAGCGCCCGCTGTACGTCCAGAGCCTGCGGCGGCCTGCCTTGCGGGTTGAGCTGGTACACACCGGGTTTGGACAGGCGCAGGCCCAGCGCCTGCGCCATCGCCCCCATCGGCCAACCGCCATTGGGCGATGGCGTGACCGCCGCATCGCGCCGCAAGCCGGGCCAGGACAGGCCGCCCGCCAACGCAGCCAACCAGGCTGCGGTGATGCGGGCCGGCAACCAGTTCAGCACATCATCGGCCCGGGCCGCCCATTTCCCCGCCCATTGCCAGTGGCGGCGCTGCGCGCCCTGGCCGCGCCAGCCGGGGTAGCCCCACATCGCATCGGCCGTGTTGGCCAGCCGGTACAGCGCCGCGCCCGGCAGGCCGGCAACGGCAAACCAGAACAGCGGTGCCAGCACCGAATCGCTCAGGTTCTCGGCCAGGGTCTCGATCGCGCTCTCGCGCACTGTCGCAGCATCGAGCTGGGCGGTATCGCGGCTCACCAGCCAGGACAGGCGGGCCCGGCCCGCGTCCAGCGATTCGCCGAGCGCGGCCTCCACCGCCAGCACCTCGCTGCGCAGCATGCGCCAGGACAGCAGCGGTTTGAGCAGTACGCCCGCCCCCACCGCGCCCAGCCACCAGGGCGCCAGCTGCAGCAGCCACTGCAGCGCTGCATAGACCAGCCAGGCGCCAGCGGCCAGCCCACACCAGGCCAGCGCTGCCAGCACAAAGCGCCCGTAGGCGCGCTGCTGCGCCTGGCGCGGCGCAATCGCCTGGCCCAGCAGGCCCAGCAACTTACCCATATAAACCACCGGATGCAGTCGCACCGGCGGCTCGCCCCACAACCAATCGACCAACAAGGCCACCAACACGGCCAGCAAGGCCGCCATCGGCGCCTGCCAGTGCACGGCAGGGCCAGCAGCCGTCAAGGCCTGGACCAGCTGCAGCAGCGGGCTGCCACCGGCCAGCGCCAGCGGCCACAAGCCGCCATCGGTCATGGCTGCGGTCCTTGGTCTGGTTGCCAGCACTCGTCCATCAGCATGTCCTGCAAGGGTGCACGGCTAGCCCAGCGTTCCTGCTGCAGCATCGGCTCGGCATAATAGGCCTCCACAGGGCCCAGGCACAACACAGCCAGCGGGTGCGCGCCGGCAGGCATGGCCAGCAGCTGCGCCAGCGCCTGGGGCTCGAACAGCGAGACCCAGCCCATGCCCAGCCCTTCGGCACGCGCGGCCAGCCAGAGGTTCTGGATCGCGCAGGCGGTGCTGGCGACATCCATCTCGGGCAAGGTGCGGCGGCCAAACACATGGGCCTCGCGCCCGGGCGGCATGGCCACCACCAGCACCTCGGCCGCCTGCAGCACGCCCTGCACCTTGAGCTGCATAAAGTCGGCCTCGCGCGTGCCCAGCGCCTGGGCGGTGCGCAGGCGCTCGTCCTCGACCAGCGCATGGATGCGGCTGCGCATCTGCGCATCGCGCACGCGGATAAAGCGCCAGGGCTGCATAAAGCCGACGCTGGGCGCATGGTGCGCCGCCCGCAGCAGGCGCAGCAGGACAGCATCGTCCACCTGGCCGCCGGCAAAGTGGCGCATGTCGCGCCGCTCATGGATGGCGCGGTAGACGGCCGCGCGCTCGGCCTCGCTGAAGGCGGTGGCGGCAATCGTGGGGGCGTTGGTGGGGGCGGAGTGGGTGTCGCTCATGCCAGCAATCGGCTGCGGGGCCTCAGTCTTCAATGCCGCGCTGCGCCGGGATGCCGGCCTTGAACGCATGCTTGATCAGGGTCATCTCGGTCACGGTGTCGGCCACATCGATGATCTCCTGCGGGCAGCGCCGGCCGGTGATGCAGACATGCACTTCCTTGGGCCGGGCGGCCAAGGTGTCCAGCACCTCCTGCAAGGGCAGCCAGCCATAGATCAGCGGGTAAGTGATCTCGTCGAGCACCACCAGAAAATACGCGCCCGACAGGATGGCCGCCTTGGCCTTTTCCCAACCATCGCGCGCCAGCTGGCCGCTGTGCTCCAGATCGCGGCTCTTCCAGCTGAAGCCATCGCCCAGGCCTTCGACCGGCAGGCCCACCTGCTCGGCCAGGCGGTGCTCGCCAAAACGGGCGGTCGGCACCTTCATGAACTGGTAGACCTTCACCGCCTTGCCCCGGCCCGTCGCGCGGAAGGCCAGGCCAAAGGCCGCCGTGCTCTTGCCCTTGCCGTCACCGGTGTTGACGATCACCAGGCCACGGCGCTCGCCCTCGGGCTTTTCATAAGGCTTTTCGCTGGGTGGCGTTTCAATCTGCATTGGATATCTTTCCTAGTTAGCTTGTGTCTTTGGACCTGGGCCAGGCCCAGCGTCAAGTCAGGTTCAGCTCGCCCTCAAGGGCGAGCAGCGGTGCGCGGCAAGGCCATCCACACGCCATCAATGGCACGCACCTGGATGCGGTGGTCAAACACCGCCTCCAGCGCGGCATGCGTTGCCGGGTCGTCGCAGCGGCCCTGGTGCAGCACCCTGCCCGCCTGCAGCACCAGCATATGGTCGGCCAGCAGCGCCACTGATATCTCGTGGAGCACGCTGACCACGGTGCTGCCCTGGGCGGTCAAGGCCCGCATGCTGTCCACCCAGTCGGTCTGGTGCGGGGGGTCCAGGTTGGCCAGCGGTTCATCCATCAACAGCACGGGGGCCTGCACGGCCATGGCCCGGGCCAGCAGCACGCGCTGGCGCTCGCCGCCCGACAGTTCGGCCACCGGCCGGTGGCGCCAGTCCCAGGCATGCGCTGCACGCAGGCATTGCTCCACCACTGCATGGTCTGCGCCGCTGGGCGCTGCAAACCAGGGCTGGTGCGGCAGGCGGCCGAGCATGGCCACATCCATCACCGTCAGCTCCTGCGTCACCACCTCGCCCTGGCCCAGCCAGGCAAGCGCCTGGGCACGCTGCTTGCGCGGCCAGCGCTGCAAATCCTTGCCCAGCAGCGCCACCTCGCCCTGCAGCTGTGCCGCCGGCCACAGGCCGCCCAGCACCTTGAGCAGGCTGGATTTGCCCGCGCCATTGGGGCCGACAATGCTGGTCCAGCGGCCTTGCGCAAACTGGGCGTTGACGCCTTGCAGAATCGGCCGTGCATGCACGGCGGCGTGGATATTGGTGGCGCTCAGCGCAGGTGTGGTCGCAGTGGTCGGCATCACAGGCCTCCTGCCGATCGGGTGCTGCGGTGCATGCGCCAGAGCAGGTAAGTGCCGCCCAGTGCGGCGGTGAGCACGCCCACCGGCAGCTCTTGCGGCGCCACCAGCCAGCGCGCCAGGATATCCGCGGCCAACAGCAGCACACCGCCCATCGCGGCGGCCAGCACGGTGCTGCGGCCATGGCCCACTTGCACCAGGCTGCGCACCAGGTGCGGGGCGGCCAGGCCCACAAAGGCAATCAGCCCGGTCTGCGCGACCGAGGTACCGGTGGCCAGCGCCAGCACGGCCACCAGGCCATAGCGCAGCGGCGCCAGCGGCAGGCCCAGGCTGGCAGCGGTTGCCTCGCCCAGGGTCAGGCCATCAAGCACCCGCGCACAACACCAGGTGGCCAGCACGCAGACCAGCAGCACGGCGGCCATCAGCGCGCAGCCTTCCCAACCGACAAAGGCCGAGGTGCCCAGGGTGAAGGCCTGCATGGCCTGCAGAATATCGGGGTGGCGCAGCTCCAGCAGATCGCGCATGGCACCCAGCACCACGCCAACAATCACGCCGGCCAGCAGCAGGCGCAAGGTGTTTTGCACATTGCGCGCCAGCACCACCGTCAGCGCCACCGCGCAGGCCGCGCCGACAAAAGCCATGCCGGTCATGCCCAGGCGGTAGAGCAGATTGAGACTGGTGACGGACGAGCCCAGCAGAACCAGGCCCAGCGCACTGCCCAGCGAGGCGCCGGAGGCACTGCCCAGCAAATAGGGATCGGCCAGCGGGTTGCGAAACAGGCCCTGAGCGACAGCTCCCGCCAGGCCCAGCAGGCCACCGGCCAGCCAGGCACCCAAAGAGCGCGGCAGGCGGATATCGACAACGATCTGCCAGGAAGTCGGGTCATCGCGCATGCGCAGCACACTCTCCCAACCGGTGCTGCCCACACTGGCGCCGACGAGCAGCAGCAAGGCGCTGAACACCAGCAGCACCAGCGCCAGCCAGGCACTGCGGCGCAGGCCGGGCGCGGCCTCGCGCTGCGCTGCGGATGCGGGTGCAGAGCTGTGCAAAGCGGCCATCAGCGCGCCACCGCGGCCTTGCCTGGCGCCTTGTCGGCCAGGCAGCGCGCCATCAGCGCGGCGGCCTGGGCCATGCGCGGCCCCGGGCGCACGATCGCATACGACTCTTCATCGCTGAACACGCAGACCCTGCCCGCCTTGACGGCCTGGAGGTTGTTCCAGCCCGGGTAGCTGGTAGCAGCCTGCATGCTGCGGTTGCCCAGCATGATCACATCGGGCTGGGCGCGCAGCAAAAACTCGGGGCTCAACCGGGGAAACGGGCCCAGCTCAGCGGGCACCACATTGTCCACGCCCAGCTGGGTCAGGGTCTCGCCAATAAAGGACTGGGGGCCGGCCGCATAAGGGCCGCGGCTCACCTCAAAGTAGACCCGGGTATGGCGCGTGCGCTCGGGCAGCCCGCGCACCACCGCATCAATGCCCGACTCCAGCGCGCGCCAGACCCGGTCAGCGCCCTGCGCCTGGGGCACGCCCAAGAGCTGGCCCAGGGTGCCCAGCACGCGGTGGATATCGGCCTTGGACTTCACATCGAGCGCCACCACCTTCAGGCCCAGCGCCTGCAAGCGTTCCGCCGCCTTGGAGGCATCGGACAGCAGCACCACATCGGGCTTGAGCGCCACGACCGATTCCACGCTCGGGTCCAGCCCGCCGCCTACCACCGGCAGCTTCTTGACCGAGGCAGGCCAGTCCGAATAGCGGTCCACCCCCACCAGGCGTTCGCACAAACCGAGCGCGCAGGTGCTCTCGGTCAGCGATGGCAAGAGGCTCACGATGCGCTGCGGCGCTTGCGCCAACTGGACCTTGCGGCCCCGGTCATCGACGATGGCCGCGGGCCTGACCAGGTCCTGGTCCTTCCAGACCGGCGCGTTGGCAAAGGGTTGCAGGCGCAGTTCATCCACACTGGCAGACGGTGCCGCTTGGGCCATCGGCAATGCGAGCATCAGCGCTACCCAGGCCAGCGTTTTCCGCAGAAAGGATGGGGGAGCCATCAACAAAGCCATCATTTCATCTGCAGCGGCAAGCCCGCCGCCATCAGTTGTACGCGGTTGCAGGCCGCTGCCGCTTGCTGGTTCAGCAGACCCAGCGCATCGACAAAGGCGCGCACCTCACGGCCCATAGGAATAACGCCCAGGCCAATCTCATTGCTGACCAGAATGATGGGGCCAGTGGCGGACTGCAGGGCTGCGATAAAGGCATCGCACTGGGCCTGCCAGGTCTGCGCAGGCTCAAGCGGTGAGGGCTCCATCGGCATCAACCAGTTGGTGAGCCACAGGGTCAGGCAGTCGACCACCAGCAGGTGTTCGGGCCGGCTGCTCGCCAGCAGCTGCTGGGCCACGTCGCGCGGCGCCTCCACGGTGGCCAGTTGCGGCACGCGGGCGCGGCGGTCTCGCTGGTGGCGCGCAATGCGCTGCTGCATCTCGGCGTCATACGCGGTGCCGGTGGCGACCAGGCTGGCGCTGCGACCGGCACCGGCCTGCAGCCAGGCACGCGCCAGCAGCTCGGCCTGGCGCGATTTGCCCGATTTCTGCCCGCCCAGCAGCAGCAATTTCAGCGGCGCGCCATCAACGTGGAAAAGAGAGTCATCCATGCCGCGCATCTTAGGCGTTCAGTGCCTCGGTATGCCAGGCCTGCGGATCGACCACCGGCATGTCCACCCCCAGCAAGGCGGCCACCGCCTGCGGGCACGAGGGGAACCAGGCATGGAAATAGCTCGCATGGATGCTGCCCTGCTGGTAGACGGCTTCGCCCTTGCCGCTGTCGGCCGCCTGGCCCGGGCGGCTGCTGCGTGCCACTTCCAGGGCCTCGCTCTGCAGCTTGGAGTAGTGAAAGGTATGGCCGCGCAGCATGCCCCAGGGCGTCAGCAGCTGCTGCATGCCCAGACCCGCCAGGCGCTGCTGCATGACGGCCTGCGCTGGCAGCAAGCCCCACAAGCTGTGCCAGCGGCTGTCCAGGTCGGTCAGGCCCTCGGCCAGTGCCACCATGCCGCCGCATTCGGCCCAGACGAGCTTGCGCTGTTCCAGGTGCGCCTGCAGATCGAGCTGCAGGCCGGCATTGGCCTTGAGCGCCGGCAGATGCAGCTCCGGGTAGCCACCCGGCAGCCACAGCGCATCGCAGGCGGGCAGGCGGTCGCCGGCAATCGGCGAGAAAAAGGCCAGCTCGGCACCCATGGCCTGCAGGCATTCCAGATTGGCGGTGTAGATAAAGCTGAAAGCGGCATCGCGGGCGACGGCAATGCGCCGCCCGGCCAGCCAGGCGGGCACCGGGGCGGCAGCAGCAGGCGCGGTAAAGGCCACCGTCCAGCGCTGCTGCCACTCCTGCCAGCTCAGCTGGCCCAGCGGCGTTTGCGCCAGCACATCGGCGGCGGCATCCAGGCGCTCGGCAGCGTCGTGCAGTTCATGGGCTGCCACCAGGCCCAGATGGCGCTCGGGCAGCAGGTTGGCGCGCGGTTTCGCAGCATCGAGGCTCACCTGGTTCATCGCGCCCAGCCACAGTGCCGCATCGCGCAGGCCGCTGCGCAGCATCTCACCATGGTGGGCGGTGGCCACGCGGTTGGCCAGCACGCCGGCCAGCTGCAGACCCGGGTCATAGTGCTGCAGGCCATGGGCAATGGCGCCAAAGGTGGCGGCCATGGCCGATGCATCCACCACCACCACGGCGGAGATGCCCAGCGACTTGGCCAGCTCGGCCGCGCTGTTGGCACCGTCGAACAGGCCCATCACGCCTTCGATCAGCAGCATATCGTTGCTTTGCGCGGCCTGGAACAGGCGTGCGCGCACATCGGCTTCGCCGTTCATCCAGCGGTCCAGCGCATGCACCGGCTGGCCGCTGGCCAGGCGCAGCCACTGCGGATCGAGAAAATCCGGGCCGCATTTGAACACCTGCACCCGCCGGCCCTGGCGGGCATGCAGGCGCGCCAAGGCTGCCGTCACCGTGGTCTTGCCCTGGCCGGATGCGGGCGCCGCAATCAGCAGGGCCACGCAAGCGGCTGTTGGGCGGTCCTGAACCTTCGTCTCTGTCATGGCTGGCTTATCCCCTCTGCGCTCAGCGCGGCATCCACTTCACACCCACATACACGCTGCGCCCTTCGGTGGCATAGGTGCGTGCGGTCTGGTAGCGCTTGTCGGTCAGGTTGTTGATCCGGGCGATCAGGTTCACATCCTTGACGATCTCGGTCTGCGCCGACAGGTTGAACAAGGTGTAGCCGCCCAGCACATTGGTGTTGGCGGCATTGTCAAAGCGCTTGGCGCTGGTCTGCAGATCGGCAGCCCAGGTCCAACCGGCGGCACGGGTCTCGGCGCCCAGGGTGGCATAGCGCTTGGCGCGGCGCGCCAGCAGCTTGTCGTTTTCGGTATCGCGCGGGTTCTGGAAGTCGACCGAGCCGTGCAGGTTGAAGGCGCCCAGCTTGGTCGTGGCCGCCAGGGTAATGCCTTCCAGGCGTGCCTTGCCCACGTTGGCATAGCAGCCAAATTCGCTGTCGCAACTGCCGGGCGACGAGAAGTTGATCAGGTTGGTGACCCGGTTGCGGTAGGCCGTGGCCGAGAAGCTGTCGGCACCCTGCGCCCAGCGCAGGCCCAGCTCGGCATTGCGGCTTTTCTCGGGCTGCAGCGATGCGTCGCCGTATTCGCTAAAGCGCTGGTAGAGCGTGGGCGCGCGAAAAGCCGTGCCCACGGTCGCGGTGGCGCGCCAGTTCGTTGCAAAGGTATAGCCATAGGCGGCGCTGCCAGTGGTCTTACCGCCAAACTCGCTGTCGTCATCGCGGCGCAGGTTCAGCTGCACCGTGTGCGGGCCGGTGTTCAGGCCATAGCCCAGCGCCAGCGCATTCTGGTGGCGGTCGCGGTCAACGCCGCCATTGGTCAGTGCGTCGTCACGCCGCTCCAGCGCGGCCGTCAAGGTGTGGACGCCCAGGCGCCATGTATTTTGGAACAGGTAATTGTGCAGGCGCGTGTCCGTCTGGTAGGGCGAGGGCCGGGTCTCGTAGTAGTCGCGCGACTGGCTGAACTGCAGCTTGGTGCTGTAGTGCTCGGTCCACTGCGCCTGCCAGTTCAGGCCCAGCGCATACATCTTGTTGAGGCTGCGGTCGTCCTCGGACAGGCTGCTGTCATAGCCCGAGTTCACATCGCTGGCCAGCAAGGTGGCCTCCAGCCGGTGCTGGCGATTGATCTGGTAGCCCAGGCGGCCGCTGACCGCATTGCTGCGGTAGTCGTCCTTGTCCGGGTTGGCGGTGGCGACCGTACGGGCATTGAAGCCATCGGTCTGCGAGCGGTTCAGGCCCAGCGCGTAATCCCAGCCCTCGGCGCTGCCGGAGATACCTGCCTCGGCCGTGAACGTGCCCCGGTTGCCAAAGCCCAGGCCCACATAGGGCTGGGGCACGCCGCCCTCACCCTTCTTGGTGAAGATCTGCACCACGCCGCCCATCGCGTCCGAGCCGTAGACGGCAGCGGCCGGGCCACGCAGCACTTCGATGCGGTCGATCAGCGCCAGCGGAATCGACTGCCAGGAGGCGCCGCCGGTCGATTGCGAATCCATGCGCACGCCGTCGACATAGACCGCGGTAAAGCGTGAATCGGCGCCGCGCATGAACACGCTGGTCGTCGTGCCCGGCCCGCCGTTGCGCGAAATCTGGATGCCCGGAACGCGCGCGAGCACATCGGCCACGCTGCCCGGGCCCTGGCGCTCGATGGTCTGCGCATCAATGATGGACATATCGGCCACCAGATCGGAGAGCGGCTGCTCGATGCGGTTGGCGGTCACCACCATCTCTTGCAGGTTTTTACCCTCTGTTTCCTGGGCGGCTGGAGCCTGCTGCGCCTGTGCTGGCAGCGCCAACAGGGGCAACGCCGATGCGATGGCCAAGGCCAAAAAACGGGGGGAATGGAGGGTGCCCGAGCGGGGCGCAAGCGCGGGACGCGCGCAGCGGCGTGTCGAAAAAGCAGAGGAAAACATGCACTGAGTTGGTGATGAACCACCCCGCGCCAGCCTCCCCGCCGGCAATGGGGAACACGGAGGCCGCAGCAAGGCCTCAGCCGCGCGCCTCCACTATTGTTGGCCGGTATCCGGGCTGGCGATGACACAGCACACGCCTTCCCAAACACTTGTTCAAGGTATTCAGTGGCATAGTGGTGGCTGTGGATGGCGCAAAAGCCAACCATCGCTTACCGTTGCGGGGGCAGCGCAGGTTGCGTAAGGCTTGTAGGGCACAAGCAGCGCTCCTGCTTCCCGTTGAACTGCCCCCATGTGAACCACTGGGGCGAGCACCAACGGGTACAATTTTAGCGTTAAACCCATTGCGCACTTAAGAAGACTGTCTCTCTATGGCCACTACGCCTTCTATGGATCTGATGCTTGAGCGGGTGGAGGCACTGCTGAGCCGTCATGAGGCTTTGCAACGCGCCCACGCCCAATTGCAAGAGCAAGTCACCACCCTGACCCAGGAGCGCGACTCCCTCCAATCGCGCCTGACAGCGGCCCGCGCCCGCGTGGATGCACTGATCGAACGCCTGCCCAAGACCTTTGACCAGGACGAATGATGAAACAGCTGGAAGTACACATCATGCAGCAAAGCTATATGCTGGGCTGCCCCGAAGGCCAGGAAGCACGTCTGCTGGCCGCCGTCAAGCATGTCGATGAGGCCATGAGCGGTATCCGCGACGCGGGCAAGATCCGTGGCCGCGAGCGCATCGCCGTGCTGGCTGCCCTCAATGTCGCCTTTGATCTGCTGGATTTGCAGGTGCAGAACAGCCAGCTCAGCCAGACGGCGGACGCGTTGCAGGCACAGGCCGCTGCCCAGTCTGCCGCGATGGCCGAGGCCCAAGCCCAGCCCGCTGCCGGCGGCCAGGCCAGCCTCGACTGGGACGAACCCCGCCTGCAGTCTGTCATGCAAAGGCTGGACGCCGCACTGGCGCCCGCCCCTGCCAAGGCTGCCGAAACCCTGGACACCAGCGCCTGAGGCCTGGCGGCAAGCTGGCGCCAACACCAGATTGCCGCCCCATGCAATGCCTCCGCACAAAATACCACCTTTTCCATTACTCAATATAGCTAGCCAGCTATCTTTTTTGACCAATCCAGGCACATTGGCATGCAGTTTTGGTGGGTGCAGCAGGCGCGAGCGATTACAATGGAGGCGTTCGCAGCCCTGCTGGACTTTATAGTTCCTTGAACCAATGCTCTACGAGCACGGGCTTGGTACATCACCTATTGAGCGTGATCGTCTCGCGTCAGATGAACCCAACGATAGGTTGCCCTTGCCCACCTGAACCCCCGGTTCAGGATGACGGTCCAGTGGATCCGCTGCGAACACCTGATTTTTTCGGGCAGGCTGCCCAACCTGTCTTCTCCTCTCCGCGACAGCGGGGTTTCAGGCCACCTGTTTCAGGTGGCCTTTTTACTGCGCGCCATGACTGATCCTCTTGTTTTGCTGCCGCTGTCGTTTCTGGGCCTGATCGGCGGATTTCTGGCGGGCCTGCTGGGCATTGGCGGCGGCATGGTGCTGGTGCCCTTTATCACCTACATCCTGGGCACCCAGGGCGTGGCGCCGGAGCTGGCGATCAAGATGGCGATTGCCACCTCGATGGCGACCATCGTCTTCACCTCGATGTCCAGCGTGCGCGCCCACCACCAGCATGGCGCCGTGCGCTGGGACCTTGTCAAACGCCTGGCCCCGGGCATTGTGCTGGGCGGCCTGCTGGCCAGCCTGGGCATTTTTGCGGTGCTCAAGGGCAGCTACCTGGGTTTGTTTTTTGGCCTGTTCATTGGTTACTCGGCACTGCGCATGTTCCGCAAGCCCAACAGCAAGGCCATGCGCGCCATGCCGGGCACGGCCGGCCAGGTGGCCGCTGGCGGCGTGATCGGCTGCCTCTCGGGCCTGGTGGGCGCCGGTGGCGCCTTCATCAGCGTGCCTTTCATGACCTGGTGCAGCGTGCCGATGCACAACGCGGTGGCCACCAGCTCGGCACTGGGTTTTCCAATTGCGGTCACCAATGTCATCGGCTTCATGGTGGCTGGCCTGCACCTGCAGGGCCTGCCACCGCATTCGCTGGGCTATATCTGGCTGCCCGGCCTGGCCGCCATTGCCACCTGCAGCGTGCTGACGGCGCCGCTGGGCGCCCGTGCCGCGCACCGGCTGCCGGTGGGCCAGCTCAAGAAGATCTTTGGCGGCATCTTGCTGTGCCTGGCCGCGTACATGCTCTACAAGAGCCTGGCGGCCTGGCAGGGCTGAGACTTGCCAGAGCGGGCTAGATAATCCGCGAGAAGCGCGCCCGGTTGCGGTCGGCCTGCAGGTTCTTGTCGAACACCATGGCCACGCCGCGCACAAAGTACCAACCCAGCTCGGTCACATTGATCGCCTCGTCGCTCAGCTGCACCAGGCCTTGCTCCTGCAGCTCGCGCAGCTGGGCCAGCTCGGCGGCAAAGTACTGCGCAAAATCAATCAGCCAGGCCTGCTCCAGCGATTCAATCGCCAGGCTCCCCTGGCACATCAGGCCCATGATCACCGCGCGGCGCAGCAGGTCATCGCGCGTCAATGCCAGGCCCCGCACCACGGGGATCTGACCCTGGTCGATCAGGTCGTAGTACTCCTCCAGGGTCTTGGCATTCTGGCTGTAGGTCGCGCCAATGCGGCCGATGGCCGACACGCCCAGCGCCAGCAGATCGCAATCGGGCTGGGTGCTGTAGCCCTGAAAGTTGCGGTGCAGGCGCCCTTGGCGCTTGGCCACCGCCAAGGCATCGTCGGGCAAGGCGAAATGGTCCATGCCCACATACACATAACCGGCGCCTTCCAGCGCGGCCAGGGCCTGGGCCAGCATGGCCAGCTTGTCGGCCGGGCTGGGCAGGTCCTGCGCCTGGATGCGGCGCTGGGGCTTGAAGCGCTCGGGCAGGTGCGCATAGGCGTAGAGCGCAATGCGGTCGGGCCGCAGCGCATTGACCTGCTCCATCGTGCGCACAAAGCTGGCCGGGCTTTGCTGGGGTAGACCATAGATCAGATCGATATTGATAGATTCAAAGCCGATCTCACGCGCCTGCTCGACCAAGGCAAACACCTGGTCGGCGGGCTGCTCGCGGTGCACGGCCTTTTGCACCAGCGGGTCAAAATCCTGCACGCCAAAGCTCAGCCGGTTAAAGCCCAGCTGGTAGAGATGCTGCAGGCGCTCGCGGCTCACGGTGCGCGGGTCCACCTCGATCGAGTACTCGCCACCGGGCTGCAGATGAAAACGCTGCTTGACCATGTCCATCAGGCGGCTGAGGCCGGCATCGGTCAAGAACGTGGGCGAGCCGCCGCCCAGGTGCAGCTGGCTGATGGTGGGACGGGCGCTGACATGGGCCAGCTGCAGGTCCAGCTCGCGCTCGAGGTAGTCCAGGTACTCGTCGGCCCGCTCGGCATGCTTGGTGATGATCTTGTTGCAGGCACAGTAGTAGCACAGCGAGGCGCAGAACGGCACATGCACATACAAGGACAGCGGAGCGAGCCTGCCAGCCAGGCCGGTGCCGCGTTGCGCCAGCGCCTGCTTGTACTCATTCGCAGCAAAGGCTTCAACAAATCGGTCTGCGGTAGGATACGAGGTGTAACGGGGGCCGGGAACATCAAAACGGCGCAGCAGGTCGGGGGTCAGGGAAATCATGTGGCTTCTTCCTAGCGGACCCCCAATGTGCCCCAAGCTCTGCCACGCGTCCTTGATGTACATCAAGAACCCATTTGGCGCCTGCACGCACAATAGGCGCATACGAGGAACGCCGTTCCTACATGAATATTTGTTCACGGGTATTGATACATGACATCCAACTCCATCAAAGTGGTGTGCTCCAACTGCAATTTGCGCGAGCTGTGCATGCCCGTGGGACTGTCGGCCGAACAAATGGAGCGCATCGACGAGATCGTCGCCACCCGGCGCAAGATCAAACGCGGCAGCGCGCTGTTCCGCAACGGTGAGACCTTCACCTCCCTCTATGCGATTCGCACCGGCTTTTTCAAGACCAGCATCGCCACCGAAGACGGACGCGACCAGGTCACCGGCTTTCAGATGGCCGGCGAGATCATCGGGCTTGACGGCATCGTCAACGACCGCCATTCCTGCGACGCGATTGCGCTGGAAGACGCCGAAGTCTGCGTGATGCCCTACTCCTCGCTCGAAGACCTGTCGCGCGAAGTGACCGCCTTGCAGCACCATGTGCACAAGGTCATGAGCCGCGAGATCGTGCGCGAGCATGGCGTCATGCTGCTGCTGGGCAGCATGCGCGCCGAAGAGCGCCTGGCCGCCTTCTTGCTGAACCTGGTGCAGCGCCTGCATGCCCGGGGCTTTTCGCAGCATGAGCTGATCCTGCGCATGACACGCGAGGAAATCGGCAGCTACCTGGGCCTCAAGCTCGAGACCGTCAGCCGCACCTTCTCCAAGTTTGCCGAGGAGAACATCATCGAGGTCAAGCAGCGCCATGTGCGCATTCTGGACACCGACAAGCTCCAGGGCCTGATCAACACCCAGGCCTGCTCGGCCTAAGCTAAGCAGCTATTCCAAGTCGCCGCGTCAGCGGATACAAACGCGGTCTGATCCGACATCCGCTCAAGCCGCAAGCGGCGATGCTCTGTGTTGAATCCACGGCAAGGCTGGCCCCTGGTCGCCCTGCCCTACGTCTGACCTGAAAGGAGCCTGCCATGTACCAACATATCCTGCTTGCCACCGATGGCTCTGAGCTGTCCGAGAAGGCCGTGCGCCACGCCCTCGCGCTGGCCAAGCTGAGCCACGCCACGGTCACCGCCGTCAACATCTCGCCCAACTACCCGCGCAGCTACTTCGAGGGCAGCACCATGCAAAACCCCGATGACATTGCGCGCATCGAGGACGGCTGGGAACGCGCCGCCCAGGGCATTGTCGACAAGGTGGTGGCCGAAGGCGCTGCCACCGGCGTGCCCATCAAGACCCTGGTGATCAAGTCCGACATGATTGCCGAGGCGCTGCTGGAGACGGCGAAAAAGGAAAACTGCGACCTGATCGTCATGGCATCGCACGGCTACCGGGGCTTGAAGCGCCTGCTGCTGGGCAGCGAAACCCAGCATGTGCTGACCCATGCGACGATACCGGTGCTGGTGCTGCGCTGATCGCCACCTAAGCGCATCCGCCCAATAGCAAACCCTCGCCTGTGGCAGCTTCTTGGCTGCCACAGCGCGAGGGTTTTGTCATGGCGGCGCAGGCCGCCTTCATGGGCGCATCAGCCCTTGAACAGGCCCTGGTACTGGTCGCGCAGCAGGTTCTTTTGCACCTTGCCCATGGTGTTGCGTGGCAGCTCGCCCACGACAAAGCAGCGCTTGGGAATCTTGAAGTTGGCCAGCTGCTTTTTCAAAGTCGCAATGATGCCCTCGGCATCGAGCTGCTGGCCCGCCTTGGCAATGACCACGGCCACGCCCACTTCGCCAAAATCGGGGTGCGGCACGCCGACCAGCGCGCTTTCCGCGACGCCCGGCAGTTCGTTGATGAAGCCCTCGATCTCGGCCGGGTAGACGTTGTAGCCGCCGGAGATGATCAGGTCCTTGCTGCGGCCGACGATGGTCACATAGCCGCGCGCATCGATCTTGCCCACGTCGCCGGTCTTGAACCAGCCGTCGGCCGTGAACTCCTGCGCGGTCTTCTCGGGCATGCGCCAGTAGCCGCTGAACACATTGGGGCCTTGCACCTGGATATGGCCGATCTCATCGGCGCCCAGCGCCTGGCCGTCATCGCCCTGCGCCCGCACGCCCACACCCGGCAGCGGAAAGCCCACCGTGCCGCCCCGGCGCTCATCCTGGCCGCCATGGCGGGCATCGGCCTGGTAGGGGTTGGAGACCAGCATGATGGTCTCGCTCATGCCATAGCGCTCCAAAATCGTGTGGCCGGTGCGGGTCTGCCAGTCGCGGAAGGTCTCGATCAGCAACGGCGCCGAGCCGGAGATGAACAAACGCATGTGCTGGGCCGCCGCCTTGGTCAGGCCCGGCTCGGCCAGCAGGCGCACATACAGGGTCGGCACGCCCATGAAGACCGTCGCCCGCGCCATCGCGGCAATCACCGCCTTGGGCTCGAACTTGGCAAACCAGACCATCTTGCTGCCATTGAGCAAGGCCGCATGGATCGCGACAAACAGGCCATGCACATGGAAGATCGGCAGCGCATGGATCAGCACATCGCCCTTTTTCCAGCCCCAGTAGTCCTTGAGCATCACGGCATTGCTCAGCAGGTTGCCATGGCTCAGCATCGCGCCCTTGCTGCGCCCGGTGGTACCACTGGTGTAGAGGATGGCAGCCATATCGTCGGCAGATTTCTGCGCAGGCGTGTGCGCATCGGCGCAGTGCACCGCACGCTCCAGCAGCGTGCCGCTGCGGTCATCGCCCAGGGTAAACACGCTTTGCGTGCCGCACTGGAAAGCGATCTTGGAGACCCAGCCAAAGTTGGCCGGCGAGCAGACCACCACGGCCGGCTCGGCATTGGTGACAAAGTACTCGATCTCGGCGCTTTGGTAGGCGGTGTTGAGCGGCAGAAACACATGGCCGGCGCGCAAGGTGGCCAGGTACAGCGCCATCGCTTCGACCGACTTTTCCACCTGCACCGCTACGCGGCTGCCGGAAGGAATATTCAGTGAATCGAGCAGGTTGGCGATGCGCGCGCTCATGCGGTCCAGGTCGCGCCAGCTGTAGTTCAGCGGCTCACCGCTGGCCGAGGTGGTCTCCACGGCGATGGCATCGAGGTCCTCAGGAAAGGCCGCGCGCAGGGCGCAGAACAGGTTGTCGTTGGTCATGTTTGTCTACTTGGTTGGTGGTTTCCTTGGCGCCTGCGGCCTGGCCGGTGGCCAGCGCAGGCACGGTCAAAACTGGGCTGCTCTTTTGGCGACAAAGGCGGCAATGCCTTCGCGGTGTTCTGCCGAATCGGCATAGGCATAGGGCTGCTGCAGCACCGGGGCCTGGGCATCGCCTTCGGCCAGCGCACGCAGCAGCTGCTTGGTCATGCGGGCGGCCTGGGGCGCCAGGCCGCAGATGCGGGCGACGCTGCGTTCCAGCTGGGCGTGCAGGTCTTGAGCGGGGTACACCTGGCTCAAAAAGCCCGAGGCCAGCATCTGCTCGGCGCCAAAGACCGCTGCCTCCAGCAGCATCTGCCGCGTCTTGGCAGGCCCCACCTGGCTCAGCACCAGCGCCGCCTCCTTGGGCGCCATCGGAAAGCCCAGCTTGGCAATCGGCGCGCCAAACTGGGCTCTGTCTGTTGCCAGGCGGGTGTCGCAGCAGCTGGCCAGCTCCACGCCCGCGCCCATGCAGGCGCCGTCAATGGCAGCGACCAGCGGCACATCGCATTGCAGCATGGCATGGAGCGCCGGCCAGACCTCGCCTTCGTGGAAGGCGGCCAGGCTCTCTGGCTGAAAGCGAAAGCCGGCGTACTCCGAGATATCGCCACCGGCACAAAAGGCCTCGCCCTCGCCTTGCAGCACGATGCAGCGCAGCCCGGGCTGGCGCTGCAGGTCCTCAAACACGCGGCGCAGCTGGCGCCACATGGCGCGCGACATGGCATTGCGCTTGCCCGCATGGTCCAGCACCACGCGCACGGCCTGCGCGCGGGATGCCTCCTTGCCCGCCACCCACGATTGCACACGAACCTGCCCCGCCATCATCTCGCTCCTCTTGTCATTCAATCTTCGCACCCGAGGCCTTGACCACCTCGGCCCAGCGCTTGACCTCGTCGGCCACAAAGGCGGCAAACTGCGGCTGCGTCATGCTGCCATATTCCGCACCATTCTTGGCCCAGAT
Organism: Comamonas sp. MYb396; assembly: GCF_037479555.1. NCBI lineage: Bacteria > Pseudomonadati > Pseudomonadota > Betaproteobacteria > Burkholderiales > Comamonadaceae > Comamonas > Comamonas sp. MYb396. Next base: position 171,846 of record NZ_JBBGYU010000005.1, on the reverse strand, counting down.
GGCCTTGATTTCTTCCGACGCGCCCATGCGTTTGGCCTCTTCGAACATGCGCGCCTGCAGCTCGGGCGAGGTGCCCTTGATGGCCCAGAGGCCGTACCAGGTGGTCACGTTGTAATCGGGCAGCCCCACTTCGGCAGCGCAGGGCACATCGGGCAGCGATGGGTTGCGCTGGCTGCCCGAGACCATCAGGCACTTGATGCGCCCGGCGGCGATATGCGCGGCCGACGAGCCCAGGCCGTCGAACAGCATGTCCACATTGCCGGCAATCAGGTCCTGCAGCGCCGGGCCCGCGCCCTTGTAAGGCACATGCAGAATGTCGGTCTGGCTCTGGATCTTGAACAGCTCGCCAGCCAGGTGGTGGCTGGTGCCCGCGCCGGCCGAGGCAAAGCTCATCTTGCCCGGGTTGGCCTTGAGCTGGGCCAGCAGCTGCTGCATATTGGCCGCCGTCACCCGCTTGGGGTTGACCACCAGCACCTGCGGCACCGTGGCGAGCAGGGCCAGCGGCACCAGGTCCTTCTGGATGTCGTAATCGAGCTTGGGGTAGACCGAGGGCGCAATCACATGGTGGGTGCCGCCCATGAAGAAATGGTAGCCGTCGGAGGGCTGGCGCGCAGCAAAGCTGGCGCCCAGGGTGCCGCCAGCGCCGCCTTTGTTGTCGATCACCAGGGTCTTGCCCGAGATTTTCGAGAACTGCGAGGACAGCGGCCGCGCAAAGGCATCGGTGCCGCCCCCTGCGGGAAAGGGCACCACCCAGGTCACCGGCTTGGTGGGCCAGTCCTTGGCTGCTGCAGTGTTGGCCCAGCTCCAGGCGGGCAGCGCCGTGCCCGCCATGCCAGCGGCCAGGCCCAGCAGGGTTCGTCTTCTGGACGGGGAAGGTGTATTGCTCTTGGTCATCTTGTCTCCTAACGGTTATTTTTAAAGATCCACGCACACCCGCCTGCGCGCGCCGACAGCAACGCGCAGGCCCTGGGTGGTCAGCAAAGAATGCCTACCACCCAGGCTGCGGCCCTGATGGGGGCCTGCAGCTCTCTCCAGGCCAGCGCAGCGCCCGGGGCGCGATGCTGGCCTGCCATCCTCAAAAACAGGTTCAGACCTTGGCCAGCGCCTCGATGCCCGATGACACCGGAATCTTGCCCTGGGCGAGCGCATTGCGGTGCTTGTCCAGGCGCTTCAAGTCGTACAGGTAGTTCACCATCAAACCATAGGACTGCTTGATGCCCTTGGCCGAGGTATCACCCGCCCAGTTCAGGCGCTCGACGCGCGAGCCATTGCCCAGGTGAAAGCGCGCGACCGGGTCCACCGGTTTGTCCTTGACCAGGCTCTTGCCCAGGTAGCGGGCAGCAGCATGCCGCAGCAGCTTGGCGGCCGCATCGCCCGCCTGCCACTGGCCCGGTTGCTCCAGCGCGGCCATCCAGTCATCCACCGTCGGCTCGGCCTTGTCCAGTGCCTTGCCCAGCTCGGCGCGCAGGCGCTTGTCGGCGCCCTCCCAGACCTCGGCCGCGTTCTTGCCCAGCCAGCTGCGAAAACCCGGTATCGGCGACAAGGTCGCGAACTGGCGCAGCTTGGGAAACTCCTGCAGCAGCTGCTCGACCACGGTCTTGATCAGCGAATCGCCAAAACTCACGCCGCGCAAACCGGTCTGGGTGTTGCTGATCGAGTAGAAGATCGCCGTGCTGGCCTTGTTCACATCGGCTGCGGCGGCGGCCTCGTCCAGCAGCGGCGCAATGCTGTCCGACATCTTGTCGACCAGGGCCACCTCGACAAAGATCAGCGGCTCGTTGGGCAGGCGCGGGTGGAAAAAGCCGTAGCAGCGGCGGTCACTGTCGAGGCGGTTTTTCAGATCGGTCCAGCTGCGGATGTCATGCACCGCTTCGTACTTGATGAGTTTTTCGAGCAAGGACGCGGGCGAATCCCAGCTGAGGCTGCGCAGCTCCAAAAAGGCGATGTCAAACCAGGTCGAGAACAGGTATTCCAGATCGGCGTCCACGGCGACCAGCCATTCCTGGCTCTTGAGCTGGGGCAGCATCTGCGCGCGCAGATCGAGCAAGAAGCGCATGCCCTGCGCGGGCACCGCAAAGCGCTGGAACAGGCGCATGCGCGGGGTCTGCAAGGCCTTGCGCAGGTGGCGCTCGGCAGCGGCCATGCTGGCGGTGCCGATCGCGTCCTCATATCGCTGGCGGGCCTGGCCGATCTTGGCCACATCGGGCACAAACTGCTCGCACAGCAGGCGCCAGCAGTCCAGGCGCTGCTCGGGCTGGGCGGCGGCATACCACTGCATCACCGGCTCGGCCAGGCGCCCGCCTTCGGCATCGCTCACCTCGCTGGCGCCCACGGCCTGCAGGTCGGCCAGCAGGCGGCGCAGCTCGCGCGGCGACAGCGCCTCATTGCCCCGGCGCAAGGTGGCCTTGAGGCGCTCGGTGGTGCTGCGCTCGCCTTCGGCAGCGCTGCTGCTGCCCAGCTCGGTAGGAATGCCGACCGAGCGCAGCCAGGCCGCGCTTTTTTGCAGCCAGCTGTTGGCGGCGCTGTCCACCCCAGTGGCGGGCGAAGTTTCGGTAGCGGTGGTCATAAAGCAATCCTTGACAGTGAAAGGGGGGTGGTGCGCAGCAGGGCCTTGCGCTGCTGCAGCAAATGGTTGCGCATAGTCTGCTCGGCGGCATCGGCGTCGCCCGTCAGCATCACGGCATAGATATCGAGGTGTTCCTGCAAGCTGGCCTGCAGGCGGCCGGGCGCACGCAGCTGGTGCAGCCGTGCCAGGCGCAGAATGCGGCGCAGATCGGCAATGGCCTGGGCCAGCCAGCGGTTGTCGGCCAGGGTGATGAAGGCCTCATGGATCTGGTGGTTCATGCGGTAGTAGGCCGCGATGTCGCCCGCCTCGGCGTAGTGGGTCAGCTGCTCGTGCATCACATCGAGCACGGCGCGGTCGGCGCTGCTGAGTTTCTTGGTGGCCTCGTAGGCGGCGCGCCCCTCCAAGAGCGCAATGACCGGAAAGATATCGTCCAGATCGCGCTCGGTCACGGTCTCGACAAAGCAGCCGCGCCGGGGTTCATGGCGCAGCAGCCCTTCGGAGACCAGCAGTTTGAGGGCTTCGCGCAGCGGTGTGCGTGAGACGGACAGCTGGTCGCACAGTGCCTTTTCATCCAGCAGTTCGCCTGCGGCGAGGGTGCCGGCAAAGATCAGGTCACGCACCTGGATCGCCACCGTGTCGTGCAAAGGCTGTCCGGCAACCGCCATCCGCTCACTCCTTTGGGAAAAATTCGCTCTGCACCGCCCGCCCCAGACTCCCACTTTGTCATTGGAATTAGCTTTGGCTTTGTCTCTTGCTCAGAGACCAGTCCAGCAGTGCAATGCTGTAATTATGAGAAATTACAGCGCATTTTGTCCCCCGTGTTAACACCCGGTTCATACCCCGCGACCACTGTTACCGGTGCAAACGCTTACCTTCCTCGGCTGCGGGCACAAAAAAAGCAGGCACCGGTTGCACCAGGCCTGCTAGCGTTACTGGTGGGGGCCACGCCCCCTGCCGTTGCGAACTGCGTTGCGTTCTCAGTCCTTGCCGTAAGGGTCAAAGTCAAAGTACTTGTCGGCGATCTGCTTGTAGCGGCCGTCCGCGCGGATGGCGGCAATCGCATCGTTGAGCGACTTCTTCAGCTCGGGCTGGCCCTTGCGCATCGCAATGCTGGCGCCTTCGCCAAAGATCTTCTTGTCCACCAAGGTGTCGCTGACAAACTCAAAGTTCTGGCCCTCGGGCTTTTTCAAAAAGCCGTAGGCGATCTCGACGCTGTCGGCGACCGAGCCGTCCAGGCGGCCGGAATTGATGTCCAGGTAGACCGGGTCACGGCCGGGGTAGGAGACCACATCGGCGCCTGCAGGCTTGAGGTAGGTCAGCGCCCACTTCTCCTGGATGCTGGCCTTGAGCACGCCAATCTTCTTGCCCTTGAGCGACTCGGGGCCGGTGTACTTGAAGCCTTTGGGCATCACGATGCGCGCACCGGTGTGGTAGTACTTGTTCGTGAAGTCCACGACACGGGCGCGGTCCTCGTTCTTGGCCATCGAGCTGATGATCACGTCGTACTTCTTGGCCTGCAGACCGGGGATCATGCCGTCCCAGACCTGCTCGACAAACACGCACTTGCGCTGGATCTGGGCGCACAGCGCATTGGCGATGTCGACGTCGAAACCGGCGGGCTGGCCTGTGGGCAGCTTGTAGGTAAAGGGCTCATAGCTCAGGTCCACGGCCACTTTCAGATCGGGCAAGGTCTGCTGCGCAGACACCGCTGCACTGCCCAGCACGCACACACCGGCCACCAGGCCCAGCACCCATTTTTTGGTCATATCGTCTTCTCTCCGCTCAGGCAAAAAACAAAGCCGCTGTGCCAGAGAGTTCCGGCACAGCGGCTGGTCAGTATAGCCCTATAAATCCAGGGGATACGCGGTTCAGGCCGTCGTCAACACCGGCTGCTTGCGGCCCCGGCTCCAGAGGTAAATCCCCAGCAGCACCATCGGCAGGCTGAGCCACTGGCCCATGCTCAGGTTCAGCGACAGCAGGCCCAAAAAGTCATCGGGCTCGCGGAAATACTCGGCAATGAAGCGCAGCAGGCCGTAGCCAATCAGGAACACGCCAGCCACCTGGCCCTCGCCACGCGGCTTGCGCGAGTACAGCCACATGATGACGAACAGCAGCACGCCTTCGAGCAAGAACTGGTAGATCTGCGAGGGGTGGCGCGGCAGCATCGAGCCGCTTTGCGGAAACACCATGCCCCAGGGCAGATCGGGGCTGGAAAAGCGCCCCCAGAGCTCGCCATTGATGAAGTTGCCCACGCGGCCCGAGGCCAGGCCCAGCGGAATACAAGGCGCGACAAAGTCGGCCACCTGCAGCCAGGGCCGGCCCTTGAGCTTGGCAAACAGCACCATGGACACAATCACGCCCACCAGGCCGCCATGGAAGCTCATGCCGCCCTGCCAGACCGCCAGGATCTCCAGCGGGTTGCTGAGGTAGTAACCGGGTTTGTAGAACAGGCAGTAGCCCAGGCGGCCGCCGACGATGACCCCGAGCACGCCATAGAACAGAATGTCCTCGACATCCTTGCGCAGCCAGCGCGTGGGCGTGGTGACCGAGGCAAAGGGCTGGTCCTTGAGGCGGCGTATGCCCAGGAACAAAAACAGGCCAAAGGCGACCAGATAGGTCAGTCCATACCAGTGCACAGCCAGCGGGCCGAGCTTGATGGCAATCGGGTCAAATTGGGGATACATCAGCATGGCAGGCATTGTGCCGCAGTTCACGGCAGGCAGCGCCATCCCCCGTGGGGCCACAGGACTTACCCGCGCCCATGCGCATTCAATTACACAATCGATATCAAGCAATCGCCCTCAAATTTACGTCAAATTAACCAAATAACCGATACAAAACATTCAAAATGACCAAACAATAAAGGCGTTTGCAATCAATATGACAGCGATTGCCGCTGGGCACGCTATACTGCCTGCGGCGGCGGCAGTCCAGCCCCCGCTAGAATCTTCCATCCAGCTTTCATTCCACGCTATGACTTCCACCAGTGTTCCATTGACCGGTAGTATTGTTGCCCTGATCACCCCCCTGCATGCCGATGGCAGCGTGGACTATGCAAGCCTGCGAAAACTGATCGACTGGCATATCGCCGAAGGCACCAACTGCATCGGCGTGGTGGGCACCACGGGCGAGTCGCCCACGGTCACCGTCGAAGAGCACATGGAGATCATCCGGGTCTCGGTCGAGCAGGCCAACAAGCGCGTGCCCATCATGGCCGGCTGTGGCGCCAACTCCACCCACGAAGCCATCACGCTGGCCAAGTACGCCAAGAGCGTGGGCGCGGACAGCCAGCTGCAGGTCGTGCCCTACTACAACAAGCCGACCCAGGAAGGCCAATTCCAGCACTTCAAGGCGATTGCCGAAGCGGTGGGCGACCTGCCCATCTTCCTCTACAACGTACCGGGCCGCAGCGTGGCCGACATGCAGCACGACACCGTGCTGCGCCTGGCCGAAGTGCCCGGCATCGTCGGCATCAAGGAAGCCACCGGCAACATCGAGCGCGCGCAGTGGCTGATCAAGGATGCGCCAGCCGGCTTTGGCATCTACTCGGGTGATGACCCCACCGCCGTGGCCCTGATGCTGTGCGGCGGACACGGCAATGTCAGCGTCACGGCCAACATCGCACCACGCCTGATGAGCCAGCTATGCCAGGCGGCAATTGCCAAGGATGTTGGTCGGGCTATGGAAATTCAGAATAAACTGCTGCCGCTGCATAAAGCCCTCTTCTTGGAGGCCAACCCCATTCCGGTAAAGTGGGCGGCCAACAAGATGGGCCTGTGTGGCCCGACCCTGCGCCTGCCGATGACCGAGCTTTCCGCCGGTCTGCATGGCACGGTGGAAGCTGCAATGCGCGGAGCCTCCTTGCTCTAAAGCAACATCTGCGCGTTGCCTCTGTTAAGGATTTGAACGTGAATTCCCTCGCAAAACTCAGCGTGCTGAGCCTGTCTGTCACTTTGGCCGCTTGCGGTACCGGCAATATTCTCGAAGGCGACAAGATCGACTACAAGAGCGCCTCCAAAGGGCCAACGCTGGAAGTCCCCCCGGACCTGACCCAGCTGTCCAAGGACTCGCGCTATGTCGTGCCTGGCGGCACGGTCTCGGCTGCGGCCTACCAGGTGCAAAAGGATGCGGCCCCCAAGGGCACGGCCAACACCGCCGCGTCGCAGATTGGCGACGTGCAAATCGAGCGCGATGGCAACCAGCGCTGGCTGGTCATCGACCGCCCCGCCGACAAGGTCTGGGAGCCGGTCAAGGACTTCTGGCAGGAAAGCGGCTTTGCGCTGACCATCGAGCGCCCCGACATCGGCATCATGGAAACCGACTGGGCCGAAAACCGCGCCAAGCTGCCGCAGGATTTCATCCGCCGCTCCATTGGCAAGGTGTTTGACTCGATCTACTCGACCGGTGAGCAGGACAAGTTCCGCACCCGCATCGAGCGCCGCCCCGATGGCAAGACCGAAATCTACGTGAGCCACCGCGGCATGGAAGAGGTTTACTCCAACAAGGAAAAGGACAGCACCATCTGGCAGCCGCGCAAGGCCGATCCAGAGCTGGAAACCGAATTCCTGCGCCGCATCATGGTCAAGCTGGGCGTGAGCGAAGAGCAGTCCAAGGCGATTGCGGCTGCGCCACTGGCCCCTGTCAGCACCTCCAAGATCGCGTCCGCGGCCGATGGCTCGCCGGTGCTGCAGGTCAGCGATCCATTTGACCGCACCTGGCGCCGTGTGGGCCTGGCGCTGGACCGCACCGGTTTCACCGTGGAGGACCGCGACCGCAGCCAGGGCGTGTACTTTGTGCGCTACATCGACCCGACCGATCTGAACAAGAAGCCCGATGGTTTCTTTGCCAAGATCTTCAACCGCAACCCCGATGCACCGGACCCGATCAAGTACCGCATCCAGGTCAAGAGCGAAGCCAACACCAGCAATGTCACCGTGCTCAACGAGAGCGGCAAGGCCGACACCTCGGCGAATGCCCAGCGCATTCTGAAGGTGCTGGCAGACGACATGAAGTGATGCACTGCCCGGCCTAAACTGGCCGTGTACCGCAACACCCCCAAAGCCACTGCGTAGCCGCAGTGGCTTTTTTCATGGGCGCGCGCGGGCTTGGGGCACTAGGAACCTGTTCTAAAGGGCCTAGGGTGCAAAGGCGCGCCCTTCCATCGGCCATCGGCAATCAGCCATCAGCGCCCAACAAAAAAGCCCGTGCAAAGCACGGGCTCGTTCAGGCAAGTCTGCAACGCAGGCCCGGCATCCACCAGGCCAGCGGCTCAGCGCTTACTTGCTCACCGATTCCTTGGCAGCGGTAGCGGCGTTGGCGGCAGCGTCAGCAGCCGACTTGGCAGCATCAGCGGCAGCAGCGCCTGCGTCCTTGGCGGCTTCAGCAGCGTTGTGGGCAGCGTCCTTGGTCGCATCGACGGCATTGCCAGCAGCTTCCTTGGTAGCGTCAGCAGCCTTCGAAGCAGCAGCGCTGGCATCGGCAGCAGCGTCCTTGGCAGCATCAGCAGCAGCGTTGGCGGCATCCTTGGCAGCTTCAACAGCAGGTGCGGGTGCAGGTGCTGGCGCTTCCACGGGCGCAGGTGCTGGTGCGGGCACAGCAGCTTCTTCCTTCTTGCCGCAAGCAGCCAGAGCAACAGCAGCCATCAACGATGCGATAACAAGGGATTTCTTCATTTGGATATTCCTAACGACGGTGGATTTTTGTGGAACGGGCCAGGGCAAACAGAACGCCCGGGCCAAGAGTGCGTAGCACAAAGTAATTAACGCCTCAGCGTCTGAAATGAATTATAGGGATTACCCGGTCTGGCTGACTATGCCAGGCGTATGTCTTTCGTTGCCGCGCAGCAACGAAAGACACGCTTGTCAACAATGGCCTACAAACCCAGCACCGTCGCGGCAAAGTCCGGCGTGCTGGCCGAGCGCACCCACTCCTGCAATCGCTCGCCCAAGGGCACGATGGCGCTGCGCTCGGCACTGGCCACGCCCACGCAGCGCGCCACATCCAGGCGCTGCACGGCCCACTGGGGCGACCACAGCGCGCTGGGGATCTGCGCCTCATCGCGGCTGAGCAGCCTGCGGCACTGCAGGCGGTGGTCCCAGGTCCTGCGCCATTGCACCCAGCGCGGGTGGCGCTGCACCAGGCTGTCAAAGCGGTGGGCCAGCACCGTCATCTGCCCGCCCTGGCGCGCCCATTGGTGCAGCAGCTCCACCGCATCGGCGCTGCCCCAGGGCCAGTCGGCAAAATCCAGGTCGGCTACGATGACCTGGCGCCAGCCCTGCACAGCGGCCTGCTGCAGAAAATGCAGCACCTGCGCATCGAACGCAGCCCGGCCCTCAAAACGGCCACTCAGGCCATCGGCGGGCTGCCATGCAGCGGGCGCGGGGCTGGCGCTGGCCATCACTGCGGCACCGCGTGGGCCCAGCCGTCCTCGCACCACTGCGACAGCAGCTGCAAGGCATCGTCGCTGGCGCCGCTGATATCGCGCCGGTCCAGATGGCGGCCATCGGCCAGCTTCTTCATCAGGCTGAAGTCGCGGCCTGCGGCGCGGTAGCTCTCGCCATTGATGAAGACATGGTGTTCGTCGTACACCATGCGGGTCTTGCGGTCCAGCGCCACGGCTTCGAGCATGGCGGGCGAATCCTCGGGCTCGAACCAGACATTGGCCTTGGGCTCGGTCAGCGCCTCGCCCAGCGCACGGGCCAGCGCCAGCGGCTCGGCCAGGCGCCTTTCGATCGCCGCGCGGGCAAAGTCCAGCATCGCAGGCGGTATCGCGCCAGGCGCCTGCACCGCCGCCTGCTTGGGGTCCTGGTAGATCGGCGAGCCGGCCTTGGCGTTGACCTCGTCCATCTCATCGCTCTCGGACATGCGCATCAGCAGCTCGCCGGCCAGCTCCTGCTGCGCCGGGGAGCGGAAACCGATCGAATAGGTCATGCACTCGCCTTCGGCCACGCCGTCATGCGCATAGCGCGGCGGCAGGTAGAGCATGTCGCCGGGCTCGAGCACATACTCCTCTTGCGCTTCGAACTCGGCCAGGATCTTGAGCGGAATGCCGTCCTTCAGCGCCAGGTTCTTTTGCTTGCCGATGCGCCAGCGGCGCTTGCCATGGGCCTGCAGCAGGAACACGTCATAGCTGTCGAAATGCGGGCCCACGCCGCCGCCATCGCTGGCGTAACTCACCATCAGGTCATCGAGGCGCGCGGCAGGCACAAAGGCAAAGCGCTGCAGCAGCGCATGGGCGGCATCGCTGTGCAGATCCAGGCCCTGCAGCAGCAAGGTCCACTCCGGCGTCTTCAGCGAAGGGATCGCACGGCGGCTGAAGGGCCCATGCTTGACCGTCCAGGCGCCCGCCTTGTGCTGGATCAGGCGCGACTCCACGCCCTCTTCGCCGGCCAGCGCAAACAGCTCGCTGCGTGGCAGCGGCAGCTGCAGGTCTTTCCAGTCGCTGACGGCGCCGCGCACCAGCAGTGGTTTTTTCTGCCAGTAACGGCGCATGAACTGGGCCGGGGAGATGCCCCCCAGCAGAGGCAGTGCTTGTTCGATTTGCATGGCTTTCTCGGTAATCCTCTGGGCGCCCGGGCCCAAACTGCGACAATTGTCCTATGGAAATCATTGATCAATGCGTGGTCGCACTGACCTGGACGCTGAAAGACACTTTGGGCGAGGCCCTGGATGTGCTCGACGAGCCCGTGGAATTCCTGGTCGGAGGCCAGGATCTGCTGGCGCGCGTGGAGCAGGCGCTGCAAGGCCATACCGTCGGTAGCCGCGTGCAGCTGCACCTGGAGCCCGAAGACGCCTTTGGCGATTACGACGAAGAAAAGGTCTTTCTGGAATCGCGCGCGCTGTTCCCGGCTGATCTGGAAGAAGGCATGACCATCGAAGGCCATGCCTTGCCCCAGGGCACCAACCCCGATGCGCCGCGCGACATGATCTACACCGTCACCGAGCTCTACCCCGAGCATGTGGTGCTGGACGGCAACCACCCGCTGGCCGGCATTGCCATTCGCCTGGACATCCAGGTCGCTGCCGTGCGCGAAGCAACCGAAGAAGAGATCGGCACGGGCACCTGCGGCACCGGCTTCTTCCGCGTGCAACCCCAGGCGCCGGGCAATAACCTGCTGCACTGAGCACGGCGCTGGCGGCATCTGCGACCAGGCGGCCAGCAAAACAACCCAAACCAAGGCCATCCATCCGCGATGGCCTTTTTATTGCATCTTTATTTCTGTCTTGACAGAAATAAATGAAGCCCTAAAATCCAACCCATGCAAATGACCGACATCCAACAACAATTTGTGCTGCACTGGGGCGAGATGGGATCGCTGTGGGGCGTCAACCGAACCGTCTCACAAATCCATGCACTGCTGTTTGTGCTGGGCAAGCCGCTCAATGCCGAGCAACTGAGCGAGACCTTGAATGTGGCGCGCTCCAATGTCAGCAACAGCTTGAAGGAGCTGCAATCCTGGCAGCTGGTGCGGGTGACGCACGTGCTAGGCGACCGGCGCGACTATTTCGAGACCAGCGTCGATGTCTGGGAGTTGCTGCGCACCATCGTGCGGGAGCGCAAGGAGCGCGAGTTCGATCCCACCACCCGCCTGTTGCAGTCCTTGGTCAACAGCCCCGACTTTGCCCACGAGAGCCCCGATGGCCAGGACCGCATCCTGGCGACCCTGGAGCTGATGCAAAAGCTGGGCGCCTGGAGCGACGAGATGCTGCGGCTCTCGCCCGCCACCCTGGACAAGATCCTGACCCTGGGCGCGACCGTGCAGCGTTTTGTGCGCGGCAGTGCTGCGGCGCAGGAGCCCGAGGCGCTGAGCAAGCCCTGAGAACCCCATGGCCGTGCCCTGCAAGGAGAGCGGCCTTTTTTTGGCGCCATTATTTCTGTTTTGACAGAAACATCGAAAGGAATGCATATGCTGAGCCGTGATACCGCCGACACCCGCTTCCCGCTGACCATCTACTACGACGCCAGCTGCCGCATGTGCAATGCCGAGATGCGCCATCTGATGCTGCGCAACCAGGCGGGCAAGCTCATCTTTATTGACGCCAGCAGCGCCGACCTGAGTGAGGCCCCGGCCGACAAGGCCGCGCTGATGCAGGCCATCCATGGCGTGGGCGCCGATGGCCAGGTCTACATCGGGGTCGATTGCCTGACCCGCGCCTACCTGGGTGTGGGCTGGGCCTGGGTGCCCCGGCTGGCCGGGCTGCCGCTGGTGGCCGATGCGCTCGACAAGCTCTACCCGCTGCTCGCGCGCAACCGCTACCGCCTGCCACTGGCACCGATGGCCTGGGTGCTGGAGCAAGGCTTGCAGTGCACCGTGCGGCGCCAGGCCCGGCAGGCTGCTGCACGCAGTGCGGCCTGTGCACGCGGCAGCGATGCCTGCGATATCGATCGGCCGCGCTAAACGCGCTGCAACCCTCAACGCCCTTGGCCACCAGGAGAGACCATGCACAGCCCCAACACCCCCCAGCCCACCGTCCTGCTCTGCGGCGGCCAGGGCTTTATCGGCCAGGCGCTGGCGCGCCAGCTGCGTGCCCAGGGCCTGCGCGTTATTGCCGCCAGCCGGCGCTCGCAACCGCCGCTGCAGTTTGGCAAGATACAGCAGCCTGCCGATTGGCTGCCCCATCTGCAAGGCGTGGACATGGTCATTAACGCCGTGGGCAGCCTGCGCGACCAGCCGGGGCCCGACGGTGCCAGCCTGGAAGCCCTGCACCAGACCAGCCCGCAAGCGCTGTTCGAGGCCTGTGCCCAGGCAGGGGTGCGGCGCGTGATGCAGCTCTCGGCCCTGGGGGTGGAGGGCAACGACACCGACTACGCCCGCACCAAGCGTGCTGCCGATGCCCATTTGCTGGCCCTGACCGCGCAGGGCCAGCTCGATGGCATTGTTGTGCGGCCCAGCATCGTCATCGGCGCGCAAGGCGCCAGCACCCAGCTGTTCATGCGCCTGGCGCTGCTGCCGGTGCTGGTGCTGCCAGCGGTGATGCAGCAGCGCCTGATGCAGCCCGTCGCCGTTGATGAACTGGCCGAGGTGATGCTACGGTTGCTGCAGTCCCCCACCACCGGCATCGTGCCGCTGGGTGGGCCCCAGCGCCTCAGCATGGCGCAGATGATTGCCAGCCTGCGCCAGCAAGCGGGCCGCAGCCAGCCGCTGCAGCTGCGCCTGCCCGGCTGGGCCACCCAGGCCAGTGCACGGCTGGGCGATGCGGTGCCCAGCAGCCCCTGGTGCAGCGCCTCCTTGCAGCTGGCATCGCTGGACAACTGCTGCGACCCGGCGCCAATGGCCCAGTGGCTCGGGCGTGCGCCCACAGATCCGGCGCAGATGCTGGCCCTGATCCGCAACCCGGCAGCCACCCCATCGCCCGAAAGCCGCGCATGACCACCCCGCCGCGCGCTCAGCCCATGCACCCGCCCTTGCAGCTGTTGCGCCTGAGCCTGGTCGCCGTCTGGCTGTGGACGGCCGCAGCCAGCTGGCTGCAGTGGCAGGGCGACAGCACTGCGCTCTTGGTAGCGGGCGGCATTGCTGATCCTCGCCTGCAAGCCTGGCTGATAGGCGGCGGCGCTGCGCTGGATCTGCTGCTGGGTCTGTGGCTGCTGTGCCGGCCCGGGCGCAGGGCCTATGCCGCATCGTTGGCAGCGATGCTGGCGATGACCCTGGCCGCCACCGCGCTGCTGCCCAGTCTGTGGTTGCACCCGCTGGGCCCCTTGTCCAAGAACCTGCCGATTGCTGCCGCGCTCTGGCTGCTGTGGCAAAGCAGCCCCCGCGACGGACGGAGTGAATGATGAACACCTATTTGCTGCTCAAAACCCTGCATATCCTGTCGAGCGTGCTGATGGTCGGCACCGGCTTTGGCTCGGCCTTCTATATGTTCTTTGCCAACCGCAGCGGCAATGTGGCGGCCCAGGCGGTGGTCAGCCGGCTGGTGGTGCGGGCTGACTGGTGGTTCACGACGCCGGCGGTCATCATCCAGCCGCTCAGCGGCTGGGCGCTGATGGTGATGGCCGGCTGGCCCTGGCACACGCCCTGGCTGCTGCTGTCGATGGCACTGTATGTGCTGGCGGGCCTGTGCTGGCTGCCGGTGGTGGCCATGCAAATTCGCATGGCCCGCCTGGCCGCGAACGCCGGTGCCCAGGGCCTGCCGCTGCCCGACGCCTACCGGCGCCTGGCCGGGCGCTGGGAAGCGCTGGGCTACCCGGCCTTTGTGGCGATGCTGGGTGTGTATTACCTGATGGTCAACAAGCCCACGCTCTGGAATTAGCGTTTTACAAACCCAGCGCGCGCAAATCGATGCGGCCGTTCAGCATCGGCGGGCACCAGTAGTAGGCGTTGGTAACGGGGTTGGACATCTGGAACAGGCCGTCCGCAATGCCGTCTTCCTCGCCCGCCATGCGGCGCATCTGCGCTTCAAAGGCCTCATAGCTGCGGCCAAAACCGGCAAAGATGGCGCCCACGGCGTCGCTGCCATCGGGTTGCACCTTCCACCAGGGCATATTGCGGCGCAGGATAAAGGCTTCGGGCTCGAAACTCTCCTGCGCGGTGCGCTTGACGTGGGCCGACTCGGGCGCATCGTCCAGCTCCTCGTTGTCGCTCAGGCGGCGGCCAATCATGTGGTCCTTTTGCAAGGCGCTCATGCGGGCAAAGGCGTCCATGTCATGCAGCCACTGCTGCACGGCAAAGTAGCTGCCGCCATCCAGCCCCGGGCCCATGCCATCGGCAATGGCGGCGTGCACAGCGTCGTCGTCCTTGGGGTTTTCGGTGCCGTCTTCGTAGCCGGTCAGATCGCGCACCGCATCCTTGCCGTTCCAGCCATGGCGGAAGCAATCGACTACCTTCTCGCGGCTGAAGGCCGGCGCCAGCAGCGCTGCGGCCTCGCGCGACAGACGCAGCAGATCGCCCTGGTCATTGCCGCGCAGCCACAGGCACAGCGCATGGGGCGTCAGCGCCAGCGGGCCTTGGGGCCCGGTGATGGCTGGAAAATTGCGCAGGCCCGGCACCTGCACACCCAGCAAATCGGCCACCGGCTGGCCGATGCAGACGACGGCCTGCTCGCCATCAGCCCATTGCTGCAGGCGCGCCAGCGCGGCGCGCACGGCCGGGGCGTCGCCCGAGATGTTCCAGAGTTGGTAGCGGCTGGCAGCGGGCAGCGCCAGCAGGATTCCGGGTTGGTTCAAGGCAGTCATCGTGTGGGGGACGCGCAGCTGTGCCGCTGCGTCTTCGCTGTTGGATTGCAATCGGCTATTGTCGCGCAGCTGTCCTACAAACTCCTCGCTTGGCCGTTTGCATTGCCCAATCACGGCCATAGTTGTTGCGCTTTAACTGCAGCTTGGCAGAATCTGTGCGATCAATGTCATTGCTGCCACATCGCGCTGCATGCACACTGTGCGCATGCCTCCATCCCGCACCACCGCCGCCCACAGCGCCCAGCCCGGCCACTGCGTCATCTGCATTGCCTACCCGCGCGCGATGAGCCTGGACATCACCGGGCCCATGCAGGTGTTTGCCACTGCCAACGATGTGCGCCAGCGCCAGGGCCAGCCCGCCTTCTACCAGCTGGTCTTTGCCGGGCTGGAGGCGGGGCCGGTAACCCTGTCCTGCGGTTTGCAGACCATCGCCACCCAGGGCCTGGGCCAGCTGCGCCCGGGCGCCAACAGCACCGTGCTGGTGCCGGGGGGCGATGGCGTGGTCGATGTACAGCACCACAGCGGCCTGCGCCAATGGCTGCAGCGCACGGCGCCCCAGGTGCAGCGCCTGGGCTCGGTCTGCTCGGGCGCGCTGATCCTGGCACGCGCCGGCTTGCTCGACGGCCTGCCTGCCACCACCCACTGGTGCCGCCTGGCCGAGCTCGCGGCGATGGAGCGCCCCATCCAGGTCGATGGCGACCGGCTGCACACCTTTGATGCCAGCCATCCGCAGCAGCGCCATATCTTCACATCGGCGGGGGTGACCTCGGGCATCGACCTGGCGCTGAGCCTTGTCGAGGCCGACCTGGGCCGCAGCATGGCGCTGGCCGTGGCCCGCCACCTGGTGATGTTTGTGCGCCGGCCCGGCGGCCAGGCGCAGTTCAGCCCGCTGCTGGCAGCCGAGACCACGCAGGCGCCGCGCCTGGCTGGCCTGCTCGAATGGATTCCCGGCCACCTGGGCGAGCGCCTGGGTGTGGAGAAATTGGCCGCGCAGGCCTGCCTGCCGCCCCGCACCTTGGCCCGCGTGTTCCAGCAAGAGCTGGGCACCACGCCGGCCCGCTATGTGGAACGCGTGCGGCTGCAGGCCGCCACCACCTTGCTCAGCCAGCGCCAGGCCTCCGTCTCCACGGTGGCGCGGCTGTGCGGCTTTGGCCACCCGGAAAACCTGCGCCGCAGCTTTCACAAAACGCTGGCCGTCAGCCCCCAGGCCTTTGCCGAGCGCTTTGGCGTGGGTTAACCAGCGCCCGCCATTGAGCGGCTGAACCCTCCTGCCCAAACCATGCGATCCGGACAGCCGATGCTGCCCGGCAGCTCCCCCACGCCCCGTTATTCCCAAATCACCACCCATGCTGCTCCAACGCCACCCTCAACTGCTCACCCTCAGCATCGCGCAAGCGCTGTACTGGTCCTGCTCGATCATCGGCATCGCCCTCACCGGCCTCGTGGGCCGGCAGCTGGCGCCCTGGCCGGTGCTGGCCACGGTGCCGCTGACCTTGCTGGTGGCAGGCAATCTGCTGTCGATTGGCCAGCTGGCCCGCTGGATGCAGCGGCATGGCCGCGCGCGGGGCCTGCAATACGGGGCACTGCTGGGGGTTGCGGCCGGGCTGCTGGCCGCCTGGGCAGTGGTGCAGGCCAGCTTTGGGCTGTTTTGCCTGGCGATGCTGCTGCTGGGCGGCTACCAGGCCTCTGCCGGTTTTTACCGCTTCACGGCGCTGGACGGCATGCCGGCCGAGCACAGCGGCCGTGCCGCAGCCTGGGTACTGGCCGGCGGCATCGCGGCCGCCCTGCTCGCCCCCAGCCTGGCCATCCACACCGCAGGCGCGCTGGCCACACCGCTGGCCGGCGCCTACCTGGCCATTGCGGTGCTGGCCCTGCTGGCCTGCGCGCTGCTGAAATGCCTGCCGCCCCGCCTGCAGCTGCCGATGCAGGCCAAGTCTGCCGCCAAGCCCCCACTTTCGCGGCGCCAGCTCTGGCAGCGCCCTGCGCTGCGCCAGGCCATTGTGCTGAGCGCCTGCGGCCATGGGCTGATGGTGCTGGTGATGAACGCCACCCCGCTGGCCATGCATGGCGCGGGCCACTCGCTGGCCAGCTCCACCCAGGTGATCCAGTGGCATGTGCTGGGCATGTTTGCGCCGTCCTTGTTCGCGGGCCGCGCGGTGGACCGCTTTGGCGCCCGGCGCCTGGCCTGGCTGGGCGCGGCGCTGCTGGCCGCCAGCGCAGGCGTGGCGCTGATCGGCACGGAATTTGTACCGTTCCTGCTCAGCTCCTTGCTGCTGGGCGCCGGCTGGAACCTGATGATCCTCGCCGGCACCAGCCTGCTGAACCAGGCCTGCAGCCCCGAGGAGCGCCCCCAGGCCCAGCCGATGATGGAATGGACCAACAACGGCAGCGCCGCGCTGATGTCGCTCAGCTGCGGCGTGCTGATCCAGACCCTAGGCTGGCAAGCGGTGAATGTGGCGATGCTATTGACCCTGGCGCTGCTGGCCTGGCAAGGTGGCCGTTCGGCCTGGGTGGCGCGGGCGCAGGCCTGAAGGCAGCAGGCCTGCAAGCTCGGCCGAGCAAAAAAAAAGGCCCGCAGCGATGCGGGCCCTGGGACGTTCCAGCGTCTCAATAGCGCTTACAGATTGCCGACCATGTGCTCGGGCACGACCCACTGGTCAAACTGCTCGGCCGTCACATGGCCGCTGGCCACAGCGGCATCGCGCAGGCTGCTGCCTTCCTTGTGCGCCTTCTTCGCAATATAAGCCGCCTTGTCGTAGCCGATATGGGTGTTCAGGGCGGTCACCAGCATCAGCGAGCGGCTGACCAGCTCGGTGATGCGCTCGCGGTTGGGCTCGATGCCGACGGCGCAGTGGTCGTTAAAGCTCACCATGCCATCGGCCAGCAGGCGCACGCTTTGCAGGAAGTTGTGCGCCACCATGGGGCGGAACACGTTGAGCTCGAAGTTGCCCGAGGCACCGCCCACGTTGATCGCCGCATCATTGCCAAACACCTGGGCGCAGAGCATGGTCATCGCTTCGCACTGCGTGGGGTTGACCTTGCCCGGCATGATCGACGAGCCGGGCTCGTTCTCGGGGATGGAGATCTCGCCCAGACCGCTGCGCGGGCCCGATGCCAGCCATCGCACATCGTTGGCGATCTTCATCAGGCTGGCGGCCAGCGTCTTGAGGGCGCCATGGCCAAACACCAGCGCGTCGCAAGAGCCCAGCGATTCAAACTTGTTGGGCGAGGTGATGAAGGGGTAGCCGGTCAGCTTGGCCAGCTCTTGCGCCACACCTTCGGCATAGCCCTTGGGGGCGTTGAGGCCCGTGCCCACGGCGGTGCCGCCCAGCGCCAGCTCATACAGATGGGGCAGCGCCGACTTGATGTGCTTGGCGCCGTGTTCGAGCTGGGCCACCCAGCCGGAGATCTCCTGGCCCAGGGTCAGCGGCGTCGCATCCTGCAAGTGGGTGCGGCCGATCTTGACGATGTCGTTGAAGGCCTCGCTCTTGGCCTGCAGGGTGCGGCGCAGCTTCTCCAATGCAGGCAGCAGCTTGCGCTCGATGGCGGTGACGGCGGCCACATGCATGGCCGTAGGGTAGACGTCGTTGCTGGACTGGCTTTTGTTCACCTCGTCATTGGGGTGCACCAGGCGCGACTCACCGCGCTCGCCGCCCAGCAGCTCGCTGGCGCGGTTGGCCAGCACTTCGTTGACGTTCATATTGGTCTGCGTGCCCGAGCCGGTCTGCCAGACCACCAGCGGGAACTCATCGGGATGCTGGCCGGCAATCACCTCGTCGGCCGCCGCATTGATGGCCTTGGCCTTCTTCTCGTCGAGCAGACCCAGCGCGTGGTTGACGGTGGCACTGGCCTTTTTCACCTGCGCCAGCGCGTGGATGATCTCGCCGGGCTGCTTCTCGCCGCTGATGTCAAAGTTCTGCAGCGAGCGCTGCGTCTGGGCACCCCAGAGTTTGTCGGCCGGCACATCGATCAGGCCGAAGGTGTCTTTTTCCTGGCGGGTAGCTGTCATGTCTGGATCACTCCTTGTATCTCAACAATTGCAACGCGGCTCGTCTGGCTGGTAAGCGTGTGGCTGGTGGGCCGCAGGATTCGTAAATAGGATGCCGCCCGCTTTGCGGCAAAGCGGGCGCGGCATCGCATCCTAACGCAGGCAATGACAGCCGTTCTCATCTGCATCAAGCAGCCATACTGGGCGCATGCTCTTGCGCCATCTCGACACCTGCGCGACACCTGAGTCTTCTAGAAGACTTATCGGGCATTTGCCACCACCGGCCTGGCGAAAGGCCGATAATTGCCCCCGTGATACCGAGCGCCAACGGCACCATAGCCTTGCGCAATCCAAAACCCACCCCACAAGCACGATGACCACCTCCATCCGTCAGCAGGACCTGATCGACTCGATCGCGGGCGCCCTGCAGTACATCAGCTACTACCACACATCGGATTTCATCCAGCACCTGGCACGGGCCTACGAGCGCGAGCAAAGCCCGGCGGCCAAGGATGCGATGGCCCAGATCCTGACCAACTCCAAGATGAGCGCCACCGGCCAGCGCCCCATCTGCCAGGACACCGGCATCGTCAACGTGTTCCTGAAGGTGGGCATGGAGGTGAAGTGGGAAGACTTCACGATGGGCCTGGAAGACGCGATCAACGAAGGCGTGCGCCGGGGCTACAACCACCCCGACAACACCTTGCGCGCCTCCGTGGTGGCCGATCCCCAGTTCGCCCGCAAGAACACCAAGGACAACACGCCCGCCGTCATCAATGTGCAGATCGTGCCGGGCGACAAGCTGGATGTGACCGTGGCGGCCAAGGGCGGCGGCTCGGAGAACAAGTCCAAGATGATCATGATGAACCCCAGCGACAGCATCGTCGACTGGGTGCTCAAGACCGTGCCGACCATGGGCGCGGGCTGGTGCCCACCGGGCATGCTGGGCATCGGCATTGGCGGCACCGCTGAAAAGGCCGTGCTGCTGGCCAAGGAAAGCCTGATGGAAGACCTCGACATGTACGAGCTGCAGCAAAAAGCGGCCAGCGGTGCCGAGCTCGACCAGGTGGAAAAGCTGCGCCTGGAGCTGTTCGAGAAGGTCAACGCCCTCGGTATTGGCGCCCAGGGCCTGGGCGGCCTCACCACCGTGCTGGACGTGAAGATCAACATGTACCCCACGCACGCGGCCTCCAAGCCCGTGGCGATGATCCCCAACTGCGCCGCCACCCGCCACGCCCATTTCGTGATGGACGGCTCCGGCCCGGTGTACCTCGATCCCCCATCGCTGGACACCTGGCCCAAGATCGACTGGGCACCGGACTACAACAAGTCCAAGCGCGTGGACCTGAACACCCTGACCAAGGAAGAAGTGGCCAGCTGGAAGCCGGGCGACACCCTCTTGCTCAACGGCAAGATGCTGACCGGCCGCGACGCTGCCCACAAGCGCATCCAGGACATGCTGGCCAAGGGCGAGCCGCTGCCCGTCGACTTTGCCAACCGCGTGATCTACTACGTGGGCCCGGTGGACCCGGTGCGTGACGAAGTCGTTGGCCCTGCCGGCCCGACCACCGCCACCCGCATGGACAAGTTCACCGACATGATGCTGTCGCAGACCGGCCTGATCGCGATGATCGGCAAGTCCGAGCGCGGCCCGGTCGCCATCGAAGCGATCAAGAACCACAAATCGGCCTACCTGATGGCCGTGGGCGGCGCCGCTTACCTGGTCTCCAAGGCCATCAAGCAGGCCAAGGTGGTCGGTTTTGCCGATCTGGGCATGGAAGCGATCTATGAATTCGACGTGGTCGACATGCCCGTGACCGTGGCGGTGGATGCCGGCGGCACCAGCGCCCACATCACCGGCCCGGCGATCTGGAAGGAAAAGATTGCCACCGGCGAATTCAAGGGCATTGAAGTGGCAGGCGCCTGATCGTCCGGCACCGCTCCCCATAACCGCCTTCGGGCGGTTTTTTGCTGCCTGCAGCCCGCATTCCCAGCTGCTGGGAGCAGCACCTACATCCTGACCGCCTCGGCCAGGCCCCCAAACCGCCCACTTTACCCATTGCGGCCTTCAAACAATCCTATGGCGGCGCCCCGAGTACGGCGCATGCTGTATGGTGGAGGCTGCACACCGATAAGGAACAAAAAACATGGCCAAGCCGAATTACCAGTATGAAAAGCGCCAGCGCGAGCTGGAAAAGAAGAAGAAAAAGGAAGAAAAAGCCCTGCGCAAGGCCAGCGGGCATGCCTCGGACGCGCCTGAAGGCGCTGATGGCGACGCCCCCGAGCAGGAGCCAGCGACCGGCGCGGACAGCAGCGACGCGCCTGCGCAAGACAAGCCGGCCGACTGAGCGCAGCGCCCTTGTGCGCAAAAAAATGGGCCGCCAGCATTGCTGCTGCGGCCCTTTTGCTTTGAACAGGTTCTTATGGGAAAAAGCGCTATCCGCCCAGCGCCGGCAAGGTGTTGAACAGCAGCACCATCAACAGGCCCACGAACGAGACGATGGACTGCACCACGGTGATCGTGCGCGTCGCCTCCCCCATGGTCATGCCAAAGGATTCCTTGACCATCCAGAAACCGGCATGGTTGGCATAGTTGAAGAACAGCGAGCCGCAGCCGATCGACAGCGCCAGCAGAGGCAGGTTCAGGCAGGGGTCGGCAGCGGCGAGCGGCGCGAGCAAACCGGCCGCACCCACGATGCCCACGGTGGCCGAGCCGGTCGAGACCGACAGCAGCATCGCAATGAGCCAGCCCAGCACCAGCGGCGGAAACGCAAACTGGTGCGTCAGGTGCACGATGGCGTCACCCACCTTGGCACTGGTCAGCACCTGCTGGAAAGCGCCGCCGCCGGCAATGATCATGATGATGCCGGCAATTGGCTTGAGGCTGGCGCCCAGGGTGTCGCGCAGCTTTTCGGCATCGCCGCCGCGCAGGTAGACCAGGGTGAAGGCGGCGAACAGCACGCCCAGCAGCATCGCAATGAGCGGGTTGCCCAGAAAGCTGGCCACCTGCAGCAGGGCCGAACCCTTGGGCAAGGCCATCTCGGCCAGCGCATGGGCCAGCATCAGCAGCGCAGGCAGCAGGGCAGACAGCACGCCCATCGCAATGCCGGGTTGGTCCTTGCCGCTGTCGGGCTTGGCTTCGGTGAACTGGTCGAGCAGCGCCTGCTCAGGCCGGGTCGTCATGCGCGGCGTGATAAAGGCGCCGTACAGCGGCCCGCCCAGCACCATCGCGGGCAAGGCGGCCAAAAAGCCGTAGAGCATCGTCGGGCCGACGGTGGTCTTCAAGGTCGCAATGGCGGTCAGCGGGCCCGGATGGGGCGGCACCATGCCGTGCATCGAGGCGAGTGCCGCAATCACCGGCACGCCCACATAGACATAGGCCGAGCCCTTGAAGTTCTCGCGGCTCTCGAGCTTGCGCGCCACGCTGAAGATCAGCGGCAGCATCACCACCAGGCCCACTTCGAAGAACATCGGGATGCCGATGATGAAGGCCACCAGGGTCATCGCCCAGGGGATCATGCGGTCCGAGGTGTGGCGCAGAATGGCGCTGGCCAGGCGCTCGGTGGTGCCCGAGTCGGCCAGGATCTTGCCAAGCATCGCGCCCAAGGCAATCACCACGCCGACCGCGCCCAGCGTCTTGCCCGCGCCATTGGTGATGTTCTTGGCAATGTCGCCCGGCGCCATGCCAGTGGCAAAGCCCACGCCGATACAGACGATCAGCAAGGCCAGCAAGGGGTGCATGCGGATGCGCGAAACAATCAGCGCCACCAGCACCAGCACGCTCACCAAGGCGGTCAGCAGCAATTGGATATCGAAATTTGACATGCGAGAAGATGTGGATTTGTGACACGCATCCCCAGCCACCCACCGCAAAGAGGGGCTTGGGCATGCCCCAACCCTCCCATCCTACGCCGATCAGCCACCCCAGGCTGTAGTCGGATTTCGGCGGGCGGGGCCGCCGCCCCGCTCCCTGGCACCCGCCATCAAGGCGCGGTAGAGGCGCCGGATTCAAACCAGCGCTTGACCAGATCGCGCTCGTCGGCACTCAGCCCATCGGGGTTGCCAAAGGGCATCTTGCGCAGCACCACCACCTGCTGGTAGATCTGCTGGGTATGCTGGGCCACCTCGCCGGGGCTGTCGAGCTTCACATTCTTTTGCGCCAGGCCCGTGGCGCTGTGGCACAGCACGCAGTGCTGGGCAAACACCTTGGCCACCTCACCATAGGGCACGGCGCCAGCTGCGGGCTGGCTGGCGGGGGCCGACGCGGGCGCAGCGGCTGCTGCGGGCTTGGGGCCGGGGCGCAGCCAGGCGATCACGCCCAGAATCACCAGCACACCGATCAGCGCATAGGGCCAGGGGTGCTTGTTGCGGCCGAGCTTGTGGCCGTGGCGCAGCACAAAGAACTGGCGAATGGCCGCGCCGGCAAACATCATGCCGATGAGCACCAGCCAGTTGTACTTCTGGTTGTAGAGCCAGCCGTAGTGGTTGGACAGCATCGCAAACAGCACCGGCAACGTGAAATAGGTGTTGTGCACACTGCGCTGCTTGCCGCGCTTGCCGTAGATGGGGTCCACCGGGTCGCCATTCTTCAGGGCCCGCACCACGGTGCGCTGGCCAGGAATGATCCAGAAGAACACATTCGCGCTCATCGAGGTGGCCAGCATCGCGCCCATCAGCAAGAAGGCCGCCTGGCCCGGGAAGATATGGCAGGCCAGGTACGCGGCAATGCAGACCAGCACCAGCACCATCGCGCCCACAATCGCATCGCCATGCTTTTTGAAGCCAAACACCCGGCAGATGCCGTCGTACAGCAGCCAGAACACCGCCAGAAAGCTCAGCGCCGTGAACACCGCCAGCGGCGCGCTCATCGCATTCGGGTCGGCCGGGTTGACCAGGTAGATATTGGCGTTCCACAGGTAGGAGACCGTCAAGAGCGCAAAGCCCGACAGCCAGGTGGTGTAGCTCTCCCAGTAGAACCAGTGCAGGTGGTCGGGCAGCTTGGGCGGCGAGACATTGAACTTGACCGGGTGGTAGAAGCCGCCGCCATGCACGGCCCAGAGCTCGCCGCTGACGCCCTGCTTTTTCAGGTCTTCGTCTTCCGGCGGGGTCAGGCTGCTGTCGAGAAACACAAAATAGAACGACGAACCGACCCAGGCAATGGCTGTGATCACATGCAGCCAGCGCAACAACAGGTTCGCCCAATCGAGGATATAGCCTTCCATTGCTCTCATCCTTGGCAGCGTGGGGTCTGCCAGTGCGAGGGAGGGGTGATGCCCGCTCTCCTCATCAAGCAGCCAGCGTGGAGGCACCGGCCACTTGTTGAACCTGCTCACCACGGCGGGCGATCTGAGCAGCAGACAGGCCGCAATCCACAGCCATCATCGGAATGACCGGGGCACCGCTGCGACCTTTTGTAGACTCAAAGTGTATGCAATTTCTGCCACCCAAAGGTCGGCAAAAAGCTGCACAGCCCCTAGATAAAACCCTGATGCAACGCAGCAAACCCGCTGCAGGTGGCCTCTACACCGCATGCATGGCACCTGCCCAGGGGGGAAGACGCATCAGGCATGCTGCGTTCGCTGCAGATGCTGCAAAAGCTGCGCGGCCACAGCAATCGCAATCACCTCCGGGGCCTTACCCTGGATGCCCGGCAGCCCGATCGGGCAGGTGATGCGGGCAAACTCCGCATCGGCAAAACCCCGCTCGGCCAGCCGGTGCGCAAAGCTGGCGCGCTTGGTAGCACTGCCAATGAGCCCGACCAGATCCAGATCGCCGTGCTGGCGCTGGCGCTGCAGGCAGGCCTGGCTGATCTGCAGGTCCTGCTGGTGGTCGTGGGTGAGGATGAACACACTGCTGCCCGGCGCCAGAGCGGCCACCGCGCCCTCGATCGGATCGGAGTACTCGGTCTGCACGTTGGCCGGCAACGCGGGCGGAAACAGCGCCTCGCGGCTGTCCACCCAGGTGATGGCAAGCGGCAGGTTGCTCAGCACCTGCACCAGCGCTGCGCCCACATGGCCCGCGCCAAACACCGCCACGGGGCTGCACTCGGGCGCCAGCTGCAGCGCCAGCGGTTCGCTGTCGGCCTGCGCAATGCGCTGAAACCGCAGGTGCACCACGCCGCCGCAGCATTGGCCCAGGCGCGGGCCCAGCGCAAAGCGCTCGCTTTGCGGCGCGCCGCCACGGGCCAGCAGATCACGGGCCTTGTTGGCGGCCTGCCACTCCAGGTGGCCACCGCCAATCGTGCCCAGCTGGTCCTGGGCAAACACGGCCATCCAGGCACCGGCGTCGCGCGGAGCCGATCCCTGGGTAGACTCCACCTGGACCAGACAGGCATCCTGCGTCGCCAGGCGCGCCAATAATTGCTGCAGTACGGGCATGCCTTGTTCCATGATGAAGATCGGCCTGCCATACTGCAGGGCCGCTATAGACGGATTTGTACCATGAGCGATCGACCCTCCACCTCCCTGCTGTCACGACTTTGGCATACGCTTTTTCGTATACCGCAAACGTCGCCCGCGCCCCCACGGGCAGCAGCCGGCGGGCCCGCAAAGCCGCCCCACGCCCCCGAGCAGGACGACGACCAGGACAGCTATCTGTCGGTGCTGACCCAGTTGCCCGGCGCGCGCATGCCCCAATGGTCCCCGGAGGCCGATGGGCAGGACTCGGTGCTCAACCCGGTCGCCGACGAGGCCTACCGCAAGCGCTGCGCCCAGCACCTGTATGAGCGCTACGCCGATCGCATCTACCCGGGCATGCTGCCGCCCATGCTCTATGCCATTGGCGTGCTGGAGCTCTTGCTCGACGAAGACGGCCATATCCAGGACATGAACTGGATGCGCGAGCCCGCGCAGGCCCAGGAAGTGCCGCCACTGATCGAGGCGCTGGTGCAGGCCGCTGCGCCCTTTCCCGCCCCCCAGCATTTGCGCCATGGCGAGGTCATGGTCTCCTACACCGAGACCTGGCTCTGGGATGCCTCGGGCAAGTTCCAGCTGCACACCTTGAGCGAAGGCCAGCAATAAAGGCAGGCATAGGACAGGCGCGACAAACGCAAAAAAACCGGCCTGCTGGCCGGTTTGTGCTGTGCAGACGCGGTGGGCGCTGCCTTATTCCTTGATCTTGGTGATCTTGGCGCCTTGCAGCGACACGCCCGCTTCCAGGCCGGCATTGTTCAGCACAAAGCTGGTCACCGGGGCCTGGGCCGAGGTGGTGTCGATGCTGCCGTTGGCGCCAACGCGGCCTGCGGCCACGGTGGCATCTGCACCCACTGACCAGCCGTTGCTCTGGCGGAACTTCGCCAGCGCTTCGGGCGTGTTGAACACATAGATCACAGCCTTGGACTGGCCACCGGCCTGCCAGCCGATCGACGCGCCCGTGGTGCTGTAGTAGCTGTCGCTGCGGCTGCCCACGCGCAGCACGCCGCGGCCGTGCTCCACGCCCACCACAAAGCTGCCACCAATCACCGATGGGAACACCAGCACGCCCTTGGAGCGTGCGACCAGGTCCTTGGAGCCAGGAGCGGTCTGGTACAGGCGCTCGAGCGCGGCGTTCGCGCGGGCGTCTACCGACGTCTCATCGGCACGAGGCGCATTGCTGGTTTCAGGCTTGGTGACCGTGCAGGCCGCCATCGACAGAGCGCCGGCAACCACTGCAGCGGCGACACCCAGGGTGCGCATAGAGAAACGTTGCATACCTACTCCTTTGAAATTTGCTGTTATGTCAATCAGGTTGGCACCGCTGCGAATCCTGCGGTGCGCCTAGGAGCAAATAGTAGCCATCCCCGATGACGCTGGAAGGCCGCAGCCGCAACTTGCGGCTTCGGCCTACAGTTTTGGCGATGCGCGTTTGAGACAGGTCAAGGGCAGGCGCTTGCCCCATACCCCATTGCCGTCGATAAGCCTCAAGACCCCCGGTACGTCGAATAGCTCCAGGGGCTGACCAGCAGCGGCACGTGGTAGTGCTGGTCGGCATGGGCCACGCCAAAGTCCAGGTTCACCTGGTTCAAAAAGTTGGGGCTGGGCAGCTCCACGCCTTTGGCGGCAAAGTAGGCCGCCACTTCAAAGCTCAGGCGGTAGGTGCCGGGGCGCAGCGTCGCATTGTCAAACAACGGAGTCTGGGTGCGGCCGTCGTGGTTCAGGGTTTCGCGGCGGATGAGGCGCGCTTCGCCGCCATCGGTGGCGTACAGCGCAATGTCCATGCCCGCAGCGGGGCAGCCGTGCATCGTATCGAGAACGTGGGTGCTCAGGCCCATAGGTAAATCTCCTGATGATTCTGGGTAAGATCGGACTGGTGATGTGCACTAAAAGTGTATACACTTTTTGTCATTCGGCCTACTATCCTGACATGGAATCCACCTCAACGTCCACCATTGCCCAAGCCCTGACCCGTGCCATCGTCGAGCACCGGTTGCTGCCGGGCACCAAGCTGGCCGAGCAAAAACTCGCCGACCACTTTGGCGTATCGCGCACCTTGGTGCGCCAGGCGCTGTTCCAGCTGTCGCAAAACCACCTGGTCACGCTGGAGCCCGCACGCGGCGCCTTTGTGTCCACCCCGTCCGTCACCGAAGCGCGCCAGGTCTTTGCCGTGCGCAAGATGCTCGAAGCGCAGATGACCCGCAGCTTTGTCGAGACCGTCACGCCCAAGCAGATCAAGGTCTTGCGCGAGCATGTGCGCCAGGAAGCCGCCGCCGTGCACCGCGCCGATGTCACCGAGCGCACCGAACTCTTGGGCGACTTCCATGTGCGCATGGCCGAGCTGATGGGCAACGAAGTGCTGGCCCAACTGCTGGGCGATCTGATCTCGCGCTGCGCGCTGATCACCTTGATGTACCAGTCGGCCAGCGCCGCCGCCCACTCCCATGAGGAGCACGAAGAGATTGTGCAGGCCCTTGCCCGCAAGGATGCCGAAGGCGCAGTGCAGCTGATGATCGCGCACCTGGAGCATGTGGAGCAAGGCCTGCAGTTCGAACGCGAGATTCCCAGCAACGATTTATCCATGGCTCTGTCCTCGATCACGCTATGACCTACGACGCTACCACCCCCTACCCCCGCGACCTGATCGGCTACGGCCGCGATCTGCCCCATGCCCAGTGGCCCCAGGGCGCACGCATTGCGGTGCAGTTTGTGCTGAACTACGAGGAAGGCGGTGAAAACCATGTGCTGCACGGCGACCCGGGCAGCGAGCAGTTCCTCTCGGAAATGTTCAACCCGGCCTCCTACCCGGACCGCCACATGAGCATGGATGGCATCTATGAATACGGCTCGCGCGCCGGCGTCTGGCGCCTGCTGCGCGAGTTTGAAAAGCGCGGCCTGCCGCTGACGGTGTTTGGCGTGGCCTCGGCGCTGCAGCGCCACCGCGAGCTGGCCCAGGCGTTCTCCGATCTGGGCCATGAGGTGGCCTGCCACGGCCTCAAATGGGTGCATTACCAAAATACGCCCGAAGAGGTCGAGCGCGCCCATATGCAGCAGGCAATGGACATCTTCCACAGCCTCTACGGCAGCCGCAGCACCCACGGCCTGGGCTGGTACACCGGCCGCGACAGCCCCAACACCCACCGCCTGGTGGCCGATTTTGGTGGCTTTGCCTATGACAGCGACTACTACGGCGACGACCTGCCCTTCTGGATGAAGGTCGGCAAGAGCGATGGCAGCGCCGCGCACCAGCTGATCGTTCCCTACACCCTGGACTGCAACGACATGCGCTTTGCGCTGCCCCAGGGCTACTCGCATGCCGATCCCTTCTTCCAGTACCTCAAGGACAGCTTTGATGTGCTGTACGCCGAAGGCGACCCGGCCGGCGAGAACCGCCCGAAGATGATGAGCATCGGCATGCACTGCCGCCTGCTGGGCCGCCCGGGCCGCATCACCGCACTGCAGCGCTTTTTGGACCATATCCAGCAGCACCAGAACGTCTGGGTCTGCCGCCGCATCGACATTGCCCGCCACTGGGCCGCGCACTTTCCCGCCCCCACGCTTTGAAAGATGACACAGCGCCGCGCCCAAGCGAAAAGAAGCGCTAGTACCCCATCCATTCGATAGGAAACACATGGCCCTGACCCTGGAACAACTCAACCAAGCCACGCCCGATGCGGCGCTGGCCATGCTCGATGGGCTGTACGAGCACTCGCCCTGGATTGCCCAAGCCGCGCTGGCCCAGCGGCCTTTTGCCTCGCTCGCCCAGCTCAAGCACGCGATGGTGCGCGTGCTGGCGCAGGCGCCGGTCGATGCGCAGCTGGCGCTGATCCGCGCCCACCCGGAGCTGGCGGGCAAGGCCATGGTGGCCAACACCTTGACGGCAGAGTCCACGCTGGAGCAAAACCGCGCGGGCCTGACGCAATGCACACCCGAGGAGTTCGCGCAGATCCAGCAGCTCAATGCGGACTACAACGCCCGCTTTGGTTTTCCGTTCATCCTGGCGGTGCGCGGGCCACGGGGCCTGGGCCTGGCCAAACAGGAGATCATCGCCACCTTTGCGCGGCGCCTGAACCACCACCCCGATTTCGAGCGCAACGAGGCGCTGCGCAACATCCACCGCATTGCCGAGATCCGCCTGAACGACAAGTTCGGCTACGAGCCGGTGCTGGGCAATGACGTCTGGGACTGGCAGGAGCGCCTGGCCCAGCACAGCGACGAGGGCTTTGCTGAAAAAGGCCAGCTCACCGTCACCTATCTGACCGATGCCCACCGCGCCTGCGCCCAGCGCATCAGCCACTGGATGCGCGACAGCGGCTTTGACGAGGTCGAGATCGATGCGGTCGGCAATGTGGTGGGCCGCTACCGCCCCGCGCAGGAAGGCGGCCAATACCTGCTCACCGGCAGCCATTACGACACCGTGCGCAACGGCGGCAAGTACGACGGGCGCCTGGGCATCTTTGTGCCGATGGCCTGCGTGCGCGAGCTGCACCGCGCCGGCAAGCGCCTGCCCTTTGGCATCGAAGTGGTGGCCTTTGCCGAGGAAGAAGGCCAGCGCTACAAGGCCACGTTCCTGGGCTCGGGCGCACTGATCGGCCACTTCAACCCGCAGTGGCTGGACCAGGCCGATGCCGCCGGCATCACGATGCGCGAAGCCATGCAGCATGCCGGCCTGTGCATTGACGACATCCCCAAGATCCAGCGCGATGCATCCAACTACCTGGGCTTTATCGAGGTCCACATCGAGCAGGGCCCGGTGCTGACCGAGCTGGATATTCCGCTGGGCATCGTCACCTCGATCAACGGCAGCTCGCGCTATGTCTGCGAAATGGTGGGCATGGCCAGCCATGCCGGCACCACGCCGATGGACCGCCGCCGCGACGCCGCCTGCGGCGTGGCCGAGCTGATGCTGTATGCCGAGCAGCGCGCCGCGCAAGACGGGGATTCGGTCGCCACCGTCGGCATGCTCGAAGTGCCCAGCGGCTCGATCAACGTTGTGCCCGGCCAGTGCAAGTTCAGTATTGACATGCGCGCGCCCACCGATCCGCAGCGCGACGCGCTGGTGCGCGATGTGATGGGCCAATTGGAGGCGATTGCGCACAAGCGCGGCCTGCGCTACCGCGCCGAGCAAACCATGCAAGCGGCTGCCGCCCCCAGCGCGCCGGCCTGGCAGCAGCGCTGGGAAAAGGCCGTGGCCGCCCAGGGCGTGCCGCTGTTCCGCATGCCCAGCGGCGCCGGCCATGATGCGATGAAGCTGCACGAGATCATGCCCCAGGCCATGCTCTTTGTGCGCGGCATCAACAGCGGCATCAGCCACAACCCGCTGGAGTCCTCGACCGCCGATGACATGCAGCTAGCGATCGACAGCTTCAGCCACGTCCTTCAACAACTAGAAAACGAAACCGTATGACCACGAACAACGCCACCTACGCCGCCCTGGACCAGTGGATTGACCAGCACTTTGACGAGCAGGTGCAGTTCTTCCAGAAGCTGGTGCAAGTGCCTACCGACACCCCACCGGGCGACAACACGCCCCACGCCGAGCGCACCGCCGAGCTGCTGCAGGCCATGGGCTACACCGCTGAAAAGCATGAAGTGCCCCAGGCCGATGTCGAAGCCTACGGCATGACCTCGATCACCAACCTGATCGTGCGCCGCCCCTTTGGCGCAGCCGGCTCGGGCCGCACCATTGCACTCAACGCCCATGGCGATGTGGTGCCGCCCGGCGAGGGCTGGAGCCATGACCCCTATGGCGCCCGCATTGTTGACGGCAAGCTCTATGGCCGCGCTGCTGCGGTGAGCAAGTGCGATTTCTCCACCTTCACCTACGCCTTGCGCGCACTGGAGGCCGTGGCCAAGCCCAGCCGGGGCGCGGTGGAGCTGCACTTTACCTACGACGAAGAGTTTGGCGGCCTGCTGGGCCCCGGCTGGTTGCTGGAAAAAGGCCTGACCAAACCCGACTTGATGGTCGCTGCCGGCTTCAGCTATGAGGTGGTCGTCGCCCACAACGGCTGCCTGCAGATGGAGATCACCGTACACGGCAAGATGGCCCATGCCGCCGTGCCGCACACCGGGGTGGATGCGCTGCAGGCCACCGTGGCGATCATGAACGACCTGTATGCGGAAAACACCGCCTACCAAAAGGTCTGCTCTAAGGTCGAAGGCATCAAGCACCCTTACCTGAACATTGGCCGCATTGAAGGGGGCACCAACACCAATGTGATCCCGGGCAAGGTGCTGCTCAAGATCGACCGCCGCATGATCCCCGAGGAAAACCCGGTCGAGGTCGAAGCCCATATCCGCCAGGTGATTGCCAAGGCGGTGGAGCGCTTCAACAACGAGCGCGGCTACCAAGGTGACGACGCCGTGCGCATCGACATCAAGCGCCTGCTGCTGGCCAATGCGATGACGCCGCTGGCCGGCAACCAGCCGCTGGTCGATGCCATCCAGACCCATGGCGAAGCCGTGTTTGGCGAGAAGCCCCCAGCTGTGGGCACACCGCTCTACACCGATGTGCGCCTCTATGTGGAGCGTGGCATTCCCGGTGTGATCTACGGCGCCGGCCCCCGCACCGTGCTGGAGAGCCATGCCAAGCGCGCCGACGAGCGCCTGGACCTGGAAGACCTGCGCCGCGCCACCAAGGTCATCGCCCGCTCGCTGGTCGATCTGTTGGCCTGATCCAACGCGGCGCCCGGCAGCGCCGCCTTACCGTTTTTTGCATCCACCGCCCCCATGCCCCGTGCCTGGGAGCGGTTTTGCATGTGGCGGCAGGCATTTTTGTGAACGAGCCACGCGCATCCGACCGGCCACTCCCCATCGCATGGTGGCGGCTTGAGGGTAATCAGGGGGGTGCGCCATCAGCGCATGTGTATACACTTTTTGTATGGATTTTTAAGACATAACACTGGCTTTTCTGGTCAGAAATTCCCCGCATGAGGAGTGATAAAGATGCAGTCTGACAAACACCCCGTCGACCAGGTGCTGCCCCTGGGGCGCCTCACCACCTTGGGCTTGCAGCATGTGCTGGTCATGTATGCGGGGGCCGTGGCGGTGCCGCTGATAGTAGGGCGCGCACTCAACCTCGATTCCCACCAGATCGCCAAGCTGATATCGGCTGATCTCTTCGTCTGCGGTCTGGTCACCCTGATCCAGGCCTGGGGAGCGACCCGCTGGTTTGGCATCAAGCTGCCGGTGATGATGGGCGTGACCTTTGCCAGCGTGGCGCCGATGATCTCGATGGCGCAGACCACAGGAGGCGTCTATGGCGCAGGCCTCATCTTTGGCTCGGTCATCGGTGCGGGGGTCATATCGATCCTGATCTCACCGCTGGTCAGCCGCATGCTGCGGTTCTTCCCGCCGGTCGTCACCGGCACCATCATCACGGTGATCGGCATCAGCCTGATGCGCGTGGGGATCAACTGGATTTTTGGCAACCCGGTGGGCCCCACGGCGCCTTCCGTGCCCAACCCCGAGCATGTCAAATGGCTGCAAAGCGCCCAGATGGCCGCTGGCGCGCCGGGCTCGGCGCTGCCGCCCATCCCACACGGCCTGGCCATCCTGCCGTCCGTGCCCAACCCCCGCTATGCGGACCTGAGCGGCGTTGGCATCTCCGCGCTGGTGCTGGTCTCCATCCTGCTGATCACCAAGTTTGCCAAGGGCTTTATGGCCAATATCGCGGTGCTGGCCGGCATTGTCATCGGCGCCATCGTGGCCTCGGCCATGGGCCTGATGACCTATGAAAAAGTCGCGCATGCCGAGTGGTTTGACTTTGTCATGCCGTTCGAGATCGCGATGCCGGTGTTCGACCCCATCCTGATCCTGACGATGACCCTGGTGATGGTCGTCGTGATGATCGAATCGGTGGGCATGTTCCTGGCACTGGGCGACATGACCAACAAAGAGGTCACCCCCGCCGACCTGACCCGGGGCCTGCGCACCGATGGCCTGGGCACCTTGCTGGGCGGCATCTTCAACACCTTCCCCTACACCAGCTTCTCGCAAAACGTCGGCCTAGTCGCAGTCACCGGCATCCAGAGCCGCTTTGTCTGCGTGGCCGGCGGCTTTATCCTGATCATTCTGGGCGTGCTGCCCAAGCTGGGCGCGCTGGTCGAATCGCTGCCCACCATGGTGCTGGGCGGCGCGGGCTTGGTCATGTTCGGCATGGTGGCCGCCACCGGCATCCGTATCCTGTCGAATGTGGATTTCCGCCATAACCGCTACAACGCCATGGTCGTTGCCGTGTCGATTGGCGTGGGCATGATCCCGCTGATTGCACCGCAGTTCCGCCAATGGATGCCCCACGCCATCCACCCGCTGATCGAATCGGGCATCCTGCTGGCCTCCATCTGTGCCGTCGCCTTGAACCTGTTTTTCAACGGCGCCAAACTCGACCAGGCCCAGATCATCAAGGCTGCGCAGCAAGCAGATGCCCACTGACAAGATTGCTGCGGTGCAGCATCGAAACTTAGGCCCACTGCCCCATAGGGGTGGGCCTGCGCCTTTATCATCAGCTTGGTTCACTCTGGATTGATTCACTCTTATGGCACAACAACTGTCCGCCGCCGAACAGGCACTGCGCGAAGCCGCACTCGAATACCACCGCAGCCCCAGCAAGGGCAAGATCTCCGTCACCCCGACCAAGCCGCTGTCCAACCAGCGTGACCTGTCGCTGGCCTATTCGCCAGGCGTGGCCTACCCTTGCCTGGACATCGAGGCCGATCCCAGCCTGGCTGCTGACTACACCTCGCGCGGCAACCTGGTGGGCGTGATCACCAATGGCACCGCCGTGCTGGGCCTGGGCGATATCGGCCCGCTGGCCAGCAAGCCGGTGATGGAAGGCAAGGGCTGTTTGTTCAAGAAGTTTGCCGGCGTCGATGTGTTTGACATCGAGCTGGCCGAGCGCGATCCGGACAAGCTGATCGACATCATCGCCAGCCTCGAACCCACGCTGGGCGGCATCAACCTCGAAGACATCAAGGCCCCCGAGTGCTTCTACATCGAGCAAGAGCTGTCCAAGCGCATGAACATTCCGGTGTTCCATGACGACCAGCACGGCACGGCCATCATCTCCAGCGCCGCACTGCTCAACGGCCTGGAGCTGGTCGACAAGCAGATCGGCAACGTCAAGATCGCCGTCTCTGGCGCCGGTGCGGCTGCCATTGCCTGCGTCGATGTGATGGTGGGCCTGGGCGTCAAGCGCGAGAACATCTTCATGGTGGACTCCAAGGGCGTGATCTACGAAGGCCGCCCCGGCAACCTGGACGCCTCCAAGGCGCGCTACGCGCAAAAGACCGAGGCCCGCACCTTGGCCGACGTGGTCAACGGCGCGGATGTGTTCCTGGGCTGCTCGGCTCCCGGCGTGCTGACCGCCGACATGGTCAAGACCATGGCCGACAAGCCGATCATCCTGGCGCTGGCCAACCCCGAGCCAGAAATCCGCCCCGAGCTGGCCAAGGCCGTTCGCCCCGATTGCATCATCGCCACCGGCCGTTCGGACTACCCGAACCAGGTCAACAACGTGCTGTGCTTCCCCTACATCTTCCGTGGCGCGCTTGACTGCGGCGCCAGCAAGATCACCGAAGCGATGAAGCTGGCCTGCGTGCGCGAAATTGCCGCGCTGGCCAAGCAGGACGTGAGCGACGAAGTGGCCGCCGCCTACCAGGGCAAGGAGCTGAAGTTCGGCCCCGACTACCTGATCCCTACGCCTTTCGACACCCGTTTGATTCTGCGCATTGCGCCCGCCGTGGCCAAGGCTGCACAAGAATCCGGCGTGGCAGCACGCCCGATCGAGGACATCGACGCCTACCGTGAGAACCTCACCCGCTTCGTCTACCAGACCAGCATGTTCATGCGCCCGGTCTTTGCAGCCGCCAAGGCCAACGTGCAACGCGTGGCCTACGCCGAAGGCGAAGACGACCGCGTGCTGCGCGCTGTGCAAGTGGCGGTGGACGACGGCCTGGCCAAGCCCATCCTGATCGGCCGCCCTGCCGTCATCGAAGCACGCATTGCCAAGGCCGGTCTGCGCCTGCAACTGGGCAAGGATGTGGACATCGTCAACCCTGAAGATGACCCGCGCTTCCGCCAGTACTGGGAGGCCTACCACGCGCTGATGGGCCGCAATGGCGTCACGCCTGAGGTGGCCAAGTCGGCGGTGCGCCGCTCCAACACCGTGATCGCCGCACTGATGGTGCACCTGGGCGATGCCGACGCGATGCTCTGCGGCGTGATGGGCCGCTTTGACCGCCACCTGGGCCATATCGAAGACGTGCTGGGCCACAAGACCGACGCCAACCGCCTGGCTACCGTGAACGCGCTGATGCTGGAAAACCGCACCTTGTTCATCGCGGATACCTACATCAACGAAGACCCCACCGCCGAAGAGCTGGCCCAGATCGCCAAGCTCGCCGCGCAAGAGGTGCAGCGCTTTGGTCTGCCACCCAAGGTGGCCTTCCTCTCGCACAGCAACTACGGCTCGTCCACCCGCAAGTCGGCGCTCAAGATGCGCGCTGCCCGCGACCTGTTCGCCGCTGCCAACCCCGACATCGAATGCGATGGCGAAATGCATGGCGATGCTGCGCTGGACGAAAACGTGCGCGAGCGCACGCTCATCGAGTCGAGCCTGACCGGTGAAGCCAATGTGCTGATCTGCCCGAACCTGGATGCCGCAAACATCCTGTTCAATGTGCTCAAGACCACTGCCTCGCACGGCACCACCATCGGCCCGATCCTGCTGGGCAGCGAGGCACCCGCCCATGTGCTGACCCCTTCGTCCACCGTGCGCCGCGTGGTCAACATGACGGCCCTGGTCGCCGCCCAAGCCCAAGCGCGCAAGGAAGGCAAGTAAGCCCTGGCGCGGCGCAGGCCGCGCCTTTGCTTGCGCAGCAAGCCACAGCACACCACACCACAAGATAGCCCCAGGCATAGCGCCTGGGGCTTTTTTACGTCTGCGCTGCAGCCCACGCGCCCCTCAGCCCGCCCCCGTCACCAGCCGGTCGAACAGCTGCGCATCGCCCATCTGCCCGCCTTTGAGCATCAGCTCCAACCCATCGATGCGCGCATCATCGCTGCGCGCCACGCTCAAGGTCACGCCGGGCGCCAAGGTGCTGTGGAAGGCCAGCCCCCACAACCCCAAAGCCTGGGTCGCCAGGCTGGAGGTATCGCCGCCCGCAATGCCCAGGCGCCGCAAGGGCTGGCCCTGTGCTGCCACCAGGCGCAAGGTTTCTGCCACCAATTGCGCACTGCGCTGTGCCACCGCTGCCGTCGTGGCCGCGTCCACCACCTGGTCAGGTCGGCTGGTGTGCGCCAGCATAGGGCGCCCCTCGTGCAGCCCCTGGGCCAGCTGGGCCGCGCAAGCGCTTAGATAGCCCTCTTCGGCCAACAGCCGGCCCACCTCCACCTCCCGCTTATCAAACTGCTGGCTGGCCGCGATCTGCTGGCTGGATACCGGCGACAGGCTGCCCACCAACACCAGCACCGGGCCCTGCGCGGGTGCCAGCGGCTCCGCCACTGGCGCATCGCCCAACAAGCCCAATTGCCGCCAGCCGGCTATCAGGCACTGCTCGACACCGCTGGGCCCCACGGCCAGCAACGGCGACTGCTGCGCGCGCGCCCACAGCAACGCGCCAATCTGCGGCAGCTGGGCTTCGTGCACCAGGTCGATCAGCAAGGCATCCGGCACAGGGCTTGCGCCTTCTTGCGCCTGCATCCAGTGCAGCAGCACGTCGGCATCGGCCCCCGCCAGCTCCAGCTGCCGGGTGCTCAGCAGCCGAATATCCGCCAGCCCCTGTTTGGCCAGGTGCAGGCGCAAATCGGCCTCATCCATGGGGGTAACGGGGTGCTGCCGCATGGTGGGGTGGCGGTCAACGCGCTGCACCGCGCCACCCGGCCCCGCCTGCGCAAACAGGTTGCCAAAGGCGCAAAAGCGCCCAATATTGGGCTGGCCGCCAACGATCACCGCTGGCGATGCGGGTGCGACCTTGCGCAAGGCCGCCACGGCCGCACCAATGCTACCCACATGCGGGGCGCTGTCAAAGGTGGAGCAGCATTTGTAGTGCAGCAGTGGCGCGCCGCTGGCGGCCATAAACTGCGCCACCGGCGCCAGCACCTCGGCCATTGCGGCAGGCGGCAGGCTGCGGGCCGCACCGGCGATGCCAATGGCCTGCAAGGGCCCGGCCTGGGCCCGTTGCGCCTCGGTAGGCACATCCAGAAAAAGCAGAGAGCGCAGGCCCGCCTGCGCCACCGTGGCCAGGGTGTCGGTCGCACCGGTAAAGTCATCGCCATACCAGACGACGGCGGGCTGGCCGCGCAGCAAGGTATCCAGCATGTCGCCTATCCGCGCTTGCCAAAAAACTGCAGCGCGCGCGCCAGCTCCGGCGCATGCCAGGCATAGTCGTCCAGGCTGCTGCCTTCGCGCACGGCAGCCCAGGCCTGGCGAATGCTCACCACGCCAGCCGCAGGCCCATCGGGGTGCGCCAAAATGCCGCCGCCGGACATAAACAGCAGGTCATCGCTCTGCAGCGCCGCCCAGGTGGCCGGTACCGTGCCCGCCCACTGGCCCGATGAGAACGCTGGCAGCACGCAGTCATCCTGCGCGGCCGACAGGCGCCGCTGGCAGTCCTGTGCGGATTCCACCACCTCGGCATCGGGCTGCGCAAACTTGCCCTGCAAACCATGCACATGCACATGGTCCACCCCGGCCAGGCGCCACAGCGTCTGGTAGGCCTGGTAGCCCATACCCAGCATCGGATCGCGCGACAGCGCGCCATAGCCATTGCGGTGGGCATGCAGCGCCAAGGGCGTGTGGCGCCGCAGGCTCTGAATGCCCGACAGCCCGCACCAGTTGATGCTGGCCATCACGCAGCTGCCGCCCTCCTGCTGCACCAGATCGGCATGGCGCAGCATGGCGCTGGTCTCGTCAGTGATGTTGAAGGCCACCATCACCCATTTGCCGGTGCGCTCGCGGTGCTCGCGGATCACGCGCATCACCGCCGGAATGCGCTCCTCAAGCGGCGCATGCGCTGGGTTGGCCGATACCTCGTCGTCCTTGATAAAGTCCACACCCGCGTCGCACAGCTGCCGCACCAGGTCGGCCGTCTGCTGGGCCGATAGCCCCACATTCGGTTTGATGATGGTGCCCACCATCGCGCCTGCGCTGGCGCCAATACTGCGCCGCGTGCCGGCCACTCCCATCGTCGGCAGATCGAACTGGTCACGGTAGTCCGGCGGCAGATCCAGGCGCTCCAGCCGCAGGCCCGATACCTCTCCCAGGTCATACAGATTGCCGCTGACGGTAGCGGCCAAGGTGGGCAGGTTGGCGCCGACATTGGCGATGGGGAAGGCAATACGCACGCGCGCACGCTGCCAGTTGGCGCCTGCGCCATAGCCTTGACGCTCCAACCAGGCATTGGGCAGGCTGGGCCGCTCCACCGTGCCCAGCGGCTGCACCTGTAGCACCTGGGCGCGTGCGCGTGCCCGCAGGTCATCGGTCTCGCCGGCCACGCGGGTGAAGGTGCCGCAGGATTGCTCACCGGCCATCACCTCGGCCACGGCCTCGGGCGCCAGCGGCGTCTCGATCAGGTAGCTGGCTTCAAAATGGGTAGATTTCATCGCATTTCCAGGCCCAGGGCGGGCCGGCCATCACAGGGTGTTGAGGTCAGGGAAAGGGCGCACGGGGTTCTGACCATCCCAGTCCTGGGAGGCCGCGCGGATCAGATCAAACATCTTTCCCTTGGGGCCCATCACTTCGGACAGCTCGATCACCGTGCCCGGGTGGTACTCGGTGTCAAAGTAGATAAAGCGGCCGTTCTTGCCCACCTCGCCACTCATCTGCGGCTTGAAGCCCTGCGCCAGCAAGCGCTGCAGATCGGCGTCGTAGTCGGTGGTCCAGTACGCCACATGCTGCAGGCCCGTGCGGCCCGCGCGCAGAAAGTCGCGGTACATCGACGGCACATCGTTGCGCACCTGGATCAGCTCCACCTGCACAAAGCCGGAGTTGGCCAGCGCCACCGAGTTGTGCGGCTGGTAGCGCTCGCCCGCGTACTGGTAGTTCTCGATGGGCACCTGCGGGTTGTAGAACCAGGGGCCCACGCCCAAGGTCTCGCTCCAGTATTTCATCGCGGCCTCGATGTCGTCGACCACATAGCCCAGCTGGCGGATCTCTCCCAAAAAGCGACTCATAGCTTGTCTTTCGTTTGTTGTAGGGTTGGTTGTTGCGTTGGTTGCATGGGCGCTGCCTCACGTGGCGCGCACGCGATGCAGACCAAGGCCGGGAAGCTGGTCGGGTGGGCCCTGGGGCAGCAGTCCGCTTATAAAAATCCGGTAGAAATCCAGGGAATGGCTGCCACAAAGAGCAGCCCGACGAACAGCGCCAGCATGTAGCCGCCGATGGGCCGAATGCCCTCGTTGGGGTTGACCTTGCTGATCGCGCAGGCGCCGTAGTAGCCCACACCAAAGGGCGGCGCAAACAGGCCAATGCCCATCGCAAAGATCACGACCATCGCGTAATGCACCTCGTGCACGCCCACCTCCTTGGCGATGGGGAAGAGAAGCGGGCCAAACAGCACGATGGCGGGGATGCCTTCGAGCACACTGCCCAGCACGATGAAGCAGACGATGGAGATGGCGAGGAACCCCCAGCTGCCGCCCGGCATGCTGGTCATCGCCTTGGCTAGGTCGGATGAGAAGCCCGACTGCGTCAGTCCCCAGGCCATGCCGGTG
Organism: Comamonas sp. MYb396; assembly: GCF_037479555.1. Lineage (NCBI taxonomy): Bacteria > Pseudomonadati > Pseudomonadota > Betaproteobacteria > Burkholderiales > Comamonadaceae > Comamonas > Comamonas sp. MYb396. Next base: position 131,998 of record NZ_JBBGYU010000005.1, on the reverse strand, counting down.
GCGCAGCCGACAATCAGCATGATCGCGCCCGACAGCGAAGCGGTCTCGACCAGCATGGGCTTGAGGCGCCGCCAGTCAAAACAGCGGTAGATGAACAAGCCCACCAGCACCGAATAGACCACGCCGATGGTGGACACCTCGGTCGCCGTCGCAATCCCCTCCACCACGGCGGCGCGGATCACAAAGGGCAAGGCCAGCGCCGGCAAGGCAATCACCAGCAGGCGGCCAATCTGCTTGCCGCTGAAGCGCTCCACACCGCTCAGATCCTCTTTGCGGTAACGCCACCACACGACGCAGCACAGCGCAGCGCCCAGCACCACGGCGGGCAGCATGCCGCCGGTAAACAGCGCGGCAATCGATATGCCGGTGACCGAGCCAATCGTGATCAGCACGATGGACGGCGGAATGGTCTCGGTCTGCGCGCCCGTCGCTGACAACAGCGCGACCAGATCGCCCTCCTTGGCGCCGCGCTTTTTCATCTCGGGGAAGAGCACCGGCGCAATCGCCGCCATGTCGGCCACCTTCGATCCCGAGATGCCCGAGACCAGGTACATCGCGCCAATCAGCACATAGGAAAGGCCCCCGCGCACGCGCCCCAGCAGACTGGCCAGAAACTGGATCATCGCCTTGGCCATGCCGGTCATCTCGATCAGCGAGCCCAGAAAAATGAACATCGGCACCGCCAGCATGATCAGGTGCGACATGCCCTCATCCAGCCGGCCCACCATCACCACCAGCGGTGTGCGCGTGGTCAGCGCCAGATAGCCAAAGGTGGCCAGCGCAAACGAGAACGCAATCGGCACACCGGCAAACACCGTGCCCGCCACCACCAGCACAGAAAAGATCACCAGGTTGAACTTGCCCAGGCTCTTGAACAACGGCTGGCACAGCCAGAACAGCAGCACCATCCCCGCCACCATGGCCACCGCCGCCAGCGCCTTTTGCCAGCTCGTCTGCGTCATGAGGCGCAGCAAGGCCACCACGGCCATCAGGCCCATGCCCACCGGCAGCGCAGCGGCCCGCCAGGCATTGCTCAGCTCCATCGCCGGCGTGGTGATAAAGGCTTCTTCCTCCGCATACTCGTAGGCGGGGCCCAGCACCATCAGCAAAAAGGCCAGCGACGCGGCGAGCGCAAAGGCCTCCAGCGCCGCGCGCAGGCCTGGCCGCACATTGTTGATAAAGGCCGTCATGCGCATGTGCTCACCCCGGCGCAGCGCCACCACGGCGCCCAGCATGGACAGCCACAGAAACATCAGCGAGGCCAGCTCATCGGACCAGACCAGCGGCTGGTGGAACACATAGCGTGCCACCACGCCGGCAAACAGCACGATGATTTCGGCCAGCACCAAGGCAGCGGCCGCCGTCTCGACAATGGCGCCCAGTCCTCGGTCAACGCCACGCGCGAGCGAGGCCAAGGCGTTGTCGGGCGGCGCAGCAGAGTGCCCCGCCAGCGCGGGGGTTGCAGGGTGGGACATGGCAATGCTCTTTCAGGGCGTAAAACAGAGCAGCGCTCAAGCGAGCTTGCCAACGGCGCCTTCGAGCAGGCTCCACACGTCCTTGCCAAAGCGGCCTTGCCAATCCTTGTAAAAGCCCGAGCTGCGCAGCGCCGCGCGAAAGCTCTCCGCATCGGGCTGGTTGAACTGCAGGCCCTTGCTGGCCAGATCGGCCTGCACCGAGGCATTGAGCTGGCTGATATCCGCACGCTGCGCCATGCCGGCATCGTTGATCGCCGTGGCCACGATCTTCTTCAGATCGGCTGGCAGGCTCTCCCACATGCGGCCATTGGCAATGAACCAGTAGCCGTCCCAGATATGGTTGGTCAGCGAGCAGAACTTCTGCACCTCGTACAGCTTGGCCACCTGGATGATGGGCAGCGGGTTCTCCTGCGCATCCACAATCCGCGTCTGCAGCGACGAATACACCTCAGAGAACTGCAGGCTGGCCGGCGCCGCGCCCAGGCCCTTGAACATCGCAATCGGCATCGGGCTCACCGGCACGCGGATCTTGAGGCCGTCCATGTCCTTGGCACTTTGCACCGCGCCCTTGCTGCTGGTGGTCTGGCGGAAACCGTTGTCCCACATCTTGTCGAATGCATAGAGCTTGCGCTTGGCAATCTCGGCCCGCACCATCGCGCCCAGCGGGCCATCCATCGCCTTCCAGACCTGGTCGTAGTTGGTAAACGCAAAGCCCACCGCGTTGATGGCCGCTGCCGGCACCAAGGTGGCAATCACCAGCGCCGACGGCGTGAAGAAATCAATCCCGCCCGAGCGCACCTGCGACAGCATGTCGGTGTCACCACCCAATTGGTTGTTGGGGTAGATGGCCAGCTCCACTCGGCCATTGCTTTCCTTGCGGATGCGGTCGGCCGCCTCTTGGGCGCGGATATTGAGCGGGTGGCTGAGCGGCAGGTTGTTGCCGTACTTCAGCGAGAACTCGGCCGCCCGCGCGATCCGGGGAAAGCCCGACACCATGCCTGCGGCAGGCAAGGCAGTCAGTCCCTTGATGAGGGAACGGCGGCTGAGTTCGGTCATGCTTGTCTCCTAATATTTGATTTGAATTGATGTAATGGCACAGATCTCATACTGGAAGATATGCAAACGACTTGCTATAGTCAAACGCACAAAATGATTGAATCTGATGTTTTCTGATGCCCCATAAGCCCGCAGTGCCTAGCCAGCGCCTCACGCTCAAGACCGTGGCCGCCCTGGCGGGCGTGTCTACCGCCACCGCCGACCGGGTGCTGAACCAGCGCCCCGGCGTGCGACCCATCACCGTGCAGAAGGTGCGCCAGGCCGCGCAGGCGCTGGGCTACCTGCCCGATGCCCTGGCCGATGCCGCGCCCCAATCTGCGCCCTGGAAGCTGGCCTTTGTGCTGCCCCAAGGGCAGAACCCCTACCTGCGCATGCTGGGCGACACCATTGGTTTTTCAGAAAGCCACCAGGCGCCCTTCAACGTCAAATGCCAGGTGGAATATGTCGAGAGCTTCAACCCCGAAGCGCTGGCCGCCAGCTTGCTGCGCCTGGGCAAAAGGGTGCAGGGCATCGCCTTTATGGCCATCGAGCACCCAGCGGTGCGCGAAGCGGTGCAGCAACTCGCCGACCGGGGTGTGCCGACCTTGACCGTCATCTCGGACCTGGACAACAGCGCCCGCATTGCCTATGTGGGGCTGGACAACCGGGCCGCCGGCCGCACCGCCGCCTACCTGCTGGCCCGCTTTATCGGCAGCCAGCGCCGCGATGCGCAAATCGCGTTGATCGCAGGATCGCGCAGCTACCTGGCGCATGAGGAGCGCGAGGGCGGTTTTCTGCAACTGCATGCCGAGCAGTTCCCCGACATGCAGATCCTGGGCCTGCGCGAGAGCTATGACGACTCCTCCCGCAACTACCAGCAGACCAAGGAGCTGCTGCAGCGCCACCCGCATATCGCCGGCATCTACAACATCGGCGGTTCATCCGATGGCGTAGGTCGCGCATTGCAGGAAGCCGGCCGCGAGCACCAGGTCGTCCTCATCGGCCACGGCCTCACCCCCGACACCCGCGCCCTGCTGATCAACGGCACCATGGACGCCGTCATCACCCAAAGCCACCTGGGCATCATCATGAGCTGCATCCGCATGTTCAGCAATCTGCGCGACCAGCTCGACACGATGACGGCGGTGGACATCGTGCGCAGTCAGATTATTTTTCGGGAGAATTTGCCTTGAGGGGCCTGGCCCAGCCCCTCAATCGGCGGCGATGACCGCGCCCGGTTTGCGCTTGGGCTTGGCCGCCTTTGCGCGCTCGCGGGCCAAGGTCTCATGCGCATGCGCCGTCAGCAGGTCCAGCGCCCGGTCGAAGACCTCGCGCTCCTGGCTGCTGAGCACCGAGAGCAGTTCCTCATTGCGCTTGACGGCCTTGGGGAACACCTTGCGGTAGAGCTGCTTGCCCTTGGCCGTGAGGCTCAATTGCACGCCCCGACCATCGGACTGGTCCGCGCCGCGCTGCAGCAGGCCACGGTCAATCATCAAAGACACCGCACGGCTGGCCAGACTCTTGTCGATATTCACCTCACGTGCCAGGCCTTGCAGGGACATGGGCGCATTCGCCCCCAACATCCCCAGGATCCGCCATTCCCGGGGGTCCAGCTCGAAATCACGTTGGTTCGACTCTGCAGCCAGGCGGCTCCAATGGCTTGCAAGCATGTTCAGGCGAAACGACACCAGCTCCTTGAAATGGCTGGCGGTCTTGGGCTCCTGAGCATCTGCGGAAGGCATGAGGTCTGTTTTAGGCATTCATGAAGTATAGAAAATCACGGAGACCATTGGCTCCGTTTTCGGCGAATTCTCAATGACGCGGTGCCTGAAGCCACCAGGCGGTCGGCCGCATCGCGGATCTCGGCGCGGCAAAACACCAAGGTCTGGGCCGCATGCTCCACCCAGGCCCTGACCTGCAGGTCGCCCTCCGCTGGCTGCATGTACTGCACATGCAGGTCGGTGGTGCCACCCAGCTCCTCCACCCCCGCCAACGTCCGGCTGGCACGGGCCATGGCGCTGTCAAGCATGCTGGCAAGCACCCCGCCATGGATGGCGCCCCGCCGGTTGAGCAGCTCTTTGCGCGGCGCAAGCCGTAGCACGGCATGCCCTTCGGCGGCCGTCTCGGTTACCAGGCCCAACCATTCAGCAAACGGCGCCACCTCCGGGTAGGCGGAAAGCGCTGGTTCAGGGTGGGCTGCGTTCATACCAGTGGTCGGTGGCGGCATAGGTTCTCCATAGCGCTTGCAGCACTCATCGCGCTGCACTGCGCAAGGGGTTCAAGCCGCTGCGCACCACGCGGGCATGCAGCTCACGCCCCAGTACCGCTTCGCACAGCTCTGCGGTTTCCAGCAAGGCCTGCATGTCGATACCGGTCTTGACGCCCATGTTTTCGAACAGGTCGATCAGGTCCTCACTGCTGACATTGCCTGTATGGCCGCCGCCGTATTTCACCTTGGCAGGGTGGCCACCCACGCCACCCATCGCGCAGTCAAAGTGCCGCACACCGGCATCCAGCGCAGCCACGTAGTTCACCAAGCCGGTGCCCCGCGTGTCATGAAAGTGCGCAATCGGCGTCACATCGGGGTAGGCCACGCGCATGCGCCTGAACAACTCTGCCGCCACACGCGGCGTTGCGGTGCCCGTCGTGTCGCCCAGGGTCACATAGCGCACCCCGGCATCCCGAAAGCGCCCCACATCCGCCAGCACACTGTCTGGGTCGACCCACCCTTCGAAAGGGCAGCCAAAGGCCATCGATATCGTTCCGATCAGCCGGAACTGGTCAGCAGCGGCTGCGGCCATCTGCGCAATGTTCTGCCATTGGTCGGCCCGGCTGCGGGCCAGGTTCTTCAGGGAATGGGTGTCGGTTGCCGACACCAGCAGACTGATCTCGTTGGCGCCATAGCCGGCCTTGCGGTCCGCCAGTGCCCGCTCCACCGCGCGGAGATTGGCGCAAGTCGCCTTGTAGAACGCACCCGCTGCACGTGGCAGCGCCTGCAGCAACTCGCTGGCATCGGCAAATTGGGGAATCACCTTGGGGTTGGAATACGAGGTCGCCTCGATGCGCGCAAACCCCATGTCGGCAAAGCGCCGGATCAGGTCCACCTTGGTGGCGGTGGGCAGCATCACCGACTCATGCTGCAAACCATCGCGTGCAAAGCATTCGCACAGGACCACATCGCGCCCATCGTCTTCGCGGGAGAGAGAAGCGTTCAGCATCATACGGCCACCGTGTCAGCTTGGATGTTCCACAACTGCAGCGCATGCGCGCGCAGCTTGTTCTTCTGCACCTTGCTGCTGCCCGTCATGCCGATGTTCTCGAAGCTGTTCACCAGCTCCAGGTAACGAGGCACCTTGAAATTCGCGCAGCGCGCCTTGCACCAGGCAATAAGCTCATCACCACTGGCCTGCTGGCCGGGCTTGAGCAGCACAAATGCGCCGGTCACTTCTCCCAGGCGGGCATCGGGCACCCCAATGACCTGCGCTTGCTGCACGGCAGGGTGGGCATGCAGCACCTCCTCGACCTCGGCCGGTGCCACGTTCTCTCCGCCCACGCGGTACATGTCCTTGAGCCGCCCGACCATGCGAAAGCGGCCATCGGCACTTTGCTCCCCCATGTCGCCGGTGCGCAGCCAGCCATCCTCGGTCATGGCCTTGGCGGTGGCCTCGGGCATGTTGTAGTAGCCACGCATCACGTTCCAGCCGCGCACCTGGATCTCGCCCTGCCCCTGGCCAGACGCTACCAGCGCCCCCGTTTGGGCATCGGCAATCCGAACCTCCACCCCCGGATGGGGCCGCATGAGGCCATCCCGGCGCAGCTCAAACGCATCATCGTGGTCACTCAGCAGCACATTGGGCGAAGCCTCCGACTGGCCGTAGGCATTGCAGACATGCGGCACCCCCATGACATCGCGGATCTTCTGCATCACCTCCGGCCCTGCGGCCGCCCAGCCGCCTTTCAGATGCAGGCGTGAGGCATCAAAGCTCTCATGGCCCATCAGCATCAGAAAGATCGTGTCGTTGCCCGAAGTCAGCGTGCAACGCTCGCGTTCCAGCACCTCCAGCGCCTGGGCCACATCAAATTTGGGCAAGCTGAGCAGGCAGCAACCCGACACCAGCGACACCAGCACCGACAAGGTACTGCCCGCCACATGGAAAAACGGCCGAATGCTGAAGTAGCGGTCATCGGCCGTCACCCCCATGCGCCTGGCCACGCAGGCCGCATCACCCAGCATGTTGGCATGGGTCAGCATCACTCCCTTGGGGAACGAGGTGGTTCCTGAGGTGTACTGGATCAACAGAATGTCGTCCGGGCGCACCTGCGCTGCCAGCGCGTCCAGCGCCGCATCGCCCACCTGTGCGCCGTTTGCCAGAAATGCCGCGTACGAGGTCGCACCCGCAGCAAGGCCCTGGCCACCGATGCACACCACCTGGCGTAGCTGGGGCAGTGCCGCACCGGGCAACTGCGTATCGATGGCGGGCTCCACCTGGCGCAGCATGCCTGTGAAGTCAATGCCCAGAAAACTGTCGGCATGGATCAACAGCCGCACATCGGCCTGCTTCAGGCAGAACAGCAGCTCATCTGCCTTGAAGCGGGTATTGACCGGCACTGTCACCGCGCCCACCGTGGCACAGGCAAAAAAGGCGGCGATCCACTCGCCGGAGTTTCCCAGCATCAGGCCCACATGGTCGCCCTTGCCAATGCCGGCCGCATGCAAGGCGGCCGCAATGCGCCGGCTCTGTGCGGTAATCTGCGCCCAGCTCCAGCTTTCGCCCGGCCCCACATAGGCCTGGCCCCGCTGCTGGCACACCGTATTCAACACCTGCGCCAGGGTGACAGGCACAGGCACCAGCGCATCATTGAGCAGCTGCATCGCCATCTCCCTTCTTGCCAAAGCCTGCGATGGCCTTCTTCCAGTCGCTGCGGCGCAGATTCTCCTGGATGGCGAGCAGCTCAACCGCCATCGCCCCTTCCCGCGTGGTGTCCAGGCCGGCATCAATACTGTGCTTGGTCAGCGCCACGGTGAGCGGATTGGCGGCCGCGATCTGCAGCGCCATCGCCTTGACCTGCGCCTCAAAAGCATCGCTGCTGAACACATGGTTCACCATGCCCAGCTGCAGGGCCTCCTGGGCATCGACAACGCGGCCGGTGAACAGCAACTCCTTGGCCATGCGCCGCCCCACCATGCGCGGCAGGCGCTGGGTTGCGCCCACCGTGCCCCAGCCCACTTCGGGGTACTTGAAGGCAGCAGAGGTATCCGCCAGCACAAAGTCGCAGGCTGCCGCAATCTCGCAGCCCGAGCCATAGGCTGGGCCCTGGATCGCAGCAATGACGGGTTTGGACAGCGCTTCGATCGCTGCATAGGCGGTGAAGCCATTGACCCGGCGCGCGATGATCTCTGCGGGGCTCATGCCCTGACGCTCTTTGAGGTCCGCCCCCGCGCAGAAGGCGACGCCTTCACCGCGCACCACGATGACGCGCACTGTGTCGGCCTGCTCCAAAGCATCGCAGGCCTCAACCAACTCTTGGCACATCGCCACATTCAAGGCATTGCGGCTTTCAGGCCTGGCCAACCAGAGGGTGGCGACCGCAGCATCCACGTCAATACGCAGGGTGCTGAACTCAGGAAATGTCTGCATACTCAAAAACCTCTGTCTCAGTTTTGCAATTTCATGCCCGTGGCCTGCACCAGCTCGGCCAGCCGCTTTCCATCCACCTTGATGAACTCGGTCGCCTGCGCCTTCATTTGTGGCATGGGCTCCGCATTCTGGGCCAGCAGCAGCTTCTTGAACTCTGGCTTGGACTGCACGGTCTGCAAAGCCGCTGCCAGCTTGTCCACCACGGCCGCTGGCGTTTTGGCCGGCGCGGCGAGCGAATACCAGCTGCCCATTTCGCTGTTGGCGACACCGGCCTCTGCAAAGGTGGGGACATCAGGCATGTCCGGGGAGCGCTTGCTGCCGCCATAGGCCAAAGCCCGCAAACGGTTGGATTTGATGAAGGGGAGCACGGCGGAGATGTTCAGAAAGCCCACCTGGGCCACGCCCGCCACCATGTCATTCACCGCCGGTGCTGCACCCTTGTAGGGCACATGCAGCAGTTCCACCCCGGCCGCATGTTTGAAGGTTTCCGCACCGATGTGGGGCGATGAGCCCATGCCTGCCGAGGCATAGCTCAGCTTGCCCGGCTCGGACTTGGCCAGCGCAATGAACTCCTTGAGCGTCTTGGCCGGCACCGAAGGATGCACCGTCAGCACATTGGGCACATTGGCCACCATGCCGATAAACTCAAAGTCGTCCACGCCGTGGTAGGCCACCTTGGTGGCGAGCGGGGTGACGGTATGCGCAGCCGCCGTGCCCAGCAGCAAGGTGTAGCCATCCGGCGCCGCCTTGGCCACAAAGGCTGCCCCAATCGATGCACCTCCGCCCGCCTTGTTCTCCACAATCACCGACTGGCCCAGCAAGTCGCCCAGCTCCTTGGCCAGCGCCCGCCCCAGCAGATCCGCAGAGCCGCCGACCGCATAGGGGTTGACCAGGACGATGGGGCGCGACGGGTAGTCGCCCTGGGCCATGGCCCCCGGTGCAGCCAGGCTGGCAGCGGCAAGTACCGCAACACCGATCAGCGCACGACGAAATTTCAACATGCTTGTCTCCTTGATTTTTTGATGTCACATAGTTACCAGGCTGAGACTCAGATCGCGCCTTCTGCCCGCAATCGCTGTATCTCGTCCACACTCATCGCCAAGCGCTCGCGCAGCACCTCGTCGGTGTGCTCGCCAAGCAGCGGAGGGCGCTGCACCTCGGGGTCGTCAAACCCGTCAAAACGGAAGGGAATGCGCAGGCCACGAAAGCTGCCGATCTGCGGGTGCGGGTACTCCACCACCATGCCGCGCGCGGCGACATGCGCATTGCTCAGCACCTCATCGACTTGCAAGATGGGGCCGGCGGGCACGCCCACCGCATCGCAGCGGCGGCACAGCTCATCGCGGTCCAGCCGCGCAATGGCCGCCTGCAATCCCGCCATCACCTCCTCGCGGCGCGCCAGGCGCTCCGCATTCTTGGCAAGTGCGGCATCGGCCGCCCATGCTTCCAGGCCCAGCAGGTTGCACAGCGGCGCCCAGTGCTGGTCGCTGCCGGTGATCTGCACCCACTTGCCATCGCCGCAGACAAAGGCCGCAGAGGGGATACGCCCGGGATGCTCCGTGCCCAGCCGCTCAGGCACCTCGCCCAGCGCAAACCAGCGTGCAGCGGCCAGCGACAGCAAGCCCACCTGGCCGTCAAACATCGAAAAGTCCACATGGCAGCCCTTGCCAGACTTGGCGCGCCCCGTCAGCGCCGTCAGCACTGCAATCGCCACCCACAGCCCGGAGCTCAGGTCGGCCACCGGCAAGCCGGGCTTGACCGGACCGCCACCGCGCTCCCCCGTCAGGCTCATGATGCCGGCCATGGCCTGGAACACCGTGTCATAGCCCTTGCGCTGGGCGTAGGGCCCGGTCATGCCAAAGCCGGTGCAGCTCACATACACCAGCTGGTCGTTGACGGCACGCAGCGAGGGGTAGTCCAGACCATATTTGCGCAAATTGCCGACGGGAAAGTTCTCCAGCACCACATCGGCCTGCGCAGCCAGTTGGCGCACCACCGCCTGCCCTTGCTCGGAGCGCAGGTTCACCGTCACCGACTGCTTGCTGCGGTTGAATGCCAGGTAGTAGGCAGATACATCGCCGCCCTCGCCTTGCATCTTGGGCTCGAAGGAGCGCGTCTCGTCCCCGGCGACGGGCTGTTCAACCTTGATGACCTTCGCCCCCAGCTCCGCAAGAATCATCGAGGCGAAGGGACAGGCGAGCACCCGCGACAAATCCAGAATGGTGATGCCTTCAAGAGGACGCATACTCAGGCCTCCTTCGCTTTGCGAAAACCGCGCATCATCACATTGGCGTCGCGCCCCACTTCCAACGCGGGCCCCAGGGCCAGATCGGCTACCCGGTGAAAGCTGCGCTTGGTCGTGGCCATGGCCACCGGGCTCCAGCCTGCAATGGTGTGCGCCATTTGCAAGGCGGTCTCCAGCACCTGCGCATCAGGCACCACGCGGTTGCACAAGCCCATGGCCTTGGCTCCCGGGCCATCCAGCGGCTCGGCCAGCGCCACCAGCTCAAAAGCCTGCTTGCGCCCCACCTGGCGCACCAAATTGGCCATGACCACCGCAGCGACGATGCCGTGCTTGAGCTCCGGATACCCAAAGCGCACCGTCTCCGACATCACCGCCAGATCGCAGGCAATCGCCAGGCCCGCCCCGCCGCCCAGCGCATTGCCTCGCACGGCCGAGATCACCGGCTTGTTCATCTGCGAGAACACCAGATGCAAGGCCGTCGTCAGATCAGCCCGTGCGGTCACCGCCTGCGGGTCTTCGGGGGTGAGTGCAGAAAACTCGGTGGTGTCGGCACCGGCGCAAAACGACTTACCCGCCCCCGTCAGCACAACGGCATGGATAGCAGGATCACGGTCTGCCGCGCGCAGGCTATCGAGCAGTTCTTGGGTCAACACGGTGTTGAGCGCATTGTGCTTTTCGGGGCGGTTCAAGGTAAGGATGCGGACGGCACCACGGTCTTCAATCAGGAGATGTTGCATAGCGAATCAGAGCGGTTGGTTGTCAAAGTGGTTGTCGGTGGCCAGTTCCATGCCCGCCAGGCGGGCGCTGGCCTGCGCCAATTCCTGTACCAGTTGCGCCATCACTTGCGCTGCGGGTTGGATCTGCGAGACCAGGCCGGCCGACTGGCCCAGCTCGACCTTGCCCCATTCAATATCCCCGTCCAGCGCCGCTTGCTTGAGCGAGCTTTTTTTGAACAAGGCGTCGTAGTCGTCCTGCGCCAGCTGGTCACGTTCGGCATCAAAAATGGCCTGGGCAAAGGCATTGCGCAAACCCCGCACAGGAAGGCTTCTGCGCCCGATCAAGGCCGTGTCGTGCACATCGGCCGCCAGCACCGCAGCCTTGTAGTTGTCATGCACGGCCGCTTCATCCGTCAACAAGAAGCGTGTGCCCAACTGCACAGCATCGGCACCTAGCGCCAGCAAGGCCGCAATACCCCAGCCATCGGCCACACCGCCACCGGCGATCACCGGAATCGAAACCTCCTGCAGCACACGGCGTACCGTCACCAGCGTGCTCACCTCATTGGCAGGCGGATGGCCACCGGCTTCACCGCCCACCACCACCAGCGCGTCCACGCCTGCCGCCTCGGCCTTCTTGGCATGCGCCAAGGTCGATACCACCTGAATCCACACAGCGCCATAGTCCCGAAAACGCGGCAGGTGCGCCTTGGGGCCCCCTTGCGACGCAATCACCACCGGCACCTTGCGCGCCACCATCGCGTCCAGAATCTCTGCCACCTGGGGTCGGTACAAGGGGATGTTCACGGCATAGGGCTTGTCGGTCGCTTCAGCCAGTGCGTCGAGAGTGCGGATGAAGTCATCCAGGCGCAGCGGGCCTGCCGCCAGCACCCCCAAGCCCCCCGCATTGGAGACCGCCGCTGGCAGTGCCGCATTCGATGAAGCCCAGCTCATACCCGCCTGCACGATGGGGTGCCGTATACCCAGCAAGCGGGTGATCCGATTCGCCATGAGAACTCCCTGAAATCCAAAAGTAGTTGAAACTTTAAACTACTTTTATTCCAGCGGCAAGAGCCTACTCATCAATCATGATGAAAAAATATCTTGTCATTCCCCAATGAAAATTCTCAAACAAGTTGACAAATAAAACCAGATGCTTGATATATTCAACTTTTCCTGCGTGCACAAAGCAGGGGGAAGTTGCCTTCAATCGGAGCCCGGAAAGATCTGCGCGTTCGACGCAAAAGACCATGCCAGCGCCGCCATGCCGATGCGTACATCTCCCCCCGCAAATGTTCTGCACGGCACACCGCAGGCTCGGCGTTGCGTCACATTGATAGTCTTTGGAAAAAGCTGCCTCTATGCAGCCGGTCTGCGCATCCCATGCGTTGGATGGGTAGAACCCGCCAAGTTTGAGGATGGACCAACGACGGTGCCGGACATCGTGCGATGCCAAATAGTTTCAGGGAGAATCTGCCTTGAGGGGTTGGGTTCCCATTGGACGGCACAGGTGCCAAGCACAGACTTGGCTCCGACACTTCCTGTAGCTAGGATCCACGCCCCAATGCGCTTCAGCGGAATCCCCCGCCTCCCCAACCCGAGGAATGACATGCATCCTGTACCGCGCTTGGCCCAACAGCTGGTGGCTGAATGGGCGGAAGACCTGGCCCTAGTCCTTGGACGGCCTGCTGATGAAATCCGGAAAAAAGGTCTGGGGGCAGCAGACTTTCCATCCAACGAAAGCCTGCACATCAAGCTGATGGACGGCTCGTTTGTTCAGTTCGAATACGCATTCCATGTTGTCAATGCACAGAAGTTCGCGATTGCGGTGTTCACGGAACACTGCGGCTACCATGTCTTCCCCTTTCATGAGGCTGAGGTGTCCCGCATCCAGCGCGAGGTTCTGTTTGTGCAAGAGTTCTAGAGATCTAGCAACTCCCGCACCCTAGCAATCCCCCCGCGCCGGTAGCTCCCCTCACATCTCATCAATCGCCGTACTCCCCACCCCACTCTGCGCCGCCGCCAGGCCTTCCCCCGCCTCAATCGCAAAGCGCTCGCGGCAGTTGATATAAAAGCTCGCGCCAAAGCGCCCGACGGGGAAGAACTCCTGCAGGCGTACCCGCCATTTTTCGGTGTCGACCAAGCCGTCGCGTACGGCCAGCCATTGCACCCGGCCGATAAAGACATAGCGGCTCGCGGTTTCCAGGGTTTCGTGCAGCACGCATTCGAAGGCGACCGGGGCTTGCACGATTCGCGGGGGGCGCACGCTTTGGGAAGGGGTGGCTGTCAGGCCCGTGTGGTCCAGTTCGCTCTCATGCGGGGCCAGGCGATCACCGCAGCGGTGCATCGCGGCAGCCATGGCTTCGTCGGCGATATGCACCACAAACTCCTTGTCGCGCAGGATGTTGGTGGCGGTGTCCTTTTGCGCCTTGTCCTGCAGCTTGTTCACGCTCAGCATCACCACCGGGGGGTCCTCGCCCATCATGTTGAACATGCTGAAAGGCGCGGCGTTGACGGTGCCGTCGGCCCCCAGGGTCGTCACCAAGGCTATCGGGCGCGGCACGATCAGGCTGGCCATCAGCTTGTAGCGTTCGTAGGTGCCCAACTGGGCAAAGTCGATCTCGGTCATGGGCGCTTTCTCATCGTCTGAATGGCGCATTTTGCTTGCAATTGCCATGCCGGGCCGCCAGCGCCCCAGTAGCCGACCAAGCATGTATACAAGCTGCACCAAGCAGATGCGCAGCCCTGCATCAGTGCGTGCATATACCCGCATCCAACACCTTGCATTTGCACCAGCCTGGTGCAACAGCGCCTGCCAGTACAGGGGCTTACAAACTGGCACCGATCTTGCAAACGACCTTGTATGCAACATCGGAGGACCCCCATGCACAAGCGCAGTTTTCTGAAGACCACCGTCGCCGCTCTGGCGCTGTCCTGGGGTGCGGCCCAGGCGGCAGATACGCCCATCAAGTTTCAGCTCGATTGGCGCTTTGAGGGGCCAGCCGCCTTCTTCTTGCAGCCGGTCGCGCAAGGCCTGTTCAAAGCGCAGGGGCTGGATGTGACGGTGGACGCGGGCAATGGCTCGGGCGGGGCGGTGCAGCGCGTGGCCTCAGGCACCTATGACATGGGTTTTGCCGACCTGGCCTCGGTGATGGAGTTCCATGCCAACAACCCCGATGCGCCCAACAAGCCCGTCGCGGTCATGGTGGTCTACAACAACACGCCGGCCTCGGTGATGGCGCTCAAAAAGTCGGGCATCAAAACCCCCGCCGATCTGGCTGGCAAAAAGCTGGGCGCGCCGGTGTTCGATGCCGGCCGCAAGGCCTTCCCCATTTTTGAAAAGGCCAATGGTGTGAGCAACGTGGCCTGGACCGCCATGGACCCGCCCCTGCGCGAAACCATGCTGGTGCGCGGCGATGTCGATGCCATCACCGGCTTTACCTTTACCAGCCTGCTGAACCTGGAGGCGCGCGGCGCCAAGGCCAGCGATGTGGTGGTGATGCAGTACGCCGACTATGGCGTCAAGCTCTACGGCAACGTGATCATTGCCAGCCCCAAGATGATCCAGGAGCGGCCCGAGGCGATCAAGAAGTTCCTGACCGCCTTTGCCCAGGGCGCCAAGGGCGTGATCGCCAACCCGGCCCAGGCGATCCAGTCCGTCAAGGCGCGTGATGGCATCGCCAATGTGGCGCTGGAGACGCGCCGCCTGCAGCTGGCAATCGACACCGTTATCAACAGCGCCGATGCGCGCAAGGAAGGCTTTGGCCGCCTGGACAGCAGCCGCCTGAGCCTGATGGCCGCCCAGGTCTCCGATGCCTATGGCACCAAGACCCGCGTCAAGGCCGAAGACGTCTGGAACGGCAGCTTTCTGCCGCCCGCCGCCGTGCTGGATGTGCTCCCCAAAAAGTAAGCCGTCCCAAGCCTTCTCCACCCCATTGCCTCCCACCACCACCCGACGAGACCATCCCGTGAAAAAACGCAGCTTCCTCCACGCATCCCTGGCCTTGCTGGCCGCCGCCAGCACCTGCAACGCACTGGCCCAGCCGCTGACGCCGCTCAAGTTCCAGCTCGACTGGCGCTTTGAAGGCCCGGCCGCGCTCTTTGTGCACCCCGAGCAAAAGGGCTACTTCAAGCAGGCAGGTCTGGATGTGACGGTGGAAGCGGCCAGCGGCGCGGGCGCCATCCAGCGCGTGGCCTCGGGCACGCATGACCTGGGCTTTGCCGACCTGGCCGCGCTGATGGAGTTCCATGCCAACAACCCCGATGCGCCAATCAAGCCGGTGGCCATCATGGTGATCTACAACACCACGCCGGCATCGGTGATGGCGCTGAAGAAATCCGGCATCACCAAGGCCAGCGACCTGACCGGCAAGAAGATGGGCGCGCCGATTTTTGATGCGGGCCGCCGCACCTTCCCGATCTTTGCGCAGGCCAATGGCGTGGGCGCCGTGCAGTGGACGACGATGGACCCACCGCTGCGCGAAACCATGCTGGTGCGCGGCGATCTGGATGCCGTCACGGGCTACACCTTCACCAGCCTGCTCAACCTGGAGGCGCGTGGCATCAAGGCCGAAGACGTGGTCGTGCTGCCCTATGCCACCCATGGCGTGCAGCTCTACGGCAACGTCATCATCGCCAGCCCCAAGCTGATTGCCGAGAAGCCCGAAGCCGTGCGCGCCTTCCTCAAGGCGTTTGCGAAAGGCGCCAAGGAGGCGATTGCCGATCCGCAGGCCGCCATTGCCTCGCTCAAGGCCAAGGATGGCCTGGTCAATGTGCCGCTTGAGGTGAAGCGCCTCAAGCTCACCATCGACACCGCCATCGACAGCAAGGGCGCGCGCGAGGAAGGCTTTGGCCAGCTGCGTACCGAGCGTCTGGGCCTGATGGCCGAGCAGGTTGCCAAGGCCTACGAAACCAAGAACCCCGTGCCCGCCCAGGCGGTGTGGAACGGCAGCTTTCTGCCCAGCGCTGCCGAGCTGGACATCCTCCCCAAGCGCTGATCTTGCCGCCTGCAGGGCGCAGCTTGCGCCCTGCCCTTTTGAAGACGATTGCACCCTATGACGGCCTCCCTCCAAGACCCTGCCTTTGTTGAGTTTCGCGATGTCTGGCTGGCTTACAACGACGAGTTGCAGGCCAAGAACCAGTTCGCCGTCGAAGCCATTGACCTGCAAGTGCGCCGTGGCGAGTTCATCGCCATCGTCGGCCCCTCGGGCTGCGGCAAATCCACCTTCATGAAGCTGGCCACCGGCCTGCGCATGCCCAGCATTGGCAAGATCCGCATCGATGGCCAGCCGGTCACCGGCCCGCTCAAGATATCGGGCATGGCCTTCCAGTCGCCATCGCTCTTGCCCTGGCGCACCACGGTCGACAATGTGCTGCTACCGCTGGAGATTGTGGAGCCGCACCGCAGCCAGTTCAAAGCCCGGCGCCAAGAGTACGAAGAGCGCGCCCGCCGCCTGCTGCAAAAGGTGGGCCTCGCGGGCTATGAGGACAAGTTCCCCTGGGAGCTGTCAGGCGGCATGCAGCAGCGCGCCAGCATCTGCCGCGCGCTGATCCATGAGCCCAAGATGCTGCTGCTGGACGAGCCCTTTGGCGCCCTCGATGCCTTCACCCGCGAAGAGCTCTGGTGCATCCTGCGCGATCTGCATGCCGAGCAGCAGTTCAACGTCATCCTCGTCACGCATGACCTGCGCGAATCCGTGTTCCTGGCCGACTCCATCTATGTGATGAGCAAGAGCCCCGGCCGCTTTGTGGTGCGCCGCGATATCGACATCCCCCGCCCGCGCGACTTGGAGCTGACCTACACCAAAGAGTTCAGCGACATCGTGCATGAGCTGCGCGGCCACATCGGCGCGATGCGCAAGACCGGCACCGTGATCAACCAGTAAGCGCCCAGGCCCATTCACTTATGTACAAGCTCAACAACCCCAAGCTCGAACGCTGGTCGCCCTGGCTGCTGCTGGCCGCCGTCGTCATCGTCTGGCAAATCATCTGCTCGGCCTTCCAGGTGTCGGAGTTCATCTTCCCCAGCCCCTTGCTGATCTGGCAGCAGTTTCTGGAGTTCCACGCCGTCATCGCTGCGCACGCCTGGCGCACCTTCTGGGTGACGATGGCCGGCTTTGGCGTGGCCATCGTCGTCGGTGTTTTGCTGGGCTTTTTGATTGGCAGCTCGCGCCTGGCCTATGCCGCCGTCTACCCACTGATGACCGCCTTCAACGCACTGCCCAAGGCCGCCTTTGTGCCCATCCTCGTGGTCTGGTTTGGCATCGGCATTGGCCCGGCCATCCTCACCGCGTTTCTGATCAGCTTCTTCCCCATCATGGTCAATATCGCCACCGGCCTGGCCACCTTGGAGCCGGAGCTGGAAGACGTCCTGCGCGTGCTGGGCGCCAAGCGCTGGGATGTGTTGATCAAGGTCGGCCTGCCCCGCTCGCTGCCCTATTTCTACGGCTCGCTCAAGGTTGCCATCACCCTGGCCTTTGTCGGCACCACCGTGTCCGAGATGACCGCCGCCAACGAAGGCATTGGCTACCTGCTGATCTCCGCCGGCTCATCGATGCAAATGGGCCTGGCCTTTGCGGGCCTGTTGGTGGTGGGCGCCATGGCGATGGTGATGTATGAGCTGTTCAGCTTTGTCGAGAAGCGGACGACCGCATGGGCGCACCGAGGTGGAGATAACCGCTAATGCGGCTTCGTTGACCTGCCGATTCCAGCCGATATCTGCCGACATTAGGCAGACCAAAGCAAAGGGGCCAAGTGATTGAACTGGCCCCTTTGTGCTTTGCAAAAAGACTCGCGCTAGATTTGCACCGCCCGGCCGATGAACTGGATCGGCCCTGTCGGCTTGCCAATCGGCGATCCGCCTGCCGGCTCCAAGGTCAGCTCAAACAGCTGGTTGGGCTGCAGCGGTGGCAGCTTGTCCACGGGCACCTCAATCGCCTCACCCGGTTTGACGAGGCCCAGCGACACCGGGGCGCTCCAGCCATCGGCCTTGGTCCAGAACTGCAAGGATTTCTCGGCCGGCACCACATCGGTGCCTAGCGGCACCAAGCGCAGCCGGTCTGCCGCCTGGGCCTGCACCAGCCAGCCAGGGGCCTGGCTTTGCGGCGCGGCCAGCACCACAAAGTAGCGAGCGGGCCCTGGTGCGGGCGCGGGGCCCAGCACCAGCACACCGGCCAGCACCGCAGCGGCTGCAAAACCGCTGCCGGCCAGGCCACGCCATAGCGCCAGGCTGTCCCAATCCCACCAGCGGCGCGGCACTGCGGCGGCGGCTCGCTGCAGCTCGGCTGCGGGCCACAGGCTGGCCGTAATGCGTGGCCACAGGCCCGTGCTCGGCTCTTGCGGCGGGGCCAGAGTTGTCAAGGGTTGCAGGCGCTGCTCCCAGGCATCCACGGCGGCGCGCAGCGCAGCATCCTGCGGCAGGCGCTCTTCGATTGCGCGGCGCTGTGCGGCATCCTGCGTGCCCAGCACATACTGGCCGGCCAGCGTCTGCAGGTCGTCCGGGCTGTCGCCATCGGGCGGCAAATGGTTGTTGGTATCGGCGCTCATTGCATGCATTCCCGCAGGGCGCGCAGGCCCCTTTGTATCCACGCTTTGACGGTTCCCAGCGGGGCCTGCACCCGCGCTGCAATCTCACTGTGGCTGCAACCATCTACATAGGCATGCAGCAGGCATTCGCGGCGCTGTGGCTCCAGGCCATCCAGGCACTGGCCCAGGCGGCCCAGCTGGGCCTGGCGGTCCAGGGCATCGCCCTCTTCCTGCCAGGCAGCCATTGCGGCGCTGGCTTCATAGGCAGCGGCGGTCGGCTCATCCAGTGTGCTTTCGCGGGCGCTGCTGCGCACCCGGTTCAATGCGGCATGCCGAACAATGCTATAGATCCAGCCTCTAGCCGCACCCCGCGCCGCATCAAAACTGTGCGCCTTGCTCCAGATCGACACAAAGGCATCGTGCAGCACATCTTCGGCCGCTGCGCGGCTGCGCACAATGCGCATGGCCACCCCCAGCAGATAGCGCGACTCTTGCTCATAGATACGCTGCAGCGCATGGCGGTCGCCACGCGCGCAAGCTTCTAGCGCCAAAGCATGGTCAAAATTGTCGTCGGTCACAGAAGCGGCAGGCGGCATGAAGGCAATCCACGAAGAAGGAAAGGGGAGGAAATCCTTCTTCGAGTGTAGCCGCTAGAAAACAAAAGTTTACATTGGCTTCCAGAAGATGTAGTCAGCTTGGTACTGCACCACCGTCTTTTGGCCCTTCTGTGCTGGCGTGCAAGGCTTGTCAGCCGGTGCCACACCGCCCTTCAAGGCCACGCGCTGGATATGACTCACACCCACCAAAGCACCGCTGCCCGTTGCGGGGTTGGCCTTCACCAATTGGTACGGCAGATTGCCGGCACCTGCTGGCGCCACGGCCAGCTGGGTTGCCGTCAGCTTGGAGCCGTCGTTCGCTTCCCAAGTAGCTGGTGGGCCGTAGTAGCGGCCAACCGACTTGCCAGCGCGGTCCTTCAGCACTGCGTCTGGGCCCACAAACACCCATTCGGTCTGGCCGGCTGCATTGGCCTTGTCGCGGCATTCGTAGGTGATGTCACCCGAACCCACCGTCTCCCAAGCCACCTTGTGGCCGGCTGGCACCTGGATGGTTGCTGGCAGCGAAGCCTGCGAGAAAGCCATCTCCTTTTTCTGCATCGAGCCGCAAGCGGTGAGCAGGCCGATGGAGGCCACTGCGGTGGCGATGGCGGCGATACGGGGTGCTGTGCGAGAGGTCAACATACGAGTTCTCCTAAGTTAGGGGGACAGGACGAGAGTGAAAACAGCGCTCATTGATGTGCTGTTAGTGTTACTAGTCGCCAGATGCTCGTATGGATGCAGTGGATGCAAAAAAATTTTGCGTTGGCTGCATCGGCTCCCTTGCTCCCCTCTTTACAAGCGTTTCCACATTTGTTGAATCCAGTGCGCCATCCGCTGCGTATTCCAAACAGCCGCAACGTTTTTTCGGCTGAACATCCACACGCAAGGAGCAACTCATGGCCTCGATTCAAAGTACCCGCAAACTGGTCTCTTATGGCATGGCATTCATGGTCGCTAGCACCTCCATGGCAGCGATCGCCAAAGACGTGATGGTGGGCGGCGCGCCCATGCTGCCCACCAAGGACATCATCGACAACGCCGTCAACTCCAAGGACCACACCACCCTGGTGGCAGCAGTCAAGGCTGCAGGCCTGGTAGAGACCCTTAAGGGCCCAGGCCCCTTCACCGTGTTTGCCCCCACCAATGCCGCCTTTGCGGCCCTGCCCGCCGGCACCGTAGACAACCTGCTCAAGCCCGAGAACAAGGCCATGTTGACCACCGTGCTGACCTACCACGTGGTGGCAGGCAAGTGGGATGCCGCAGCGATCAGCAAGATGATCAAGGACGGCGGAGGCATGGCCAGCATCAAGACTGTCAGCGGTGGCACCCTGGTCGCCAAAGCCCAAGGCTCCAAGGTCATGCTGACGGACGAGAAAGGCGGCACCGCCACCGTCACCATCCCCGATGTCTACCAATCCAATGGCGTGATCCATGTGATCGACAAGGTGCTGCTGCCTAAATAAGGCTGGCATCTGCTGATGGGGTCGTAGCCGCTGCAGTGCATGCAGGGCAGCGGCCACCACGCACCCCGCCGCAGGCCGCCAATAAGGGCCTGCGGCTTTGGCGTTGGCGTGCCTTGACTATGCAGGCTGGCGGCAAGCAGATCGCCCCGTTGCGGCAGATGCAGCCACCGCATCCACAGCAGCCTGCCCCTTGGCCAAACACAAGGCATAGCGATCCATTGCGCCTAGGGCGCAGGCAGCGCCCCTGGGCTGGAGTACAGTAAGCCCCATCTTGCGGCCTGGCAGCAGCCAGCGCCCACTCCCAGCAACCAGCTCCTGCCCACGCATGCCGATCTCCTTCACGCCCGTCAAGGCCGCCAACTCCCTCGCCGACCAAGTGGCCCAGGCGCTGGAGGCCAGCATTCGGCAAGGACACATGCAACCGGGAGACCGCCTGCCCACCGAGCTGCTGCTGGTGGCGCAATTTGGCGTTAGCCGAACAGTGGTGCGAGAGGCGCTGTCCCGCCTCAAATCCAGCGGCCTGGTCGCCTCCCGCCAAGGCAGCGGCGTCTTTGTACAAGCGCCTAGGGCCGAACCTCTGGACCTGGAAAAAGGCCATGCCGCCTCGCAAGAGGCCGTTATCCAGATCGTAGAAGTGCGCCGCGCGCTAGAGGCCGAAGTGGCCGAACTAGCAGCCGCCCGCCGCAGCACCGCCGATCTGCGCCACATCCGCGCTGGCGTCAAGGCATTGGCCAAGGCGGTAGCCAATGGCCAAGACGGTGTAGCCGAAGACGTCGCCCTGCACCGCGTCATAGCTCAGGCCTCTGGCAATCCTTTTTTGCTCAGTACCTTGGATTACCTGTCGCAAGTGCTAGCTGGCGCCACGCGCATCACGCGTGCTAATGAGGCGCGGCGGCAAGATTTTGCCGCTGCGGTGACCCAGGAGCATGCGCGGATTGTGGAGGCGATTGAGGCGGGCGACCCGGCCGCTGCGCGGGCGGCAGCGACCGCGCATATGAATAACGCGATTGACCGGATCCGGCAGGCGGATCCGGGGTTTTGGCTGCAGGATGGGGAGAGGTTGGTTCGGGTGTTGTTGGGAGGCAAGGAGTAGTCCATCTCCAACTTATTGTTGGACTGACCTAGTTTTGTCGTTCACGTGCAAGGATGTTTCTGAGGTCCTCAATCGACAAAACCTCCGTCTTACGATGCAACATGGAATGACAGTTGGGGCAAACAGGCCGTAGATCATTCTCTGGATCTAGTAAATAAGACCCACCAAGGGTATGAATCGGTTTGAGGTGATGCACATGAATGAATCCTTTGCCGAGATCCCCATACACCTTATGAAAATCAAAGCCGCAAGCAGCGCAAGTGCAGCCCCATCGCTTGATACATCGTCGCTTTGCCGTTGAGTCACGCTCATACGCGTTGACCGTCACCTGCTTCTTGACACCTTCGATGACGCCAGCGGTATCCACCAGTTCTTCCGCAAATCTAAGCGGAGTGGACAACTCGCCAAAAACCCCATCGAGGAACCCCTTCAGCCGCGGCTGAACGTTTGCCCCAACATTCCGTTGAGGCTTGAGGCCACGGAGTCGTTCCAAACCCTGCGACTCCAGCAAATACGAGATGTTCTGCATGCGGCGTTCGAATGCACCCTCGACTCGACCAAACCGCGTTGAAAGATCGCGGTAGTAGTGAGCTTTCACGTATGGGGTTCCCTCTGCATCGAACTGCATCATTTCTGCATAGCTGGCAACGGTTGCTTGTAGCTCTTCATCGGACCAATCACCACTGCTAGCTCGCTTAGTTGCGCTAAACATCTTGGAGAAGTGAATAGCCATAGACCTCGAATTACTAAGTATTCAACATAGAGAGACTTACCCAGTGCAGCAAGATCCCATCACACTATTCTATAAGATGCAATTCCAATACTAGTCATCAACAAAGGCCGCATTTCTACAAGTTTATTTATCTAAAGATCTTCTTGTAGGCTCCCAGCAGCCCATAAATTTCGAACGAAATAATTTTCAAATCAGGCGGCAACAATTTAAAAATAGAAAATTTCAAACAAGAAGCTTAAGTATATTGAAGAAATCTTCAAAAATATCTTCGAACAATTGACACTTTGTGTTACATTGAGAAATTAATATTTTTCGGTGATATTATGAACATTCAGTCTTATGCGCAATCTCGAGGAATCAGAAGTCTAATTCATTTCACGAGAAAAGAGAATATTTCTTCAATATTACAAAATGGATTAGTTAGACGTGATATCCTTATTGAAAATGGGTTCGTTAATTATAATGATCAGATAAGAGTTGATCGCACGTCAGCAATTTGCGCTACCATTAGCTTCCCAAATTATAAGATGTTTTTCTCTCTTCAGCGAGCGAATCCAAATACCGAATGGGCCGTGCTTGAAATCCATCCCAGAGCATTATGGGAATTAGAATGTGCATTCTGTTTTGCCAATGCTGCATCTGCAGAAATAAGCGCTATACCAATCAACGAAAGAAAATCACTGAATGCGTTTACAGCCATGTTCAACGATGTACCCGGGGTAGTACGTGAGAATTTAGGAATTCCAAATGAATATACTACCAACCCACAAGCCGAAGTTTTATTTTTAAATGGCATCCCCCGCGAATATATTAAAAATATTAATGTAAAGTATTCGGCTGAAAGAGATCGCCTTTTAGAAGCGCGTCTCGGATGTGATGTCTGGTATAATTGGGGCTATTTTTCGCCACGCAGTGATTATGAACATTGGAGGTAATACGGTATGGCTTCTCGCCCAATCTTCTCCCCGTCACTAAGTGGACCACTTTTAGTACAGACGCATTCTATAAATTTCCAGTGGTTCCCGGGAATGGCGAAAGTTCAGTCTCAAAAATCAATAGCATCATTACACGAAAATGCTAAGAAAGAAATTTCCATACAACGGATTTTAGAAATATCCAGTAAATCACCAGATGATATAGGTGTAAATCTTAGCGCATTTAATTTAATGGTAATAACGCCCAAAGGTCGAGAATACAGCTTGGAGTGCGCGTATCAGGCAAGCAAGGTTTTCGAATACGCAGGACCATTTCCAGACATGCTTGAAATGAGCTCTATAGAAGCGAAAAAGGATTCACGCCTAAAAACCAGTGGAAACCTTTTGAAATTCAGTTTTTATGGAAGGGACTGGGATCTTCTTCCGAGAACTGCCTTCTATGATTGGCTATATATCAATGCACTACACAGGCAGCCTGCTCTTGCCGAGCAAGTACTCGACTACCAAGCCTTCTCAGACATCGCATTCAATCCCGAAAAATCCATAAATTGTCAAGCCTACGCTGCCGCTCTTTACGTATCCCTGCACAGAAGAGGATTAATAACATCAGATTTTTTGAAAAATAAAGAGAGTTATCTTGAAGTAATTGCAACAGGCGAGATCAGTAACGCACACGAAGACTCTACTATTCAAAATAGATTAATCTAGAATACAATCCTTCTCCCGCATCCCAACAAGGCAAACTCTGACGCCCACCCCCGCCCACGCAGCCGCAGAATTTGCCCATGCTCGCTGCTTCTGCATCTGCCAACGCCCCACCCGCTGACGTCATCACCCTGACCGACAAAGGTCTGTACTGCGCGGCTGGGGATTTTTTTATTGATGCCTGGAAGCCGGTACACCGCACTTTTGTCACCCACGGCCACTCGGACCATGCCCATGTGGGGATGGGCGAGTACTACTGCAGCTCGACCAGCGAGCCGATATTGCACTGGCGGCTGGGGGAGCAGAACATCCATGCGCTGCCGTTTGGGCAGACGATCACGATGGGGGAGGTGCAGGTATCGCTGCACCCGGCGGGGCACACTCTTGGTTCCGCCCAGGTGCGGGTGCAGCACGGCGATGCGGTGTGGGTGTTTACCGGTGACTTCAAGCGCGAGCCAGACCCAACCTGCGAGGCGTTTGAGCTGCTGCGCTGCGACACCCTGATTTGCGAGGCGACCTTTGCCTACCCGGTGTACGCCTGGCCCACGATGGCCCATGAGGTGGAGCGCATTGAGCGCTGGGTGGCGCATTGCAAGGCTCAGGGCAAGGCGGCAGTGCTGTATGCCTACAGCCTGGGCAAGGCCCAGCGGGTACTGGCAGGCTTGGCCGGCAAGCTGGATGCGCCCGTCTTGCTGCATGGTGCGATGGCACGCGGCACCGATATTTACCGGCAGGCGGGCATTGCGCTGGCCGCTACCGAGATGGTGGCCGATGTGCCCACCGATACGGACTTTGCTGGCCGCATGGTGCTGGCACCGCCCTCTGCGCAAGATTCCGCGTGGCTCAAGCGCTTTAAACAGGTGGAGCAAGGCTTTGCCTCGGGCTGGATGCTGCTGCGCGGCAATCGGCGGCGGCGCAATATGCAGCGTGGCTTTGTCATATCGGACCATGCCGATTGGCAGGAACTGGTCGACACCATTACCGAGAGCGGCGCCCAGCGCGTGCTCGCTACCCATGGCAATACCGATGCGCTGATCCCCTACTTGCAGAGCCTGGGCATACAGGCGGAGCGCCTGCGTACCGCCTACGGCGATGAAGAGGAGGCCGCCGAATGAACCGCTTTGTGGCGCTGTACCAGTTGCTGGACGAAGCCTCCGGCACGCGCGACCGGGAGCAGGCCCTGCAGCAGTACTTTGCCGGTGCCACTGCGGCCGAGGCGACCTGGGCCGTCTATGTGCTGAGCGGCGGCAAGGTGAACACCGGCAAGAACCGGCTGGCCACCACCACCGAGCTGCGCAGCTGGGTGAGCGAGCTGACCGCCCTGCCGCTGTGGCTGGTGGAAGAGAGCTACCGCCAGGTGGGCGATTTGGCGGAGACCTTGTCGTTGTTGGTGGCGGCATGGCAAAAGCAGGGTATCAAACACCCTGAGCTGGCTAATGCGCCCGGCACAGCCGTGGCCCCCGATGCCGATGCGCCCTGGCATGCCTCCTTGCTGGGCGCAACCTTCAAGCCTCCCGACAACGACAGCCGTCTGGACGAATGGACTGAGCAATTTTTACTGCCGCTGGTGGCCGCCCATACCGAGCAGCGCAAGCGCGCGATCCAACAGGCCTGGCAGCAGCTGGATACGCCTTCGCGCCTGGTCTTTAACAAGCTGCTGACCGGATCGCTGCGCGCAGGCGTTAACAAGCGCAGCCTGCAAAACAGCCTGGCGCCGCTGGTGGGGATATCTGCCGCCGATATGGCGCACCGCATGGTGGGCGAATGGCGGCCCAGCGCCCAGGCCTATGAGGCCTTGATGGACCCGGACACCAGCGCGCAGCTGCTGGATAAGCCCTACCCCTTCTACCTCGCCTCCCCGCTGCCGCAAGAGCCGGAAGCCTTGGGCGACCCCAAGGACTGGCTGGCTGAATGGAAATGGGATGGCATACGGGTGCAGCTGGTGCGGCGCCAAGGCCATGCGCCCTATCTGTGGTCGCGCGGCGAGGAACGGCTGGATGGCCGCTTTCCGGAGCTGGAGGCCGCCGCCGCGCTGCTACCGGGCGATATGGTGCTGGATGGCGAATTGCTCGCCTGGGATTACGAGCAGAACAAGCCGCTGGGCTTTGTCGCGCTGCAAAGCCGCATTCAAAAGCGCAAGCCTTCTGCCAAGCTGATGCAGACCGTGCCGGCGCGCATTCTGTTTTATGACCTGCTGGAGTGTGACGGCGAAGACCTGCGCGCCCAGCCGCTGGAGCAGCGCCGTGCCAGGCTGGAAGAGGTGATCAACCAGGCCCAGCTGCCCGCACTGGGCCTGTCGCCCCAATTGCCGTTTGATGACTGGGAGGCACTGGCCCCGCTGCGCAATACCGCCGCCGAGCGCAACGCCGAAGGGCTGATGCTCAAGGCGCTGGCCTCCCCCTACAAGGAAGGCCGGCGCCGGGGCGACTGGTGGAAGTGGAAGGTGGACCCGTTCAGCATTGATGCGGTACTGATTTATGCGCAAAGCGGCAGCGGCCGCCGCAGCACCTTGCACACCGACTACACCTTTGCGGTGTGGAGCGGCGATGCGCTGGTGCCTGTCGCCAAGGCCTACTCGGGCCTGACCGATGTGGAGATTTTGCGGCTGGACAAATGGATACGCAGCCACACGGTGGAGCGCTTTGGGCCGGTGCGGTCAGTCACGCCCAGCCTCGTGTTTGAGATTGCCTTTGAAGGCGTGAACCGTTCCACCCGCCACAAATCCGGCGTGGCGGTGCGCTTTCCGCGCATCTTGCGCTGGCGCGAGGACAAGACCGCGCAGGATGCCGACCAGCTGGGCGCCTTGCTGGAGTTGGCCGATGGCTGAGTTGGACACCACCACAGCCCCCAGCGACCGCGCGATGCAGCGCGCGGCCAAGCGCTGGCGCGACTGGTTGAAGGAGCAGGACATAGGTGCGGCGATCTTCCAGCAGCAGGCCTGGCGCGCGTATGCGGATGGGCACAGCGGTTTGGTATCGGCCCCCACCGGCCGGGGCAAGACCTTGGCGGCGCTGGGGGGCCCGTTGATGCAGGCGATGGCCGAAGCCGAGACGCCCGAGGGCCGCGCAGCGCATGGCCCGCGCATGCTCTGGGTAACGCCCCTGCGTGCCCTGGCCAGCGATACCCGCGAACGCATCACCGGCCCGGTAGCCGCCGTACTGCCCCACTGGCAAGTGGCGATGCGCACGGGCGACGCCACATCGCGCGACAAGCGCCTGACCGACACCGGCAAGGCGCAACTGGTGGTGATAACGCCTGAGTCGCTTGCGCTGCTGCTGAGCCATGAGCGCAGCCGCGAGCAGTTCAGCCAGCTGCGCTGCATTGTGGTGGATGAGTGGCATGAGCTCTTGCCCAGCAAGCGCGGGGTGCTGCTGCAGCTGAACCTGGCGCGCATCCAGGCGCTGGCACCGGGCGCGCAGGTCTGGGGTTTGTCGGCGACGATTGGCAACCTGGCAGAGGCCAGCGACGTGCTGCTGAGCGCCTGGCAGGTGAAGGAGCCGGCGCTGATCCAGGATAGGCGGCCCAAGCCTTTTCATCTGCACAGCATCACGCCGCCGCTGGGCACGCGCATGCCCTGGGCGGGGCATTTGGGCCTGGCCAATCTGGGCGAGGTGGCCAAGCTGGTGTTCAGCGCGCCCAGCACGATTGTGTTTACCAACACCCGCGCCCAGGCCGAGCTGTGGCACACGGCACTGGCGAGCATATGGCCGGAAGACGCTGACACCTTGGCCATCCACCATGGCTCGCTGGACCAGGGCGTGCGGCAGTCGGTAGAACAGCGCCTGCGCGCAGGCACCCTGCGCTGCGTGGTGGCGACCAGCAGCCTGGATTTGGGCGTGGACTTCCCCGCCGTCGAGCGCGTGATTCAGATTGGCGGCGCACGGTCTGTGGCCCGCATGGTGCAACGCGCCGGCCGCGCTAAACACCGGCCCGGCGCTGCCGTGCATGTGGAGGCCGTTGCCACCCAGGCGATGGACCTGGCCGAGTTTGCCGCCGTGCGCGAGCTGGCCGAGGCCCAGGTGTATGAGCGGCGCGAGCCCTTGCGCCTGTGCTTTGATGTGCTGAGCCAGCATGCGATGAGCGCGGCGCTGGCGGGGGGATTCAGGCCGCCGGAGCTGCTGGCCGAGGTCCGGCGCACAGCGGCTTTTTGTGATCTGAGCGATGCGCAGTGGCAGGCGGTGCTGGCGTTTTTGCAGCATGGCAGCGATTCGCTCGTGCAGTACCCGCAGTACGAGCGCCTGCGTTGCGAAGATGGCCTGTGCCAGCCGGCCAACACCGGCGTGGTGCGCATGCACCGCATGTCGATTGGCACGATCACCGCGCATGGCGCAGTCAATGTGCAGTACCTGCGCGGCGCGCGGCTGGGCTCGGTCGAAGAGGCGTTTATCGCGCGCCTGAACGCTGGCGATGTGTTTAACTTTGCCGGCCGCAGCCTGGTGCTGGTGCGGCTGGAGAACAACACCGCCTGGGTGCGCCGCAGTGCCCAGGTGGGCCTGCTGACCCCCGCCTGGGCCGGATCGCTGATGCCCATGTCCTCATCCCTGGGCGAGCGCATGCAGCAGCTGCTGAGCCAAGCTGCTGCCAGCCCTGCCGCCGATGACGCGCCGCACGCCCGCGAGCTGCAATGGCTGCAGCCCTTGCTGCAGCTGCAAAGCCAGCGCTCGCTGGTGCCGGATGCTGACCAGCTGCTGATTGAGCAGGTCGGCAACACCCAAGCCGCCCAGGCGCCCAAGGCCGCACCGCTGTTTGTCTACCCCTTTGCCGGCCGGGTGGCGCATGAGGGGCTGGCGGTGCTGATTGCCACGCGCCTGGCGCATCGGCAAGCCAATACCTTTGCCTGGGCCTGCAATGAGATCGGGCTGATGGTCCAGCCCACCTTGCCCATCGATGCGAATGCGGTGGACTGGGCAGAGATATTTCAACTCGACGGGCTTGACACCGATCTGCGCTCGGCCGTGAACTTCAGCGAATTGGCACGCAAGCGCTTCAAGGAGATTGCGCAGATTGCGGGCCTGGTGCAGTCCAAGGTGCCGGGCAAGAAAAGCCGGGCCAGCGATAGGCAATTGCAGGTCTCGGCCAGCCTGCTGTTTGATGTGCTGAGCAAGTACGACCCCGAGCACCTGCTGCTGCGCCAGGCACGGCAAGAGGCGCTGGACCAGGAGCTGCACCTGCCAACGATGCAAAGGCTGCTGGCCAGCATTGCAGGCCGGCAGATCGCATTGCGCTTTCCGGCCAAACACACGCCGTTCTCGTTTGGGCTGTGGGCGGAGAGCTTTCGTGGCCAGCTCAGCAATGAGACCTGGCAGGACAAGGTGCGGCGCATGGCCGCACAGCAAGAGCGCCAGGCCAGGGGCGAGCCCACACCAGGCGCACTACGCTCCGCACGCGCACCAAAAACACCACGACCGGGCGACCCGCGTAAGGGCACGCCACCGCAGCGCGCGCCCCACCCCGGCAGCCTTAACCAGGCCGCAACCAAGGCGGCGCCCAAGCAGGCCGCCCCCCGCAAGGGCATACGCAGCACCCCGCAGCGTGCGCCCCAAACACAGGACACCCACTAATGGCAGGTACGCAATCGGCACCGCTTTTCTCCCCCATCCAACTGTCGCCATCGCCCCAGGACCATGTCGCGGCCAGCATTGCCGGCATGGAGTTTTTGGTGCTGACCGAGCGCGCATTGTTCTGGCCCCAGGAGAGCATGCTGATCATCGCGGATTTGCACCTGGGCAAGAGCGATATCTTTAGGCGCCGGGGCGTGGCCGTGCCGCTGGAAGTGCAGCGCCAAGACCTGCTGCGCCTGCACCAGATTCTGCAAAAGTGGCAGCCCCAGGAGCTGGTGATTCTGGGCGACTTTGTGCATGGCCGCTTTATTGGTGAAGACACTTTCCAGCTGTGGCAAAACCTGCGCCGCGCCAACCTCAAGACCCGCTTTAGCCTGACGCGCGGCAACCATGACCGCTACCTGCAGACCGAGGCCTTGCTGCTCGATGACGTGCACACCCACCTGGCACGCAACCAGGTGCTGATGAGCCACGAGCCCATGGGCCCGGGCGTACACCACTTTGCGCTCAATATCCACGGCCATGTGCACCCAGCCATGCGCGTGCCGCAGCTGCGCCAGCGCCTGCCTTGCCTGGCCTACTCGGCCCCCTACCTGAACCTGCCGGCGTTCTCGGAGTTCACCGGCTCGGGGCCGATGGCGGTGCAGCCGCTGCATGCCTGGCTGTTTGCCGGCGAAGGCACGGCGCCGATTGCGGTGTATTGATGGCACTTTGCTGATCGCCAGCTTGCGCTCTCCCTGTCTCAGACGGTCACTGCATTCCTGCTGCCACAACGCCAAAAACCAAGCCTGGCGTGCCTTTGCGCAGATTGGCTGATGGCGCTAACAGCGAAGCGCGCACGGTCTGGCCCGCGTTTGGACTACAAACTTTTTGGGGGCCAAAAGCAGAATAAAGGCGTCATCTAACAAGGAATAGCCATGGTCACCACCTACATAGAGGAAGAGCGCGTCGTCACCGGCGCAGTACCGCGCGCATTAGCGGGCAGCAGCGAAAGTGCGGTCTCCTGGGCCGCCATTTTTGCGGGCGCATTGGCAGCAGCGGTGCTGTCGCTACTGCTGTTCATGCTGGGCATTGGCCTGGGCCTGTCGTCGGTCTCGGTCTGGTCGGGCCGTGGGGCCGATGGCGAAACCATTGGCTGGGGCGCGGTCGCCTGGCTGGCATTTACGCAGCTGGCCTCTGCCGGTGTGGGTGGCTATATCGCTGGCCGCCTGCGCACCAAGTGGCAGGGCGTGCACACCGATGAGGTGTACTTCCGCGACACCGCCCATGGCTTTCTGTCCTGGGCGCTGGCGACGATGCTGATGGTGGCAGTAGCCGGCTCGGTGGCAGGAGCTGCGATCTCCGGCACGGCCAAGGCCGCCGGTGCGGTGGTGAGCGGCGCCGCCCAAGTGGTGGGCGGTGCAGCCAGTGGTGCCACCGGTGTGATCGGTGGTGCCGCCTCTGCCGCACTGACCGGTGCTGCTGGCGTGACCGCTGGCAAGGCCAATGAGCCAGGTTCGGACCTGAACTACTGGATCAACAGCCTGCTGCGCCAAGGTGGCCCGACTGAGCAGCAAAAGCAGGACATGAAGGACGGCGCGCAGAACGTTGCCCAAAAGGCCCGCTCCGCCGCCGAGGATGCCAGCGAGATGAGCACCGTGTTTGTGCATTCGCTGCAAGCTGGCTCGCTGTCCAACGACGACCGCCAGTACCTGGGCCGCCTGGTGGCACAGCGCACCGACATGGGCCAGGAAGAGTCCGAGAAGAAGGTGCAAGCCACCTACGACCAGGTCAAGCAACAGATCGACAAGGCCAAGCAAGCTGCGCAAGACGCCGAAGCCAAGGCCAAGCAAACGGCCGAGCAAGCCCGCAAGGCTACCGCCTACTCGCTGCTGTGGATGTTTGTGGTGCTGCTGATTGGTGCCTTTGTGGGCAGCCTGTCTGCCACCTTTGGCGGCCGCCAGCGCGACGCTTAACTGACCATCGATTCCACCTGAACACCACCTTTGCCTGTGGGCAGACCTAGAAAGGAAACACCATGCGATCCATCCTGCTTTGGCTGATTGGCGTGCCAATCCCGATCATCATTTTGATTGCCATCTTCTTCCATTAAGAAGATAGCGCCCCAAGCACCCAGGCCGCTCGATGAGCGGCCTTTTTGCGCTCGCCTGCGGCATCGGAGAAAACAGGCCGCCACCTCAGCCTACGCATACAGCCAAGCCCTCCAAACGCCTACAAGCGCGGCGTGGTGCAACTGTCATCCTTGGTGGTTCCAGCCCACCGGCTGACCACAACGCCAAACCCACGGAGATCCACGATGACCACTCGCAAATCGACCTCGTCCGCAGCAAAGACCCAAGGCAACGCAGGCGAGCTCCATGAGCAGGCCGGTGACGGCCACCCAGTGATGACGACGCAGCAAGGCATTCCGGTATCGGACAACCAGAACTCGCTGCGCGCCTTCAACCGGGGCCCCACCCTGCTCGAAGACTTTGTGCTGCGTGAGAAGATCACGCACTTTGACCATGAGCGCATTCCAGAGCGCATCGTGCATGCACGCGGCACGGCAGCGCATGGCTACTTTGAGCTGAGCGATTCGCTGAAGAAGTACACAACGGCGAAGGTGCTGACCGAAGTGGGCAAGAAGGTGCCGATCTTTGTGCGCATGTCCACCGTGGCGGGCGGCGCAGGCTCAGTCGATACGCCGCGTGATGTACGCGGCTTTGCGATCAAGCTCTATACCGACGAAGGCAACTGGGACCTGGTGGGCAACAATATTCCGGTGTTCTTTATCCAGGATGCGATGAAGTTCCCCGACCTGGTGCATGCCGTCAAGATGGAGCCGGACCGGGGCTTTCCGCAGGCAGCTTCTGCGCATGACACCTTCTGGGATTTCATCTCGCTGATGCCCGAGTCGATGCACATGATCATGTGGGCGATGAGCGACCGCGCCATCCCGCGCAGCCTGCGCACCATTGAAGGCTTTGGCGTGCACAGCTTTCGCCTCATCAACGACAAGGGCGAGAGCACCTTTGTGAAATTCCACTGGCGGCCCCAGCTGGGCATCCAGTCCACCGTCTGGGACGAGGCCGCCAAGCTGCAGTCTGCCGACAACGACTACCACCGCCGTGACCTGTTCGAGGCGATTGAAGCCGGCCATGCGCCTGCCTGGGATCTGTTGGTGCAGCTGTTCACGCAGGAAGAGGCCGATGCCCTGCCCTATGACCATCTGGACCCAACCAAGATCATTCCGGAAGAGGTGATTCCGCTCAAGAAGATTGGCAGCTTCACCTTGGACCGCTGGCCGGACAACTTCTTTGCCGAGACCGAGCAGGTCGCCTTCTGCCCGGCCAATGTGCCGCCAGGCATTGATTTCTCCAACGATCCGCTGCTGCAAGGCCGCTTGTTCTCGTACCTGGACACGCAGCTGTCGCGCCTGGGCGGGCCCAACTTTACGCAGATCCCCGTGAATGCGCCCAAGTGCCCGTTTGCGCATACCCAGCGCGATGGCCATATGCAAACCCAGGTGTCCAAGGGGCGTGTGGCGTATGAGCCATCGAGCCTGGACCCGAACTCACCCCGCGAATCGCGCGCCCAGGGCTTCCGCTCGTTTGCGCAGCCTTCGGAGGCCGATGCCAAGAGCCGCATCCGCCCTGAAAGCTTTGCCGACCACTACAGCCAGGCGCGCCTGTTCTACACCAGCCAGAGCGCGCTGGAGCAAGCCCATATCGCCAGCGCCCTGGTGTTTGAGCTGTCCAAGGTGCAGACCCCCCATGTGCGTGAAGCCGTGGTTGCCCACCTGCTGGTGATTGACAACGACCTGGGCAAGCGCGTGGCCAAGGGCCTGGGCCTGGCGACCCTGCCCAAGCCTGCCAAGCCAGCGGTGCCTGTGCAAGACCTGCCACCCAGCCCTGCGCTGCGCATCATCGACCGCATGAAGCCGACCCTGGAAGGCCGCTGCGTCGCCATCCTGGTGGACGACGGCTCCAACGCCGAGAACGTGGCCGCGCTGCAAAAAGCCATCCTGGCCGAGAAGGCCATGGTCAAGATCATCGCCCCCAAGATTGGCGGCGCGACCTTGAGCGATGGCAAGCACATCGCCGCAGATGCCCAACTGGCCGGCGCGCCATCGGCACAGTTTGATGCGGTTGCCTCTGTGATCCCGATGGCATCGGGCGAGATGCTGTCCAAGGATGGCGCGGCGCAAGACTGGTTCCGCGATGCCTTTGGGCACCTGAAGGCGATTGCTGCTTGCAAGGCCACGCATTTGATCCTGGATGCCGCTGGGGTAAAGCCCGATGAAGGCGTGTTTGAGCCCAAGGATGTGGCCGGCTTTATCAAGGGCGCGAAGACGCGCTTTTGGGACCGCGAGCCTAAGGTGCGGACCTTGGCTTGATGGCCAGTTTTAGGGGGCCGCTGGCGGCCCCTTGATGTCCCGCCACCAGGCGCTGTAGTGAAAGCTGCAGCGCCTTTTTTGCATCCATATCCAGCAAGCACTGGCCGATTCGCGCCCGTCCACTGGTCTTGCCCGGGCCAATAAAAAACCCTGCACCGCCTCGGGAAAGTACCGCGCAAAGCCGCAGCAAGGCAATGCTATGATCCGGCAAAATTTGTATGATAACCATACCAGTCTCCCGAGGTTTTAGGGTCTCAGGAGTTCTTCTAACGAGTCAACGAGACAAGTCCTTCCTATGACGACCATTGCCCTTCTGAGCATTGCGGGCGCCAGCATTGCTGCGCTGTTGCTGCTCATCATCCGATTTGAAGTCCATGCCTTTGTGGCGCTGATGCTGGTGAGCCTGCTGGTGGCGCTGGCAACCGGCATACCGCTCGCTGAGATCATTCCGACCTTGATAGCAGGCATGGGTGGCACCTTGGGATCAGTCGCGATCCTGGTGGCACTGGGGGCGATGCTGGGCCGCATGATTGAGGTATCCGGCGGAGCCAATACCTTGGCACAGCGCTTTAGCCAACTGCTGGGCCCCAAGCGGGTGCCAGCGGCACTGACGGCCGCCGCGCTGGTGCTGTCGATCCCGGTGTTCTTTGATGTGGGCTTCATCATCCTGATCCCCATCATCTATGGCTTTTGCAAGGCGGGTGGCGTCAGCCCCATCAAGTACGGGCTGCCGGTGGCTGGCATCATGCTGGCCACCCATGTGGTGGTGCCACCGCACCCGGGCATTGTGGGCGGCGCTGCGGTACTGTCGGCCGATGTCGGCTGGATCACACTGATTGGCTTGGGCATCTGCATTCCGCTGGCCTTTGTCGCCCAGTGGGTGGGCCGCCTGCTGAACCGCCGCCACTACGCGATGCAGCCGGAAGCCGAGGCGCAGTTCCGCAACTTTGGCAGCGGTGATGCAGCCGATGCGCCTGCCGCCAAGCTGCCCGGCGTGGGCGCGGTATTGACCCTGATCCTGGCGCCGCTGGCCCTCATCATGCTGGGCACGACTGCCGCGACCATGCTGCCCAAGGGCGACGCGCTGCGTGATTTTCTGGCCTTTACCGGCGCCCCGGTGTTTGCGCTGATGGTAGCGATTGGCCTGGCCTTTGTACTGCTGGTGCGCCCGCTGGGCTGGACGCGCAAGCGCACCAATGACGTGATGGAATCGGCACTGCCAGCAGCGGCCACGGTGATTTTGGTGACGGGCGCCGGTGGCGTGTTTGCCAAGGTGCTGACGGTGAGCGGCATTGGCACGGCGCTGTCGCAGGCGCTGGCGGGCACGGGGCTGCCATTGATTTTGCTGGGTTTCATCATCTCGCTGGCGCTGCGCGCCGCGCAGGGCTCGGCCACGGTGGCCATTCTCACCACCTGCGGCCTGCTGGCCGAAAGCATCCACAGCGGCGGCTACAGCGCCGTGCAGGTCGCCGTGCTGACCGTCGCCATCGGCTTTGGCGGCCTGGGGCTGTCGCATGTCAATGACTCGGGCTTCTGGATTGTGACCCGCTACCTGGGCCTGAGCGTGGCCGATGGCCTGCGCAGCTGGACGGTGCTGACCACCGTGCTGGGCGTCGCTGGCTTTGCGCTGACCTGCCTGGTCTGGGCGCTGGTGGCCTGATCCGCTGCCTGATTTGTCGCGAACCAATTTGTCACTTGCATTCTTGTGCGCCGGCCCCCGGCCGGGCATTCTCTATCTCTGATTCACGGGAGCATCTCCAATGACTACACAACAGCAAGGCGCCAAGGTAGGCGTCATCGGCCTGGGCGCCATGGGCCTGGGCATTGCCCAAACCTTGCGCAACCGGGGCTACCAGGTCCATGTCTGTGATGTGCGCCCGGGGGCGGCGGCCGACTTTGCCAGCGCTGGCGGTGTGGCCTGTGCCCACCCGGCCGAGCTCGCGGCCCAGGTAGAGGTGGTGGTGTCGGTCGTCGTCAACGCTGCGCAGACCGAGGCCGTGCTGTTTGGCGAGCATGGCGCCGCTGCAGCGATGCGCCCCGGCAGCACCTTTGTGATGTGCTCCACCGTGGACCCGAACTGGTCTATCGCGCTGGAGGCGCGCCTGGCCCAGAGCGGTGTGCTGTATGTCGATGGCCCGATCTCCGGTGGCGCGGCCAAGGCAGCGGCCGGCCAGATGACGATGATGACCTCGGCCACGCCAGCGGCGTATGCGGCCGCGGGCGATGTGCTCGATGCGATGGCCGGCAAGGTCTACCGCCTGGGCGACAAGGCCGGCGCGGGCAGCAAGGTCAAGATCATCAACCAGCTGCTGGCAGGGGTCCACATTGCCGCAGCGGCCGAGGCCATGGCCTTGGGCCTGCGTGAAGGCGTGGACGCTGCTGCTATCTACGAGGTCATCACCCACAGCGCCGGCAACAGCTGGATGTTTGAAAACCGCATGGCCCATGTGCTGGCGGGCGACTACACACCACTGTCGGCCG
This sequence comes from Comamonas sp. MYb396, assembly GCF_037479555.1. Lineage (NCBI taxonomy): Bacteria > Pseudomonadati > Pseudomonadota > Betaproteobacteria > Burkholderiales > Comamonadaceae > Comamonas > Comamonas sp. MYb396. The sequence continues at coordinate 95,422 of NZ_JBBGYU010000005.1, read as the reverse complement.
TCGATATCTTTGTGAAGGACCTGGGTCTGGTGCTGGATACGGCACGCGCCAGCAAGTTTCCGCTGCCGCTGGCAGCCACCGCGCACCAGATGTTCATGCAGGCATCCACAGCCGGCTATGCCAAGGAAGACGACAGCGCGGTGATCAAGATCTTCCCCGGCATCACCCTGCCCCAGGCTGCCAATGACGGAGGCCAGCGATGAGCGGCGCCGCGTTGAAGCTGGGCTGCATTGCCGATGACTTTACCGGCGCCACTGACCTGGCCAACAACCTGGTGCGCGCCGGCATGCGCGTGGTGCAGACCATTGGCGTGCCTACGGGCCCGCTCGATACCGAGGTGGATGCCGTGGTGGTGGCCCTCAAGTCGCGCACCATCCCCGCTGACCAGGCCATTGCCCAGTCGCTCGATGCCCTGCGCTGGCTGCAGGGCCAGGGCGCGCAGCAGATCTATTTCAAGTACTGCTCCACCTTTGACAGCACGCCCACCGGCAATATCGGCCCGGTGACCGAGGCCTTGATGGATGCGCTGGGCAGCGACTTCAGCATCGCCACCCCTGCGTTCCCCGACAACAAGCGCACCGTCTTCAAGGGCTATCTGTTTGCCGGCGATGTGCTGCTGAACGAATGCGGCATGCAGAACCACCCGCTGACCCCCATGACCGACCCCAACCTGGTGCGCGTGCTGCAGTCGCAGACCCGGCGCAAGGTGGGCTTGATCGACCACAGCGTGGTGGCCCAGGGCGCAGACGCCATCCGCAGCCGCATTGCGGCGCTCAAAGCCGACGGCGTGGGCATTGCGATTGTCGATGCGGTATCGAACGATGACCTGCTGCGCATGGGCCCGGCGCTGGCGGATCTGCCGCTGGTGACCGCCGGCTCGGGCGTCGCCATTGCGCTGCCCGCCAACTTTGGCCTGCAGCCCAGCAACCAGGCTGCCGCCTTGCCTGCGGCCAGTGGGCTGCAAGCAGTGGTGTCGGGCAGCTGCTCGGTGGCGACCAATGCCCAGGTGGCGCACTTTATCGCCAGCGGCCGCCCGGCGCTTGCGATTGCGCCGCTGCGCATGGCCGCTGGTGATGCGGTCGTGCGCGAGGCGCTGGACTGGGCCCGGCCGCATCTGGCGAGCGGCCCGGTGCTGGTCTACTCCACCGCCGAGCCCGATGCGGTGCGCAGCATCCAGGCCCAGCTGGGCGTGGAGCAGGCGGGGGCCTTGGTCGAGCAAACCCTGGCCGCGATTGCGCGCGGCCTGGTGGAGCTGGGCGTGCGCCAGCTGGTGGTGGCCGGTGGCGAAACATCAGGCGCCTGCGTGCAGGCGCTGGGCATTGCACAGATGCGCATTGGTGGCCAGATTGACCCGGGTGTGCCCTGGTGCCATGCGGCCAGCCCGGCAGCACCGGAGGGCTTGCACATCGCGCTCAAATCGGGCAACTTTGGCAGCACCGATTTCTTCACCAAAGCATTCACCTCCTTGCAAGGCTGACAACCATGGTCTTTATGGATGAATCCAGCGCCCGCGCCGAGATCTGCCGGGTAGGCGCATCGCTGTACCAGCGCGGCTATGTGCATGCCAGCGCAGGCAATATCAGCGTGCGCCTGGCCGATGGCTACCTAATCACGCCCACCGATGCCAGCCTGGGCCAGTTGCAGCCCGAGCGCCTGGCCAAGCTCGATCTGCAAGGCCAGCAACTGAGCGGTGACCGCGCCAGCAAGACCATCGTGCTGCACCGGCGCATTTACGAGGCCAGCGCCAACACGCCCACACCCGCCGGCTGCGTGATCCACACCCACAGCCGCCAGCTGGTCGCCTGCTCGCTGCAAGCCACTGCGGTGCCCGGGGTGGCGCCCGCCGCCGAGCTGCTGCCGGCGTTGACGCCCTACTTTGTGATGAAGGTGGGCCGTGTGCCGCATATCCCCTACCACCGCCCCGGCTCGCCCGATGCGGCGCAGGCCGTGGCCGAGGCGATTGCGCAGTACGCAGCCGCCGGCAAGCCGATCCGCGCAGTGATGCTGGCGCGCCTGGGCCCCAATGTCTGGCATGAGAGCCCGGCTGCCGCCATGGCCGCGCTGGAAGAGCTGGAAGAAACGGCCCTGCTCTGGAACCAGTGCCGCCAGCAAGCACCCGCGCCGCTGAGCGAGGCCCAGATTGACGAGCTGCGCCAGAGCTTTGGCGCCCACTGGTAAAACCACCTCACGGCCTGCTGTGCACTGGCCCTCTGCCTGCCGGCCGCCCCCTTTTTTGGAAATCACCCATGCCCCGTTTTGCCGCCAACCTGTCCATGCTCTACAACGACCTGGACTTTCTGGACCGCTTTGCCGCCGCCGCCCGCGATGGTTTTACTGCCGTCGAGTACCTCTTCCCCTACGCCTATGCGCCCGAGCAGCTGGCCGCCTTGCTGCACCAGCATGGCCTGCAGCAGGTGTTGTTCAATGCGCCGCCGGGCGATTGGGACCGTGGCGAGCGCGGCATCGCCTGCATCCCCGGGCGTGAGGCCGAGTTCCGCGACGGCATTGCACAGGCGCTGCGCTACGCCCAAGCGCTGCAATGCCCACGCCTGCATGTGATGGCCGGCCTGGTGCCTGCGGGCGTGGATACCGCTACCGTGCGTGCCACCTATATTGCCAATATCCGCCATGCGGCCGAGCAGGCAGCGGCGCAGGGTGTGCGCATTCTGCTGGAACCCATCAATGGCCGCGATATGCCTGGCTTCTTCCTGAGCCGCCAGGACCAGGCCCATGCCTTGGTCGCAGAGATGGGCGCGGCCAATGTGCAGGTGCAGATGGACCTCTACCACTGCCAGATCGTTGAGGGCGACCTGGCGATGAAGATCCGCCAGTACCTGCCCACGGGCCAGGTCGGCCATATCCAGATTGCCGGCGTGCCCGAGCGCCACGAGCCCGATGTGGGTGAGCTGCACTACCCCTATCTGTTTGCGCTGCTTGACCGCCTGGGCTGGGACGGCTGGATTGGCTGCGAGTACAAGCCCGCACGCGGCGCAGCGCCCCATGCCACCAGCGATGGCCTGGGCTGGCTCAAGCCCTATCTGGCAAAGGCTGAGTAAGCGGCTCGACGCACCCCCGTGGTGGATGGGGTGGCCTAGAATCCCCTCATCCCCCTTTAGCCGCAGGCCCCCCGGCCCGCCGCCCTGCGATGCGACCACCAGCGACCGAATCCTTTTTGCAGCGGGTGCGCCAGCACCTGCAGGCACTGCCCGCCACCGAGCGGCAACTGGCCGACTTTGTGCTGGAGTTCCCCGGCGAGCTGGCCAGCTACGCCGGCAATGAGCTGGCCCAGCTGGCGAAGGTGTCGCCCTCGACGGTAAGCCGCTTTATCCGCCGCCTGGGCTATGAGAACTACGAAGAAGCGCGCCGCCAGGTGCGCGAGGACAAGCAAAGCGGCTCACCGCTGTTCCAGTCGGCGGCCGAGGCTTTTCAGCGCGGGCAGATGCTGGCCACGCACCGCGAGCGGTCGCTCGCCAACCTGATCAACACCCTGGACCAGCTGAGCGAGCCACAGCTGAGCGAGATCGTGCAGGCCATCATCGCCGCGCGCCAGGTGCTCATCTTTGGCAGCCGCAGCAGCCATGCCTTTGCGCAGTACCTGCGCTGGCAGATCATCCAGGTGGTGCCCCAGGTCATCAGCCTGCCCGGCCCGGGCGAAACACTTGCCGAGTACACCGCCAGCCTCAGCCAAAACGACTGCGTCATCGTCTTTGGCATGCGCCGCCAGACCCGCCAGATGGCCGCACTGCTGGCCAGCGCCAGCAAGGCGGGTGCCGCTGTGCTGCTGGTCAGCGACCAGGCCTCCCCCGACTATGCCGCTGCCACCTGGTCCATCCAGTGCGACTGCCATGGCCCAGGCCTCTTGGACAACCATGTGGCCGTGATGGCCGTTTGCGACCTGCTGGCCACCATGGTGCTGGAGGCTGCGGGAGCGCCGGGGCGCAAGCGCCTGGCTGCGATTGAGCAGCAGCATGAGCAGCACCAGGAGTTTTGATGCTGGCTGGGCTGCACTGGCGCGGTGCAGGCCCACTGCCCAACCAGTGATCGATGAAGGTCGGGCGACGACAGCCACTATCGGACCCTCGCGACCGCCTACTCGACATTCGACTGGCAGGCCGCAAGCCAAAGAAACGTATGCATCAACAGATCACACTCGACGTCCGATATGACCAGCCGCAAGAGATGTGGGCCGCTGTATTGGCCGCCTACAGAGCCATGCCGGGATGGATTGAATCAGACGATTTTCCGCATTGTTTCGGATCTGAAAGTGATGCGAAGTATGTGACGGCGTCCGTCGAGCCCAGTGGGATCGTTTTTGAGGGAGAAATGGAGAGCCGCGAATGGGAGTAATGGGTCGCTCAGCTTTGTGCTCAACTCTCGACTGCCCTGGGTCGCCCCGTTCGAGACGCAGAGGACTAACCAAGGGTCTTGATTAAAGTTGGGCAACGCCTGCAATGGTCGGTCGGCGACCATGATAGATGGGCCAGGAATCGCTAACCGGATTTGGATCACAATCTGATTCAAATCGGACTGCCACTTCAAACCGGAATATCCATGCCCGAGTTCTTGCTCTGCCGTGTTGAAGATACGTTTCTTGTGTCTGGGCGCGGCCTCATCATTGCTCCCAGCTTTCCCGCCTCCGCCTATCGATTCGATGCCAACCAGCAGGTTCGCGTTGTCCGACCGGACAGCGAGAACCTTGAATGCAGCGCTGTCTTCCAAATTCCATTCCAGACGCCACCAGCGAAAGTGCTCAGTTTCTTTTGCACGCTACCTGCAGCTACCAAGCAGAGTGTCCCGATTGGCAGTGAAATTTGGCTGCTGGGGAGGAACGAGAGCGATGTGAAACTGACTGCAGATGCCTGACGGCTGTGGATTCAACTGGTCATGATAGACAACAATAAACAAACTTTCGATGATGCCAAGATCGCCCGCCTCTGCCTCGCTTATATCGAGCGGGCCTCCATGAAGCAGGATATTTGGGCCCACACAATACTATCCAGAGTTGACCCTCGTATTCCCCACCAATATCAACTCGAACCCGGCGAATTGCCGATCGTGTCGTCCTATATTTCGTCAACGAGCTGGTCCATTTTGACGTCACGCATGGTGGCCGGGAAGTATTTAACCCAGACCATTAAGGTCGCAACAAGGGATATACAGTCTGTCGATTTCGGCGCCTTTAAGGAAGACTCGGTCGGAGTAATGACCCTGAGCACGGGTGACTCAGAGGAGATGAGGCTGCAGTATGAAGCCGGCGCTGCTTCAATGGCGGCCATCCACTATTTTCAATTTTGGCAGCGCAAGGTGCCATACCTACACCTCCTTATAGGTTAGGAGTGATTGAGACGATCCCGCCCGAGGCCAGATGTCTGCTTTTGAACGAACTGAACTTCGGCTTTGGAGCGTTTAGGCCCAGCCACAAGCGACATCGTCCCAGTCCCATCAACACTTCCACTTTGTAGATCGGCCGCTGCAACGCTGGCGCATGGAGTATTTGTGCCCTGGCGCCCTCAGCCCTCTCCCTATTGGTCTCAGCCCCTATCGCCACAGCTACCTACGCAGCCGCATCAGCTGCCGTGGCCTAGCTTCAACGTCCCCCACCACCCTGCCCCCCAATGCCACCCTGAATGGCACGTTGCTTGCTTAACCCTGCCCAGCGCATGAAATTTCAATTTCATATGCACCATATTAGTGAAATACCTATACCAAACTTCGATGAACTGCCCAACACTGGCGCAGCGATCCGATTCGAGCAAGTACGACTCTTCTCAAGGAGCTTTCAATGGCTGGTGGACCTGCACTTTCCTCTGCACCCGACTCTCCCAAGGTGGCCGAACTCGACCAAGCCCTGGACAAGATAGGGGTGACCCGCTCGCACCACACGATCATCTTTTTGATCCTGATTGGCTGCCTGTTTGACAGCTTCGAGCAGAACGCGGTCGGCATCATCGGGCCCATGCTCAAGGAGCAATGGGGGCTGACGGCATCGGACATCGGCATGCTCAACTCGGTGACCTTTGCCTGCGCGGCGATTGGCCGGATCGTGTCGGGCTATATCGCAGACCGCTATGGCCGCCGCGTGATGCTGACGGTGGACCTCTTGCTGTTCACGATTGGTGCGGGCATCTGCGCGATGGCACCCAATCTGGCGGTGATGGCGCTGGGCCGCGCGGTGGTGGGCTTTGGCCTGGGGGGCGAAATCGCGATTGCGGTCACCATGCTGTCGGAGTTCTGCTCGTCCAAGTTCCGGGGCACAGCAGTGGGCCTGGTGAATGTGGGCGCGGGCGGGCTGGGCAATTTTCTGGCGCCGGCCTTTGGTTTGCTGGTGTTCTGGATCTTCCCCGGCGACAACGGCTGGCGCTGGCTCTTTGTCTGCCTGATGGTGCCGGCGCTGCTGGCCGCGTTCTACCGCCGCTATATCCCCGAGACACCGCGCTTTCTGCTGTCGCAAGGCCGCATTGCCGAGACCAACGCGGTGCTGACGCGCCTGGCCTCAGGCAAGCTGGCGGGCGCCGCGCAAGCCAGCCATCCCTATATCAGCGATGACGGCGCCAGCACCACGGCGACCAAGATCAAGGTGCGCATCACCGAGATTTTCCGGGGTGCGCTGGGCCGCCGCACCGTGCCGCTGTGCATCACCATCTGGATGACCTATGGCGCGCAGATTTCTGTACTCACCTTGATGCCGACGATTCTGGTGGGCCTGGGTTACAGCATGTCCAAGAGCCTGCTGTTCACGATGGTGATGCAAAGCGGCAGCCTGTTGGGCGCGATTGCGGCCTCGGCGCTGGGCTTTCACTTTCCGCGCAAACGGGTGCTGACGGCCGGTGCCATTTGCGCCTGCCTGGCGGCGCTGACGATTGGCTTTGCCGCCAAGAGCATTGTGGTGCTGCTGATTGCCGGCGCCACCTTCCAGTTCTTTGTGCTGCTGCTCAACACCACCATCTGGATCTATGCGCCCGAGCTGTATCCCACCCGTGTGCGCGCCTTTGGCACCGCCTTCATCCTGGCCACCGGCACGGCCGCCGGTGCGCTGATGCCGCTGGTAGCAGGCCGCCTGTTTGATGGTTTTGGCCTGGGCGGCGTGTTTGGCCTGGCCGCTGCGATGTACCTGATTTTCATCATCAGTGTGCAATGTGTGCCCGAGACCTATGGCCGCTCCCCCGATGCCGAGCCGCTGGCTGGCACGCCTGCCACGGCCCAATCCTAGTTTTGCTGCATGCCCAAAATCCTGCTGATCAACCCCAATGCTTCCGAGGCCACCACCACGATGATGGCCGCTATTGCCCAGCGCTCGGCACCCGCGCAGTGGCAGATTCTGCCCCGCACCGCCGGCAAGGGCCCGTCGATGATCGTCAACGCGACCGAGCTGGCGCAAGCTGCGCTGGAGGTGGAAGACTGCTGGCGCGAGGCGCCCAGCGATTGCGCCGGCACCATCATCAGCGCCTTTGGTGACCCGGGGCTGGAGCGGCTGCGGGCCTTGAGCGCCGTGCCCGTCGTCGGCATTGCCGAGGCCTCGATGCTGGAGGCAGCCAGCGGCGGGCGGCGCTTTGGCGTGGCCACCGTCACCCCCGATTTGGTGGAGCCGATTGCCGGGCGCGTGGCTGCCGTGGGTTTGACCCATCTCTACACCGGCATCCGCCTGACAGAAGGCGACCCACGTGCGCTGGCTGGTGATGCCCAGGCCTTGGAGGAAGCACTGGCGCGGGCCGTGCAACGCTGTGTGGACGAGGATGGCGCGCAGGCCGTGATCATTGGCGGCGGCCCGCTGGGCCAGGCCGCCATCGCGCTGGCCGAGCGCCTGCATCTGCCGGTGATTGCGCCAATACCGGCGGCGGTGCGCAGGCTGGCGCAGCTGATGGGCTGAGCGCGCCTGCGATCAGCCAAGCGGCTGCTAAGAGGCGCTAACATAATCCAGCAAACCGAAGGTTTGCGGTTGAGACGAGGCATCAAGCCGCAGACAGTACAGACGTACGGCAAGGCTTGAGAACGAAGTATCAAGGGTTATGTTAGCGACTCGGTTTAGCCAGCGGTGCGCAGCTGCCAGAAAGGCAGCGCTTGCGGCCCGCACATGCCAGTCGCAATGCGCTGGGCGGTCGGCAGTGAGCCGGTCAGGCCCAAGTGGCCATGGCCCACCGCCAGCCACAGGCCCTGGATCCCATCGATATGGCCCACGATCGGCACGGAGCCCGGCAGGCAGGGGCGGTGGCCCATCCAGTGCTGGGCGTCCAGGCCGGCCAGGGCCGGGAAGGCCTCGCGCGCAATGCGCTCTATGCCCGCTGCGCGGCGCGGGTTGGGGGGCGCCGTCAGGCCACCGATCTCGACCGTGCCGCCCACGCGCAGCCCGCCTTCCATCGGTGCGATAAACACCTTTTTGTCGGCCAGCACCACGGTGCGTTCCACCAGGTGCTGGGCACCGGCAAACTGGGCGTGGTAGCCGCGTTGCGATTCGATCGGCAGCAGCATGCCCAGCGGCTTGAGCAGTGCCGGCGCCCAGGCGCCAGCGGCCACCACAATATGCGGCCAGCGCTGCGCATCGAGCGCGGCATCGCCCGTGCGCACGGCCCAGCCCTTGTCATCGGGGCGGATGGCCTTGACCTCCGCCTGCACCAGCTTGCCGCCGCGCTGCACAAAGGCATGCAGCATGCTTTGCACATAGCGCAGCGGGTTCAGGATGGTGCCGTGGTCCGCCAGGTAGCGGCCATGGGCATAGCCCTGGGGTGCATGGGGTTCGAGCGCCTCGATGCCGGCGCGGTCCAGCTCCTCGACCTGGTAGCCGTACTTGGCGCGCAGCTGCCAGCCGGTGGCATCCTTTTGCGCATAGTCGGCATCGGGGTAGAGATGCAAATGGCCGCGCCGCATGAACAGCTCGGACACGCCCAGGTTTTGCGCCAGCGCGGCATGTGCATCGACGGCGCCCTGGTACAGGTCGTTGAGGCGCTCGGCCGCAGCGGCCACGCGCTTGGGCTCGGCCGATTGCGCAAAGGCCACCAGCCACGACGCCGCCTTGGGCAGGTGTTTCCAGCCAATCGACAGCGGGCCGTCCTGGTCCATCAGCATGCCGGGCACGGTCTTCAAGATGCCAGGCAGGGCCAGCGGCGCGACCGAGCCGGGGCTGATCGCGCCGGAGTTGCCGTAGCTGCATTCCATGCCGGGCTCGCCCCGGTCGATCAAGGTGACGGCCACGCCATAGCTTTGCAGCGCCAGGGCGGTGGCCACGCCGACCACACCGGCGCCGACGACCACCACCTGCTTGGGTGCCTGCACCGGGGCGCCCTGCTTGTTCACTGTCTCTGTCATGTCATCCAATCTGCAAAACCGGCCCAGACCAAGGCGGCCTCGGGCGTGAATCGTGCCTGCGCCAGCTGCTGCTGGACCTCTGCAGCCTGCCACAGCGCAAACTGCGCCACCTCGCCATCCTGGTTGCGGGGCACCTGGCCTTCGGGCACGGTGGCGGCATACCAGTGGATGTCTTCGTACATATAGCCCAGGTCGTCGCCGCCATCGCTGTCGGGCTGGCGAAAGCGCAGCACGCCGCCATGGCGCAAGCCCTGCAAGTCAGCGACGTGCAGGCCGGCCTCTTCCCAGGTTTCGCGCGCCAGCGCTTGGTCCAAACTGTCCTGGGCCGAGACCATGCCGCCCATCAAGGTGTCCCAATGCAGCGGGTAGTTGGCCTTGTTGGCCGCGCGCTGCTGTACCCACAGGCGCCCATCGGGTGCGATGCCCACCAGGTGCACCGCCAAGGTGGCGATGCCCAGCACGCGCACGGCGCCGCGCTCCACGGTGCCGATGCGGCTGCCATCCACTGCCTGCACGGCCAGCTGCTCATTGCGCCAGGGGCCGCTGCGGCCGGCATCGCGCAGCGCATCGGCCAGGCGGCCCATCAGCGCGGTCGCGTCTTGCGTGGGTGATTCGAGCAGCCACACCGCCGTGCCCGAGCGCTCGCGCTTGGACAGCAGTGCATCCCCGCCCAGGCGCCCGGCGATGCCGGTGTCGATCAGAAAATGCTCGACCAGGGAGCCAACTGCCTGGCCGTTGACCCAGAGCGGCAGCCGGGGCTTGCGCGGCGGCGACTGCATGGCCCTGCGCGCAGCAGCCAGCCAGGTGGGCGGCTCGGGCGCGAACAGCGGGGGAGAAACAGGGGACATGGGGCACTATCAAAATAAAAGCAGATGGATGTTAGTCCATCTGCGCCTGGGGGCCGCGAGCCCCCGCCCAAAACCCGATGCGGACATCGGCTACGGGAACATCAGGGCAGCAGGATGCTGCTGCCCGTGGTTTGGCGTGCCTCCAGCGCGCGGTGCGCGGCCTGCACCTCGGACAGCGCAAAGCGCTGCGCGATATGGATCTTGACCTGGCCCGAGCCGACAACGGCGAACAAATCATTGGCCATGGCTTGGCAGGCCTCGCGCGAGCGCAGATGGGTAAACAGGCCCTGGCGCGTGACATAGAGGCTCTTGGCCGCCAGGATGGCCGGCGCAAAAGGCGGCACCGGGCCGGAGGCATTGCCAAACGAGACCATCAGGCCAAAGGCGCGCAGGCATTGCAGCGAGCCATCCCAGGTGTCCTTGCCGACCGAGTCATAGACCACTTTGACGCCCTTGCCGCCGGTGATGTCCTTGACGCGTTCGGCAAAGTTTTCCGTGCGGTAGTTGATGGCCACCTCGGCGCCGTTGGCCAGCGCCAGCTGGCATTTCTCTGCGGAGCCGGCCGTCGCAATCAGGCGCAGGCCCAGCGCCTTGGCCCATTGGCAGGCGATCAGCCCTACCCCACCGGCTGCGGCGTGGAAGAGCACAAAGTCGCCCGCATGCAGGCCTTCTGCCGGCTTGGCCTGGCGCAGCAGGTACTGGGCCGTCAGGCCCTTGAGCATCATCGCCGCGCCGGTTTCAAAATCAATGCTGTCGGGCAGCTGGCAGACATAGATGGCGGGCATCACCCGCACCTCGCTGTAGCTGCCCGGTGGGTTGCTGGCATAGGCCACGCGGTCGCCCACCTGCAGGTGCTGCACGCCGTCCCCCACGGCCTCGACGACGCCGGCGCCCTCCATGCCCAGGTTCAAAGGCATCGGCAAGGTATAGAGGCCCGTGCGCTGGTAGACATCGATGAAATTGAGCCCGATCGCATGGTGGCGTATGCGCACCTCGCCGGGGCCGGGCGCGCCGACATCCACGTCGACCAGCTTCATCTCCTCGGGTCCGCCATTGCGCGCAATCTGTACTGCCAAAGACATGGGAATTCTCCTGTGTGAACTGAGATAGGTTCGGGGGTAGGTGCTTGGTGCCGTCAGTCACCATGCTGCCACGCTTTCACACCAGCTGCTGTCACGGGGATGTACAGTCTCGCGATGCAACAAAAACTGACACCATCGACCATGGCGCTGCTGACCGCCGCCCCGCTGATGTGGGCGGGCAATGCCGTCGTGGGCCGGCTGGTGCACGAGCTGGTCTCCCCCATGCTGCTGAACTTTGTGCGCTGGCTGCTGGCCTTTGCGATCATGCTGCCGCTGGCCTACCCGCTGCTGCGCCGGGGCAGCCCGCTGTGGCCGCAGTGGAAGCGCTGGTCCATCATCGGCCTGCTGGGCATTGGCTGCTACAACGCCTTCCAGTACATGGCGCTCAAGACCTCGGGGCCCATCAATGTGACCCTGGTGGCGTCCAGCATGCCGCTGTGGATGATGGCCTTTGGCGCGCTGTTCTTCCAGACCCGCATCACGCGCCCGCAGATGCTGGGCGCGCTGTTCTCGGTCAGCGGCGTGCTGCTGGTGTTAAGCCACGGCAGCTGGCAGCAGCTGACCCAGCTGCGCCTGGTGCCCGGCGATCTGTTCATGCTGCTGTCCACCGCCTGCTGGTCGCTCTACAGCTGGCTGCTGGTGCGTACCCCCGATCCGGCCGGCATCAAAAGCCAGTGGGCGCTGCTGCTGATGGCCCAGCTGGCCTTTGGCCTGCTCTGGTCCGGGCTGTTCGCCGCTGGCGAATGGGCCGTGGGCGCCAGCCAGCTGCAGATGAACAGCACCCTGCTCTGGGCCATTGCCTATATCGTCATTGGCCCGGCCCTGGTCGCCTACCGCTGCTGGGGCGTGGGCGTGCAGCGCGTGGGCCCCACGGTGGCGGGCTTTTTTACCAACCTCACGCCGCTGTTTGCTGCCGTGCTGTCGGCCGCCTTTTTGGGCGAGCCGCCCCGGCTCTACCATGCGGCGGCCTTTGTGCTGGTGGTGGCCGGGATTGTGATTTCGTCGCGCCGGGCCTGATGCGGGCCGGCCCAGGCGTTTACAACCTGCTACGGATAGAACGCGCGCTTCACACTGGCGCCCTTGCGCAAGCGCACAGTGCATCCCATATGCGGTGACACCACCACCTGCGAGGATGCCGAGATGAACGCGCAAGAACAGACCCTGATTGAGAACCTCTTCCAGCAACTGCGCCAGTTGGATGGCCAGCCCAAGGACGGCCAGGCAGAAGCCTGGGTACGCCAGCAGGCCCAGCAAACCCCGGATGCGCTCTATTGGCTGACCCAGCGCGGCCTGCTGCTGGAGCAGGCGCTGCAACAGGCCCAGCAGCAAGAGGCGCAGTTGCAGGCGCAACTGGTCGAGGCCCGGGCTGCTGCCGCTAAACCGGCTGGCGGCAGCGGCACCAGCTTTTTGGGTGCCGGGCTGGACACGCATTTTGGCCGCAGCCCGGATGCCAACCTGGCCAGCCGCAGCCCCGCTGGCTATACCCCCAGCTATCCGCCCAACAGCGCTGCGCCCGCAGGCTATGGCGATACGCCAGCCCCGGCCAGCACGGGGCGCTGGTTTGGCGCGGCCCCGGCAGCAGCCAGCCCGGCTCCAGCGCCCATGCCTGCACAACCCTCGGCGGGGTCGGCAGCGGGTGGCTTTTTGGGCCAGGCCGCTGCCTCTGCCGCCGGTGTGGCCGGTGGCATGCTGCTGTTCAATGGCCTGAGCCACCTCTGGAGCAACCCCGTGCAGGCGGCAACCAACCCCAGCCATGCGGCCAGCAGCAGCCCGGCTGCAGACAGCGCCAGCACGGCCAACACCAGTAGCAGCAGCGGCGACAACGCAGGCCTGGACCAGCTCGCCCAGCAAGCCGGGCGTGACCATGTGGACTCGGCCGCCAACCGCTGGATGCCCGATTCGGACAGCAGCAACACCAGCAGTAGCGGCGACAGCCAGGACGTGGCCGGCTATGACAGCGGCGACGATGGCTTTGATTTCTTTGACGACGACCAGGCCTGATAGCTGCCGCTAAACACCAGAGGTAAAAAAACCGCCCGGGCAATTGCTCGGGCGGTTTTGCTTTGGGCTTGCGGCGGCTTAGAACGTGCCCGCGTAGGAGCCGCCGTCCGGCAGGATGTTCTGGCCGGTGATATAGGCCGCCTGCTGGCTGCACAGGAACGCGCAGATCGCACCAAACTCATCGGCGGTGCCGTAGCGGCCGGCAGGAATCTGCTTTTGCTGTGCCTCGCGGATATCGGCTTCGCTCTTGCCGGTCTTGCTGGCAGTGGCCGAGATCGTGGCGGCAATGCGGTCGGTGTCGAACTTGCCTGGCAGGATGTTGTTGATGGTTACCCCCTTGCCGGCAATGGGGCTGCGTGCGACGCCGGCGACAAAGCCGGTCAGGCCGCTGCGCGCGCCGTTGGACAGGCCCAGGATATCGATGGGGGCCTTGACGGAGCTGGAGGTGATGTTGACGATGCGGCCAAAACCGCGCTCGGCCATGCCATCGATCAAGGTCTGGATCAGCACAATGGGGGTGAGCATGTTGGCGTCCAGTGCCTTGATCCAGGCCTCACGGTCCCAGTCGCGGAAATCGCCAGGTGGCGGGCCGCCGGCATTGTTCACCAGAATGTCAAAGCGCTGGCCCGGGCCGCCTTGGGCATTCAGCACCGCAGCACGACCGGCTTCGGTGGTGATGTCTGCGGCCACGGCGATCACCTGGGGTGCCACGCGGCCGGGTGCGGCTGCCGCCCACATCGCGGCCATCACCTTGAGCTGGCGCGCGGTGTCCTTCAGCGCTTCTTCGCCACGGGCGTTGATCACCACGTTGACGCCCTCATTGACCAGCGCCTGCGCGCAACCACGGCCCAGGCCCTTGCTGGCCGCGCAGACCAGAGCCCATTTGTTGGCAATTCCAAAATCCATATTCAAATCTCCTTGTGGGTATCGATGCTATGTCACAAATGGCAGTTGCGCTCGGGCGCCTGGACATGCCCTTTATTGTCTTTTGGCCTGGTGGGTGAACACATAGATGCCGGTCAGCACCAAGGCCGTGCCGCCCACCATCACCGGCGTCAGCGGCTCGCCCAGCAGCCACACGCCCATCAGGATGGTCGACAGCGGGCCGATCATGCCGGTCTGCGCGACGGTGGCGGCGCCCAGGCGCTCAACGGCCAGCATCACCAGCAAAACCGGCACGGCGGTGCACAAGGTGGCATTGAGGACGGACAGCCAGATGACAGCCGCATCCACCTGCGCGGCCTGCAGCGGCCGGGTCAGCAAGAACTGGGCAATGCAGAACAGGCAGGCAAAGCTGGTGGCCAGGCCCACCAGGCGCAGGGCGCCCAGGCGTTTCACATACTGTGCGCTGTAGACCAAGTAGATGGCATAGCTCACGGCGCTCAGGAACACCAGGCTGGCGCCCCAGCCCACCTGCTGGCCGGCGCCGTGGGTGTACAGCTCCATGCCAAACACCAGCATCACGCCGGCATAGCTGATGGCCAGGCCCAGCAGCTGGCGGCCGCTGGCCACCTTGCGGTAGAGCAGCCAGCCCAGCGCCAGCACCAAGGTGGGGTTGAGGTAGAGGATGAGCCGCTCCAGGCCCGCGCTGATATAGCTCAGCCCGGCAAAATCCAAGTAGCTGGAGAGGTAGTAGCCGCAAAAGCCCAGCGCGATGACGGCCAGCCAGTCGCGCAGCGACAGCGCCGGTTTGCCCCGCCCGGCCCACCAGGCCATGATGACAAACAGCGGCAGCGCAAACAGCATGCGGTACATGATCAAGGTGATGGCATCGACCCCATGGCGGTAGGCCAGCTTGACGATGATGGCCTTGCCGCTGAACGCGATGGCGCCCACCACGGCGCAGACCATGCCGGCGCGGCGCACACTGGGCGTGAGCACCGCAGCCGGTGCAACAGAAACAGACAAGATAACTCTCCAAGAACCAGTCAGTGCTGGTGCGCCGACCCATGGAACAAACGGTGGTGCATGCGGCGAATCGACCACCAGACGCCCAAGCCTATCACCGGGATGGCCAGCGCAGCCGTCGTTTCTGGCGACAGAGGCCAACCCCATTTCTGCAGGCCCTTGGCCAGGTAGCTGATCAGGCCGGTGAAGTAGTAGGTGATGGCCGCCACCGACAGACCTTCGACCGTTGACTGCATCTTGAGCTGCAGGCCCTGGCGCTCGTTCATCGCCTTGAGCACCGCCTGGCGGCCCTGCTTTTGACTGATGTCGACCCGCGTCTGCAGCAGGTTGCTCAGGCGCGAGACGCGCTGGGACAGGGCTTCGAGCCGCTGGTGCGCGGACACACAGGTGTTGCGCGCGGGGGTCAGGCGCCGGTCCATAAAGTCGCCAATGGTCTGGTAGCTGCCCAGGCGCGTCTCCTGGATATCGCCCACGCGCTGCTGCACCAGTGCAAAGTAGGCGCTGCTGGCCGAAAAGCGCGAATGGTGGGCGGCGTACTGGCTCTCGACCTGGGCAGCCAGGCGCGTGAGCTGGTCGAGCAACTGCGGCTCGCTGGCCGCTCCCGCGCTGCGGATGGCAGCGGACAGCTCAGCCAGTTCGGACTCGGTGCTGGCGAGCTTTTCCATGGTCTCGCGCGCCGCAGGCAGGCCCAGCAAGGCGGCCATGCGGTAGGTCTCGATCTCCAGCAGGCGCTGCACCAGGCGCCCATTGCGCGCGGCTGACAGGCCCTGGTTCAGCACAAAAAGGCGCGATGCGCCATCCGAATGGATGGAAAAATCGGTGTAGATCTGCGCCTTCTGGTCGGAGGCCTTGGAGGCGACGAGCTTGTCCTCGTACAGCCAGCGCTGCTCAACCTTTTTCTCCAGCGCGGGCGATGCGGGCAGCACCCAGGCATTCATTGCCAGCAGGCAGCGGCCGGGCAGGCCGGCCAGCCATTGGGCGGGCACCAGGTCGCTGGCAGACGGCAGCTCGGCCTCGTCCAGCGCCTCGGGGCGGATGGGCACCATCCAGGTCCAGGAGACAAACTCGGTGTGCAGCTCCCAGCGCAGGCGGCCATTGCCCAGGTCCAGGCGCAGGTGGTTGGCCTCGGCATCGGGCACGGGCAGCTGCAGATCGCGCAGCAGCTGGTGCAGCCACTGGCGGCTGGCCGCGCGCTCGGCGGCATCGGCCCACATCACCGTGCAGAACACCGCGGTGTTGTCGGGCAGGGCTTCAGGGGGGCGGGAATGGACTTCGTTGTGCAGCGCACGGCGCAGGTCGTGCTGCTGCAGCAGGGGCAGGTTTTTCATGAAAGACAAAAAGCGGCAAACACCAGACGGCAAGCCGTCGAACTGCTGCAATTGTCGTGCCAAGCCAATACTTGTGCAGGCGCCCGATAAAAGCGGCGCGCCTGCCCCTGCGGGGGATTACCGCCTTACTGCGGCACCTCAAAGCTCAGGGTCGCCGTGTGGCGCACCTCGTCGTACTGCTTGCCATCGAGCTTGACGCTGCCGTTGTTGACGCGGGCCGTGACCTCCAGCACATAGAGGCCGGGGAAGGATGGCGTAAAGCTCACGGTGCCATCCTTGGCGGGGGCGAGCACACGGCGCCAGCCTTCGCTGGTGTCCACATTCACCTGGCTGGCCGCCACGGGCCGGCCCTTGAACATCAGCTGGTAGGTGTTGCCCTGGGGCGTGGTGGGCACCAACTCCAGGTCATTGACGGCCTTGGTTTCCTGGCGGCCAAAGCGGGCCTGGTAGTAGGTCAGCACGCCATCGCTGCCCGCGCGCGTCGCGGCAAAGCGCTGGTCGGCCGGGGCGCCCTCTTCCTTGGCCAGCACATAGGGATCGGCCGATGCGGGCACGCTCTTGCCTTCTGCCACCACCTGGCGCGGCTCGCTCAGTTCGCCAAGCGCCCCTGGCGCCTTGTGCAGCTCGCCCACTTGGGCGCGCGTCTGGCCGTTCTCGGTCTGCAGCCACAGGTAATCGGCATGCGCTGGCAGCACGGCACCGATGCTGGCCGACACGGCCAAGGCCGCCGCAAGCAGCGGGCGACACAGGGTGGATGGTTGGTTGTTCTTGGACATAGCTCCTCCTCTTGGGCTGAATGGCTGGCTGGCGGGCTCCCTGCCGCATGCGCGGGGCATGGGCAGGCAATGGCTGGCTCTGGTTGGCAATCGCCTGGGGCGCTGGATGCAGGCTCCCGGGGCAAGCTGTGGTGGCTGGTGCCCTGCATGGCCCGCCCACCCGCTTGCGGATCGCAACGCGCAGCCTAACGCAGTTTGCGTGGTGCAAAACCCGAACCCTGCCGTTTTTTGGACCAAGGCCAGGCTTTGCCACTGCAGCTGGGCAGTTCAGCGGCCGATTACAGCTTGGGCGTGTACTTCAAGGTCAGCATCGCATTGCGTGGATCGCCATAGGTGCCGCCGGTGTAGCCGACAAAGCCGGGCAGGATGTAGTGCTTGTCAAACAGGTTGTTCACGTTGAGGGCGACGCTGACCTCAGGCGTGGCCTGGTAGGCCAGGCGCAAGCTGGTGATGGTGTTGCCCGCAACCTTGAAGGAGCGGTCATAGCTCAAGGTATGGCTTTGCGCCACGACGCCAGCGCCCACACTCAGCCGGTTCCAATCGCCCGGCAGCTGGTAGGACAACCAGGCGCGCAGCATGTGCTTGGGCGTCCAGGTGCTAAAGACCTGGCCCTGGTTGGTCGGGTCATTCAGGAACTTGCTGGTGTTGAAGGTGTAGCCCACCATGGCCTGCAGGTTGCGCGCCACTTCGCCGCTCACTTCGGCCTCCACGCCCTGGCTGCGCACCTTGCCGGCCGAGGTCGAGCAGTACCAGCCGTCGCAGGCAAAGCCGGAGGCCAGGTCGTTGACCGCCCGGTTCTTGTGGTCGTAGCGGAACAGCGCCAGCGAGGTGTTGAGCTTGCCGTTCATCAGCTCGCCCTTGATGCCCAGCTCGTAGTTGCTCCCGGTGATCGGGTCGAGCACCTTGCCGTCCACCGTGCGCTCGGACTGGGGCTCGAACACGCTGGTGTAGCTGCCGTACAGCGACCACTCGGGCGTGAGCGCATACACCAGGCCGGCATAGGGGGTGATCTCGCCCGATGTCGTGGTGACCTGGCGCTCACCGCTGAGCGCGCTGGTGTAGAGCGAGTCATACCAGCTGGTGCGAGCGCCCACAATCGCGGTGAGCGGCTCGGTCAGCCGCGTGCGCAGGCTGCCGTAGATGCCTTTTTGCCGCACATCGTAGGCCGACTTCCACTGGCGGCCACCGGCGGCCAGCAGGCTGTCCAGGGTCGGCTCGGGGCGGTGGTGGTCGATGTCAAAGAGATTCGCGCCCGCCGTGAAGGTGCGGGCATAGACATCGTTGGAGCGGTACTTGGAATAGTTGGCGCCCACGGTCACATCGTTGCGCAAGCCCGCCAGGTCAAAGCGGCCGTTGATAAAGGCATCGAAGGCCACTTTTTTCAGGTCGAAATCGGTGTACCAGTTGTCATAGGTCACGCCACTGCCATCGGGCTCGACCTTGCCGGTCATGCGCTGGTGCAAGGAGGCGTTCTGCTCGCTCACATGCAGCGCCGAGACCTTCAGCTTCCAGTCGTTGTTGATGCGGTGGTTCAGGTCGGCATAGACCGTCGTTTGCTTGACGTTGGAACGGTTCCAGTCGGAGCCGGTGAAGGTCGAGCGCGGCAGGTCGGTCATGCTGCCATCGGCATACAGCGGCAGGCCCATGATGAAGGGGCGGCCCTTGCTGTCGAGCTGGCTGACGCCAAAGCCTACCGTGGTGTCGGGGCTGATGTCGTAATCCAAGGCGGCGTAGAGCGAGCGTGTGCGCTCATTCACATAGTCGACAAAGGAGTGGCCGCGTGACTCGTCCACCACCAGGCGGCCGCGCAAGCTGCCCTCGTCATTGAGCGGGCCACCGGCGTCGAGCTGCAGGCCATAGCGGTCCCAGGATCCGGCGCGGGCGGTGACGCTGACGGTCTTCTCGCGCTGGCCACGCTTGCGCACCAGGTTGACGGCGCCGCCCGGGCTGCCCGTGCCCTGCAGCAGGCCCGAGGCACCGCGCAGCACTTCCAGCCGGTCATAAAAGACCATGCCTTCGGTGCCCCAGTTGCCCAGCGAGTAGTGGTTGCGCGGAATGGCCACACCGTCGTACTGCCAGGCATCGATCTGGAAGCCGCGCGCGGACAGCACCATGCCCTGGCCCACCCCTTGCACGCCCATGGTGCCGGTGACCTTGTTCATCGCATCGCGCAAGTCGGTGATGCCCTGCTCATCGAGCTGTTTGCGCGTGACCACGCTGATGGACTGCGGAATGTCCTTGATCGCCTGGTCACCCTTGTTGAGGCTGACGGCCGAGGCCGCCAGCGAGCCCGAGCCTTCGCTCGTGGCATTGCGCTCGCCTTGCGCGGTCACCGTCACCGTGGGCAAGGTGCTGGTGTCGGCGGCCGAGGGCGTCGCCTTGATGACCAGGGCCTCGCCCTGGCGCAGCGCCATCAGGCCGCTGCCGGCCAAAAGGCGGTCAGCCGCTTGCTGCGGGGTAAGCGTGCCGGAGACGGCGGGCGCCGTCTTGCCCTCGACCAGCGCCGGCGCAAAGCCGATGGACACGCCCGTGGCTGCGGACAGTGCCTGCAGCGCCGAGCCCAGTGGCTGGGCCGCAATCGACAGGCTGCTGGCCTGGTGGGCAGGCGTGGCAGCCTGGGCATGTGCCGCCAGCGGCATGGCCAGCACCAGGGCGGCAGCCAGCGCCAGCGGCGCGGGGTGAAAGCGGGCCATGGTGGCAACCGATGCGCCAGTGGAGCGGGAGGGAGAGCGGGGGGAAAAACGGGGTTTGGACATGGTCAGGCAATGCAGTAAATAAATCTCATTACCTTCTATGACGCACCGGGCTCGCAGAACTGCACCCCGCTTTTTGCACTTTTTGGAATTATTTTTTCTCGGACCGGACCACGATCTCAGCCCGGCCCCCAGCGCTGGGCACCAGGCGCACCGGCAGCACCAGGGTCAGCATATGGGCAAACTCGGCTGGCCTGGCCGTCGCGTAGCTGCCGCCAAGGGGCAACGCGGCGACCGCAGGGTCGCGCACCATGAGGCCGGTGGGGCCGTAGCGCTCCATCTCCTGCAAGGCCTGGGCCAGCGGGGTGTTGTCAAAGCGCAGCAGGCCCTTGCGCCACAGGCCCACGCTGTCGGGGGCCACACTGCCCACGGGGGCCAGCAGGCCATTGGCCGCCACCTGGGTGGTTTGGCCAGCCGTCAGCAGCAGCGCCGTGGCCGGGCTCTGCACGGCGGCCACGCGCACCCGGCCTTCTTGCACCTCTACCCGCACCTGGCCGGCGTCCACGCCGTCTTGGCGGTAGCGCACCGCAAAGCGCGTGCCCACTACGCTGACGCGGGCCGGGCCGGCCTGCACCTCAAAAGGCTTGCTGGCATCGGGAGCCACGATGAACATGGCCTGGCCATGCGCCAGCTGCACCTCGCGCCGGTCGCGGTAGAGGCGCACCTGCGCATCGGTATCGGCATCGAGCTCCAAGGTAGAGCCATCGGGCAGCTGCAGGCTTTGGTGCTGGCCGCGCTGGACGACATAGTGCGCGCTGTAAACCGGCTGCATCCACTGCTGCCAGCCCAGGCCCAGCGCCACCAGCAGCACGGCGCACAGCGCCAGGCCACGTGGGCCGGGCCGCAATGCCTGCAGCCAGGTCCAAGTGCGGCCTGGCGTTGGCTGGGCAGCTGCGGGTCTTGGCGGTGCAGCAGCGGCTGCAGGCTGGCTCATCGCTGGACTGGCGCGCCACTGGGCCACCGCGTCTGCGGGCAGCGCGCGCAAGCGGGCAACACCTGCATCGATCCGGGCAAAGGCCTTGGCATGCTCGGGGTTGGCGTGCAGCCATTGCGCCAGTTCCGCCTGCTCAGCCGCGCCCAGCCCCTGCTCCTGACGCGTATGCCACTGCGCGGCCTGCAGCGCCACGGCATCCTGCTCGCCCCAGAAGGCTTGCAGCGCGCGCTGCTCCGCCGCCTCGTCAAAAGGCGGGGCAGAAGCGTGGGAGGGCGAGGTGGAAAATCGGCTCATCTCAAAGCTATAGACGCATGGGCGCGGAAAAACTGCATGTCGGCCCCGCGCTGGATGGGATCAGTCACCAAGGTCCAGCTCCTGTTTGCGGGCCGCGCAGGCGATCTTGCCACGGCTGATGTACTGGTTGACCATGCTGATCGAGACGCCCATGCGCGCGGCGATCTGCTGGTTGGACAGCTCGTCGAACAAATACATGCAAAAGGCCTCGCGGCAGCGCGGTGGCAAGGCCTCGATGGTGGTCAGATAGGCCTGCACCGTTTGCGACGAGGCATAGGCCGCCTCGGGCTGCAGGCGTTGGGGGCTGGCCGGTTGCTGGGCCTCATCGAGCGCATCGATGTCCTCATGCTGGCGCAGCTGGGCGCGCCGGTCCAGGTCGATCTTGGCGTTCAATGCCACCTGCTTGAGCAAGGCGGCTGGCTGGTCGATCACCTTGCCGGCGCGCTGCATGCCCAGCACGCGCGCATAGCTCTCCTGCGCCAGGTCGGCCGCGGTGTCGCGGTCTCTGACCTTGCGCAGGCAGAAGTTCAGCAGTTCTCGGTAATAGCGCTCAAGCACAAACGGGCATCGCCCCATGGAAAGCCAAGGTCGCCATCGGTGGTCCGGCTTTCGCCCCTCAGATGGGAATAACTCTCATTATCACCGATAAGCCACGACATTCTTGCCCTGCAGAAATGGAAAAAGGCACCCAAAGGTGCCTTTTCATGTTGCAGCCAGGCTGCGGGCGATCAGTCTTCTTCGACGAAGGCCTCTTCGCGCCTCTTGCTCACCGCTGGCAAGCAGACTACCACCAGCAGAATGGCAGCTGCAATCAGCAGACCGGCAGAGATCGGACGGGTGACAAACACCGACCAGTCACCCCGCGAGAGCAGCAGGGCACGGCGCAGGTTTTCCTCCATCATCGGGCCCAGGATGAAGCCCAGCAGCAAGGGAGCAGGTTCGGTACCGAGCTTGTGGAACACATAGCCCACGAAGCCGAAGATACCCACCATCCACACGTCCCAGCTGTTGTTGTTGGTGCCGTACACACCGACAGCGCAGAACAGCACGATCGATGGGAACAACCAGCGGTAAGGCACGGTCAGCAGCTTGATCCAGACGCCGATCAGCGGCAGGTTCAGGATGATCAGCATCAGGTTACCGATCCACATCGAGGCAATCAGACCCCAGAACAGTTCCGGGTTGCTGGTCATCACCTGGGGACCAGGCTGGATGTTGTGGATGGTCATCGCACCCACCATCAGCGCCATCACGGCGTTGGGCGGAATACCCAGGGTCAGCAGCGGAATGAACGAGGTCTGCGAGCCAGCGTTGTTGGCCGATTCAGGCGCGCACACGCCACGGATATTGCCTTGGCCGAAAGGAACTTCACCAGGACGCAGCTTGGTCTTCTTCTCGATCGTGTAGGCCGCGAAAGCCGACAGCATCGCACCGCCACCAGGCAAGATACCCAGGGCCGAACCCAGCGCCGTGCCACGCAGCATCGCGGGGAACATCAGCTTGAAGTCTTCCTTGGTGGGCATCAGGCCAGTCACCTTGGCAGCAAACACTTCGCGCTCATCGTCAGGCTTGGACAGGTTGGCGATGATTTCACCGTAGCCGAACACACCCATGGCGATCACGACGAAGTCGATACCATCGGTCAGCTCAGGAATGTCGAAGGAGTAACGGGCCACGCCGGAGTTCACGTCGGTACCCACCAGGCCCAGCAGCAGACCCAGCACAATCATGCCCACCGCCTTGAGCAGCGAGCCCGAAGCCAGCACCACGGCGCCAATCAGGCCCAGGGTCATCAGCGAGAAGTACTCGGCAGGGCCGAACATGAAGGCCACTTCGGTCAGCGGAGGCGCGAAGGCAGCCAGAATCACGGTACCCACGCAGCCGGCGAAGAACGAGCCAATGCCCGCTGCCGCCAGTGCCGGACCAGCGCGTCCCTTGCGGGCCATCTGGTAGCCGTCAATCACGGTCACGACGGACGATGACTCTCCCGGGAGATTCACCAAGATCGCCGTGGTAGAGCCGCCGTACTGGGCGCCGTAGTAAATACCGGCCAGCATGATCAGCGCAGCCACGGGTGGCAGTGCGTAGGTGGCAGGCAGCAGCATCGCGATGGTGGCCACCGGGCCGATACCAGGCAACACGCCAATCAGGGTTCCCAACAGACAGCCGACAAAGCAGTAAATCAGGTTTTGAAAGGTAAAGGCAACACCGAAACCGGTGGCCAGGTTGTCAAACAATTCCATGGTCCTGGCCCCTTTTAACCGGTAATAAAGCTAGGCCACACGGGGAACTGAAGGTTCAGTGCCCACACGAAAGCGACGTAACTGCCAATGGCCAGGATGGTGGCCAGAATGAAGACCGACTTGGCGCGGAATTCTGACCCTGCCAGGCTGGCGATGAAGACCAGCGCGTAGATGGCGACGATCAGGCCCATGGCGGGGATGCCGATGGTGGGCACGCCCACGAGCAAGATGCCGAAGGCAAAGTTGGCCAGCAAGATGAAGAACACTTGTCGCCATGCCCATTTGCCGATCGGGTCTCCGTCAGCGGGGCCGGCCGTGAGGCCCTTGAAGGCCACGGCCGCACCGATCAGCGTCAGCAGGACACCGAGAATCAACGGGAAGTACCCCGGACCCATGCGAGCACCTGTACCGATCGAGTAGTTCTGGGCGCCGACGGCGAACCCAATACCCACTGCCATGTACATGATGCCCGCCCAGAAGTCTTTCTGGCTTTTGAGCTTCATTACCTTTGTCTCCAAACAATTTTAGGGATGCAGCGCATTGTCAACGCTGACGGGCAGCTGACGCATGTGGATTCCACTTACGATTCCACACAGGAAAACCCCTAGGCTGACACCAGGGCGCACAGCGCCGAAACCCAAGCTGGGCGCGGGTTTGCGCAGCATGGCCCGCGCCTCCGGCGCGCGCAGTGGCAAGGGTAAGTCCCCGCCGGCGCAACGCCGCCCTGCCTGCCGGTGGTGGGCGCTACAGCCGGTTTTTTAGCGGTCGCCCATCTCGATGGGGGGGGTGTTGGCCATCACCTCTTCGATGGTGGTCAGGCCCTCGGACACGCGCAGTGCACCGGCCAGGCGCAGCGGATGCATGCCGTCCTTCACCGCCTGGCGGCGCAGCACCGACATCGACGGCGAGGCATGCACCTGGTCCTTGAGCGCTTCGGACACGGTGAGCAGCTCGTACAGGCCCATGCGGCCGCGAAAGCCGGTGTCGCGGCACTCTTCGCAGCCCACCGGTTTGTAGGGGCGGTAGTCGCGCTTGATCTTCCAGGGCTGGATGGCGGCAGTCAGCGCGTCGGTCGATGCGGCCTCGTCGGGCTGCTTGCAGCGCGGGCAGAGCGTGCGTACCAGGCGCTGGGCCAGCACGCCCAGCAAGGTGGCATTGATCAGGTACGGCGGCACGCCCAGCTCCATCAAGCGGCTGATGGCGCTGGGGGCATCGTTGGTGTGCAGGGTCGAGAACACCAGGTGGCCGGTCAGCGCAGACTGCACCGCCATCTCGGCAGTTTCCAGATCGCGGATTTCGCCGACCATGATGATGTCCGGGTCCTGGCGCATCAGCGCGCGCAGGCCTTCGACAAAGCTGAAATCGAGTGCCGGCTGCACCTGGGTCTGGTT
Organism: Comamonas sp. MYb396; assembly: GCF_037479555.1. Lineage (NCBI taxonomy): Bacteria > Pseudomonadati > Pseudomonadota > Betaproteobacteria > Burkholderiales > Comamonadaceae > Comamonas > Comamonas sp. MYb396. The sequence goes on along the minus strand of NZ_JBBGYU010000005.1, from coordinate 70,564 downwards.
GAAGGCCGGCTCGATCATTTCAATCGGGTCCTCCACGGTCGAGACATTGACCTCTTCGGTGGCCAGGCGCTTCAAGGTCGAATACAAGGTGGTGGTCTTGCCCGAGCCGGTCGGGCCGGTGACCAAAATGATGCCGTGCGGGCGCTCGACCAGCTTTTCCCAGCGCTGCGCATCATGGGCGGTAAAGCCCAGCGCCGACAGGTCCTTGACGGTGTTTTCCGGGTCAAAGATCCGCATCACCATCTTCTCGCCAAAGGCGGTGGGCAAGGTGGACAGACGCATTTCCACCTCATCGCCCAAGGTGTTGCGGGTCTTGATACGGCCATCCTGCGGGCGGCGCTTTTCCACCACGTCGATACGGCCCAGCAGCTTGACGCGCGAGACGATGGCGTTGTGCACGCCCAGCGGCATCTGGTAGACCTTGTGCAGCACGCCGTCAATGCGAAAACGGATCACCGACTGGTCGCGGCGCGGCTCCAGGTGGATATCGCTGGCGCGTTGCGCAAACGCAAACTGCCACAGCCAGTCCACCAGGCGGATGATGCCCTGGTCATTGGCATCGAACTGCTGGTTGGTATTGCTGAGGTCAACCAGCTGCTCGAAGTTGCCCAGCGAGCTCAGCGAACCGCCCAGCTTGCTGGCGGCCTTGACCGACTTGGCCAGCGCAAAGAATTCGCTGCGGTAGCGGTCGATGTCCTTGGGGTTGGCCAGCACCCGGCGCACCTTGCGCCGCGCCTGGCGCTCGACCTCGCTGACCCACTCGTCGATCCAGGGTTCCTTGACCGCAATCACCACCTCCTGGGCCGTCACCTGCACCGGCAAAATGCCGTGGCGCTGCGCATAGGGCGCGCCCATGGTTTCGGCCACCTTGGCGGCATCGACCTTGAGCGGGTCGATCTTGTAATAAGGCAGGCCGCAGTGCTTGGCGACAAATTCGGTGAGCAGCTCCACATCGAGCGCCTTGCCATCGAGCTGGCGCGGCACCACCACGCTGGCCAGGCGCACGATCGGGTGCTGGCTGCTGGACGCATGGCTGCAGCGGTCGATGGTGGCCTGGGCCAGCTCGGGGCTGATCCAGCCATCGGTCTGCAGCCAGTTGATGATCTGGGTCAGGTCCAGGGCGCGCTGCATCAGCGCAGGCAGGCCGCTGCGCGCTGGCGGCGCCGAGGCCGGGCCCAACCCGCTGGGTGTGGACGGGACCGAGGCAGGGCCGCTAGACTTGGCAGGCGCGGGACCGTCGTCCACCCGGCCAGGCACAAAGACCGCCGAGCGCCGGATCGGCGCCGCAGCGCCGGACGAGCCACTGGACGAGCGGCTCTTGACGACGGTATCGCCGGGCAAGGCATCGCCCCGGCTTTTGTGGTGTTTGCTTGGCTGATCAGGCGCTGCCATGGTGTATCCCTCGGTATTTTTTTGTCTTCTGGCTTTATACCTGATCGCTTCATGGATGCCAGGTAAAGTCAGTCCAGCAGGGGCTGCACAGGTTTAAAAACCTTTAACCACTTGAGCGCGGGCAAGCCCGTCTGCTGCTGCACCAGGTCGGCACGCTGGCTGAGCAGCTCGCGGCCGGGGCGGCTGGCCGTGCGCTGGGCCAGCACCACGGTATTGCCCTCCTTGGTCGCCGCAAAGCGCCAGACGGCCTCCGGCCCAAAGGCCTCCTGGATATGGGCGAGGCTGCGGGCAAAGCTGTTGGTGCGGCCAAAGAGGTTCACCGTCATGCAGCCGTCGTCGGTCAGCAGATTGCGGCAGTGTTGGTAGAAGTCGGGGCTGTCGAGCACGGGCGCTGCGGCCTCATGGTCATACAGATCGACCTGCAGCGCATCGACAGTCTGCAGGTACTGGGGCTTCTGGATCTCCACGCCCGCATCCCCCAGCACGACCTGGAGCTTGTCGCTGTCGGGCGGCAGCTTGAACCACTGGCGGCAGACGGTGATCACCTGGGGATTGAGCTCGATGGCGGTGGTGCTGGCCATGCCGAGCTTTTGCGCGCAGAACTTGGTCGCAGCCGCGGCCCCCAGGCCCAGCTGCATCGCACGGCGCTCGGGCACCGTGGGCCAGTCCACCAACAACAACCAGGCCATCATGCGCTGCACATATTCCAGGTCGATATCAAAAGGCTTCTTGATGCGCATCGAGCCCTGGACCCAGGGGGTGCCCAGGTGCAGGTAGCGGGCTCCGTCAAAGTCGGAAATCGTGACCTCGGGCAGCGGCTGCGCCAGCTGCGGAGATTTTTTTCTAGTCGTCATGGGGAGGGATTATCGGCCGTTGTCCTCGCCAGCTCCGTGCATAACCCTGGCCTGCCGGGCTGGCAGCGGATCGGAACAAGGCCGCAGTCGCTCCCTGAAGCCATCCATAGTTATTACAAAATAAACAGCACCCATCAATAGCTAATGTCGCATGCAGACCACGCGGAGGGATTGGGCAGGCCATGCATCGCTTTAGACTGCGGCATTGTTTTTTCTGGCTCGCTTATGTCCAACGCTCTCAAACAACGCTTTTTGTCCTCCGTCATCATGTCCATGCTGCTCTCGGGCTTGATGACCGCCTGGGTCACCTGGTTGAACCTGGGCTTTGTCGGGGATTTTCTCTCGCGCTGGCTGCATGCCTACCTGCTGTCCTGGCCAGCGGCATTCACGATCGTGGTGCTGCTGGCGCCTGCAGTGCAGCGCCTGTCATGGCGCATGGTCGGCGGCAGCCCAGTCTCTGCAAGCCCTGCGCGCGCCAGTGGCCCTGCTGCCAGCGCTCAGGCCAGCAGTCCACAGTGATGCATCACCTCGCGCCAACCGGCCGATTTGCGCTCAAAGCTCCATGAGGCATTGGCCGGGCTGCTGGAGGGCAGCCGGTAGCTGGGCAGGCCCAGCACGGCCTGCACCCGGGGCGCATGGCGAAAGCTCTCACCGCCGTTGTGCGCAGCGGCCAGCAGCTGCGGGCACTGCTGCTGGAGCGCGACAAAATCATTGAGCTGGGCATGGCGGATGCTGGTGTCCAGGCTGCCTTCGCGTTCGCAGGCGGCATAGACATCCCACAGACCCAGGCCCCGCGCCAGCAGCCAGGCGCAGCGCTCGGCATAGGCGCTGGGCTGCGGGTGCGCGGGCCACAGCGCCGCCAGCAGCGGCCACATCTGGTTGCGCGGATGGGCGTAGTACTGCTGCAGCTGCAAGGACTGCACGCCAGGGAAGCTGCCCAGAATCAATACCTGGGTGCCCGGCCCCACGACCGGGGTCAGCCCGCACAGCAGCGCATCAGCCATGGGGCGATCCCCCATCGGCGCCGGGCAGCAAAGCCTGCAGCCTTGGCAGCACCCTGGCGGCATTGGCGCTGGTGGCGCGCTGCCAGCCGGCGGCGTCCATGGCCTCATCGGCATGGGCTTCGGCCCGCAGCGCCCGCATCACCTGCGCGATGCGCGGGATCTCGGCGGGCTGGTTGCGGCCCTGGGCCTGGCCGGCGGCGCGCTGCTCGGCGGTGGTGTAGAGCCAGTGCGGCGGAATATCGGGCGCATCGGTCTCGACAACGATGGCCTCCATCGGCAGCTGCTGCAGCAGGCGGCGCAGGTGCAGCGCGCGCTCATAGGTGACGGCGCCGCCAAAGCCCAGCGCAAAGCCGCGCTCGATAAACTGCTGGGCCTGCTGCAGGCTGCCGTTGAAAGCGTGGGCAATGCCGCCCTGCACCGGCCAGCGGCGCAGCGCGCGCAGCAGCTGGTCCGACGAGCGGCGCACATGCAAGATGACGGGCAGGTCAAAGCGGCGCGCCAGCTGCAGCTGCTGCTCGTAAAACCAGGTCTGGCGCTCGGCATCGAGCCCGGGCACAAAAAAATCCAGGCCGATCTCGCCAATCGCGACCAGGCGCGGGTCATCCCGGCAGTCTTCGAGCATGGTGGCCAAGGCGTCGATATCGGCTTCGGCCGCGCGCCCGGTGTAGAGCGGATGGATGCCCAGCGCATAGCTGTCACCCCAGCGCTGGGCCAGCTCGCGCACGGTGGCCCAGTTGCTGCGCTCCACCGCTGGAATCACGCAGTGGGCGACCCCCACCGCATGCGCGGCGGCGCGCAGCGCATCGCGGTCGGCATCGAACTCGGGCGCATCCCAGTGGCAGTGGGTGTCAATCCAGAAAGGCATGCGGACGCGGCCAACGTGGCTCAGGCTTCAAAGCGCCCGTTGACCATGCGCACCGCACGGTCGCAGCGCTGGGCCAGCTCGCCATCATGGGTGACCATGACAAAGGCGGTGCCGCGCTCGCGCGCCAGCTGCAACATCAGCGCAAACACGGTGTCGGCGGTGGCGCGGTCCAGGTTGCCGGTGGGCTCGTCGGCCAGCACGCAAGCGGGCTGGGTGACCAGCGCGCGCGCAATGGCCACGCGCTGGCGCTCGCCGCCCGAGAGCTCGGCGGGGCGGTGCAGCACACGGTCCTTGAGGCCCACCGAGGCCAGCACTTCACGCGCACGCTCGGTACATTCGGCATAGGGCATGCGGCGGATGCGCAGCGGCATCGCGACGTTGTCCAGCGCGCTGAACTCGGGCAGCAGATGGTGAAACTGGTAGATAAAGCCCAGGTGCTGGTTGCGCAGCTCGCCTTGGCGGCTGGCGCTTAAGGTATCGAGCCGCTGACCGTGCAGGCTGACGGTGCCGCTACTGGGCGCGTCCAGGCCGCCGAGCAAGTGCAGCAGGGTCGATTTGCCCGAGCCCGAGGCGCCGACGATGGCCAGGGTCTCGCCGGCACGCACCTGCAGGTCGATGCCATGGAGCACCTGCACATCGAGCAGGCCTTCGGTAAAGCGCTTGGTCAGGCCCGAGGCCTCCAGGACGATGGACGAATCATTCATAACGCAGCGCCTCGGCGGGGTTCACGCGGCTGGCGCGCCAGCTGGGATACAGGGTGGCCACAAAGGCCAGGATCAGGGAGATGACGGTAATCGGCACGATATCGCTGCGCTGGGGCTCGCTGGGCATCTGGCTGATGAGGTAAATGTCCTTGGGCAGGAAGCTGGTGTGCAGTGCGCGCTCGATCGCGGGCACGATCACATCGATATTGCAGGCAATCAGCAGGCCCAGGCCCAGACCGGCCAGGGTGCCGATGACGCCGACCAGCGCCCCCTGCACGACAAACACGCCCATGATGCTGCGCGGGCTCGCGCCCAGGGTGCGCAGGATCGCGATATCGGCGCGCTTGTCGGTGACGGTCATCACCAAGGTGGTGACCAGGTTGAACGCGGCCACGGCAACGATCAGGGTCAGGATGATGAACATCATGCGTTTTTCGACCTGAACGGCGGCAAACCAGGTCTTGTTCTGCTGCGTCCAGTCGCGGATCAGCAGGTGGCCGCTCAGGCTGTGGGCCAGCTGCTGGGTCACCTCGGGGGCCTGGTGCAGGTCCTTGAGCTTGAGGCGCACGCCGGTCGGGCCTTCGAGGCGGAACAGGCGCTCGGCGTCCTCATGGTGCATCAGCACCAGGGTCGAGTCGTACTCGTAGTGGCCGGAGTTGAAGGTACCCACCACCTGCATCTGCTTGAGGCGGGGCACGGTGCCCGCTGGCGTGACCTGGCCGCTGGGCACGATCAAGGTGACCTGGTCACCCTGGCCCACGCCCAGAATGCGCGCCAGCTCCGAGCCCAGCACGACATGGAAGCTGCCCGGTGTGAGCGCCTGCAAACTGGTCTGCTCGATGCCGGTGGTCATGTCGGTGACCTCGGGCTCGAGCGCCGGGTCAATGCCGCGCAGCAGGGCGCCGCGCATGTCCTCGCCGCGGGCGACCAGGGCCTGGGCCGACACAAAGGGTGCCGCGCCAATCACGTTCGGATTGGCCTTGGCCTCGGCAATGGTGCGGGCCGGATCGGGCAAGGCATCACCGCCGGGCGTGAAGATCTCGATATGCGAGACCACGCTGAGCATGCGGTCGCGCACCTCCTTTTGAAAACCGTTCATCACCGACAGCACGATGATCAAGGCCGCCACCCCCAGTGCAATGCCCAGCATGGACACGCCCGAGATGAACGAAATAAACCCGTTGCGCCGGGTTGCACGGCCCGCACGGGTGTAGCGCCAACCCAGCGCCAATTCATAGGGAATCTGCATAAATCGTTCTAAAAATATATTTGGTGCATCTGCTCGGCAAATACAGCACCTTAATCCACTGCACCGCAAACCGCATTGTGGCATCGCCGACAATAGACCCATGTCGGAAAACCAGCATTTGATCATCTCCTACGCAGCCACGGACGAGCCGGGCTGCCAGCAAGCCTTGCAGACGCTCCTCCTGCCGAACCTGCAACGCCTGCTGCGGCAGTGGTCTGTCAGTGCCAGCGACAACGGCGCGCTGGAGGATTTTGCCCCGCCCCATGCACGTGTGCTGGCCCAGGCCCTGGGCCTGCCGCCCAAGGCCACACCCTGGGCCGCGCTGTACCAGCTGCAAAACGGCCAGGCAGCGGGCGATGCCGCCTGGGCCTTTCTCTCGCCCTGCCACTGGCAGATTTCGCCCGACCAGGTGCGCATGAGCGACCTTTCTGCCGCGCAGATGAGCGAGGACGAATCGCGCAGCCTGCTGGCCATCATGGCGCCCTGGTTCAGCGAGGACGGCATTGCGCTGGTCTACGACCGGCCCGACCGCTGGCTGGCGCGCGGCGCCGTGTTTGCGCAGCTCGATACCGCTGCGCTCGACCGCATTGCGCTGCGCGATGTGCGGCCCTGGCTGCCCGACAAGGCCCAAGCGGCGGTGCTCCAGCGCCTGCAGACCGAGATGCAGATGCTGCTCTACACCCATGCCTTCAGCGACGCGCGCGAGGCCAGTGGCCGCGCGCCCATCAACTCGTTCTGGGTGCATGGCGCTGGCGCCCTGCCCGCCGGCTACCCGCTGCCCGCCCAGACGCCGGTGCTGAACACGGCCCTGCGCGACAGCGCCCTGGTGGGCGATTGGCGCAGCTGGCAGCAGCAGTGGCAGCAGCTGGATGCGACACTGGCTGCCACCGCGTGGAGCCAGATCAGCCTGTGCGGCGAGAAAAATGCCATCACGCTGGCGCCCCCAGCCCCCGGCTGGCTACCCAAAATCAAGCAATGGCTGGCTCCGACCAAGCCCATGGCGCTTCTAAGTTCTTTATGAAAATTCTGGCCAGAGATATTCCCCCGCGCACCGTCTGGGCGCTGGAGCAGGCAGGCGTGCACCCGCTGCTCGCCCGCCTGTTTGCCGCGCGCGGTGTGCAGGCTGCCGCCGAGCTCGATGACGGCCTGGCGCAGCTGCTGCCACCTGCCGGCCTGCTGGGCACGCGCGAGGCGGCGCTGCTGCTGGCCGATGCGATTGGCCGCCAGCAGCGCATTTGCGTCGTGGCCGATTACGACTGCGACGGCGCCACCGCCTGCGCCGTGGCCTTGCGCGGCCTGCGCATGCTGGGCGCCCAGCAGGTCAGCTACCTGGTGCCCGACCGCGTGGTCGATGGCTATGGCCTGACGGCAGCGATTGCCGAGCGCGTGCACCAGCATGGCGCGCAGGTGCTGGTGACCGTGGACAACGGCATTGCCAGCGTGGACGGCGTGGCCCGCGCCAAGGCGCTGGGCATGACGGTGATCGTCACCGACCACCACCTGCCCGCAGCCACCTTGCCGGCGGCCGATGCCATCGTCAACCCCAACCAGCCCGGCTGCGGCTTTGCCAGCAAGGCCATGGCCGGTGTCGGCGTGATGTTCTATGTGCTGATGGCCTTGCGCGCCGAGCTGCGCGATCGCGGCGCCTTTGCCGACATGGCCCAGCCGCGCCTGGACAGCCTGCTGCCGCTGGTGGCGCTGGGCACCGTGGCCGATGTGGTCAAGCTCGACGCGAACAACCGCCGCCTGGTGGCCCAGGGCCTGCGCCGCATCCGCGCCGGCCATATGCCCCCGGGCCTGGGCGCGCTGTTCTCCGCTGCCAGCCGGCGCGCGGCCACGGCCAGCACCTTTGACTTTGGTTTTGCGCTGGGCCCGCGCATCAATGCCGCCGGCCGCCTGGCCGATATGACCATCGGCATCGAATGCCTGCTGACCGACGACACCTTGCTGGCCGACACCCTGGCGCGCCAGCTCGACGCCATCAACCGCGAGCGCCGCGATATCGAGACGGGCATGCGCGAGCATGCGATGCTGCTGGCCGAGGCCTTGTTTGAAGAAGGCACCGAACCGCCACCGGCCGTGAGCGTGTTTGACCCGGACTTCCACGAAGGCGTGGTCGGCATCGTCGCCTCGCGCATCAAGGACAAGCTGCACCGCCCGACCTTTGTGTTTGCCGCCAGCAGCGCGCCGGGCCACGAGCATGAGCTCAAGGGCTCGGGCCGCTCCATCCCCGGCTTCCATCTGCGCGATGCGCTGGATCTGGTGGCCAAGCGCCACCCGGGTGTGCTGATCAAGTTCGGCGGCCATGCGATGGCGGCGGGCTGCACGATTGTGCTGGACGATTTCGAGGTGTTTGAACAGGCCCTCGCCCAGGTCGCGCAGGAATGGCTCGATGAGCGCACGCTCACCCGCCAGCTGGAGACCGATGGCCCGCTGCCGGTGCAGTTCCGCCATGCCGAGACCGTGGACACGCTCAACAGCCAGGTCTGGGGCCAGGGCTTTGCGCCGCCGACCTTCAGCGAAGAGCTGGAGATCGTCAGCCAGCGCCTGGTCGGCGAAAAACATTTGTCGCTGAAGCTGCGCCACCATGGCGAGATGGTGGACGGCATCTGGTTTGGCCATACCGAGCCCTTGCCCACCAAGGTGCTGCTGGCCTACCGGCTGGACATCAACGAATGGCAGGGCCAGCGCAAGCTGCAGTTTCTGGTCGAAGGCGCCCAGCTGCCCGGTTGAGCAGCGCCTGCGGTTTGCGGGGCCGCAAGACTTTACTAAAAGTTAAGGAAATAGCGCGGCAACGGGACACCTTTGTCACCGTAATTTCCTAAAATACGCGCCGCAGGATGCGGTGCGAAAAACGCTTGTCGCACAGGCATCCCGACCAGGGACTGGCCCGCAGCGGCTGGCAGGCCGCATGGCCCGGCGATGGCCCGGACGCCAGCGCTTGCCAAGCCCTTGGTTTTGATTGTTAATTTAATATCAGTCATACGCTAGATCGTTTCTAGATGACTGCTAGGACCCAAGACATTCCATGAGCAATATTTCCGTGGCCGTGCTGGGCGCCGGCATGGTGGGCGTTGCCAGCGCATTGGCATTGCAGAAAAAGGGTTTCCGCGTCACCTTGCTGGACCGGCTGGCCCCTGGCGAAGAGACCTCCTACGGCAACGCCGGGGTGATCGCGCGCAGCTCGCTGATGCCCTTCAACAACCCCGGCCTCTGGGCCAATCTGCCGGTGCTGTTGAAAAACCAGAGCGCCGGCTTTCGCTACCAGGCCCGCTTTTTGCTGCAGAACCTGGGCTGGGCCGCACGCTTTGTCGCCCAGGCCCGCAGCCAGGTGTTTGAGGAAACCACTACGGCGCTTGACAGCCTCATCCGCCTGTCGATGAACGAGCATGCCCAGCTGCTGCGCGCCAGTGGCGCGGCGCACCGCATGCGTGACAACGGCTGGATGTTTCTCTACCGCCAGTCCAGCGCCTTTGCCGGCGGCGCGCTGGCGCGCGAGCGCATGGCCCACTTTGGCGTGGCCACCGAGGTGCTCGAGCGCGACCATATCCGCCAGCTGGAGCCGGCCCTGAACCCGATCTTTGAGCGCGCGCTGTGGATCAAGGACAGCTGGTCGGTCGACAGCCCCGGCGACGTCGTCAAGGCCTATGCCGAGCTGTTCCGCAAGCAGGGCGGCCAGTATGCACAGGCCCGCATCAAGACCGTCGAGCCGCTCGCCGGCAGCCGCTGGCGCATCCGCGCCGATGGCGCGCACGATGGCCTGGAGGCCGACCGCGTGGTGGTGGCGCTGGGCCCCTGGAGCCGCCAGTTCATGGCAACGCTGGGCGTGAAGGTGCCGATGGCCTATGAGCGCGGCTACCACATGCACTTTGCGCCACCCGCGTCCTGCAATATCTCACGGCCGGTCTATGACACCGCTGGCGCCTATGTGCTGAGCCCCATGGAGCAAGGCCTGCGCCTGACCAGTGGCGTGGAGCTGACCGATATCGACGCCCCCGCCAACCCGGTCCAGCTGGGCCTGGCCGAGGCTGCGGCACGCGAGGCAATCGACATGGGCCAGGCGCTGGAGCCCGCGCCCTGGATGGGCAGCCGCCCCACCTTGCCCGACAGCCGTCCCATCATTGGTGCGATGCCGGGCCAGCGCAACCTCTGGCTGGCCTTTGGCCACCAGCACATTGGCTTCAGCACCGGGCCAGGCACGGGTGCGATTTTGGCGGCGCTGATGCGCGGCGATGATGCGCCGGTCGATGCACGGCCGTTCCGCGCCGAGCGCTTCCTCAAGGGCTAAACCGAAGGCTATAGAACTCTTGCAATCACGCCCGGGCTGCATGGCCGGGCGCTTCAGGCCTGGCCAAAATCAGGCTGGCAGCGCAGCCCAGCGCTGCGCCAGCAGGCTCACCACATCATGCACAGGCCGGCCGGTAGCGCCTGCCACCGCATCGCGGTAGACGGGCATATTGGTGCATTCCAGCACGATCGATTCCAGCTGCGGATGGGCCTGGCACAGCGCAACAGCAGCGGTCACCACATCGCGCTCGGCCTGGGCGATGTCCATCTCCAATTCATTGCCGAGAATGCGCGTGGCAAATTCGCCCTCCGGCGCCACGCCTTGCACGGGGGTGCCTTCGGGTACGCCAGCAGCAGCCAGAATGCGCGGCGTGAGGCTGGCTGCCGCAATGGTTACCACACCGGGCCGGGGCAGCTGCGCGCACTGCAGCAGGCTGGAGCTGACCACCGGCACATCAACGCTACTGGCCAGCAGATCCTGGTAGGCGGCCAGAAAGCCGCAGCTGGTGGTGATCAGCGCCGCGCCCTGCGCCTGCATCGCGCGGGCCGCATCGACAAAGGGCTGCACAAAACGGGGATCGGCCTCGCGCACGATCTTGGCGGGCGAGGCGCCTTGCACCTTGTGCATCTGCACGGGGATGCCCAGTGCTGCCCAGGTCTGCAGGTTGCCGATGTCCCCGGGCGGGCGCGGGAACTGGGTATCGAGCATCAGGATGCCGAGGAAGGGCACAGAGGCCGTGGTGGGCAGCATGGGCAGGTTCAGTCGAGCAGGGGCAGCGCCGGCAGTGCGCCACGGCGGTCGATCTTGCGGCTCAGCACCACCGAGGTGTAGGTCTGGCGAATGCCTTCGATCAGGCCGATGCGGTCGAGCAAGGCATCGAGCTTTTCGTTGGAATCGCAGCGCAAAAAGATCATGTAGTCATGCTGGCCGGAGACGGCCGAGACCTCTTCGACCTCGGGGATGCTCTCGAGCACCTGCATGACGGCCTGGGCGGTCTTGGGCATCACGCTGATGCCGCAGTAGGCGCGCACGGCCGACTGCTCGAGCTTGGAGCCCAGGCGCACGCCGTAGCCGGCAATGACGCCCTCTTTTTCGAGGCGCGCAATGCGGGCCACCACGGTGGTGCGCGCCAGGTTGAGCTTGCGCGCCAGCTTGGCCGTGGACTCGCGGGCGTCAGCCTGCAACAGCGCCAGCAGCTTGCGGTCAATATCGTCGAGTCGAAAATCCATGGTTCTCCTCCCTGCTGGTTAGGCGGTGTGGCCGATGATGCGGCCCAGAAAGCTGCGCGTGGCCTCGTGCTGCGGGTTGTCGATCACCTGTGCGGGCGGGCCCTCTTCGACCACCACGCCATCGCGCATGAAGACGACCTTGTCGGCCACCTCGCGGGCAAAGGCGATCTCGTGGGTCACCAGGATCATGGTCATGCCGTCGCGCGCCAGCGACTGGATGACCTGCAGCACCTCGCCGACCAGCTCGGGGTCGAGCGCGGAGGTGGCCTCGTCAAACAGCATCACGCTGGGCTGCATGGCCAGCGCGCGGGCAATGGCCACGCGCTGCTTCTGGCCGCCCGAGAGCTGGTCGGGCATCATCTGCGCGCGCTCGGCCAGGCCCACCTTTTGCAGCAGGGCCGTGGCGCGGGCCTGGGCTTCCGCCTTGCTGATGCGCAGCACCGTGAGCGGGCCTTCCATGACGTTTTGCAGCACCGTCATATGCGGGAACAGGTTGAAATGCTGGAACACCATACCGGTGCGTGCGCGAAAGCCCGCCAGCACCTTGTCCTTGGGCAGCTGGGTCTGCTTGCCGCTGAAGGCCAGCGACTGCGCATCGACGCGGATGTCGCCGCCATCGGGCACGGTCAGCAGGTTGATGCAGCGCAGCAAGGTGGACTTGCCCGAGCCCGAGGGCCCGATCAGTGCCACCACCTGGCCCCGGTTCACGTCCAGGCAGATGTCCTTGAGAACATCGAGCTTGCCAAAGGATTTCTTCAGGCCACGAATACAAATGAGCGGTTGGTCTTGCATCTCAGGCCTCCTTGCCGGCCGATGTGCCGTGCTCCAGGCGCTTGGCCCACAAGGTCACAGGGAAAAGAATCACAAAATAGGTGATGGCGATGAAGGTGTAGACCTCCAGCGGGCGGTAGGTGTCATGCGCAATCACCTGGCCCTGGTAGAGCAGATCGGGCACGGCCAGCACCATCAGCAGCGAGGTGTTCTTGAGCTGCAGGATCGACTGGTTGACCAGCGGCGGAATCATCTTGCGGAAAGCCTGGGGCAGAATCACGCGGCGCATCACCTGGCCGCGCGTCATGCCAATGGCCTGGCCCGCTTCGGTCTGGCCGATATCGGTGGAGATGATGCCGCCGCGGATGATTTCGGAATAAAAGGCGCCGCCGTACAGCGACAAGCACAGCGCAGCGGCCACCGGCGCGCTCATCTCGATGCCGGTGAGCACCGGCAGCGCGTAGTAGAACCACACCAGCTGCACCAGCACCGGCGTGCAGCGGAAGACCTCGACAAAGGCGCGCAGCGGCGCCGTGATGATCTTGTTGCTGGACAGCCGGCCCAGGCCTGCAACCAGTCCGACCGCAAGGCCGCCCAGGATACAGATCACCGTGAACAGCAAGGTGTAGCCCACGCCGCCGACCAGCAGCATGCGGTACTTCCACAGGAAACTAAAGTCCCACTCGTACATAAATCAATCTACCTTTAACGCATACACCCCGGAGGCAGCACGCGGCTGCAACCGGGGTGTTTCACATGGGCACCGCGCCCATGTGGACCAACCATCAGAACTTGACTTCCTTGGGGAAGGAATCGGCCTTGACGCCGGCCAGCTTTTCCATGTTCTTGAGCACCACGGACTGGATCTCGCCCTTGGAGCGGGCTTCATCCAGCCAGGCATTGACGGCGTTCTCGAAGTCCTTGTTCGGCTCCTTGCGCAGGCCCACATTGGTGTTGGCCGTCTCGACCGGCGTTGGCACATAGACCGTGCCCACATCGGGGCGCTTGGCCACCAGTGGCTGCGACAGCAGCACCACCAGCACCTGGCAGTCGGAGCGGCCGGTCTGCACCGACATCGTCGCCGCGCCCGAGCTCTCCAGACGCGAGATATTGGCCTTGGGCAGCGCGCGGGTGGCGAACTGGTCCTGGTTGGAGCCGATATCGACCACCACCTTGGCATCGGGGTTGTTCAGCTGCTCCCAGGTCTGCACCGGGGCATGGCCCTTTTTGCAGACGGCCGTGAAGGTGTTGTTGAGCAAGGGCTTGGAGAAGTTGACCACTTCCATGCGCTGGGGGGTCGGCGCCATCGCGAACATCAGGTCGATCTTGTTGGCCTGCAGGTCCAGCACGGCATTGCCCCAGGTGGTCTCGACGAACTTGACGTTCACGCCGAGCTTCTTGGCCAGGCTCTCGCCAAAGTCAGGGCCAAAGCCTTCCCATTTCTGGGTCACCAGGTCCTTGCTGAAGTAGGGGATCGCACCCGCAACGGTGCCCACGCGCAGTTCCTTGGTGCGCTTGACGCGGTCCATCGTCGACTCCGCACCTTGCGCCAGGGCCGCGCCAGCCACTGATACACCTGCGACTACCAAGGCGGCTGCACCCATCCACTTTTTGACAGAAAACATCTACGTATCCTCTAGACGCAGCGAAAACGGGCTGCGCGACCGTGAAAAACCGACAGTGTATTCCTGTTAAAAACCCTAGTAAAAAACACAAAACGTCGAGATGCATTGTTATTTTCGTCAAATCGGCGAAACAACGACAATTTAAGGGTTAATACTGACATTTCAGAGACAGCCGAGCCCGAAAAACCCGGGATAGCCCCGACGCTGCGCCGGGTCTGACACGCTGGACGCAGCACGCGGCCTACAATGAAAGAACATATTGATGCGCTGCCACCCGTATACGCCGCAAGCACCTTGGTCCCTCTAGCCAATTTCATGCCAGACATGCTGAACGCCGATCTGCACTGCCACTCCACGTTTTCCGACGGCACCCTGAGCCCGGAAGCGCTGGCGCAGCGTGCGCGCGAGCGGGGTGTGCAGCTGTGGGCGCTGACCGACCATGACGAGGTCAGCGGCCTGGACCGGGCGAGCGCGGCTGCCGCCCAGCAGCAGCTGGCGTTTTTGAGCGGCGTGGAGATCTCGGTCAGCTTCGGCGAGACCACGGTGCACATCGTGGGCCTGGGCTTTGACTGGCAGGACCCCGGCCTGCGCGCCGGCCTGGCCCGCACACGCGGCGGCCGCGAGCAGCGCGCCCGCGACATGGCGGCCGGCCTGGAGAAAATAGGCATCGGTGGCGCTTATGAGGGCGCACTTCGCTATGTGGGCAACCCTGATCTGATCTCGCGCACCCACTTTGCGCGCTTTTTGGTGGACACGCGCGTCTGCCGCGATCCGGCCGAGGTGTTTCGCCACTACCTGGTCGAAGGCAAACCCGGCTTTGTGCCCCACCGCTGGGCCCGGCTGCAGGATGCCGTGCAGTGGATCGTGCAAGCGGGCGGCATGGCCGTCATCGCCCACCCGGCGCGCTACCACTTGAATGGCGGCGAAGAGCATGCGCTGTTCTCGTCGTTCAAGGACTATGGCGGCCAAGGGGTGGAAGTGGTGACCGGCAGCCATTTTCCGCATGAATACGCGATTTACGCGGACATGGCCAGGAGCTTTGGCTTCTATGCCTCGCGCGGCTGCGATTTTCACAGCCCGGGTGAATCGGGTACCGATTTTGGTGCGCTGCCCCCGCTGCCCAGCGGGGTCCAACCCGTGTGGCAGGCGCTGGAGGGGCGCATCCTGCACCCCCACCCCCATCCGAACGCCAGCCCGCCGCCGCAGGCCGCAGTCCATTGATATAGCCGCCCCGCAGCAGCCCCCACGATAACAAGAGCAACAGCAAGACCATGGCCCAATATTTCGAGGTTCATCCAGACAATCCCCAGCCGCGCCTGCTCAAGCAGGCGGCCGCCATGCTCAAGGATGGCGGCATCCTGGCCGTGCCCACCGATTCGAGCTACGCCTTTGTCTGCGCGCTGGACAACAAGCAGGTGGTCGACCGCCTGCGCCGCATTCGTCAGATCGACGACAAGCGCATGCTGACCTTGCTGTGCTGCGATCTGTCACAACTGTCGAGCTATGCGATGGTGGACAACCACCAGTTCCGCATGCTCAAGCTGGGCACGCCCGGGCCCTTCACCTTTATTCTCGATGCCACCAAGGAAGTGCCGCGCCGCATCAGCCATCCGTCGCGCAAGACCATTGGCCTGCGCGTGCCCGACAACAAGGGCCTGCTGATGCTGCTGGAGCTGCATGGCGAGCCGCTGCTGTCCACCACCCTCATACCGCCGGGCGAGACCGAGCCGCTCAACGACCCCGAGGAGATCCGCGAGCGCTTTGAATCGCAGATCGAGCTGGTCGTCAATGCCGGCCCCTGCCCGCTGGAGCCCACGACGATTGTCGACCTGACGCCGATGGGCACCGGTGGCGCGCCGGTGGTGGTACGCGAGGGCCGCGGCCCGCTGGCGCAGCTGGGTCTGTAGCCGCATACTGGCCGGTGGCAGCAGCGCCGCGCCAGGGCTGCCTGTCCGGGCTGCGCAATCGTTTGCCACGGCCATTGCCATGGCCTGGCAGCGGCCACTGGCAAATCTGATAGGCTCGCCACTGCCTGGTGCGCTGCGGCGCGCCCCTCCTCCCCTTTGACCACCGCCCATTCCGTGAACGCTGACCTGATACAAACCGTTCTGATCTACGCCCTGCCCGTGCTGTTCTCCATTACCGTGCACGAGGCAGCGCATGGCTATGCTGCGCGCCATTTTGGTGACAACACCGCCGCCATGCTGGGCCGCCTCACGCTCAACCCGCTCAAGCACATCGACCCCATCGGCACCATCCTGATGCCACTGATGCTGTATTTCATGACCTCGGGCGCCTTTGTGTTTGGCTATGCCAAGCCCGTGCCGGTGGCCTTTGGCAATCTGCGCAACCCCAAGCGCGACATGATCTGGGTGGCGCTGGCTGGCCCGGCCACCAATTTTGTGCAGGCGCTTCTGTGGGCGCTGGTCTACGGCATCTTGGTCGCCTCCGGCGTCGATGAGCTCTTTTTCCTCAAGATGGCGCAGGCGGGGGTACTGGTCAACCTGGTGATGTGGGCCTTCAACCTGTTTCCGCTGCCCCCGCTCGATGGCGGCCGGGTACTGGTCGGTCTGCTGCCCTACAAACAGGCGGTGGCGGTGTCCAAGATCGAGCCCTATGGCTTTTTCATCGTCATGGGTCTGGTCATCGCCGGCGTCGTCAGCACCTTCTGGATGCGCCCCCTGATGAGCCTGGGCTACGCCGTGGTCAGCGTGGTGCTGATGCCCTTTAGCTGATCGCCAGGCCCCAGTGCCCTGCAGCACCGCAAAGCATATTGATTGATAGTTATGACTAAGACACGTTATCTCACTGGCATCACCCCTTCTGGAACGCCCCACCTGGGCAACTACGCCGGCATGATGCGCCCGGCCATCGCTGCCAGCCGCGCAGGCGATGTGGAGAACTTCTACTTCCTGGCCGACTACCACGCACTGATCAAGTGCCAGGATCCCGAGCGCGTCAACCGCTCGACCTTGGAGATTGCCGCGAGCTGGCTGGCCGCGGGCCTGAACCCCGAGCACGTCACTTTCTACCGCCAGTCGGACATTCCCGAGATTCCCGAGCTGACCTGGTTTCTGACCTGTGTGACCGGCAAGGGCGTGCTCAACCGCGCTCACGCCTACAAGGCCGCGCAGGACAAGAATGCCGAAACCGGCAAGGACGGCGATGACGGCGTGACTGCGGGCCTGTTCATGTACCCGGTGCTGATGGGGGCCGACATCCTGGCATTCAATGCCAACAAGGTGCCGGTGGGCCGCGACCAGATCCAGCACATCGAGATGGCGCGCGACATGGCATCGAGCTTCAACCACCTCTATGGCGAGCATTTCGTGCTGCCCGAGGCGGCGGTCGACGACAACGTGGCGACTCTCGCCGGCCTCGATGGCCGCAAGATGAGCAAGAGCTACGACAACACGATCCCGCTGTTCTCCACCCAGGCCCAGCTCAAGAAGCTGATCGGCAGCATCGTCACCGACTCGCGCGCTCCGGGTGAGCCCAAAGAAGTCGAAGGCTCAGCGCTGTTCCAGATCTACCAGGCCTTTGCCAGCGCCGAGGAAACGGCGGCCCTGCGCCAGGCCTATGCCGATGGCATTGGCTGGGGCGAGGCCAAGACCCTGCTGTTCGAATGCATTGACCGGGAGCTCGCTCCGTTGCGCGAACGCTACAACTACCTGATGGCCCACCCCGAGGAAGTTGAAGCTATTTTGCGCAAAGGCGCAGAAAAGGCGCGTACATATTCGGGCCCTTTACTACACAAGTTACGTGGCGCTGTTGGCCTGCGGCCACTGACGCCAGCCAGCACGGCTGCGGCACCCAAGGCTGCGGCCAAGCAAGGCGGCGCTGCCTTCAAGCAGTACCGCGACAAGGACGGCAAGTTCTACTTCAAGCTGGTGCGCGCCGATGGCGCACTGCTGCTGCAAAGCCAGGGCTTTGATGCCCCCCGGGATGCGGGCGCCATGATTGCCCATTTGCAGGCTGCGCCGCAGAATCTGCAGGACGCCATGGACAACCTGCAGTTGGGTGACAGCTTTTCGCTGTCGGATGTGCAGTTGGCGTTGAAAGAGATAGCCGAGAGTTAAGAGACTGCCTATACTGCATTTGCAACCAATTGTTGAAGCTGTCACCGTAGTGGCAACTTCCCCGTTTAACGCAGTGTGGAGCCGGTGATTCAATTTGCTTTTATTATTGAGCTATCAAATAAAAGCAAGCTATTGAGCTTAGTGGGAGTGAGCTGTTATGAGAATTGTGGCACTGGATGATGATCTGGTGGTGTTGGATATGCTCTCCAAAACCATGGAGGCGGAGGGCCACGCCTGTACAACCCATTCCTCTGGCGCCTCTCTGATCAAGGACATGCGCCGCGAGACCTATGACCTGCTGATCCTGGACTGGCAGCTGCCAGACACCACGGGCCCGCAGGTTGTGCGCTGGATTCGAGAGAACGTCAACCAGGAGTTGCCGGTGCTCTTCATCACCAGCCGCCATGGGGAGGCCGACATTGTTGAGGGGTTGGAGTCGGGTGCGGACGATTTCATGATCAAGCCGCTGCGCGTGGCCGAACTGGTCGCGCGCGTGCGGGCACTGCTGCGCCGTGCCTACCCGGCTGCCACCAAGGGCATCCTGGAGTTTGGCCGCTACAAGTTCCTCTCCGATTCGCGGGCCCTGGAGGTCGATGGCAAGCTGGTCGAGTTGAAGAACCGCGAGTACGACCTGGCGCTGTTCCTGTTCCAGAACATGGGCCGCCTGCTGTCACGCGACCATTTGCGCGAAATCATCTGGGGCCAGAACTCCGATGTCATCTCGCGCTCGCTCGATACCCATGTATCGCGGCTGCGCACGCTGCTGGATCTGCGACCGGAGAACGGTTTCATCATCACGGCAGTCTATGGTGTCGGCTACCGGTTTGAGGCCGTCAAACCGCTGTCCGAGGCGCAGCCTGAATAAATTTCTGCGGTTGCATGCAGTGCGGTTTACGGCCAACACGCCACACGTGTTGGCCGTATTTACTCTGCCGCATGCAGCGGCCTTGCCAGGCACCATGGCCTGGCGGTAAGGAGAGCCATTTTGTTTCTTTCTCGTCTGCCGTTTTCTGCTGCCGTTTTGCTGGCCTTTGGCGTGGCCGCCCCTGGTCTCGCGCTGGCGGCATCGGCAGACCAGTTGCCCGACATCCGCCACACGGTCACCAGCGGTGACACGCTCGAGGCCGTGGCCAAGCGCTACCTCAAGGACCCGCAGCAGTGGCGCGCCGTGGGCACGCTCAATGGCGTCAAGGACCCATTGCGCCTGCCCATTGGCTCGGTGATCGTCATCCCCGCGCACATGGTGGGCTACCAGGAGGTGACCATCAGCCACGTCAAGGGCGTGGCGCGCGTGCGCTCGCCGCTGGCCGGTGGCGACTGGCAAAGTGCAGCCTCGGGCACCATCTTGACCGAAGGCGATGAGCTGCAGGTGCCTGCCGGCAGCTTTGTGACCTTGCGCTTTGCCGATGGCAGCTCGGTGCGCATCAACGAAAACTCCGAACTCAAACTGAGCGAATTGCGCAAGAACAGCCGCACCGACGAGCAGCAGTCGGTGCTGGACCTGAGCCGTGGCGGGCTGGAGTCGCATGTCACGCCGGTGATGGACCAGCGCCGCAAGCGCAAGTTCGAGATCAAGACCCCGATGGCCACCACCAGCGTGCGCGGCACCGTGTTCTCGGTCAGTATTTCCGACTCCGGCAAGGCCATCACGGCCGTTGACAAAGGGGTGGTCGATGTCCAGGGCCGCCAGGCGGCGCAGCAGGCACGTGTCCAGGCCGGCCAAGGGGTGGCCGTGGCCAGCAGTGGCCAGGTCGGGCCCACGGTGGCACTGCTGCCCGCGCCCAGCCTGCAGGCCAATCCGCCGGTGTTTGAGGACGCCAACTTTCTGACCTTGCAACTGGGCGAGGTCGCGCAGGCGCAAAAATACGGCGTGGTCCTGGCGCTGGATCCGGAGCTCGCGCGCGTGGTCCTTCAGCAAAGCCATGCCAGCCCCACGTTCAAGTTCGAGGCCGTGGCAGATGGCACGTACTACATGAGCGCCCGGGCCATCGATGGCCAGGACATTCCGGGCACGCCAGCGGTCCAGGCCATCAAGGTCAAGGCAACACCGGTGCCCCCGCTCTACGCCAACCCGGCGCCCGGCGGCCTCATTGGCCTGGCCGACGGCGAGCTGCTGTGCACCGAAGGCGGCCCCGGCATTGTGGGCTACCGCATCCAGGTCGCAGCCAGCCAGGACTTCAGCACCCCGCTGCAAGACAGCGGCGTCGTGGACAACTGCCAGACCAGCGCGTCCGGGCTGGGCGTGGGCGCCTATTTCTGGCGCGTGGCCAGCGTGCGCAAGCTCGCCGATGGCAGCCTGGACCAAGGCCCGTTTGCACAGCCCCAGGCTTTCAGGACCGGCAGCAACCCGCCGACCCTGGGCGCCGACGCCTTAAGCCCCGCCGAGTCCAACAACCCCAACCAGCTGCAGCTGTCCTGGCCTGCTGAAGCCGGCCAGCGCTTCAACCTGCAGCTGGCCTCTGATGACAGCTTCACCGATGCCCGCACCTTCGCGCTCGATACCCCGCAATGGGCATCGGACAGCCTGCCCCCGGGCGACTACTATGTGCGCATCCAGGTGCTGGACCCCTCGGGCCTCAAGAGCCGCTACTCCGCCCCGCGCAAGCTGCCGGTCGAGCCGGCCATCCTGACCGGTGCTGGCGGCGTGCTCAAAAGCGGTGACGGCAAATCGGTGCTCAGCCCGAAGTGAGGGGCGCTGCGGCCTCTGCCACAAGTGCATGACCGCACTCCTCCCCCGTCCATGGACTAGCGCATGGCTGCCCCTTCCTTTTCGCTGAGCCGCACGCAACTGCGCTGGCTGGAATGGCTGGCGCTGTCTGCGCTGCTGCTGGGCCTGGTGGCCTGGGCCAGTCTGCGCGAGCAGCCCCGCGTCATCAACACCTTTGTGCAGGACATCACCGGCTGGCTCAGCGCGCCTGCGCCGCGCGACGACATCGTTATCGTCGCCATTGACGATGCCAGCTTGCAAAGCGTGGGGCGCTGGCCCTGGCGCCGCTCCGTGCATGCGCAGCTGATCGCACGCATTGCCGCCCAGCACCCCAAGGCCTTGGGCGTGGACGTGCTGTTCAGCGAACCCGATCTGCAGCACCCCGACGACGATGCCCAGCTGGCCCAGGCGATTGCCCAGGCCGGCAATGTGGTGCTGCCGGTGGACTGGCGCATGGCCAATGTGGACATTGGTGCCGAGCTGCCGCTGGCCAGCCTGCGCACGGCGGCGCGCCAGCTCGGCCATGTGAATGTGACCGTCGACGACGACGGCGTGATACGCCGCTACTTTGGCGCGCAGGGCGAGAACACCGGGCCCTGGCCCCACTTCAGCATTGCGATGCTCTGCGCCAGCGGCCAGAGCCACCCGCTGTGCCAGGGCACCCGCCCGCCCGAGCCCGGCGAGCAGTGGGAGCAGCGCTCGCCCGAGATCTTCAACTTTGCCCGTGGTGACCGGCCCTACACCATGTACTCGGCCGAGGATGTACTGACGGGCCGCACTCCTGCAGACAGCTTTGGCGGCAAGTATGTGCTGCTGGGAGCGACGGCTTCCGGCCTGGGCGATTACTTTGCCAGCCCGGCGCGGCCCGCATCGCGGCACATCGCGGGGGTGGAGCTGATTGCCCATGCGCTGGACTCGCAGCTGTCGGGCCAGCATGTGCATGCGGTATCGCTGGCGGGCAATATGGCGGTCAACCTGGCCGCCATTGTGCTGGCCTTGTTGGCCATTGCGATGCTGGGCCCGATGGCGGGCCTGCTGGCGCAAGCCCTGGTCGCTGCCGGCCTGCTGGCGCTGTGCCTGGGGCTGCGCAGCTTTGCCGGCCTGCAGCTGGCGCCCGGGGCGGCGCTGGTGGGGCTCTTGGCGATCTACCCGATCTGGAGCTGGCGGCGCCTGAGTGCTGCGGCCCAATTTTTGCAGCAGGAGATGCACAACCTGCGCGCCGCGCTGGACACCACCAGCGCCCCGCAGCGCAGCGGCATGCTAATGGATGATTTTCTGGAGCGGCGCATCAAGGCCGTGGAGACCGCTACCGACACCCTGCGCCAGATGCACGGCTTTGTGCGCGATACGCTGCGCCAGATCCCCTCGCCCACCTTTGTGGTGGACCCGCTGGGCATGGTCAGCCTGCACAATGCCGCCGCTGTCAGCTACTTGCAAAACCTGGGCATGCCCAGCCAAGGCCTGATCGCGATCCAGTCGGCGCTGGGCGGCATGCGCGTCAAGGATTCGGGCCAGGTGCTGTCCTTTGCCAATGCCGAGCAGCTGCGCGCGCTGCCGGCCGAATGCGAGGTACTGGACCGCGAGGACCACCGCTGGCTGCTGCTGGCCGAGGCCTTTCGCGCCCCCGCGCCTGCGGGCTGGCTGCTGATGCTGGTGGACCTGACCGAGCTGCACAAGGCCCAGCAGCAGCGCGACCAGGCGCTGCGCTTTATCTCGCATGATTTCCGCTCGCCCCAGTCCTCGATCATCACCTTGCTGGAGATGTACAAGGAGTTTCCCGGCCAGATGAGCGAGGCCGAGTTGCACCAGAAGATCAACCGCCTGGCCCACCAATCGCTGGAGATGGCCGAGAGCTTTGTGCAGCTGGCCTCGGCCCAGTCGCAGGCCATGCAGCGCCATGTGCTCAGCCTCGATGTGCTGCTGCAAGAGGCGGTGGACGATTGCTGGGCCAAGGCCTCGGAGAAAAAGATCCAGGTGCGCTACCTGCCCGGGGAGCTGGAGGCGGCCGAGACCGATATCGCCTGCGTGGGCGACCGCTCCTTGCTACAGCGCTGCTTTGTCAACCTGCTCAGCAACGCCATCAAGTACAGCCCCAGCGGCACCGCCGTCGAGGCCAGCATCGCCGACGATGGCGCGTACTGGCGGGTGGAGGTGCGCGACCAGGGCTTTGGCATGACGCAGGAGCAGCTGGACAGGCTGTTCCAGCCCTTCCAGCGCTTTCACCACAACAGCCAGCCGCAGATCTCGGGCATTGGCCTGGGCCTGAGCTTTGTGCAGACCGTGGTGCTGCGCCACCAGGGCTTTGTCAACGTGACCAGCGGGGTCAACGCGGGCTCCTGCTTCAGCCTGCATTTACCGAAAGCACCAGGCACGCAGCAGGAGCTGCCCGCCGCCTAACGCGGCGCTCAGTGCAGCTCTTTGCCCTTCAGCTCGGGAATCAGCCACACGGTGGCCAGCGCATCGAGCACATAGATGGCGGCCAACAGGCCAATCGCCATCTGGAACGAGTACTGCGCCGCGATCGCGCCAATCACCACGGGGCCTGCCCCGCCCACGGCGCGGCCAATGTTGAACAGCACGTTCTGCGCGGTGGCGCGTGCTTCTGTCGGGTAGGCCTCGCTCATCAGCGCGCCAAAGCCGCCCATCATGCCGTTGACGAACATGCCCATCACGGCACCCGCCCAGAGCATGGTGATCGGGTCGTTGAGCTGCGAGTAGAACAGCACCATCAGCGCCGCACCGGCCTGGAACAGCAAAAAGCTCGGCTTGCGGCCGATACGGTCGGCGAGCTGGCCAAAGATCCAGATGCCGGCCATCATGCCCAGGATGGTGACGGCGGTCCACAGCGCGGACTTGGTCAGGTTGAAGCCCAGCTTGTTGGCCAGAAAGGCGGGCATCCAGATCATGATGCCGTAGTAGCCAAAGTTCTGCACCGAGGTGAGCACGGCAATGCCGACGCTGATGCGGGTGGTGGCGCGGTCCTTGACCAGCAGCTTGAAGCATTGCAGCACGGACTGCTTTTTCTCCTGGCTGCGCACAAACACCTCGGGCTCATGCAGGCGGTTGCGGATGAACCAGGCCACAAAGGCGGGGATCACCCCCACCAGGAACATGCCGCGCCAGCCGATATGGGGCAGCAGCAAGGGCGTGAGCAAGGCCGCGCCCAGCACGCCCACCTGCCAGCCCAGCGCCACATAGGACGAGACCCGTGCCCGGTAGCGCGCAGGCCAGGCCTCGGCCGCCAGCGCCATGCCGATGCCGAACTCGCCCCCCAGGCCAATGCCGGCAATCGTGCGGTAGATCAGCAGGTCCCAGTAGCCCTGCGCAAACGCGCACAGCCCGGTGAACACCGCAAACAGCACGATGGTCCAGGTCAACACGCGGATGCGGCCATAGCGGTCGCTGAGCATGCCAAACACAATGCCGCCGACCACCGCGCCGATCAGGGTCCAGGTGACCAGGGAGCCGGCCTGGGCCGTGGTCAGCCCCAGGTCCTCGCGGATGGCGCTGAGCATGAAGCCCAGGATCAGCAGGTCAAAGCCATCCATGGCATAGCCCACGGCCGAGCCGGCCAGGGCCTTCCAGCCATAGCGGTTGACGGTATCAGACAAGGGAGAGGCAGTGCCTGAAGCGGCAGACCCGGCGGCGGAAGAAGACATGACAAGCGCTTTGTAGTAGGTGTTATGACAGCTGCGCGCACAAAAATGCCGCACAGACGGCGGCATGGTTGCTCAGCAGCGGGCGCTATTGTGCGCGATATCTATACGCTCTGCGTAGGGGCAGCGCAGTCCACATATTGACTAGTCGGTAAAAAATGACCACCTACCGTGGAGAATTCAAGCCAGGAACAGCTCCTGCAGGTCGCTCAGAAAGTCAAAACCACGCTCTGTGGGGGTGACTTTCTGAAAGTCCAGCTTGACGAGGCCCTTGGCCTCGGCCTCGTGCAGGGCCTTGGCGATGGAGCTGAGCGGCAGGCCGGTGCGGTCCAGGTAGTCCTGCAGCGCAAAGCCCTCGCGCAGGCGCAGCGCATTGAGCATGAACTCAAACGGCAGATCGGCGCGCTTGACCTCGTCGTCCTGCGCCAGTGCATTGCCCTGCAAAGCCTGGGTCATGTAGCGGGCCGGGTCGCGCAGCCGCACCTGGCGCACCACGCGGTGGGCAAAGCTCAGCTTGCTGTGGGCGCCCGCACCAATGCCCAGGTAGTCGCCAAACAGCCAGTAGTTGCTGTTGTGCACGCAGGCGTGGCCGGGCTTGGCATAGGCCGAGACCTCATAGCGCTGCATGCCGGCCTGCGCGGTGCGCGCGGTGATCTGGTCGAGCATCGCATAGGCCACATCGTCCTCGGGCACGGCCGGCGGGTACTTGGCAAAAAAGGTGTTGGGCTCGATGGTCAGGTGGTAGATCGATATGTGCGGCGGCGCAAAGCCCAGCGCCTTGTCCAGGTCCCGCGCCAGGTCCTGGGCGGTCTGGCCCGGCAGCGCATACATGATGTCGAGGTTGAAGGTCTCGAAGCTGCTGGCCGCCTCTTCCACCGCAGCCATTGCCTGCGCGCCGTTGTGCACGCGGCCAATGGCCTCCAGAAAGCGGTCATCAAAGCTCTGCACACCGATCGACAGCCGGGTGATGCCCGCGCCGCGAAAGGCCCGAAAGCGGTCCTTCTCGAAGGTGCCGGGGTTGGCCTCCATCGTGATCTCGCAACCCGCGTCCACACGCAGGCGCGCACGGATGGCCGAGATCAGCCGGTCAATCGACTCCGGCGAAAACAGGCTGGGTGTGCCGCCGCCCAGGAAAATGCTGTGGATGCTGCGGCCCCAGATGAGCGGCAGGGCCTGCTCCAGGTCGGCGATCAGCGCATCGATGTAGCGATCTTCCGGCACGGCATGGCGGCCGTCGCGCGCTTCGTGCGAATTGAAATCGCAGTAGGGGCATTTCTTGATGCACCAGGGCAGGTGCACATAGAGCGACAGCGGCGGCAGGCTGGGCAGCTGCAAGGTGCCCGGGCGCATGTAGTGCTGGATGTCGCGCTGCACCACCTGTTCAGAAGGCTGCGCCGCTTGCAGCGGAATATGC
Source organism: Comamonas sp. MYb396 (assembly GCF_037479555.1). Taxonomy (NCBI): domain Bacteria; kingdom Pseudomonadati; phylum Pseudomonadota; class Betaproteobacteria; order Burkholderiales; family Comamonadaceae; genus Comamonas; species Comamonas sp. MYb396. The sequence goes on along the minus strand of NZ_JBBGYU010000005.1, from coordinate 44,727 downwards.
ACCGCCATCTCAGTCCTTGGGGGCAGCGGCCACCATCGGCGCGCCGGCCAGCCAGCTGTCGCGCAGCAGTGCCATCATCTGGCGCGAGGAGCGGCCCCGGTGGCTGTGCGCATGCTTGACCTCGGTGGCCATCTGCGCAAAGGTCATGCCCAGCGCCGGAATCAGCAGCACCGGGTCAAAGCCAAAGCCACCCTCGCCCAGCGGCTCGGTCGTGATCTCGGCGGCCACGCGGCCCACGGCCACCAGCGGCTCCGGGTCCTTGGGGTGGCGCACCGCCACCAGGGTGCTGACCATGGCCGCGCGGCGGTCGGTGACGCCCTGCATTTGCTCGAGCAGCGCGCGCACATTGTTGGCATCGGTTTTGTCGTAGCCAAACTGCGTGCAGTAGTAGGCGGTGTCCACACCGGGCAGGCCGCCAAAGGCGGCCACGCAGAGGCCGGCGTCATCGGCAATCGCAGGCAGGCCGGTGCGCTCGGCGGCAAAACGGGCCTTGCTCAAGGCGTTTTCCAAGAAGGTGCCATAGGGCTCGGGCGCCTCGCCCTCCATCAACGTGCCTTGGGGCAACAGGCTCACGCCCAGCGGCTCGAACATGGCCTGCAGCTCGGCGAGTTTGCCCTGGTTGTTGGAAGCAAGAACGATTTTCATGGGTCGGCACCAGCGGCTGCACCGGTATCACCCGTGCAGCCCGCTGCTTATTTGAGAACGCTAAAAACAGGCATGGCAGCCTTGCGCCGCCATGCCGGGACAGGCTGAATTATCGGACCAGCGACAAAACGCAGTGCATGCCGGGCTTATGCCGCCGGCGCATCGGGCTTGGGCGGGGCCTGGTCGCCAGCGCCGGGCTCTGGCGCCGGCGGCAAGGTGTCGCTCACCGGGTCTTCCGATTCAAAGCGTTCGGCACCGGGCATCTCCCACTCCATCGCCACGGCGGTGACGTTGTCGCTGGTCGCCCCCGCCTTGCGCAGCGCGGCATCGATCAGATCGGGGATGGCGCGCGAGACCGACTTGTTGGCCAGCTCGCGGGCAATCACGGTCTCGGAGACGCTGCTCCAGAGGCCGTCGGAGCACAGCATGATGCGGTCGCTGCGGTGCATCTCGGTGGGGCCGGCCACATCGAAGAACGGACGCGAGGGGCTGCCCAGGCAGGTGAACAGCACATTGCGGTTGAAGCGATCGGGGTTGATGCTGGTCACGCCCGAGCCGCGCAGCTCCATATAGGAGTGGTCACGCGTGCGCGCCAGCACCTTGCCGCTGCGCACCAGGTAGAGGCGCGAGTCGCCGCAATGCACCCACCAGATATTGCCATCCTGCACCACCGAGGCCACCAAGGTGGTGCGGGGCGGGTCATCCATATTGTTGGCAATCGCGTACTTGAGGATGTTGTGGTGCGCAGACAGCAGCGCGTTCTCAAGGAACTCGGCCGGGTCTTCCAGCTTGGGGCGCGCGAGGCGCTGAAAATCCAGCGACACGGTCTGCAAGGCCAGTTGCGCGGCCACCTCCCCTTCCGGATGCCCTCCCATGCCATCGGCCACGACAAACAGACAGGCTTCCTTGGTATAGCTATACCCCATCCTGTCTTCGTTTTTTTCCCGCCCGCCCTTGCGGCTGAGCTGGAAGACCGAGAACTTCATTTGGTTTGGCCTCCGCCCACGCGCTTTTTGGTATCGCTGACCAGCGAATCAATCGACATACGAACCTTCTCGGAGACGCTCAGTTTGGTATAGCGGCGCTCGTCTTCGCGCGCCAGCTCTTTTTGTAATAGGAACACCGATTGGGGCCGGGCCTGGGGATCGAGCGCCATGCACCACTCCACCAGCTCGATCAGGTTGTCCGAGTACACGCCGCGCACCTTGGACATGGCCAGGCTCAGGCGGTCCTTTTCCTGGCGCTTGGGCGCATCGTTGGGCGGAATGCCCTGCATGCAGGCATAGATGCAGGCGCCAATGGCATAGATGTCGGTCCAGGGGCCCAGCGACATGTCGCGGCGGTACATCTCGGGCGCGGCAAAGCCGGGCGTGTACATGGGGCGGACAAAGTTGCCCTCCTTGCTCAGCACCTCGCGGGCAGCGCCAAAGTCGATCATCACCGCCTTGTTGTCGTCGGTGATGAAGATGTTGGCCGGCTTGATATCGAGGTGCAGCATCTTGTGCTGGTGCACGATGCGCAGACCGCGCAGCACCTCGTCGAACAGCGAGCGGATCGTCGACTCGCGGAAGACCTTGGCTTCCTTGAGATCGCGGGCGGTGACGACGAAATCCTGCAAGGTGGCCCCTTGCAGGTAGTTCATCACCATGTAGACGGTGTCGTTTTCGCGGAAGAAGTTGTAGACGCTGACGACCGAGGAGTGCGAGATCTGGGCGAGCGCGCGGCCCTCTTCAAAGAAACTCTTGAGGCCCAGGCGGTACAGCGACAGCTTGTCGGGCTCGATGCTTGGCGACAGCGACCCTGGCGCACGCGTGGCCAGGCTGGACGGCAAATACTCCTTGATGGCGACCTGCTGGCCATCGGGCGCCAGCGCCAGATAGACCACCCCGAACCCCCCCGCCGATATGCGCCGCACGATCCGGTAGCCACCGATGACGGTATTGGCTGGTAGCGGCGCTGGCTTTACTTTTGACATAGTTTGATGAACAACGCAGGTATATGAGAAGCCTGATAATGAGCGCGATTGCAAGCAACCTCATACAGTCCTATGCCAGTTTACAGCATGACAGGCTATGCCTCTGTCCAGCAAAGCATCCCACCTGACGGTGACAACAATGCTCCCTCCCTCTGGCGCGTCGGACTGGAAATTCGCTCGGTTAACAGCCGTTTTCTCGATTTATCTTTCAAGCTTCCGGAAGATCTCAGAAGCTGCGAACCACAGTTACGCTCTCTGGTAGATAATAGTCTGAAGCGTGGCAAGGTGGAAGTACGTGTACTGATCAACAGTGAACAGGCTTCCAGCGTGCCCGTCGCCTCGCCCCGCCTGCTCCAGCAGCTGGGCAGCTTCCAGGACACCGTCAAGGCGTGGATGCCTACGGCCCAGCCTTTCACTGTGGCAGAAGTACTACGCCTGAGCGGCAGCGGCAGCATCGAGCTGCCCGAGAACTGGGCCGACAACGTGGCCGCGCTGTGCCAGCAAGCCCTCAAGACCCTGCTCGACGCCCGCCAACGCGAAGGCAAGCGCCTGGCCGATATGCTGCAAGACCGCATCAAGCAGCTGCGCCAACTGGCCGAACAGGCCGAGCCGCTGATCCCCGAGCTGGTCAAGCAGCAAAAGCAGCGCTTTTTGGAGCGCTGGCAAGAAGCGATGGCGCTGAGCGCCGGCAGCGTCTCGCCAGAAGCCGCCCAGGACCGCGCGCTGACCGAAGCGACCTCCTTTGCGATCCGCATCGATGTGGCCGAAGAACTCACCCGCCTGCGCTCGCACCTGGAAGAAATCAGCCGCCTGCTGACCAAAGGTGGCGACATCGGCAAGCGCCTGGACTTCCTGATCCAGGAGCTGCACCGCGAGGCCAACACCTTGGGCTCCAAGTCCGCAGCGCTGGATCTGACCCGCATCAGCGTGGACATGAAGGTCCTGATCGAACAGATGCGCGAGCAGGTGCAGAACATCGAATAAGAAGAAGCCAAACCATGGAATACCCCGGAAACCTCTTTGTCGTCTCGGCCCCCAGCGGTGCGGGCAAGTCGTCGCTCGTCAAGGCGCTGCTCGAGCTCGACTCCCAAGTCTTTCGCTCGATCTCCCACACCACGCGCTCGCCGCGTGGCCAGGAAAAGCATGGGCGCGAGTACTACTTCGCCTCGCGCGATGACTTCGAGCGCATGATTGCCTCCAACGCGTTTGTCGAATGGGCGAATGTGCATGGCAACCTCTACGGCACCTCGAAGAAAGCGATTGAGGAGCGCCTGGCCAAGGGCACCGATATCGTGCTGGAGATCGACTACCAGGGCGCTTTGCAGATCAAGCAAAGCTTTCCCCATGCGGTACTGATCTTCATCCTGCCGCCCAGCTGGGAAGAGCTGCGCTCGCGTCTGGAAAACCGCGGCGAAGACGCCTCCGACGTCATCGAGAAGCGCCTCAAGAACGCCCGCGACGAGATGGCCCAGGTCCACAAATTCGACTTCGTTATAATTAACGAATTGTTCGAGCGCGCTTTGTTCGATTTGAAGGCCGTTGTACATTCACAACGCTTGCGCTATTCGGCCCAAAGACGCGTTCGCAGCGAAATATTCTCGTCACTCGACATCCCTGTTACCCTGGAGAACTCCTGATGGCCCGCATCACCGTTGAAGACTGCCTCGACAAAATCCCTAACCGCTTCCAACTGGTTCTGGCCGCTACCTACCGCGCCCGCATGCTGAGCCAAGGCCACACGCCCAAAATCGAAAGCCGCAACAAGCCGGCCGTGACCGCGCTGCGCGAAATCGCTGCTGGCAAGGTGGGCCTGGAAATGCTGAAAAAAGTACCCGGCTAAGCCCCTGCTTATGCAACAAAATGGCACCGAATGGCGGTGCCATTTTTCTTGGTATTCACACAAATTTGTCATCGCACGCTACAGTTAAGGCGTGAAGTCCGTGTCCATCCCCTCCGCACCCGCCCAAGTCTCTGGCGTCATCGCTACCGCCGCAGCCAAGCCTGCCATGTCGTATCCGGTAGTGGTGAGTGCCTACGCCGAATTTCTGGAGAAGCTCGACTACCTCGGTGAAGCAGATCTGGCCCTGGTGGAAGAAGCTTTCGAGTTTGCCGCCACGGCCCACACCGGCCAGTTCCGCAGCAGTGGTGACCCCTACATCACCCACCCGATTGCGGTTGCCGAGATCTGCGCGAGCTGGAAGCTCGATGCCCAGGCGCTGATGGCCGCGCTGATGCATGACGCGATGGAAGACTGCGGCGTCACCCGCGATGACATTGCCCGCCAGTTTGGCGACACGGTGGCCGAACTGGTCGATGGCCTCACCAAGCTGGACAAGCTGCAGTTCAACTCGCGCGAAGAGAACCAGGCCGAGTCGTTCCGCAAGATGCTGCTGGCCATGGCGCGCGATGTGCGCGTCATCCTCGTCAAGCTGGCTGACCGCACCCACAACATGCGCACCATGTCCGACATGCCGCGCAGCAAATGGGGACGCATCTCGACCGAGACCATGGAAATCCATGTGCCCATCGCTAACCGGCTGGGCATCAACCGCGTCTACCGCGAGCTGCAGGACCTGGCCTTCAAGCACCTCTACCCCTGGCGCCATGACACGCTGGTCAAGGCGCTGGGCCGCTCGCGCAACCGGCGCAAGGACGTGGTCCAGAAGATCCATGCCGAGGTCGATTCGGCCTTTGCCAAGTCCGGCATCAAGATCCGCCTGGGCAACCAGGAAAAAACGCTCTACGCCATCTACAAGAAGATGGATGGCAAGCGCCTGTCGTTTGCGCAGGTGACCGACTCCTACGCCGTGCGCGTCATCGTGCCCAACCTGATCGACTGCTACACCGCGCTGGGTGTGCTGCACCAGGTGTTCCGCCCGGTGCCCTCCAAATTCCGCGACTACATCGCCAACCCCAAGTCGAACGGCTACCAGTCGCTGCACACCACCTTGGTCGGCCCCTCGGGCGTGAGCATGGATTTCCAGATCCGCACCGAAGACATGAACCTGGTCGACGAGTACGGCGTGCTCACGCACTGGATGATCCAGGCGCGGGCCATGCCCAATGGCGAGCAGTTGGGCAACAAGTGGGTGCAGTCGCTGCTCGACATCCAGGACGAAACACACGACGCCCATGAGTTCTGGGACAACGTGCGCGTGGACCTGTTCCCCGACTCGGTCTATGTGTTCACGCCCAAGAACCAGATGCTCACCTTGCCCCGGGGCGCGACCGTGCTGGACTTTGCCTACGCAATCCACTCCAATGTCGGCGAGCGCACGCAAGGCGCGCGCATCAACAACGAGCAGGTGCCGCTCAGCACCGTGCTCAAGAGCGGCGATGTGATCGAGATCTCGACCTCGCCCGATGCCGCGCCCCACCCTTCCTGGCTCACGATTGTGCGCACGGGCCGGGCCAAATCCAAGATCCGCTACTACCTCAAGACCCAGGGCCAGAACGAGACCGCTGCGCTGGGCGAGCGCCTGCTGCTGCAGGCGATGCGGGCCGAAGGCATCTCGCAGCTGCCCGAAGACAAGGCCGTCTGGGACCGCCTGCTCACCCGCCTCGAAGCGCGCAACAAGGTGGAGCTGTTCAACGACATCGGCCAGGGCAAGCGCATTGCCGTGTTTGCCGCCAAGCAGGTGGTGGACCTGCTGGCCGAGCAAGGCCAGCGGCCGGACGCCGTGCTGCTGAGCCAGGAGCGCTTCAAGACCGGCGCCAGCACCGCCACCGCAGCGCTCGTGCTCGACGGCTCGCCCAATGCCGCCGTCAAATACGCAAAATGCTGCCGCCCCGTGCCGGGCGACCCGATTGCCGCCCACCTGGACCGCAATGCCGGCCTGGTCGTGCACAACGCCCAATGCGCCATCTGCAAGCGCCTGCTGGCCAAGGATGCCGAGCATTTTGTCGATGTGGAATGGGCCGATGAGCCCGCCAACGAGTTCGACACCGGTGTCGTCGTCACCATCAACAATGGCAAGGGTGTGCTGGGCAAGATTGCTGCCGAGATTGCCGCAATGGGCTCGGACATCACCCACATCACGATGGACGACGAAGTGGCCATGGACACGATGGCGCTGCGCTTTGTGCTGACCGTCAAGGACCGTGCGCAGGTTGAGCTGCTGCTGCGCCAGCTGGTCAAGCTGCCCTATGTGATCCGCGCGCACAGGGTGCTGCCGGTCGCCTGAACGCCATCCGATAGCGATCGGGACAGTCCCCAAACCACAGCGCGCCTTAAAGGCGCGCTTGTGTTTTGAGAGCGGGCTATTTCAAGAGGTCCCCAGCTCCGGGTACTGTACATCCAGCACCTCCAGCACCCGCACCCCGCCCGGCGTGGGCAGCTGCACCTCATCGCCAATGCGGGACTTGAGCAGCGCCCGCGCAATCGGAGCCACCCAGCTGACCTGGCCCCGGCTGGCATCGGCCTCGTCAATGCCCATGATGGTGATCGACTCCTCGCTGCCATGCTGGTCGCAGTACAGCACCGTCGCCCCAAAATACACCTGGTCGCTGCCGTGGTGCACGCCCGGGTCCACCACCTCGGCCGCCTCCATGCGCTTGGTCAGAAAGCGGATGCGCCGGTCAATCTCGCGCAAGCGCTTCTTGCCATACAGGTAGTCGCCATTTTCCGAGCGGTCGCCATTGCTGGCGGCCCAGTGCACCACTTCCACCACCTTGGGCCGCTCGTCATCGATCAACTGCAGCAGCTCCTGCTCCAGCGCGCGGTAGCCGCCAGGCGTGATGTAGTTCTTGCCGCCAGCAATCTTGGGCAGCTGCGGCAGATCGTCATCGTCGTCGTTGTCTGTCTCTTTGGTAAAGGCCTTGTTCATCCTGCTATTTAAACAAAGATTGGCGATGGCTCCCACCAGAAAGAAAAAAGCCTGCCACCGCCATGGCAGGCTTGGCCCATCAAGCTGCGAAAGGCTTAGACCGCCTGGCCGACCTCCGCCTGCGCGGCGCCACCCAACCCTGGCGGGTGGGTGACGATGCTGCGCAATTCGGGCCGGGGCTGGGCCAAGGCTGCCAGGTCGGGGCGGGGGCGGGCAAAGTCGCTGTTGTGCAAGCCCAGCTTTTCGACTGCCGCCGCCATCGCCAGCAGGCGCCCATCCTGGTGCAGCGGGCCAATCATCTGCAGGCCAAAAGGCATGCCCGCCTCATCGCGGCCGCAGGGCAGCGACAGCGCGGGGTTGGTCGCCAAGGTCACCACATAGGTCAGGCTCAGCCATTCGTAGTAGTTCCGCTGGGTCTTGCCCTCCACTTCCTGTGCATAGAGCTGCGTCCAGGGGAAGGGCGACAGGGGAGTCACCGGTGCCAGCACCAGGTCGTATTGCTCAAACGTGCGCTGGAACATGCGCTGGATGCGGGTCTGCGCCAGATGCGCCCAGGCCCGGTCGCCCAGGCTGATGCTGGCAGCCATCTCGACATTGGCCCGCACATTCGGGCCCAGGGTCTCGGGGGCGGTGCGGTAGATATCGGCAAAGGCGGCGACAAAGCTCTCGGCGCGGATGATGTCAAAGCAGCGGTGCGCTTCTTCCAGGTTCCAGGGCAAGGCGTCCATGCAGGCCACCTCGCCGGCCAAGGCCTGCACCCGCTGGCGAAAGGCACGGCGCACCACCGGGTCGACCGCGCAGGTGCCAAAGTCCTCGGTATAGGCCACGCGCAGGCCGCGCAGGTCCATCTCCGGCACGGGCCAGACGGGGGCATGGCCCACGCCCATGCTCAGCGGGTCCATCGGGTGCGGGCCCATGCTGGCCTGCATCATCAGCGCGGTATCGGCCACATCCCGGCCCATGGGGCCCAGCACCGAGATGGCCGACCAGCCCAGCGGCCGGTCGTCATTGGCGATCAGGCCCGGCGAGGGGCGCAGGCCGACCACGCCGCACAGCGCCGCCGGAATGCGCAGCGAGCCGCCAGTGTCCGAGCCGGTGCAGAGCGGAAACATGTCGGTGGCCAGCGCCGCGGCCGAGCCACCCGAGGAGCCCCCGGCATTCAAATCCGGGTTGAAGGGGTTGCCCGTAGCGCCCCAGACCGGGTTGCGGCTGTTGGCACCCGCCCCCATATCGGGCGTATTGGTCTTGGCCGTCACGATCGCACCCTGGCCGCGCAGCCGGGCCACGAAGGCATTGTCCTTGACAGGCACATGGCCGCGCAGCCGCACATTGCCGCTGGTGGTCAGCAGGCCTTCGGTGGCCTGCAAGTCCTTCACGCCCAAGGGCAGGCCATGCAAGAGCGGCAGCTGGCTGCACCGCCCCACCTGCGCTTCGGCCAGTTGGGCGGCTGTGCGGGCCCACTCAAAATCGGTGGCGCAGATTGCATTGACCGCCGGGTTGATGGCCTGCATGCGGGCGATGCAGTCATCGAGCAGTTCGACCGGCGAGATCTGCCGGCTCTGGATCAGGCTGCGCAGCTCGACTGCGCTGTGTTCTACCAAACTCATTGCGTGGCCAATCCCAGTTTGTCGATCAAAGGCTTCCAGACGGCGATGTCGCGCTCGGCAAAGCCCAGCACATCGGCAGGCTGGCTGCGCATCAGGGTCACGCCCATCTTGTCCATGCTGTTGGCATAGACCGGGTCGCTGTAGCACTGGTTGGAGGCATCGTTCAAGGCCTTGATCACCTCAGGCGGCGTGCCCTTTTTGGCCACCACCGCAATCCACGATGGCCGCGCCAGCACCGCCGGCCCACCGGCCTCGGCAATGGTCGGCACATCGGGCAACACCGCCGAGCGCTGGCCGGCAAAAATCGCCAGCGGCACCAGCTTGCCGGCCTTGACCTGGGGCGCTGCGGTGTTGAGCACCAGGGTCATCGCCTGGATCTGCTGGCCCATCAGGGCCGTCAGGCCCGCGCTCTCGCCGACAAAGGGCACATGGGTGGCGGGCCAGTGCATGGCATCGGTCAGTGCCGTGGTCAGCAAATGCGCAGGGCTGCCCTTGCCGGGCGAGCCAAAGTTCAGCCCACCGGCCTGGGACTTGGCGACCTTCTCCAGGTCCGCGAGTTTGCTCACGCCCGCACCCGCAGGCACCACCAGCACCAGCGGGGACGAGCCAATCATCGCGACACCGGCAAAGTCCTTGAGCGGGTCATAGGGCATCTGCTGGTGCACATAGGGCGTGATCGTCATCTGCGACATGCCGATCGTCATCGCAAACGCGCCATCGGCCGGCTGGCCCTTGAGGTAGTTGATGGCCAGGATGCCATTGGCACCGGGCTTGTTCTGCACGACCACCGGGCGCCCCATCAGCCGCCCGGTGCATTCGCCCCAGGCGCGCGTCATCGCGTCCGAGCCACTGCCCGGCGGCTGCTGCGCGATCACCTGCAACGGGGTCTGGGCGGCGGCGCCAAGGGCCCAGGCCGTCAGGCCACAGGCAAGAAGGGATGCTCTGATCAAGGGGTCACCTCGCTGGAAAAAGATTGAAGAAGAACGGACAGCTGCTGCAGCTGCCGGTCCATCGCAGCCGGGCTGGAGAACGGCGCGAGCACGCCCAGGCCGCGCAGGCAGGACAGCACCAGCTGAAAGCGCGCTTCAGCGGCGGGCGCGCCGGCCCATTCGGGAAAGCTGCGCAGCATGCGCAGCAGCAGCTTGTCATTGATGGGGGCACGTGCGGCCTGGATATGCGCCACCATGGCGGCATCGGCACGCACCGCCAGGTAGGCCTCCCAGGCGACCGCAAAGCGGGGCTGGCCATACAGCCGCAGCCAGGCCTGTTGCACAAAGTGGTCGGCACGCCGCTGCAAGGGCCAGTGCGGCACGGGCCAGAAACTGTCGTCGGTATCGATCTGCTGCACCAGCCGCTCAATGATCTGCAGCATCAGCGCGGCCTTGGACGGGAAATGGTGCTGTACCGCCCCCGTCGTCATCCCCGCGATGCGGGCCACCTCATGCATCGAGAGGCTCGCCAGCCCCTTGGTTTGCATTACATCGAGCGCAGCATCCATCAGACGCTCACGCGTCTGCTCACTCTTGATCTGATGCAGGTTGGGCACAACAGGGGGTCTCCTAAAATACATTATGCGTGTAATGTAATTTGGCTGACATCCGGGTTTGGCCTAGGAAAAGGGCGCCCAGCCTCGGGGGCGATCCGCGCTGCAATCACCAGACCAGGCCCCTCTTGCGTTTTCTCGGAGAGTGCAGTGGTGGCCGCTTGCCCCGCAGCGTGCCGGCCTCAGAAAAGATCCGTGAGCACCGCCAGCTCGGCCAGAAACGCCTGCATCTGCGGGCTGGCCTCTTCGCCCGGCGCCAGCAAGCCATGCTTGTGCGCCAGCTGCCGAAACACCGAGGCCGCCGCCAGCTGCGGCAGCGCAGCGGCACCGTCTCCCCCCTCCCAGGCATCGCTCAGGTTGTCATGGGCTATTTCAATCATGCGAACTCCTCTCTTCTTATGGGCAGCCAGTGCGGCCTGCCTTGGCGGCAGCTGTAACGGCCCTTAAAACTGTATAAATATACAGTATTTAAAAAGAAGTGCTGCCTCAGATTCCCATCGATGAAACGGCCACACAGACGCGCAGGCGGCAGTGGCCCAGCGCAGCCATCCACCGCTGATCGGCAGCCCACCCTGAAATTTCAACCACTGGGGGAATAATCCCGGCAGGCCATCCGTCTACAGAGGTGTTCCTCCACCCAACCCTGAAAGATGGCCGCCATGAAAACCCCTTATGCATCCCTGATCGCTCTGTCACTGGCCGCGCTGCTGGCCCCGTTGGCCCAGGCTGAGCCGGCGGCCAAGATGGCCCATGGCATGCTGGTCAATGCCAGCGGCATGACGCTCTACACCTTTGACAAGGATGTGGCCGGCAGCAACAAGAGCATGTGCAACGGCCCCTGCATCGCGCTGTGGCCAGCCCACGCTGCGGCAGCCGATGCCAAGCCCGAAGGCGACTACAGCATCATCACCCGCGACGACGGCAGCAAGCAGTGGGCCTACCAGGGCAAGCCGCTCTATACCTATACTGCGGACAAGAAGGCCGGCGACGCCACGGGCGACAACTTCAAGGACGTCTGGCACGTCGTCAAGTAAGCGCTGGCTGCTGCTGATTCCCCTCCTCACCCCCGGACCCCACTGCCCCATGCGCGCACAGGACGAAGCGGAGATTGTGGCCTGCATCCCCAGCCTGCGGCGTTATGCGCGCGGGCTGGTCTCGGACCCCGACCGCGCCGATGACCTGGTGCAGGACACGCTGGAGCGCGCCTGGTCGCGCTTGTCGATGTGGCAAAAGCGCAATGAGCTGCGTGCCTGGATGTTCGGCATCATGCACAACCATTTCATCGACCGCCTGCGCGCCCAGCGCAGCCGGCCCGAAGACAGCGCAGGCGACGAGCTGCCCGAGCTGCCCCAACGGGCCCAGCAGACCGATGCGCTGGAAGTGCGTGACCTTGACCGCCTGCTGCAGCGCCTGCCGCCCGAGCAGCGCGAGGTGCTGCTGCTGGTCAGCGTCGAGGAGCTGAGCTACCAAGAGGTGGCGCAGATCACCGGCGTGCCGCTGGGCACGGTGATGTCGCGGCTGTCGCGGGCACGCGCCCGGCTGCGCGATGAGATGGCGAGCCCAGGCCAGAGCAAGGAGCAGGACAAAGTCAGCCATGCAGCGCAAAGAATTCAACGGGTGAAGTGACCATGGACCAGCCCAACCTCAAAGCCCTGGACGCCAGTCCCATGCCGCCGGTGACCGAAGCCGATCTGCATGCCTATGTGGACCGGCAACTGCCCAGCGCACGCCACCTCCAGGTCGAGCAGTACCTGAACGAGCACCCGGAAGAACGCGTCCGTGTGCAGGATTGGCAGCAGCAGAATGCGCGGCTGCGCGAGATGCTGGCCCCCGTGATGGACGAGCCCTTGCCGATGGGCCTGCCGCTGCGCCCCACGCACAGCAGCCTGCCCTGGCGCAGCCTGGCTGCGAGCTTGCTGGTGGCGGTCGTCAGCGCGGGGGCGGCCTGGTCAATCCGCGGCGCAGTCGATGCCAAGGCCATCCAACTCGCGATGGCGGGCCAGCCCGCAGCCACCCGCCCACCAACCGCCCAGCCCCAGCTGCTGCCCGCCAGCGGCGCAGCCTTGAGCGGCTTTGCCCAGCGCGCTGCGATAGCGCATGGGGTCTTCAGCCCCGATGTGCGGCGCCCGGTAGAGATTGGCGCCGAGCAGGAGCAGGCGCTGGTCACCTGGCTGACCAAGCGCATGGGCACCCAGGTGCGCCCACCTCCGCTCAATGCGCTGGGCTACCGTTTGATGGGCGGCCGCCTGCTGCCCGGTGACAGCGGGCCGGTGGCGCAGTTCATGTACGAGACCGAGGCGGGCCTGCGCCTGACCCTGTATGTGACCCGCGAGGTGAGCAGCCAGAGCGATGCACAGTTCAAGTTTGGCCAGGACGGCCCTGTCAACGTCTTCTACTGGGTGGAAAACCACCTCGGTTATGCCATCTCGGCCGGGGCCGACCGGGCCGAGCTGATGCGCGTCTCGCAGGCCGTCTACCAGCACCTGCAGCAGGACTGAATGGCCACACTATCGCTGCCAACTGCCACGCCATCCCAAATAGCCTCCGGCCTTTGCATCGCCAGGGCGAGAACCATGCGCACGCCCCAGGCCTTTGGGCACGAGCTGCAGTCGCCCACTGGGCAGCCCATTTTTGCCAATAAGGCGAGCAGACATCTGCCGCCCGCTCAGTGACACAGCCTGCAGATGCTGCGCTCAGAGCCCGCCGTCAGTGATGCTGCCAACGGGCGATCAGGCCTGGGCGTTCCGCTGTAATAAAGCCGCTGCCCTTGCGGGCGGCGCATGCAATACGTCTGTGGGACTGGGAGTGAGCAGCATGCGCGCGGCATGAAACCGAATCAATCCCCCAGCGGCTTGGGATGCTGCATCGCTGCCAGCCGGCGGTATTTCTCAAAAGTCTTGCTGATATCGGTGGAGACCGAAGGCACATAGCGCTTCGCTTTCTCGCCGCGATGGGCCACCAGCGGACGAGTCGGCATGGTCAGCATCGGAAATGATGGCTGGTTTTGCATACCCAACTCCTTTCACAAAAGACTTCTTAATCGATTCAGTCAATGACTTAAGAATGTAAGCCTTGCTTGCGCAAAGTCAAGCTACGGACCGGCCCGGGCTCCGTCATGGTTGTAATTAATTGCAAACCAGATGCGAAAAAGCGGCGGCGCGGCAATGCCGATCTGCCGATGCTCCAGGTTAGAGATTGCTGACAATCCATTTCAAAAATTTCATACAGAATCCCTGGTCTCAAGATAGCCACCAGGGTCTGTGTCCCCAGGTTGGCCTTCCACGATGGGAGGTTTTCCATGCCAGCGCTTATCCAGGTTCGATCACCCCAGTCTTCATCGCCCAGCCAGCTCAAACTGGGCAAAGGCCAAACCCTGATTGGCCGTGGTCAGGGCTGCGGTTTGCGCCTGGATGACCAAGGGGTCAGCCGAGACCATGGCGCCTTCAGCTACTACATAGGCGTGTTGGTGGTGGAGGACCACGACAGCACCAACGGCATCTTCGTCAACGGCACCAAGGTCAAGCGCCAGGTGCTCTACACGGGCGACCGGGTGACGGTGGGGCCCATCGAGATCTACATCCAGAAGGGCTCGGCGGCGTCGACCTCGGAAGGCGCATGATCGCTGCTGGCCGCGCCCCAGCGCCGCAAGCAATCGGGCAGGTGCGCAAGCCGTTTTATTTTTGCGACAGATCGAGAATCAGGTCGATGAAGCCTGCAGAACCGGGCAAGTCTGATGATAATTATTACGATTAGCCACAATTGTGGCTTGTTTTAACGATTAACCAGGCCAGGCTTCCGTCCAGCTCGAAGACAGGCGTCTGCGTTAGAAATGGGTTTGTCCATGAGATCTATTTTTGTTCGGGCGCAAGGCCAGTACCGGTTATGCATCGGCGCGGTGCTGCTGTCAGCGGCCGCCGGCCCCAGCCTGGCCCAGTCCTATGTGTACGCGCCCAGCACGCTGTCGGGTATCGATGGCTGGGTCGCAGGCTGGATGAGCAATCGCCCGCCAGGCACGCTGACCCAGGACTGGTATCCAGGCTCTGTAGGGGGCAGCACGGGCACCGATCCAGTGGAAGGCCCCACGCATGACAGCACATTCCTGTCGAGCACGGGCCCGCAGCGCTTTGGCGCAGGCTTGAGCGCCAGCCCCGACCCCACTTTTCCAGATTTTCAGATCATCTCCGGCCTCAGGACCAGCACGGCCGATGCGGCAATGGCCGACCAGCAGTACATCGAGTTCCCATTCACCACCGGCACGATGCAGTATGCGGACGCCACCGCATCGGCGGCGCTGTTTTATGTCAATGCGGTCGTCACGGCCAAGCGCTGGAACCTGAACAACAACGCGCACCCGCGCGCCTTTGGCTATGCCGCTTACGTGGTGGACGCTGGCGGCCATCCGGTCAGCGAGCTGTTGCAGCGGATAGACGATGTCAGCACGGTGTCCGGCGATGGGTTTGAGTTTGTCCGCCCCCCGGATGGCCCCGGTCCCGGCATCACGCTGCAACCCGCCACCCCCTACGCCTTGCGCTTTTACCTGTACCGCACGTCAGCCAATACCGATGGGCGCGCATCCTGGGACGACACCTTGTTCACGATGAGCCGCCAGACCTTGGCAGAAATCATCGTCAGCGCCAGCGCCGTCACGGCCACACCCGCTGGCGCCCAGAACGACTACAGCTACAGCTTCAACGTCTACAACAACGGCCCCGACGCGACCCGCGCCGTCGTCTCTGACCCCTTGCCGACGGCGGCCAATGGCGCCAGCGCAAGCTGGTCCTGCATCGTGCAGCCTTCCGGCCTGCCATGCGCCACCCCTTCCGGCATGGGTCCTATCGGCGCCGTGGTTCAAGCCTTGAACGCTGGCGACACCGCCGTCTATACCGTGACCTGGACCGGTCCGGGCATCACGGCAGCCAGCACACATACCGTGACCGCACAGCCCCAAGCAGGCAGCCCCGCCGATCCGATTAGCACCAACAACTCGGCAGATCTCGCGCTGGTCCCCCCCACCATCACAGCGCAGGACGATGGGGTGACCTTGACCAGCAACACCGCCAGCGCTGCAACGCCGGTGGCCACCAACGACAGCAGCACCGGTGGGGTGGTGGACCCGGCCTCCGTCACTCTCGCCACGCCACCCACGGCAGGCACCGTCAGCTGCGAGGCAGGCGTTTGCACCTATGTGCCGCCTGCGGGTGGACTGACCAGCCCGGTGAGCTACCAGTACAACATCTGCCTGGCAGCGCCCAACCAGGCGGTCTGCGCGACGGCCACCGTGCGCGTGTCGGCGCCACAGCCCCATGCCGTGGCGACCAGCCCAACACCGGTACCGACAACCGGGGCGTATGGCCTGTCACTGCTGGCCTTGCTGCTGGGCTGGCTTGGCATACGCCAGCGCCGCCAGTCCAACAGGGCGTGACGGCAGCCGTGGCCGAGCGCTCAGCGCGAGGCCCCTGAGAGCGCCAGCACGACGCCAAAGCCCAGCAACAAGCCACCAAACGCGCGGTCAATCCAGTGGCGCGCCGCCAATAGGCGGCTGCGCACAGCACCCGCCGAGAAGCACAGCCCCACCAGGCTGAACCAGGCGATGTGCGCCAGCGAGATAAAGGCGCCATAGCCCAGTTGCACGGCCAACGGCGTCTGGGGTTGCACCACCTGTAAGAACAGGCTGACCATGAAGACAGTGGTCTTGGGATTGAGCGCATTGGTGAGAAAGCCTGTGCGCAGCGCAGCCCTATCGGACAGCGGCGCGAGGGCCTCCTCGGCCGAGGGCTGCGCAGGCTGGCTGCGCAGCATCTTCAGCCCCAGGCAGACCAGATAGGCGGCGCCCAGCAGCTTGATCGCGTTAAAGAGCCATAGCGACTGCTGGATCAGCAGGCCCAGGCCCAGCAAGGTATAGGCCACATGGACCAGCACGCCCAAGCCAATGCCCACAGCGGTCAGCACGCCTGCGCGCCGCGACAGCAGCAGGCTGTTGCGCGTCACCATCGCAAAATCTGGCCCCGGGCTGATGACAGCGAGCAAGGTGATGGTGATAACAGCTAACAATTCGGTCATCGCGTATCCTGTGCAACAGTAAAAACTGCTCGCATGGTGCCTGCAAATATGCGCCATGAAAAACGATGATTTCTGACAGCCATGGTGAGCCTGGTTCACCACTCACCGACAGCCGCCTGCCCTCCCTGCTGGCGCTGCGCTGCTTTGAGGCTGCCGCCCGGTTGGAAAACTTCAGCCGCGCTGCAGACGAGCTGCACCTGACCCATGGCGCCGTCAGCCGCGCCGTGCGGCTGCTGGAAGACGACCTGGGCCTGGCGCTGTTCGAGCGGCGCAGCCGGCGCGTCTTTCTGACTGCCGAGGGCCGCGCATTGGCCCAGGCCGTTGGCCAGGGGCTGGATCTGATGCGCCAGGGCGTTGCCGATTTGCGCGCCCGCGCGCGCCAGCAGCAGCGCTGGGTGCTGTCCTGCGAGCCGACCTTGCTGATGCGCTGGCTGATCCCGCGCTGGCCAGACTTCCAGGCGCGCCACCCCGGGCTGGAGCTGCACCTGGTCGCAGGTGGCGGCCCCTTCTCCTTTGCCAGCGGTATCGACTTGGCGATTCGCCGGGATGACTTTGCCTGGCCCTCCGGCTGCCATGCCGAGCCCCTGTTTGCAGAGCGCATCGGCCCGGTCTGCCGCCCGGACAGGCAAGCCGCCTGGTTCCGGACCGGCCAACGCGGCACGGCACTCCAGCCCAAGGCCGTGCCCTTGCACAGCCGCACGCGCCCCGGCGCCTGGCAGGACTGGTGCGCGGCCACAGTCCGGCCCTTGCCCGCCGCGAGCGGGCACAGCTTTGAGCATTTCTACTTCAGCCTGCAAGCGGCCGTTGCCGGGCTTGGCGTCGCCATCGGCCCCTGGCATCTGGTGCAGGACGACCTTGCCCATGGTCTGCTCGCCGCGCCGCTGGGCTTTGTCGAGGACGGCTCGCACTACTGCCTGCTCTCACCCCAAGCCTTGCTGCCGGGCAGTGTGCAGCAGCTGCTGCTGGCGTGGCTGCGGTCCATGGCCTAGCGCCTGGAATCCATGGCCATGCAGCACCCATGGCCCGCGCGCGAAAGGGATACGGCCGGCACCATTTTCCTTACATGCAAAAAATCAATGACCAATCGCAGGTTTAGCAAAAACTTCCTCCATTTTGCAAATTCACCCGATTGAATAAGACAATAAAAATCTCCACTGTGATACACGCCGATTCACGTCACTTTTTTGGAGATGCAGCATGCGCGAAGCCCACACCGTCAAAGACAAAGTCGTTCTGATTGCAGGGGGAGGCAAAAACCTCGGTGGCCTGATTGCCCGTGACCTGGCCAGCCAGGGCGCCAAAGCGGTTGCGGTCCACTACAACAGCGCCGCCAGCCGTGATGAAGCACTGGCCACCGTGGCCGCCGTGGAGAAACTGGGCGCCAAGGCCATCGCACTGCAGGGCAACCTGAGCAGCGCTGCTGCCGTACAGAAGCTGTTTGCCGACACCGTGGCCGCACTGGGCCGCCCCGACATCGCGATCAACACCGTCGGCAAGGTGCTCAAGAAGCCGATGGTCGATATCTCCGAGGCCGAGTTCGACGAGATGTCCAACGCCAACAGCAAGGCAGCGTTTTTCTTTCTGAAGGAAGCGGGCCTGCACCTCAATGACAACGGCAAGATCGTCACGCTGGTGACCTCGCTGCTGGGTGCCTTCACCCCGTTCTACTCGTCCTATGCCGGCACCAAGGCGCCTGTCGAGCACTACACCCGTGCAGCGGCCAAGGAGTTTGGCGCACGCGGCATCTCGGTCACCGCCGTCGGCCCCGGCCCGATGGACACCGCCTTCTTCTACCCGGCAGAAGGGGCCGATGCGGTGGCCTACCACAAGACGGCCGCTGCGCTGTCGGGCTTCAGCAAGACGGGCCTGACCGATATCGAAGATGTTGTGCCCTTCATCCGCCATCTGGTCACCGACGGCTGGTGGATCACCGGCCAGACGATCCTGATCAACGGCGGCTACACCACCAAGTAAATGGCGCGAGCGGTGGGCGTGCCGATCGCTGCAGGCCAGCCTCCTGCGCCTTCGGATGCGCTGCACCGCCGCCCGCCAGTGACGTCACCCGGCGGACGGTGAACCGCAGCATGCTTGTGCGGGGCCGTGGCTACGGCTTGGCCCTGCAAAAACGCTGCGCGGCCCACGCCGGCCACTGCCCCTGGCATGGGGCCCGGGTGGTGCTGTGCCACCTTTGCCCAGCAGGCGCAGCGTGTTGGATTCTGAACCTTTGAGAGTATCGATATGCATGTACTGATGGTGATGGGCGGGGGCCTGCTGCTGCTCGGCGTGTTTGTGCTGTTTGGCTGGCTGTGGTCGGCCAGCGTTGCAGGCATGGTGGTCGCAGCCAAGCTGTTCATGCCGGTGTGGCTGCTCATTGCCTGCACCAATATGTGGGTCGGCGTCACCCAGGCGGGCTACAGCGTGCGCGACGAAGCGCTGATCCTGCTCATCGTGCTGATGGTGCCGGTGCTGCTGGCCGCCTTTGTCACCCGCATCCTCTCGCAGGCCTGAGGCCATGCTTGCAACTGCAGAACTGCCATGCCGATAACGCCCGCCTTCTCCCATCCCTTGCTGCGCCAGCGTGACGGTCACCACGCCCGCGTGACCTATGAAGAGCTCTTCTTTGACCTGGTCTATGTGTTTGCCGTCACCCAGCTGAGCCATGAGCTGCTGCACCATCTGAGCTTCATGGGTGTGGCACAGACCTTGGTGCTCTGGTTTGCCGTCTGGCTGGGCTGGCAGTACACCTGCTGGGTCACCAACTGGTTCGATCCGCAGACACCCCGTATCCGCGGCATGCTGTTCTCCACCATGCTGCTGGGCTTGCTGATGGCCTCCAGCATTCCCGAAGCCTTTGCCGAGCGCGGGCTGGTCTTTGCGCTGGCCTATGTGGCCATGCAGGTGGGGCGCACCGCCTTCATCTGGTCGCAGCTGCCTGCCTGGCACCCGCTGGCGCTCAACTACCGCCGCATGCTCGGCTGGGTCTGTATTTCTGCCGTGTTCTGGATTGCGGGAGGGCTGGCAGACCCGCAGCTGCGCCTGCTTTTGTGGTTGGTGGCCGTGCTGTGCGAGTATGTGTCACCGATGTTTGGCTTTGCACTGCCGGGCCTGGGCCGCAGCCAGACGCAGGACTGGACCATCGAGGGCGGCCACATGGCCGAACGCTGCCAGCTGTTCGTGATCGTGGCACTGGGCGAGACGCTGCTGGCCAGCGGCGCCACGCTGGCCGATACCAAGACCTGGGAGTGGGATGTGCTGATGGCGCTGGGCGCCACCTTTATTGGCACCTTGGCGATGTGGTGGCTGTACTTTGGCACCTCCAGCAAGGACGCCACCGAGGCCATCACCCGCGCCGAGGATCCGGGCCGCATTGGCGCCTACTTCCACTATGTGCACGCCATCTTGATCGCCGGGGTGATTGCCTCTGCGGTGGGCAACGACCTGGTGCTGGCCCACCCCCATGCGCTGGCAGCAGCGCCGCAGATCGCCATCTTGCTTGCCGGGCCGGCCATCTACCTGCTGGGCAGCGCCATCTACAAGAAGACCGTCTATGGCGCGCTGCCCGCATCGCACTGGCTGGGCGCCTTGATGCTGCTGGTGCTGGTGCCTCTGGGCCAGGTCTGCAATCTGTTGGTGCTGGGCTGGCTGACGACGTTGCTCATCCTGGCTGTGGCGCTGTGGGACACCCATGCGGCCAAGCGTCGCCAGCGCCTTGGCACGGTCGCCGAGCATGGCCACCACTAGGCTGTGCCATCTATAGGAAGACGATCTATAGCGCGCCCCCCGCGTCGCACTGGCTGGGCGCCTTGATGCTGCTGGTGCTGGTGCTCGTGCCTCTAGGCCAGGTCTGCAATCTGTTGGTGCTGGGCTGGCTGACGACGTTGCTCATCCTGGCTGTGGCGCTGTGGGACACCCAT